>CABUNG010000076.1 GCA_902492895.1 uncultured Oscillospiraceae bacterium | reverse complement strand
CTATCTGAAAACCGTCAACATGCCCAAACAGCGGGTCTTTTCCGCCTGCTGTACGCCATTTTTCCTTGCAATACACAAAGTATTCCTGCGGAAAAATGGCTTCATCAGGCGAAAAATCCCTCGCTGTTGGTCATATTTCCGGATTTCAGATAGACCCTAATTGGAGTTCAGTATCAGACAGGGCTGGGAAGGCTCCCCCATTTAGGGGAGCCTTCCAAAAGTGTGCGCACAGAATCAGATTTCTTTTCCGCCGATGAACACCCGCTTCTGGGTGTAATCCGCGTTGGTGACAACGAAGTCCGCCAGCTTGCCGGTCTCGATGGTGCCGACCTTGTCCGCCGCGCCGATGGCCTTGGCGGGGTTGAAGGTCGCCGCGCGGATGGCCTCTTCCTCGGGGACGTTCCACTTTAGGACGTTTTGCAGGCAGGTCCACAGGTTGGTAGCAGAGCAGGCAATGGTGCCGTCGGCCAGCTTGGCCACGCCGCCGCGAAGCCACGCGTCCTGACCGCCCAGCTGGAACCTGGTTCCCTCCGGCTCACCGGCGCAGCGGCCGGAGTCGGAGATCAGCACCATCCGGTCACGGAACATGGTGAAGGCGAGACGGACGGAAGCGGGGTGGATATGGTAACCGTCGCAGATGATCTCAGCCTGAACGCCCGGGGTCTCCACCGCGGCGGGAATGACGCCGGGGTTGCGGTGGTGGATGGGGGGCATGGCGTTGTACAGGTGGGTCAGGTGGGTGACACCGGCGTCGATGGCGGCTCTGGCGTGGTCATAGTCGGAATCGGTGTGGGCGATGGAGACGGTACACAGTTCCTTGGCCTTGGCGACAAATTCCGCCGCGCCGGGCAGTTCGGGCGCGACATCCACGATGCGGACAAGACCGCCGCAGCCCTCGTACAGCTTCTTGAAGCCCTCAAAATCCGGGTCCTTCAGGTAGTCGGGGTTCTGTGCGCCGCGCTTCTTGTAGGAGAAGTAGGGCCCCTCCATCTGAATGCCCATGAGACGGGACAGTCCCTCGGGGGCTTCGGCGTGGAGCTGCTTCGCGGTGGCGAAGGCTTTTTCCAGCACGTCATAGGGCAGGGTCATGGAGGCGGGGGCGAAGGAGGTCACGCCGCACTTGGCATAGAAAGCGGCCATCCGCTTGAGTCCCTCGTAATCGCCGTCGGAGAAGTCCGCGCCGGAGTTGCCGTGGCTGTGGACGTCGATCAGGCCGGGGATGACGGTGGCACCGTTTAAGTCAACGGCGTCAGCGGGGACGTTTTCGGGGAGAATTTCGCCGAACAGGCCGTTCCGCACCTCAAAGGCACCGGTACGGAACCGGAAATCGGGAGTAAAAATTCGCGCGTTTTTGTAAAACATGGTCTTTCTCCTTTTCGGGCTGAATATTTTCCGTATGAGTATGGTAGCACGCCGCGGCGAAAAAAGCAATCCGGAATCGCGGAGTTTTCCCAAATCTTTTCCTTAGGGTCTATCTGAAAACCGGGAATATGACCAACAGCGAGGGATTTTTCGCCTG
>CABUNG010000075.1 GCA_902492895.1 uncultured Oscillospiraceae bacterium | reverse complement strand
GCGGCTGGGGATCCGGATTTGCTCGACGGGGTGTTCAGCCATACGGGCGCAGACAGTGTGTATTTCAACCGGGAAGGCCGGTATCCCAGTCTGGGCGCTTGTCAGAGTCCCGATTCCCCTTATTACAGCTGGTACCGGTTCCGCCGCTGGCCGGAAGAATACGACGGCTGGTGGGGATTCGTCACCCTGCCGGAGGTGCAGGAGCTCGATCCGTCCTTTATGGAGTTTATTAACGGCCCGGCCGGGGTGGTGGCGTCCTGGCTCGCCGCCGGAGCGTCCGGCTGGCGGTTGGACGTGGCCGACGAGCTGCCCGACGGATTTCTCGACGCGCTGCGAAGCGCGGCCCGGACCGCGAAGCCCGATGCGCTCGTGCTCGGTGAGGTGTGGGAGGACGCAAGCTGTAAAGAGGCCTATGGACAGCGGCGCCGGTATCTGCTCGGCCGGCAGCTCGACAGCGTGATGAATTATCCCTTCCGGGATGCCATCCTGGGGTTTCTCCGGGGCGGAGAGGCGGCGGCTTTTTTTGGTACGGTGCTGGATATTTTAGAGCACTATCCGCCGCAGGTGGTGCGTCTGCTGATGAACCACATCGGGACCCACGATACCGAGCGGGCGCTGACCAGCCTTATCGGAGAGCCCGCAGGGGGACGGGGACGGGACTGGCAGGCGGCGCAGAGGCTTACGCCTGAACAGCGCGCGCGGGGGCTGCGGCTCATGCGTCTGGCGAGTGCCCTGCAGTACTGCCTGCCCGGCGTACCGTGCATATATTACGGGGACGAGGCGGGGATGGAGGGATACCGCGATCCGTTCAACCGGGGTTGTTATCCCTGGGGCCAAGAAGATCCGGAACTGCTCGCCTGGTACCGTCAGCTTGGCCGTTTGCGTAAGGTGGCCGAAGCGCTGAAGGAGGGGGCGTTCATACCTCTCGCGCAAACCGGGAACGCTCTGTGCTTCGAGCGGCGGGACGGCGGTTCAGCGCTTTTATGCGCGGTCAACCGCGGCGACGCGGAGGCGGCATTTTCCCTGCCGGAAATCTGGGCGAACCGCACGGTCAATCTCGGAGACGGGCAAGTGGAGGGGGACCTTCTCCGTCTGCCGCCGCTCGGCTGTGCGATTCTGATTGAAAACGGGTAAGAAAAAGGCAAGAATTAATGGCAAACCCCGGCTTCTCTGGCGGAGAAGCCGGGGTTTATTGATGCGCGGTTTTTAATTTTGTATAGAGATAAATCATAGCATATCGGTAAAGGCGGGCGGGTGAACCTCTCTGTCAGAGAAAATAAAGAATCAGCTGCAGAACACGTGCCGGCCGATGGTGGTGATGACGGGACGGGAGCGGATCCACTGGTTGGTCGCGGTCTTGGGATTGTAATAATAGATCGCGCCGCCCGATGGATCCCAGCCGTTGAGGGCATCCTGCGCCGCTCGGTAAGCGCTCTCCGCAACCGGCTGGTTAAACTGTCCGTCATAGAGACAGGAAAACGCGCCCTTTTGATAGATCACCCCGGATAGGGTGTCAGGAAAAGAGGGGTGGCGCATCCGGTTCAGCACTACGGCTCCCACCGCCACCTGCCCGGAATAGGGCTCGCCCCGAGCCTCGGCTGAGATCAGCCGGGCCAGCAGATTGTAATCGCTGGTGCTGTGTCCTCCCGAACTGCCTCCGCCGCTTGTGCCGCCGGATCCAGAGGAGGAGAAAATCCCCATAGCTTTGAGGGTGGCCGGACCTGCGATGCCGTCGGCCGTCAGCCCGTTTTTTTGTTGGAACCAAACCACGGCCGCCCGGGTTTTGGGGCCATAAATGCCGTCGACTTTATCGTTGAAATATCCCCAGTTTTTCAGCTTCGTCTGAATTTGGCGGACTTCCTCACCTTGAGACCCCACCTTGGACAGCGTGGGATAGGCGCCGTCGCGGGTTCCGGGAAGCATGGCGATGATCAAAACGTTCAGAAGGATGATGGCAAGAATCTGCAGCGCACGGCGGGGATCGTTCCGCCGGCCGCTCAGGATAATCGGTTTCATGGGGACACCTCGTTCATTCTACAGTTTGAATCTAGTGTGTTCCAGGATTCGCGTCATTATGCGGACAAATAGGCGAGTCGGGCACCAAAACGGCAAAAAAATCGGGATTTTGTTGGTTGTTTTTCTCACTTTTATCCAATGCTAGAAATGCCAGGAGAAAAAGGCAAAAAAACCTGCAATTTTTCAAGAAAAAATGGCTTGACAAAGGAGAAATAGGGTGGTATGATAGCAAGGCGCTCGTCGGACGGGG
>CABUNG010000074.1 GCA_902492895.1 uncultured Oscillospiraceae bacterium | reverse complement strand
GAGAGGACCGGGATGGACGCACCTCTGGTGCACCAGTTGTCACGCCAGTGGCACGGCTGGGCAGCTACGTGCGGATCGGATAAACGCTGAAAGCATCTAAGCGTGAAGCCGGCCTCAAGATGAGATATCCCACTGATTTAATCAGGTAAGGTCCCAGGAAGACTACCTGGTAGATAGGCTGCATGTGTAAGGATGGCGACATCTTTAGCTTGGCAGTACTAATAGACCGAGGGCTTGACCCTAATATGAGGGGGTTCTTCCCCTCCTCGATCATCTCTTCTTCTTTCTTCTTTGTTCAGTTCTCAGCGTATTCCTTTTTTGTTCTTGATTTATATGTTTGTGTGCGCCGCTGGAATTGTCCGGCGGCGTTTTTTTATTAATATCGGCGTAAGGGCGATGCGCTTTACACTAATTAACGGAGCGTATGGTTGTTTTTTATCGGGAGACTGTATATAATAGGCAGTAGATACCTGCTGCATTTTAATTGCTTTCGTGTTCCTATGTCATATAGTGCTCCTTCTGAGGCGCCATGGATTCCTACTGAGAACATGGAGACAAATAAAAAGCGTGCCTTTTTTGATAAAGGGTATACTCGCGCGGTTTTGTTTGAAGATCGGCATACTCTGAATACCCCCGCCTCAATCGATTGGGGCGGCTTATTGAAAAGATTTTGGGATTGGGGGACAGGTGCGTGAGGGAAGGATCCGTTAAAGCATTCCATAAAACGGCGGCAGAACCGACCGCCAGACCGGTAACAGCGGCGGTTATTGTGGCGGCCGGGGCTTCCACCCGGATGGGGGTTCCAAAGCAGTTTATCCCTCTGCGCGGTGTTCCCGTGATCGCTTATACGCTGTCTGCATTTGAGCAGGCGGCCTCAATTGACGAGATAGTGCTGGTGGCACGAAATGAACATATGCTGCAGTATTACGATATTGTGAAAAGCTATAACATCGGCAAGCTGACCCAGATCGTACCAGGCGGGAACAGCCGACAGGAATCCGCTGCGCGCGGGATCTACTCTTGCCATGACGAGACCGCTTTTTTTGCTGTACACGACGGAGCCAGACCTCTGATCCGCCCTGAAATCATCGATGCCGTGGCTGCTGCGGCCTATCGGGACGGCGCAGCTGCCGCAGCGGTGCGGATGAAGGACACAATCAAACTGTCGAATGAAGAGGGATTCATCACCGGAACACCTGATCGGCGTCTGCTTTGGAACGTACAGACCCCGCAGATATTTGAACGCCGTCTGTATCTGGCGGCGCTACGGCGCGCCATCCAGGAGGGACGGGAATACACCGATGACTGCCAGCTTGCAGAGGCGGCCGGTTATCCGATCCGGTTGATTGAAGCGGATTACGGCAATATCAAGATCACAACGCCGGAGGATGTGGCGGTTGCGGAAAGCCTTCTCCGCCGACAAGCGGAACCCCTTTACGGCACGGAGGGATGACAGATATGCGGATTGGACACGGATACGACGTACATCGGCTGACAACGGGGCGGAAATTGATCTTGGGCGGGGTGGAGATCCCGTACGAAAAGGGCCTGCTCGGGCATTCCGACGCGGACGTCCTGGCCCATGCGGTTGCAGACGCCCTGCTTGGAGCGGCGGCGCTGGGGGACATCGGCGCACTGTTTCCCGATACCGATCCGCGGTTTGAAGGCGCGGACAGCCTGCGCCTGCTTGCCGAAGTGGCTGTCCGTATACAGGAGGCAGGCTACGCGGTGTCCAATCTGGATGCGACCATTCTCGCACAGGCGCCGAAACTGGCTCCCTATATTCCGGACATGCGGGAACGTCTGGCAGCGGCCTGCGGCCTGGAGACCGCCTTGGTCAGCGTGAAAGCCACAACGGAAGAGGGGCTTGGATTTACCGGCAGCGGTGACGGTATCGCCGTTCACGCGGTATGCTTGCTGGAATCCCGGTCATACTATAATGACGATTGAATTGGCTCTGGGATGAAAACGGGCAGCATGCCCTGTGCGCATGAATTCCCGGCCGTCAGCCGGGACACAGCTGCATGGAAAATGCCGTTTTGGGAGTTGAACACCCAAAATCGGCACTTAAAAACTAGCCTTAGATCCTTATGGAGGCTGTTTTATCTGTTTTGCGAGTTGATCACCGAAATAATCAGGAGAGAGCGATATGGAAAAAGGCGTGGCGGAATCCCGGACCGAACAGATTCAGATCCTGATGCCGGAGCATATCAACGGGGCCGGCCGCTTATTCGGCGGCAAGCTGGTGGAATGGATTGATGTGGTGGCGGGTGTGGTGGC
>CABUNG010000073.1 GCA_902492895.1 uncultured Oscillospiraceae bacterium | reverse complement strand
CACCTGGGCAACGCCCAGACGGCTGAGTTCCTCCATATAAAACCGATACAAAGGCTCCGCCGTATCCGGCCGGGCGGCGGCGAAAAAATCCGGACGGCGGCCATGCCGGCAGTCCGCGCATAACGTGAAGTTGGATACCGCGAGAACAGCGCCGCCCGTATCGAGCAGCGACCGGTTCATTTTGTCCTGCTCGTCGCAGAAGACGCGCAGCTCCGCCGTTTTTTTCGCCATCAGAGCGGCGAGCTCCGGCGTATCCCCCTGCTCCACTCCGAGGAAAACCAGGGCGCCCGGACCGATTTCCCCTACGGTATCGCCGTCCACCTGCACCCGTGCGGAAAACACCCGCTGAAAAACCGCTTTCATCCGCTCGATTCCTTCCCTGTCAAACGCCGCTGCGCTCGATTTTGTTTACGCCCTGGATCCGGCTGAGGCGGTTGATGACCTCTTTGAGGTGCTCGACGCTGTTGACACCGACTGTGAGGGTCATGACGGTATGGCCATCCTGAGGCTCCCTGGCGTTGATGGCGTGGATCATCACGTGCATGGATGCGAGCTGGGTGGTGATGTCCGCGAGCAGTTCCATCCGGTCGAAAGCCTCCACGTGCAGCGTCGCCTTGAATTCGTCCTTGACCGATTCCTCCCAGGACACCCGCACCCACCGTTCCGGTTCGGGCGCAGCCGCGATGTCCCGCGGCACATTGACGCAGTCCTTTTTATGAATCGACACGCCGAATCCCCGCGTGACGAACCCGACGATGTCGTCTCCGGGGACCGGATTGCAGCAGCGGGCGAACTTGACGAGGCAGTTGTCCATATCGTCGATGACGACGCCGCCGTTGTTCCGATGCTTGCGCGGCGCGGTGATGACATCCTCCGGCAGCAGGATTTTCTCCGACTGGACCAGCTTGAGATAATCCTCTTTCATCCGGGGCATGATGCGGGACAGCAGCACGCCGCCGTAACCGATCGCGGCATAGAAATCTTCGAGAGTCGCACAGTGCTGCTTTTTGACCTGGCTCTGGATGAACTCGGCCATTTTGTCTTCGGACAGGCGGATGCCGTTGCGGGAGAGCTCCCGTTCCAGCTCTTCTCTACCCTGCTCGATGTTTTCCTCCCGGCGTTCCTTCTTGTACCAGGCCCGGATTTTGTTCCGGGCTTCGCCTGTTTTGACGATGTTCAGCCAGTCCCGGCTCGGACCGTGCCCCTGCACCGAGGTGGTGAGGATTTCCACGATCTCGCCGGTCTTGACCTCGTAATCGAGCGGCACGATCCGGCCGTCCACCTTGGCCCCCACCATGCGGTTGCCCACGGCGGAGTGGATCGCGTAGGCAAAATCGATCACCGTCGCACCGACCGGAAGGGTGATGACCTCCCCTTTCGGGGTGAAGACGAACACGTCGTCAGAGGACAGATCGGTCTTGATGGAGCGGACGATATCCTCGGCATCGTCGACGTCTTTCTGGTTTTCGATGAACTGCCGCACCCAGGAGAGCCGCTCTTCCAGTTTGTCTTTCTTCTGGATACCGAGCTTGTATTTCCAATGGGCGGCGATGCCGTATTCCGCCGTATAATGCATCTCCCAGGTGCGGATCTGCACCTCGAAGGGGATTTTCTCTTTGCTGATGACCGTGGTGTGCAGGGACTGATACATGTTGCTCTTCGGGGTCGAGATATAGTCCTTGAACCGGTTTGGGATGGGCCGGAACATATCGTGAATGATCCCAAGGACATTGTAGCAGTCGTTGACCGTATCCACGATCACCCGCACGGCGTACACATCGTAAATCTCGTCGAACGAGCGCCCCTGCATATACATTTTGCGGTAAATGCCGGTGATGCTCTTGATCCGCCCCGACACAAAGGGCTTCAACTCAAAATCCGCCAAACGCTCCCGGATCCGCTCCTGAATGCTCATCAAAAAGGCGTTGCGCTCCCCTTCCCGCAGAGCGAGGGCGTCCTCGATCTCCTTATACGCGACCGGATCGAGGATGCGCAGCGAAATATCCTCCAGCTCCTCCTTGACCGCCCGGATACCGAGACGATGCGCCAAAGGCGCATAGATGTCCATCGTCTCCTTGGCCTTGTCCCGTCTCTTCTGGGGTTCCCAGCCCGCGCTTGTGCGCATATTGTGCAGCCGGTCGGCCAGCTTGATGATGATGACCCGGATATCCTGCGACATGGCGAGCAGCATTTTGCGCACATTCTCGGCCTGCTGCTCCTCTTTGGAGGAAAACGGGATCTTCTCGATCTTGGTCACGCCGTCCACCAGGGCAGCCACTTCGGCACCGAACAGCTTCCGCACATCCGAAAGCTCCACCGGGGTATCCTCCACCACGTCGTGCAGGATCGCCGCCTCGATGGTTTCGCTGTCCATCCCCAATTCCACCAGGATGCATGCCACTTTGAGCGGATGGCAGACATAGGGCTCCCCGGA
>CABUNG010000072.1 GCA_902492895.1 uncultured Oscillospiraceae bacterium | reverse complement strand
GTGACCCGACGTCTCAATGGCGAGGGGCGCGTTCACACCGTCACGGCCGAGGCGGACCGCCTCGTCGATAACATTTTTATAGCCACGTTTAAAACGCCAGTGACGGCCACCCAGTTCCTGTTCGATAAACGTCTTCAGCCCCGTGGAGGTGATCGAATCGGTCACGATCGTGCCACCGGGATGGTCTTCGAGAGCGATCGCCGCGGCTAGCGCCACCAGCCGGTTGCGGTTGATTTCCCGTCCATTCGCATCCACACAGCCCGCGCGGTCCACATCGGTATCGAAAATCACGCCCAGATCCGCCCCTGCGCGAACGACCGCCGCGCATACCGAGGCCATGGCCTCTTCGTTTTCCGGATTCGGGATGTGGTTAGGGAAGCGTCCGTCCGGGTCCAGGAACTGACTGCCCGCGGTATCCGCGCCAAGAAGCTCGAGCACGCGGCTCGCATAAAACCCTCCCGCGCCGTTGCCCGCATCCACCACGATATGGAATCCCTGCAGCGGCTGTTCACCGGCCCCGACACCCTCCACGATCAAACGGCGGAGGCGCGCGGCGTATTGCTCCATATAGGGGCTTTCCTCCACCCGGCCGGACGGAACATCACCGAATCCGGCGGGACGGCGTCCCTCCTGTGCGAAGGTGAGAATCTCCCCAATCTGGCTGCCTTCCAAGCCCCCGGAGGGCAGGAAAAATTTCAGACCGTTGCGATGCCAGGGATGATGGCTGGCCGTGATCTGCACAGCCGCGTGACAGCCGAGATCGACCGTCGTCATGAACATGGCGGGCGTCGACGCCAGGCCGCAGTCCAACACCCGGACGCCCGCTTTCGACAAGGCCGCGACCACCGCATCCCGGATGCGAGGACCTGAAAGGCGGCTGTCCCGGCCGACCGAAACCGTCAGATCCCTGCAGGAAATCTCCGTCCTTTCCGAAAGCCACGCTGCAAACGCCGCCGCGATCCGTCCGACCACCTCATCGGTCAGCTGGACCGGCTGGCCCTCGACTCCCTCCATTGCCACGCCTCGGATATCGGTGCCGCTTTTCAGTTGTTTCCACTCGCCACTGAGCATCGTTTTCTTCCATCCTTTCAGAGTCTCCGGCAGGGTTTCCCACCGAACCGCCGGCCGGATGCGGAATTCATCCGCACATTTTGCCGTGCCTATTATAGCGCGCCGCGTCCATTTGCGCAACCGTCAGGCGGCTTTTCTTTTTTATAGGGTTCCCGTTTGAGTTTCCGTCATACGAACTATAAAAAATCCCCTCCCGCAGAACGGGAGGGGAGACAGAAGCGAAACCTTATTTGAGTTCGACTTTCGCGCCGGCTTCTTCCAGCTTCTTCTTGATCTCTTCGGCGTCGTCTTTGCCGGCACCTTCTTTAACGGGCTTCGGAGCGCCGTCAACCAGATCCTTGGCTTCTTTCAGGCCCAGGCCGGTGATCTCACGGACAACCTTGATGACGTTGATCTTGTTGGGGCCGACCTCGGCCAGAACGACATCAAATTCGGTCTTCTCTTCGGCAGCGGCGGCGGCAGCCGGAGCGGCCGCGGCAGCGACAGCCACCGGAGCGGCGGCGGAAACGCCGAATTCCTCTTCAAGGGCCTTGACCAGTTCGGACAGCTCCATCACGGTGAGAGCCTTGACATCTTCGATGAGTTTCAGCACTTTATCAGACATTTTGCAATCCTCCATTTAATAATAGTATTGATTGGATGCGGCGCCGTTAAGCGCTCTGTTTTTCGGCAATGGCGTTGAGCGCCACAACCAGACCCCGCAGATTCGCGTTGAGAACATTGGCAAAGCCGCTGATCGGGGCATTCAGGCCGCCGAGAACCTTGGCGACGAGGACCTCCTTCGGAGGCATCTTGGCCAGTTCTTCGACTTCCTTCGCGCTGATGGCCTTTCCCTCGACAAAGCCCGCCTTGATTTCAAAGTTCTTGTTCTTCTCGGCGTATTCACTGAGGATTTTGGCCGCTGCAACGTGATCCGAGCTGACGGCCAGGGCCGTTGCGCCTTCGAGCACGCTGTCGAGACCGGTCAGGCCGGCGTTTTCAGCCGCGCGGCGCAGCATCGTGTTTTTCACGACCGCGTAATCCACACCGGCCTCCCGCAGCTTCTTGCGCAGGGCCGTATCGTCCGCAACGGTGATGCCCTGGTAATTGACCACGACACCGGCCACGGCGCCGCCCAGTTTCTCCGTCAGCTTCGCGACAAATTCCTGCTTATCCTGCAAAACCTTCTCACTTGGCAAATGGTTTCACCTCCGTTCGGTTTCTGCCGTTTCTCCCAAAAAGAAAGCCCTCTCCGTGAGTCCACAGAGAGGGCATGCATTCATCGTTCCCCGTATCAGGTGCAACCCGAAAACGGAAATCCGCTAAAGCTCTGCCTCGGCAGGCGGCGAACTCGCACTTACGTGCTTCAAAAGAAGCACACCTGCTGTCTGTGGAAGAACAGCGTTGTTTAGTATAACGCAGTCCGCTGCATCTGTCAAGCGTTTTCTTGCAGACGAAACGGATGCGGTCAACCCACTTTCGCGGGATTGATCTTGACGCCCGGGCCCATGGTGGACGCCACGACGCAGGACCGGATATACTGGCCTTTCGCGGCAGCGGGCTTGGCGCGGACAATGGCGCCGAGCAGGGTGTCGAAGTTTTCCTGCAGCTTCTCCACGCCGAAGGACACTTTGCCGATCGGGCAGTGGATGATGTTGGTCTTGTCGAGACGGTACTCGATCTTAC
>CABUNG010000071.1 GCA_902492895.1 uncultured Oscillospiraceae bacterium | reverse complement strand
TTGAACGCCATGGAACCGGCGATCTTAAAGGCCATTTCGGAGGAGTCGACCTCGTGGTAGGAGCCGTCATACAGCGTCACCTTGGCGTCCACAACCGGATATCCTGCGAGGACACCCGACTGCATGGCCCCCTGGATACCGGCATCGACCGCCGGGATATACTCCTTGGGAATCACGCCGCCCACGATGGCATTGATGAACTCGTATCCCTTGCCCTGTTCGTTGGGCTCGAGCTTGATTTTGACGTGGCCGTACTGGCCGCGTCCGCCGGACTGACGGGCGTATTTGTGATCGACGTCGGCGAGGCGGCGGACCGTCTCTTTGTAGGCGACTTGGGGAGCGCCCACATTGGCTTCGACCTTGAATTCCCGCAGCAGACGGTCCACGATGATCTCGAGGTGCAACTCGCCCATTCCGGCGATGATGGTCTGCCCCGTCTCTTCATCGGTGTAGGTCTTGAAGGTGGGATCCTCTTCCGCGAGCTTGGAGAGGGCGACGCCCATTTTCTCCTGTCCAGCCTTGGTTTTCGGCTCGATGGCCACACGGATAACCGGATCCGGGAATTCCATGGATTCGAGGATGACCGGATGCTTCTCATCGCACAGGGTGTCACCGGTCGTGGTGTTCTTGAGGCCCACGGCTGCGGCGATATCGCCCGCATACACGGTTTCGATATCCTGACGGTGATTCGCGTGCATCTGCAGGATACGGCCCATCCGTTCGTCGTTGTCCTTGTTCGCGTTGTAGACCGTCGTGCCGGCGTTGACCGTGCCGGAATAGACACGGAAGAAGCACAGCTTGCCCACAAAGGGGTCGGTCGCGATCTTGAACGCGAGGGCCGCGAAGGGCTCGGTATCCGACGAATGCCGCTCGACTTCTTCTTCCGTTTCGGGATTGACACCCTTGATGGAGGGCACGTCAATCGGCGCGGGCATATAGTCGATGATGGCGTCGAGAAGCTTCTGCACGCCCTTGTTGCGGTAAGAGGTACCGCACGTGACCGGCACCATCTTGTTCGCCAGGGTGGCTTTCCGGATGCAGGATTTGACCTCGTCGATGGTCAGCTCCTCACCGGCAAAGTATTTCTCCAGCAGGGCATCGTCCTGTTCGGCGACGGCTTCCACCATCTCCTCGTGATACTTCTGCGCCTGCTCGAGCATGTCGGCCGGGATATCCTCGCAGCGGATATCTTTGCCCACATCGTCGTAATACACATACGCTTTCATTTCCACCAGGTCGATGATGCCCTTAAAGGTATCCTCGGATCCGATGGGAAGCTGGATCGGAACAGCGTTGGTCTTGAGCCGGTCCTTCATCATCTGGACGACACGATAGAAATCGGCGCCCATGATGTCCATTTTGTTGACGTACGCCATGCGGGGCACCTTGTATTCATCGGCCTGCCGCCAGACGGTCTCCGACTGGGGCTCCACGCCGCCCTTTGCGCAGAAAACCGTCACGGAACCGTCCAGCACCCGCAGGGAGCGCTGCACTTCCACGGTGAAATCCACGTGTCCGGGGGTGTCGATGATATTGATGCGGTGCTCTTTCCAGAAACAGGTCGTAGCGGCGGACGTAATCGTGATGCCGCGCTCCTGCTCCTGCGCCATCCAGTCCATCGTGGCGGAACCGTCGTGGGTTTCGCCGAGGCGATGGTTGATGCCCGTGTAAAAGAGGATCCGCTCCGTTGTGGTGGTTTTACCCGCATCGATGTGCGCCATGATGCCGATATTTCGGGTGCGCTCCAGCGATACTTGTCTTGCCATAAGTGTCCTCCTAATCTTTCTCTCGTTTGGCCGCAAACGCCGCCTCTGGCGGAATCGGAACCCGAACCGCAGGCGACAGCGCCGTGAGAACGGTTGGTCCTCATGCCGGGGAGGGCAGGTATGGGCTTACCATCTGTAATGGGCGAACGCGCGGTTGGCTTCCGCCATCTTGTGGGTGTCGTCGCGCTTTTTCGCCGCGCCGCCGTTGCCGTTCACGGCATCCAGAATTTCCGCGGCGAGCCGTTCCCGCATGGTGCGTTCGGAACGGGTGCGGGAGTACGCCGTCAGCCAGCGCAGGCCCAAGGTCTGCCGGCGCTCCGGGCGCACTTCAATCGGCACCTGGTAGGTAGCGCCGCCGACACGGCGGGCTTTGACTTCCAGCTGGGGCATGATGTTCTCCATCGCCTGCTCGAACACCTCGAGCGGATCTTTTCCGGTTTTTTCCCGGATGATGTCGAACGCGCCGTAGACGATCTTCTGGGAGACACCCCGCTTGCCGTCTACCATGACGTTGTTGATGAGTCGGGTCACGAGTTTGGAATTGTAAAGCGGATCAGGCAAAACATCGCGTTTTGCGATCGAACCTCTTCTCGGCACTTTACTTCCCTCCTTCACATGAATGATATCATAGGTACTCGAAAGGCACAGTCTCTCGTTGGCCGATGCGGGACAGATCCGCTACACCCCCGGAATATCCGGGCATATATCAAATACTGCCGCGAAACGCGCAGCAGCGCGTTTCGTACGCATCTAAAACCTCTGATGATTGGCGATCCCACGCGGGATCAAGCGGACGGACGCCTTATTTCTTGGCTCCGGCCTTGGGACGCTTCGCGCCGTACTTGGACCTGGCCTGCATACGCTTGGCCACGCCCTGCGCATCCAGGGTGCCGCGCACGATGTGATACCGCACGCCGGGCAGGTCCTTGACACGGCCGCCGCGGATCAGAACGACGCTGTGCTCCTGCAGGTTGTGACCTTCGCCGGGGATATAGGACGTCACTTCAATCCCGTTGGAAAGGCGCACACGGGCGACTTTCCGGAGGGCCGAGTTCGGCTTCTTCGGGGTCGACGTTTTC
>CABUNG010000070.1 GCA_902492895.1 uncultured Oscillospiraceae bacterium | reverse complement strand
AGCCACATTTATCGATTCACTGCCCAAAAAGTAGGGGGACAGTTCGTCCGAAATGAGCATGCCTTCGGTGACCTCTCCCACGACCGGAAAACCGGTGGATAATCCCGTCAGCGACATTCCGTACAATAAACCCACGACACCGCCGACAACGGAGCCGACGACGGCGCCGCCCACGAAGCCTGTGGATACAAAACCGGCTGATCTGTTCATGCTGCCGATGGGAAACGAAGTTCTGAAACCGTTTTCCAATGGACAGCAGGTATTTTCGGATACGATGAAGGACTGGCGCGCGCATAACGGGACGGATTTCAAGGGCGAAAAGGGTGCGGACGTCAAAGCGATCGCCGACGGAACCATCCTCAAAGTGGAAAACGATCCGCTGTGGGGTCCGATGATCGAGATCGATCACGGCTTCAATATTGTATCGCGTTACTGCGGTGTCACAGCGAAAGACCTGACAATCGGACAGAAAGTCAAAGTCGGGGATGTAATCGGCACCTTGGCGGACATTCCCGTGGAAATCCTGGATGAGCCTCATCTGCATCTCGAAATTCTGACAGAAGGACAATATGTGGATCCGGTCGTGGCCATTGGTCGAGAGACGAAATAAAGCGATATACGCGCCCTCGGAAACCGCGTCACGCGGATCGGCAAGAAGGGCGAAAAGAGGGCGGATGGAAACATTCGCCCTCTTTTTTGGTTGTCCGGTTTAGTATACCATAACCTGTGCAGTGGATGCAAATGTCAATGGAGACGATATAATGCCCGGGGAATGATGGCACATCTTGATCCATGCGTGACAAGAGATCACATATAGTGTGTTTCATAGAATATACTTGCTTTTTTGCCGATTGGGTGTATACTGAAACCAACAGTATATATTGGCAAATCTGTTGAAAAGCAGAGACGCAAAACTAGAGGGCCTTCGTCGTCGGACATGGCAGCCAGTTGCAACCGGTGAGGATGTTCTGACCTGTTGTGTCGGAACATCTTTTTTATTTGAGACGGCCGATGGTTCCTGCGTTTCTGAAAGCGAAAAGAAAGGACTGGAATGTACATGAAAACCATCAAAAAATGGGGCGGCATGCTGCTGTCGGCCGTCATGCTCATGAGCCTGCTGGCAATACCGGGCGTTCTGGCCGAGGAGACGCCGATCCAGATCACGGGGCTCGATCAGCTGCAGACCATCGAATCGGGGTCCTATCAGCTGGCGGCCGATCTGACGATCCCGGAAAACGCGATTCTGACCGTGCCGAGCGAGGTGACCATCACGCTGGATCTGAACGGCCACACGGTTTCGAAACCGACCGGTACCGGACGTATTCTGAACAATATGGGCACCATGACCATCAACGATTCGAGCGAAGGCAAGACCGGACTCGTCACCGCGTATCGGAACACCATCGGCAATTTCGGTACCATGGTGATCAACGGCGGCACCTTTGAAACCCACTGCAACGCGGGCGGAACGACCGTGTACAATGAACAGGGCGGTACGATGACGATCCACAATATCGTGGTGAATGCTGATAATTTTGCGGTCAATAATGATGGCGATATGGTCATCAACGGCGGTGAATTCCATTCGACCTCTTCGAATGCCAATCCGAGTTTCGCGTATTGTGTGCGCAACACGGCCAATATGACGATCAACGACGCCACCATCACCGGCATCCAAGGAGCACTCGCTTCGGCCAGCGGCGTACTCAAGGTCTATGACGGGAACTTCTCGACGGCCTGGGACAACAGCCGCTCCTTCTACGCACTTTACATCGCGGGCGAAGTGGACGTCGTGACCGGGTTCGTGTACGGCGGCACGTTCTCCAGCCCGAAATACGCCATCTATATCGGCAACGACAACAAAGGCGGCGACGGCGGCATCAATGCCGACGCGACCACCTATGTTTACGGCGGAACCTACTACGGCGGTAAGTCGGCCATCTATCGTGCGCAGGAGACGGGCAATCCGTATGTCACGGGCGGCACCTACCGCATCGGTAAGTCGCCGGACGATACGCCGGACCCGGTTGTCAAGAATTATATGGCCGAAGGCTGCGTCTATAATGAAACGACAGGGCAGGTCACCGATCCCCGGGTTTTCTCCGTAACCATCGATGAGGCGCCTGTGAGCCTCGTCGAAGGCGGGACCGCAGAGCTGAAAACAACGGTGGAAGCCGGAGCCGACGCGGATAAAACCGTGACCTATACCTCCAGTGATACGGATGTCGCCACTGTGGCAGCGGATGGTACCCTGACGGCGGTCGCCCCTGGAAAAGCGGACATTACGGCTGCGATCGGCGACAAGAGCGACACCTGTTCGGTCGTGGTCGTCGGCAAGCCTGTTGTTCCCACCGTGGATCCGGAAAAACCGGTTGACAAAGTGGAAGTCGGCGTCCCGGAAGAGGGCGTCGATGTGGTCGGGGAAACGGTCAATCAAGTGGTGGATCAGATCCTGAGTGATGCCGATGTCGGCGGAGCCGTTACGGACGAGACCAAAGAGGCTGTGAAGACGGCGGTGGAACAAGATAAGCCGATCACCGTCGAAATCAAGACCGAGACGCTCGCTCCCGAAGCCGTGAATCCGGCCGACGCCGAAAAAACGGCCGACGCTGCGGGTGAAAAGGCGGAAATCGCGCAGTATCTCGATCTGTCCGTGCTCCTGAAAGCGGACGGTGAGACGATCGGCACGCTCAACAAGCTCGTACAGCCGATTCAGGTGCAGATTGCGATTCCGGCGGATCTGCTCGCCGAAGGCCGGACGTTCTATGTCATCCGCGTCCACAATGGCGTCGCGGAGAAGCTGGACACGGCGGTTCAAGACGGCGTGGCGGTTTTTGAAACCGACCGGTTTTCCACTTATGCGCTGGTGTATGAGGATACGGCCGTCAGCGGCGGCTCCTCGCAGGTCTCCACTCCTGAAACGCCTGAGACCGGTCGGGGGGATTTCTGGCCCTTCTGCCTGGCTCTGCTTCTCGGTGTGAGCGCTCTGGCTGTGGTGGCGGTCTGCCGCCGCAGACCGAAAGCGGCGCATATCAAACGCATCTGAATCATAAGATAACAAAAAGAGGGCGGACCGCCGGGTCCGCCCTCTTTTTGTTGCCGTGGTCCGGCAGCTATTTGGCTGCCAAAGCCGCTTTTTTGGCTTCTTTAACAGTGGATTCCGCCTTTTTGTCTGTCTTACCGCCCTTGTTTTTCTCCGTCGCACCATCTTTCTCCGGGTCTGATGCGGCAGCGGCCGGAGCGCGGCTGATGGTGTGGGAGAGGAACAGCGACGCCTTGGCGCAGGCAGGGCCGACAATCTCATACAGCAGCCCGGAAGAGAGAATGATGGTGGAAAGCAGAACGCCGTACGATTCGGGAAGCATCCTCTGCCCGAGCGCCGCCAAGCCGATGGAGACACCGGCTTGCGGAATCAGGGCCAGACCGAGATATTTCTGAACGGAGGGGGCGTAACCGCAGAGGCGGGCTCCGGTAAAGCAGCCGACGTATTTGCCGAGAATGCGCACCAGAAAATAAACGACGCCGATGAGGCCGGCTGTGGCCAGGGAG
>CABUNG010000069.1 GCA_902492895.1 uncultured Oscillospiraceae bacterium | reverse complement strand
AGGCGCCGACACTCAGGAACGCCCGACGAATTGTCGGGCGTTTTTCTTACATCATAAGGGGAGGAACTCACCATGGACGAGTGCCGTTATCAGCTGCAGATCCCGACAGGATACCGCCCGGCCCTGAATATCGTGGATACGGAAAAAGCGATCAAATTCCTAAAGGATACGTTTGAAAACCGGCTGGCCCGCGCTCTCTCCCTGACTCGGGTGTCCGCGCCGCTGTTTGTCCGGGCGGAGTCTGGACTTAACGACAATCTGAACGGGTCGGAACGGCCGGTATCGTTCGATATGCTCTATGAAGGTGGCCGGGTGGCTGAAATCGTCCATTCTCTGGCCAAGTGGAAGCGGTTCGCCCTGGGACGCTACGGTATGCAGCCCGGAACCGGTCTTTATACCGATATGAACGCGATCAGGCGGGACGAGGTGACGGATAACCTGCATTCCCTCTATGTCGATCAGTGGGACTGGGAAAAAGTGATCCGCCGGGAAGACCGTACCCCGGCTTTCCTGATGAAAACCGTGGAAACCATATATGAAGTCTTCAAAGAGACGGAATCGGCCGCTGCGGACAACATTCCGGGCCTGCCGCGGCAGCTGCCCGATTCGCTGACATTCATCAGTACGCAGGAGCTCGAGGACCGTTATCCCGACCTCACGCCGTCCGAGCGGGAGACAGAGGCTGCGCGGACATATGGGGCGATTTTTCTTACGGGAATCGGCGGAGTGCTCCGCTCTGGCCGCCGGCACGACGGCCGGGCGCCCGATTACGACGACTGGACCCTCAACGGCGATCTGATTTTTTATTATCCGCTGCTCGAGCGGGCGTTTGAGGTTTCCTCCATGGGGATTCGGGTGGACGAGGACGCGCTCCGGCGCCAGCTCGCCCTGGCGGGCTGCGAAGACCGGGCCGCCCTGCCGTTTCAGAAGGCGCTTCTCGACGGGCAGCTTCCGCTGACCATCGGGGGAGGGATCGGCCAGTCCCGGCTGTGCATGTATTTTCTCGGCAAGGCCCATATCGGCGAGGTGCAGGCCTCTTTGTGGCCGGATGGGATGACGGCGGAATGCGAGGCTGCGGGAATTCCGCTGCTGTAATGGAAACGGAAAGGATGTCTGATATGCGGATGACCCTCTACTGCGGCCCTTTGACCCGGTATTATGCGCACGATTGGCCGGGCGCGCTGACATCCGGCAAAACCGAACCGCTTTCAGAAATCGAAACGCTGGTGCGCGGCTGGCGGGATATGGCCTGCGAGGCGGCGGAGGACGAAATCGGCATACCGGTTTTCTGGGAGGAAAACCCGAAGGGGGCCTGTGTGACCGCCGATCCCGGATGGGAAGGCTGGTACGGCCTGCTTCTTTGGGCGCTCTATCGGGACCAGGAGAAAAAACCGGAGCCGCTGCCGTCCCACTGGCTGAAAGCAATCGAGACCCTTCCGGTGTTTGCTGCGGCGCAAAAACGGAAGACCTGCCGCTATCCCACCTTGGCGGCCAACTGCGAAATGTTTCTGCCCTTTGATGCCGATGTTGTGCTTTACGGCCCCGATCCGGCCGGGGAAGAGGAGATCCCGATCGGTTCGGCCTGCGAACTCGTAAGGGAACTGGAAGCCCTCAACCGCGACACCTGGAATGCCTCCGAACGGGATATCGCCTCCTGGGAGACGGAAAGCGATACCGCCCGGACGCTCGAAACCTATGCCAAACGGGGCTTCGCGGCGCTTCTGCGGGTGGCCCGCGCCGCCGTTCGGATGACCCAGCCGATCCGCCTGGATTATGACGATTGAGCCGTTTGGCGGCCTGGATAGAAAAATTTTTGAAAAAGTCGGAAAAGGGCTTGATTTTTTGCCGGGTATTCATTATAATAATTGAGCGCCTTTGGGCGTGGACGCACAAAGGCACCAATGGAGAGTTGGCTGAGTGGTCGAAGGCGCACGATTGGAAATCGTGTGTACGGTAATCCCGTACCTAGGGTTCAAATCCCTAACTCTCCGCCATGTCAATTTCCGGGGTTCCGCCCCGATAAACCCCGCCCGCCGCTGCGGCCGGGCTTCTGAAAGAGGTGACACGAATGAAAGAGAATATTCATCCCAAGTATGAGAAGACGACCATCACCTGCGCCTGCGGCGAAGTGATCGAGACCTCTTCCACCAAGAGCAATATCCGCGTGGAAATCTGCTCGAAATGCCATCCGTTCTTCACCGGAAAACAGAAGCTCGTCGATACCGGCGGCCGCGTGGACCGTTTCAAGAAGCGGTTTGGTATGAAGGAAGACAATCAGTAATAACGATTGGCCGGGGCAGCGCATCAGCGCTGCCCCCTTCTCATCTTTTGGGAAGAAGGGCGCGGAAGGGGGAGGCCGGTGGAAGCCTACCGTACGGTTTTACACGAGGCGGAAGCGGAGTTTGTGGAGAAACGGTCCCGTTTTATCGCGGTGATCGCGCCTGTGGCGTCCGAAGCTGAGGCGCAGGCGTTTTTCGCACGGCTGAAAAAAGAACACTGGAACGCCAGTCACCATGTCCCGGCGTACATATTGCGGGAGGGGCAGGTACGCCGCTATTCCGACGACGGCGAACCGCAGGGAACGGCCGGCCTGCCGGCTCTCGATGTGCTGCAGAAGGCGGGGCTGACCGACTGCGCTGTTATGGTGATCCGCTATTTCGGCGGCACATTGCTTGGAACGGGCGGACTGACCCGCGCCTATTCCCACGCCGCCGCCCTGGCGGTGGAGGCGGCGGACGTTGTCGAGATGCGTCCGTGCATGAGGCTCAGCCTGCAGTGCGATTATGCCCGGATGGGGATGGTGGAACCCCTCATCCTTTCCTGCGGCGGGGTGATGGACGACGTCGGCTATGCCGAGCATGTGACCCTGCGCTTCCATATGCCGACGCGGGATCTCCCGGGTTTTGAAAAACAATTGACGGATAAAAGCGCCGGGCGGCTCCAAGCTGTGGCGGAAGACGAGGCATTTTATCCGTTTGCTTAGGCGGAAAACGCGAAAAAATTGTGGAAAATCGGGGAAATAGACCTGTTTTCAAAAAAGATGGGCTGTCCGGCAGGAAAAAGCGCAGGATACTGCGTATAGTACTATAGAAACCGGCGATTCCGCCGTGCTGAATAGAGAGGAAGCTCATATATTTATAAGGATGCGGTAAAACGAGGTTACCGGAAAGGACGGTTGGATATGACGGTACGTGAACGCCAGGAAGAAGTCGAGCGGATTATTCTGTCTCCCCGGGCCGCCCTGTCCGCCTGTTCGAAAGGACGGGACCGGGATGAGGCGCCCTGCGCCTACCGTACGGCCTATCAGCGGGACCGGGATCGGATTCTGCATTCCAAAGCCTTCCGCCGCCTCAAGCATAAAACTCAAGTGTTTCTCTCGCCTGAGGGCGACCACTACCGCACCCGCCTGACCCATACGCTCGAGGTGTCGCAGATCGCCCGCACTATTGCGCGGGCTTTACGGCTCAACGAGGATTTGACCGAGGCGATCTCTCTGGGGCACGATCTGGGCCACACGCCTTTCGGCCACGCGGGAGAGCGCGCCCTCAATGCCATGATGGAGGGCGGATTCCGCCATTATGAGCAGAGCGTGCGGGTGGTGGAACGGCTGGAGAACGATGGCCTGGGCCTGAACCTGACCGCTGAAGTACGGGACGGGATCCTCTGTCATACCAGCGGCACGCCTGCGGCGACGCTCGAGGGGCGGATCGTCCGGATCGCCGACCGGGTGGCCTATATCAATCACGATATCGACGACGCCGTGCGGGCGGGCGTCCTCAAGGAGACCGATGTACCCGCCGATATCCGGCAGGTGCTGGGAGACCGGCGCACCACCCGCATCGATACGCTGGTGACCTCCATCGTGGAAAATAGCGGGGAGGATATCGGGATGGCCCCGGAGATCCGAGATCCCTTCGACCGGCTCCACGCCTACTTGTTTGAATCTCTTTACCACAATCCCGTGGCCAAAGGGGAAGAGAGCAAGGTGGAAGGCCTGATCA
>CABUNG010000068.1 GCA_902492895.1 uncultured Oscillospiraceae bacterium | reverse complement strand
AGATCCGAGATCCCTTCGACCGGCTCCACGCCTACTTGTTTGAATCTCTTTACCGCAATCCCGTGGCCAAAGGGGAAGAGAGCAAGGTGGAAGGCCTGATCAGCCGGATGTTTGTCTATTTTACTGAACATCCCGACCGTCTGCCCTCCGAATACCGCGGTATTCTGGATGAGGACGGGGTTCCCCGCGCGGTCTGCGACTATATCGCGGGCATGACCGACAACTACGCGCTGGAGGTCTATCACACCCTGTTTATTCCCCGCAGCTGGGAGGTAAAGGCGCACGACTTTACATAATGGGGCGTTTTTCGGGCAAGAATACCCATAATCCGGTGATTTTTGGCCGTATGTCACGCATTTCCGCGGATTTTCCGCGGCCGGAAGCGCGAGCGGAGGTGATCGAATGCCGCTGCCGGAGACTTTTTTGCAGGAGCTGCTCACCCGCAGCGACATCGAGAGTGTGGTGTCCTCCTATGTCCGTCTGAAACGGCGGGGGCGCAATCTGGTGGGGCTCTGTCCCTTTCATGGGGAGAAAACCCCGTCGTTCAACCTGTATCCTGAAACTTCATCGTTTTATTGCTTCGGCTGCGGTGCGGGCGGGGATGTCATCACCTTTATCAAAAAGATCGAGAATCTCGATTACCTCGATGCGGTCAAGTTCTTGGCCGACCGGGCGGGCATGGCGATGCCGGAAAACACCGTCAATGATGCCGCTTCGCGGCTTCGGCTGCGGATTCTCGAAGCCAATCGGGAGGCGGCGCGCCTCTATCATGCGCTGCTTTACGCTCCGGAGGGGCGGGCGGGTCTCGACTATTACCACTCCCGCGGCTATACCGATGCCACCATCCGCCATTTCGGGCTGGGGTTTGCCCCGGACAGCTTCGATTTCCTGCGGGACGGGCTGCGGAAAAAGGGCTTTCACGATGAGGAGCTCACCGCCGCCTGGCTGTGCGGACGGGGGCGGAACAACCCGAACCACCTGTACGATCTCTTCCGCAACCGTGTCATGATCCCCATCATCGACATCCGGGGCGGCGTGATCGCCTTCGGCGGCCGGGTGCTCGACAATTCCAAGCCGAAATATCTCAATTCCGGCGAAACCTTGGTGTTTAAAAAAACCAATAACCTCTTTGCTCTGAATTTTGCCAAGGCTTCGGGCGGCCGTCAGCTCATCCTGTGCGAAGGGTATATGGACGTCATTGCCCTGCATCAGGCGGGATTCACGAACGCCGTGGCGGCGCTCGGCACCTCCTTTACAGCCGATCACGCGCGCCTGCTGGCCCGGTACGCCGATGAGGTCGTCCTCATTTTCGATTCCGACTCGGCCGGACAGAAAGGCGCGCAGCGCGCCATCGGGATGCTGCGGGAAACCGGCCTGCATATCCGGGTGGTCACGGTGCCGGACGGCAAGGACCCCGACGAATTCATTAAGAAAAATGGGCCCGAGCGGTTCAAGCTGCTGCTCGAAAAATCGGCGAACGACGTGGAATATCGGCTGATGGAGCTCGGCCGGCGGCATATGTTGTCGACGGCGGACGGCCGGGTCGCGTATCTCCGAGAGGCGGCACAGATCCTGGCGGAGCTGCAGAATCCCGTGGAGCGGGATGTGTACGCCGGAAAGCTCGCGGCAGAGCTGTCGGTTTCCAAGGAGGCCCTGCTCGAACAAGTGCGGTATTTGATGGATAAACGCCGCAAACAGCAGCAGGATAAACAGATGTCCCACATTGTCCGCCAGGCCGAGGGCCTTGTCAAGAAAGCCAACCCCGAAGCGGCGGCGCATGTCCGCGCCGCGAGCGCTGAGGAGGCAATGATCGGCCTGCTGTTCCTCAATCCGGATATGCTGCCGGAAGCGGGACGGCAGATGCCCTCCGATGAGCTGGTGACCGCCTTTAACCGGAATCTCTACCGTCTTTTGCTGGAACGGCAGGCGGCCGGGCAGCCGATGGAGCTCAGTTATCTGTCTGAGGATGTGGATGCGGAAGGCATGGGCTATGTTTCCCGCATGATCCGGGACGCCAGAGAACGGGCCGGTTCCGAACCATGGGCGGAATTCAAACGGTATGCCGGGATCATCCGGGAAGAAAAGCAGCTGCTGGGGCTGGACAGCCCTTCGGAGCTCACTCCCGAACAGATACAGGAAAAGCTCCGGCAGATGCGGGAGCGCAAAAAATAGACCCCCAGTCGATGTGGAAGGATGGATCGGAATGAATCAAAACGAGTCCAAGATGATTGAAGAAATCAGCGAGGATTTGGACATGGCAGCGGCGGAAGCCATCGAAATGCCGGTCGTGAAAAAGGACAAGAAAGTGCAGATCAACGATCTGGTGGAGATGGGCCGCGCCAAGGGCAAACTGACCACCCAGGAAATCATGGACGCCCTCGAGGATCTGGATTTCGATCCGGAGCAGATGGATAAGCTGTACGAAACCTTGGAAAGCCAAAATATCGAAATCGTCGACGATTTTGCGAATGTGGCTTTCGACGATATCGACTTTGTCCTGGAAACTCCCGAAAACGACGAGGTGGAGCCGGCTGTCGGGGTGGACGGCATCGCCATGGACGATCCGGTCAAGGTGTATCTCAAAGAGATCGGCCGGGTCCCGCTGCTGTCCTCGGAAGAAGAGATTGATCTGGCCATGCGGATCATGGACGGGGATGAGTATGCCAAAAAGCGCCTGAGCGAGGCGAACCTCCGCCTGGTTGTCAGCATTGCCAAACGGTATGTCGGCCGGGGTATGCAGTTCCTCGATCTAATTCAGGAGGGCAACCTGGGCCTGATCAAGGCTGTGGAGAAGTTCGACTACACCAAGGGGTTCAAATTTTCCACCTATGCAACCTGGTGGATCCGGCAGGCCATCACCCGCGCCATCGCGGATCAGGCCCGCACCATCCGGATCCCGGTCCATATGGTGGAGACGATCAACAAAGTCAAAAAGGTATCGAGTCAGCTTCTGCACAAGAACGGACATGAACCGGTCGCAGAGGAAATTGCTCAGGAACTGGATATGCCGGTCGATAAGGTCCGGGAGATCATGCGGGTCGCCCAAGAACCGGTTTCCCTGGAGACCCCCATCGGGGAAGAAGAGGACAGCCATTTGGGGGATTTTATCCCGGACGACGAGGCGCCCGCTCCGGCGGATGCGGCGTCCCATACCCTGCTCAAGGAGCAGCTCGGGGACGTGCTCTCCACCCTGACGCCGCGGGAGGAAAAGGTGCTGCGGCTTCGTTTCGGTTTGGAGGACGGCCGCCCGCGGACTCTGGAAGAGGTGGGGAAGGAGTTCGACGTGACGAGAGAGCGGATCCGGCAGATCGAGGCCAAGGCTCTCCGCAAGCTGCGGCATCCCAGCCGGAGCAAAAAGCTCAAGGATTTTCTGGACTGACCCGTGTCGGAAAGGATGTAGGGCGTGCATATCAATTTGGAATCGGATTACGCGGCGCGGATCGTTTACTGCCTGACCAAGGCGGAAGACCGTCTCGATGCCCAGTCGATCGCAGATGAAACCTGTGTTTCCCTGCGTTTTACGCTCAAAATTATGCGGAAGCTGGTGGCGGCGGGGATTATCCGCTCTTTTAAAGGGGCGAAGGGCGGCTATCAGCTGGCGAAAAAACCCGAGACGATCACCCTGCGCCAGGTGATTGAGGCCGTGGAAGGTCCCTACCGGTTCAGCCGCTGTCTGGACGGGGAGTACGATTGTTCCTGCTCGGCCGTCATGGGGTGTCCCTTTCATGCGGTGTTTGATGATGTGACCAAGACGGTCATCGATAAGCTGGATGCCGTGACCTTTGCCGATCTCTGAATGCAGGCAGGGGATGGATACATAATAGCCGAAAAGCCGGACTCATCCGGCTTTTAATTGGAACCAAGCCTTCTATATGTCACTTAAATCGATTTACATCTGGCCCCGGCCCAGAGAACGATGCTGCAATTGGGTGACTGATCCCGAATGGGGGGAAAGCAATCCATGCGTTATGATTTTGAGAAAACCCTTGACAAGAAACGAATTTATGGTAAAATAGCTAAGTGCTCATTTGAGTACGAAGACGGTTCGCCGTCGGATGTGTTTGGGCCTTTAGCTCAGTTGGTTAGAGCAACCGGCTCATAACCGGTTGGTCCCGGGTTCGAGTCCCTGAAGGCCCACCATGGGGCGGGATTCGGAGAGCGGTCCTCCGGTCTCCGAATTTCGTTTTTTATAGGGGCATAGCTCAGTTGGTAGAGCAGCGGTCTCCAAAACCGCGTGCCGAGGG
>CABUNG010000067.1 GCA_902492895.1 uncultured Oscillospiraceae bacterium | reverse complement strand
GGGGATATAGGACGTCACTTCAATCCCGTTGGAAAGGCGCACACGGGCGACTTTACGCAGAGCCGAGTTCGGCTTCTTCGGAGTCGACGTTTTCACCGCAGTGCACACGCCGCGCTTTTGGGGGGAGTTCTGGTCGGTGGGAATGCGCTTCTTGGAGTTCCATCCCTTGAGCAGGGCGGGCGCCTTCGCTTTCTTCCCGATCTCTTCCCGGCCTTTGCGGACGAGCTGGTTAAAGGTGGGCAAATCTAACACCTCCTACATATAGTATCTATCCAGAAAGGGCGCTCATACGCCCCTGAGGAACAAAAATGGGAATTTTTCTCGGTTTATCCCTCCGGACGAAGGGAAGCGGCGCAGGCACAGCCCACGCCGAGCCCGCAGGCCCGTCCGAGTTCCCGCATCGTCCGGATGCTGCAGACAGGTATCTCGGCCTCATCGGCCGCCGCACGGACGGGTTCCACCACCTGAGTGGCAGCGTCTTCGGCGATATACACCCGCACAGCCCGGCCCTCCCGCAGGGCCCGAAGGGTTTGCCTGGCGCCGGATACCAACGGTTTTTCCAAAACGGCGTTCAAGGCAGACCCCTCCCCCGACGGCAGATGTCACGGTTGGTTATTGTATCACAACTGCTCGAGATTTGTCAAGACAGGCTCTTCAAGGGACAGATTGGCCGTTTCCCCAGCCGCCCCGGACGGATCTCCGTCGTCCTCGAGCATGCTGCGCAGTGTGGCGATATACGGATCGTTCTCCGACGCATGGACATTGACCACATCCACGTCGGTGTAGACCTGCATGCCGGTACCCGCGGGGATCAGCTTGCCGATGATGACGTTTTCCTTCAGGCCGAGCAGCGGATCGACTTTGCCTTTGATCGCCGCTTCAGTGAGCACCCGGGTCGTCTCCTGGAAGGAGGCGGCGGACAGGAAGGAATCGGTCGCGAGGGAAGCTTTGGTGATACCCAGCAGAACCGGGGCACAGGTGGCTTCCTTGAGATGGATCTCGCCGTTTTCGATCCGGCCGCGCACCCGCTTGTTTTCCGCGTCGAACTCGGAACGGTCGATCATGGCGCCAGGCAGGAGGTAAGTGTCGCCCGAATCCTCCACCCGCACCTTGCGCATCATCTGGCGGACGATAACCTCGACGTGCTTGTCGTTGATATCAACGCCCTGCATCCGGTAGGTGCGCTGCACTTCCTGAATCAGGTAGTTCTGCACCGCTTCGGGACCGCTGATGGCGAGGATGTCGTGCGGATTGATGGAACCTTCGGTAATCCGGTCGCCGGCCTTGACCTCATCGCCCTCCTGCACCCGGAGGCGGGAGCCATAGGGGATGACGTAGCTCTTTTCATCGACGTCGCCGTCGACGTTCCGGGTAACGTAAGCCATCCGCTTTTTCTTCTCCTCGCCCAGACGGACGACGCCGTCGATTTCGGAGATGATGGCGAGATGCTTGGGCTTCCGGCCTTCAAACAGTTCTTCGACGCGGGGAAGACCCTGGGTGATGTCTTCCGCCGACGCGACGCCGCCGGTGTGGAAGGTCCGCATGGTCAGCTGGGTGCCGGGTTCGCCGATGGACTGGGCGGCGATGGTGCCGACCGCCTCGCCAACCGTAACCGGATCGACCGTCGCCAGGTTGGAGCCGTAGCAGTGGGCGCAGACACCGTGCTTGGCCTCACACGTGAGCACCGACCGGATTTTGATCCGCTTGACGCCGTACTGCTTCACGATGAGCTCGGCTTCCTTATCTCCCATCATGGTCTCATGACTGACGACCACCTCGCCGGTCTGCGGATCGCAGAAGTCCTCGGTGAGATACCGGCCCACCAGACGTTCGGTCAGGGGCTCGATCATCTCCTTGCCGTCCTGAATGTCGTAGACGGTGATGCCCTCGGTCGTGCCGCAATCCTGCTCCCGGATGATGACATCCTGGGCCACGTCCACCAGGCGGCGGGTCAGGTAACCCGAGTCGGCCGTCCGCAGAGCGGTGTCGGCCAAGCCCTTCCGGGCGCCGCGGGAGGAGATGAAGTATTCGAGAATGTTCAGGCCTTCCCGATAGTTCGCGCGGATCGGCACCTCAATGGTACGGCCGGAGGTGTTGGCGATCAGGCCGCGCATACCCGCGAGCTGACGGATCTGGCTGATGGAACCACGGGCGCCCGAATCGGACATCATGAAAATCGGGTTGTAGGGATCCATGTTGTTGTTGAGCGCTTCCGTGACCTTATTGGTGGTCTCGTTCCAGGTATCGATGACGCCGCGGTACCGCTCCTCGTTGGAAAGCAGGCCCTTGTTGTACATCTTGGTGATGTTATCCACCCGTTCCTCGGCCTGGGCGATAAGTTCCTTCTTCTCAGGCGGGATGGCCGCATCAATGACCGCGACGGTCAGCGCGCCCTTGGTGGAATATTTATAGCCCTGGGACTTGATGGCGTCGAGCACCTCAGAGGTACGGGCCGCGCCATGGACTTTGATGCATTTGTCAATGATCTTGGACAGCTGCTTCTTGCCCACTTTAAAGTTAATTTCGTACTGGAAGAGGTCGTCGGGTGTATTCCGATCGACGAAACCGAGATCCTGCGGAATAGGCTGGTTGAAGATGATGCGGCCGATCGTCGTCTCGACGAGACGGTGCTGCATCACGCCGTCGATCTCCAGGAAGCGGCGGACCTTGATCAGCGCGTGCAGGCCGATGACATGATCCTGATAGGCCATCATGGCCTCGTTTTCGTCGCGGAAGATCTTGCCCTCGCCGGGTTCGCCCGGCTTTTCGATGGTCAGGTAGTAAGACCCCAGCACCATATCCTGAGTCGGCACCGCGACCGGGCGGCCGTCGGAGGGCTTGAGCAGGTTGCCGGCGGCGAGCATCAGGAACCGGGCCTCGGCCTGCGCCTCGGCGGACAGCGGCACGTGGACGGCCATCTGGTCGCCGTCGAAGTCGGCGTTGAAGGCGGTGCAGACCAGGGGATGGAGCTTAATCGCGCGGCCCTCGACGAGGACCGGCTCGAACGCCTGGATGCCCAGACGGTGCAGCGTCGGGGCGCGGTTGAGCATGACCGGATGGTCCTTGATGACGATTTCAAGGGCGTCCCACACCTCGGGACGGACCCGCTCGACCATCTTGCGGGCGGATTTGATGTTCCCCGCCGCACCCGTCTCGACCAGACGCTTCATGACAAAGGGCTTAAAGAGCTCGAGCGCCATTTCTTTGGGCAGGCCGCACTGGTACATCTTGAGCTCCGGCCCGACCACGATGACGGAACGGCCGGAATAGTCGACCCGCTTGCCCAGCAGATTCTGACGGAACCGGCCCTGTTTGCCCTTGAGCATATCGGACAGGGACTTGAGGGGGCGGTTGTTCGGCCCCGTGACGGGACGGCCCCGGCGGCCGTTGTCGATCAGGGCATCGACCGCCTCCTGCAGCATCCGTTTCTCATTGCGCACGATAATATCGGGCGCGCCCAGCTCCAGCAGACGCTTGAGACGGTTGTTCCGGTTGATCACCCGGCGGTAGAGGTCGTTCAGGTCGGAGGTGGCGAAGCGGCCGCCGTCGAGCTGGACCATGGGGCGGATATCAGGCGGAATGACCGGCACCACGTCGAGGATCATCCATTCGGGGCGGTTGCCCGACAGGCGGAAGGATTCCACGACCTCGAGCCGTTTCAGCAGGCGGGCGCGTTTCTGCCCGGCGGCGGATTCGAGTTCCTCTTTCAGCGAGGCGGCGAGCGCCTCGAGGTCGATCTCCGCGAGCAGCTTTTTGATATACTCCGCGCCCATGCCGGCGTCAAATTCGTCCTCGTACTTTTCGCGCATGTCGCGGTAGTCTTTTTCGCTTAAGATTTGCTTTTTCTGTAAGGGGGTACGGCCCGGCTCCACCACGATATAGGAGGCGAAGTAGAGCACCTGTTCGAGAAGGCGGGGCGAAATATCCAGAATCAGGCCCATCCGGGAGGGGATACCCTTGAAATACCAGATATGGGACACGGGCGCCGCCAGCTCGATGTGGCCCATCCGTTCGCGGCGGACCTTCGCGCGGGTCACTTCGACGCCGCAGCGGTCACAGATTTTGCCCTTGTACCGGATACGCTTGTATTTGCCGCAATGGCACTCCCAGTCCTTGGTCGGCCCGAAGATCCGCTCGCAGAACAGACCGTCCCGCTCGGGCTTCAGGGTGCGGTAGTTGATGGTTTCCGGCTTTTTGACTTCGCCGTAGGACCACCCGCGGATCTGGTCAGGAGAGGCAAGACCGATCTTGATTGAGTCGAACACATTAAATTCCATCATATGCTTTCAGTCCTCCCCTTTTTTCAAAGCTCATCGTCGTCGAGCAGCAGCTCGTCGTCGGATCCGAAGATCTCGTCCTCGGCGATCACGCCGCCTTCCGTCTCCGGCTCTTCCATGCCGTAACCGACGAGATCGTCTTCATTGGCCACGGTGGTGAAAGCCTCTTCGTCGACCGACACCATGCCGAGTTCCTCGTCGTCATCGAAGGTCTGTTTGAGGTCGATCTCCTGTTTGTCCTTATTGAGGACCTTGACGTCCAGGCCAAGGGACTGCAGCTCCTTGACGAGCACCTTGAAGGACTCCGGTACGCCCGATTTCGGCACGTTCTGGCCCTTGACAATGGCCTCATAGGTCTTCACGCGGCCGACCACGTCGTCCGATTTAACGGTGAGGATTTCCTGGAGGGTGTACGCCGCACCGTAGGCTTCGAGCGCCCACACTTCCATTTCACCGAACCGCTGGCCGCCGAACTGCGCCTTGCCGCCCAGAGGCTGCTGAGTGACGAGGGAGTAGGGGCCCGTGGACCGGGCGTGGATCTTGTCGTCCACCAGATGGTGGAGTTTGAGGAAGTACATATACCCCACGGTGACGGGGTTGTCGAACGCTTCACCGGTACGGCCGTCGTACAGGACGGTCTTGCCGTCCCTGCGTTTGCCGGCCTGTTCGAGCAGTTCCTGGATGTCCTGCTCGTGCGCGCCGTCGAAGACCGGGGTCATGACTTTCATGCCGAGCGCCGCGGCCGCATAGCCCAGATGGACCTCGAGCACCTGACCGATGTTCATACGGGACGGAACGCCCA
>CABUNG010000066.1 GCA_902492895.1 uncultured Oscillospiraceae bacterium | reverse complement strand
TTGTGCTTCCGGTTTTTGATCTCAAAGCCATCGGTATGATTGCGCCGATCGCGATCGTCACCTGCGTCGAGCATGTGGGCGACGTGTATGCGAACGGCTCGGTCGTTGGCAAGGACTTCACAAAAAATCCGGGTCTGCACCGCACCATGCTCGGCGACGGTCTCGCCACCATTGCGGCCGGCTGCATAGGCGGCCCCGCCAACACCACTTATTCGGAGAACACGGCCGTACTGGCCGCGACGGGCAACTACAACCCCGCTTCCCTGCGGGTAGCAGCCCTGATCGCCATTGCGATTTCCTTCTTGGGCAAGGCGATCGGCGTGATCGAGGCGGTTCCGTCCTGTGTGCTCGGCGGTGCCTGCATCGTTCTTTACGGCATGATCTCCTCGGTCGGCCTGCGCACCCTGGTGGAGAACAAAGTAGACTTCACCAAAAACCGCAACCTCTGCATCGCCGCGGTGATGCTGGTGCTGGCGATCGGCGGCGCGGTCATCGGCGGCCCGCTCTTCTCCATAAGCGGCATCGGCCTGGGTATTCTGGCGGGTATCCTGCTCAATCTGATCCTTCCGGCCGGGAAGGACGAGGGTCCTGGCATGGTCGCATCGAGTATCCGCGACGACGACGAACGCGAAGAATAATCCGCACATCAAAATCCGCCCCCTCTCACTTGAGAGGGGGCGGATTTCTATATGGAAAGTGCAGATTGTTCTACCGAGCCTCCCAATACTTGCGGTCAAGGCTGCGGTACTGGACTGCTTCGGCAACATGAACGCTGTCGATAACGTCTTCACCCGCCAGATCCGCAATGGTGCGGGAGACCTTTAGCAGCCGGTCGTAGGCTCTGGCCGATAGGCCCATGCGTTCAAAGGCGTTTTTGAGCAGCGCCTGGGCACCGTCGGTCAGCGGACAGAGTGTTTTAAGCAGATGGGCGGGGATCTGCGAATTGCAGAGCAGACCGGTGCCTGAAAAACGCGCCTGCTGCACGGCCCTGGCCCGGTTGACCCGCTGCCGGATGGAAGCCGAGCTTTCTCCAGGAGTTTTCGAGGCGAGCTGCTCAAACTCCACCGGCGGCACCTCGATGTGCAGATCGATCCGGTCGAGCAGCGGGCCGGAAACCCGGGCGAGATACCGCTGTGCCGCAGCAGCCGAGCAGGTGCAGGAACGGGTCGGGTGCCCGAAATAGCCGCACGGGCAAGGATTCATCGCCGCAACGAGCATGAAGGAACAGGGATAGGACAGGGAGGCGCTCACACGGGAAATCGTCACCTTGTGATCCTCCAAAGGCTGGCGCAGGCATTCCATCGCCTGCCGGGAGAACTCCGGCAGTTCATCGAGAAACAGGACGCCGTTGTGTGCCAAGGACACCTCACCCGGATGAGGAACGCTGCCTCCTCCGGCAAGGCCGGGGGCGGAGATATTGTGGTGCGGCGAACGGAAGGGGCGGGAGCTCAGAAGCCCTACGCCGCCCGGCAGAGCACCGGCGATCGAATGAAGTTTGGTGGTTTCGAGGGCCTCCTGTCGTGTCATATCCGGCAAAATGGAGGGCAGCCGTTTGGCCAGCATGCTTTTTCCCGAGCCGGGGGGGCCGATCAGCAGGATGTTGTGGGAACCCGCCGCGGCGATTTCGAGAGCTCTTCTGGCCGCCGTCTGGCCCATGACGTCGACGAAATCCGGAGCACCCGGATCCTGCCCGGGCTGAAATTCCACCGGCTGCAGGGGAGGGATGGCGGACAGCCCCACCAGATGCTCAAGCAGGGCAGGAAGAGTCGGGACAGGATAGACGCGGATCCCGTCCACTACCGCCCCCTCGGCGGCGTTTTCGGCCGGAATAAAGGCGCATTGCATGCCGTTTTCCCGCGCGGCAATCACCATGGGAAGGACACCCGGTACGCCCCGTACCTCCCCGGTTAGGGACAATTCGCCCACGAATGCACAGCCGCTGACGTCGGCTGTCAGCTGGCCGCTCGCTTTGAGCAGGGCGAGAAGAAGGGGGAGATCGTAGACAGACCCTTCTTTCCGGATATCGGCCGGGGCTAAATTGACGGTGATGCGGCTGACCGGATAGGCAAAACCGCTGTTTTTCATGGCGGCGCGAACCCGGTCGCGGGATTCCTTTACTGCAGCCCCCGGCAGACCCACGACGTCGAAACCCGGCAGCCCCTGGGAAAGGTCGGCCTCCACATCCACCATAAAGCCGTCCACCCCGAGCAGGCCCATGCTCTTGACTTTGGCAAACATGTTGCCACCTTCTTTATAATAAAAGTCGAACGGGATACCGCATGCGATATCCCGTTCCAAATCCACAACAGACCATCTGTATTCACAAGCAGACCCTGTGGTCACAGCCGGCCAACGTTGACTGCACGAGCATTCTGGGCTGTGCCCGGTCGAACCTCCGCTTTGGGAAAACGCCGCGGGCGTTTTCAGAAACACAGCCGATATACGTCAAAGAATAGAGAATACTTTGGGCTGTGCCCGGTCGAACCTCCGCTTTGGGAAAACGCCGCAGGCGTTTTCAGAAACACAGCCGATATACGTCAAAGAATAGAGAATACTTTGGGCTGTGCCCGGTCGAACCTCCGCTTTGGGAAAACGCCGCAGGCGTTTTCAGAAACACAGCCGATATACGTCAAAGAATAGAGAATACTTTGGGCTGTGTTTTATTATAACGCCTCTTCCAAAAGATGGCAATCCATACGGTTCATTTTTGCTGTGAACACTTGTCACATTTATCGTCTTTGTCTGGGCAGTCCTTACTCCCGCACCGTCCGGCCTGGGGACAGCCGGTGCATCCAGACGAACAGCCGCATCCGGACCGGCCGTTTTTCCGGCGCCAGAGTGCCAAGGCTATGGCGCCGCCCACGCAGAGGACAGCGAGGATCAGAATCACGATATCCACAGGAGACATGGAGAAACTCCTTTCGAGTCATGAAATATCGGGCTTTACCATAGTAGTATACGGCAGGGCGGATCGTTTGGCAAGGAGAGAGCGGAGGCTGTCGAAAATTGCTGGAAATCCGTCTGCCGACATTGACTAAAAAATAACAATATGGTATACTGACACTAAGTGTCCGGTATGCGCGCCGTAACGGCGGTAACGGCCGGACAGGAGTTATCGGGTGAAGAAACCGATCAAATCGAAAGGGGTTCATGGTATGGATCTGATGGTGTGCGTGGGCAGTTCCTGTCATCTGCAGCATTCGCGCGAGCTGATCGACCGGCTCAAAACACTGATCGCAGAAAACGGTCTGGAGGGCCAGGTCGAGCTCAAGGGATCCTTCTGTATGGGGCATTGCGCAGAAGAGGGCGTGTGCGTCAAATTCGACGACCAGGTGTACAGCCTGACAATGAATACGGTCGATACCTTCTTTGCCGACAAAGTAGTTGCGCGGCAGGAAGGCTGATAAATCTGCGGAAAGGCCGGGTCAGCAATGGGATATATCAGCGTCAAAAAGGCAAACTGCAAGAATTGCTATAAATGCCTCAAATACTGTAACGTCAAATCCATCAGCTACATAAACGACCGGGTGGATGTGATTGCGGATCAATGCATTCTGTGCGGACACTGCATCAACGTCTGCCCGCAGAAGGCGAAGACCGTGAATAACGACCCGGCCAGGGTTCTGGCCATGCTGGCGGATCCGGATGTCCGGGTGGTCGCGAGCCTGGCGCCCTCCTACGCGGGCGTTTACGGAGAGGACAGCGCCCGGCTGGTCGGGGCGCTCTATGCGCTCGGGTTCGATGCGGTGGAGGAAACCGCTGTGGGCGCCAAAGAGGTGACGCGGGAATACCGGGAACTCATGGACAAGGGGGAGATGCCCTGCATCTTCACCACCTGCTGCCCCACGGTCAATCTCCTGATTGCTCAATATTACCCGTCGCTGGTGCCGTATATGGCTCCGGTGGTGTCGCCGGCTTTGGCTCACGGCCGGATGATCAAGCAGCGGCAGGGAGAGGATACCAAAGTGGTGTTCATCGGCCCCTGCCTGTCCAAAATCCGGGAGATCGACGAGCACCCCGAGTCCGCGGATGCGGTGCTTTCTTTCCGCAAGCTGGATGAGATTCTGGAGGAACAGGGGATCTCCGTCGCGAAAGCCGAGGGGACGCCGCCCGAACAGTCACCCTACTCCCGGATCTATCCCGTGCCGGAGGGGATCCTGCGGGATGTGTCCCACCAGAGCCTGAAACCGGATGGGGACGGGTACGCCGGATACACGTTTATGAGTGTGTGCGGCCTTGACAACGTCATGCAGTTCTTGGAAGAGATGCAGCGGCAGGAAACGCCCGGCCGCCTGTTCGTCGAACTCAACGCCTGCGAGGGCGGCTGTGTGAACGGTCCCCTGATCGCGCAGGAGAGACGGGGCGCCTATCAGGCCCAGCTCGCGGTGCGGGCATATGCCAAGGAACCCGAACGGGGAGAAACGCTGCCCTGTCCGGATCTGACCCAGTTTTTTGCCCCGATTTCCCGGGATGCGGATATCCCGGATGAGAAAACTATCCGGAAGATCCTGACCGAGATCGGCAAGCCCACGCCGGATAAGGAACTCAACTGCGGTTCCTGCGGCTATCCCACCTGTCGGGACAAGGCCATTGCCGTTTATCAGAAAAAGGCCGAGCTGTATATGTGCCTGCCCTATATCAACGATCTGTCCCAGTCTCTGAGCAATGTCACGCTGAGCGTGACCCCCAACTACATTCTGGCGGTGGACCGCGAGCTGCGGATTCTGGAGATCAACCTCCCGGCGCTCAAGATCTTCGGCGTGTCCCGCCAGCAGGCACTCAAGGGGGATTTGTTCGAATATATGGACCCGGCGGATTTCGAGGAGGTTTTCGAAACCCATCGCAACATTGTGGATAAAAAGGTGAAGCTCGAACAGCAGGGCCTGATCGTGATGTCCACCCTTGTCTATGTGCCCGAACAGGATCTGGTCGTCTGCGTGATGAAGGACATCACCGAGGAAGAGTCCCGCAAGGAGAGCGCGTTCCGCGCGCGGCTTGAATCGGCTGAAATGGCGCAGAAGGTCATCGAAAAGCAGATGATCGCCGCCCAGGAGATCGCGAGCCTTCTCGGCGAAACCACGGCGGAGACCAAAACCACCCTGAACACCCTGAAAAACCTCATTCTCAGCGAGGGGACGGAATCATGAGCGGACGGCTGTATTACGACGTCACCACCAAGAGCCTCAATAAAAAGGGCGAGGAGCTCTGCGGAGACAAAGTGGAGATCGTCCGGACCGAGGAAGACGTGATCGTGGTCCTGTCGGACGGTCTGGGAAGCGGCGTCAAGGCGAATATCCTGGCCACCCTGACCTCCAAGATCATCGCCACCATGATGAAGGCCGGCGCCTCGCTTGAGGACACGGTCGACACCATCATCCACACCCTGCCTGTGTGCAAGGTGCGCCATATGGCCTATTCGACCTTTTCGATCCTCAAGCTGACCCCCGAGGGCAAGGTGTATCTCACCGAGTTCGACTGCCCGGGCTGCATCTACACCCACGACGGTGTGGTCTATCCCATTGATTACACCGAGAGGGAGGTGG
>CABUNG010000065.1 GCA_902492895.1 uncultured Oscillospiraceae bacterium | reverse complement strand
CGGTCTTTACCATCGTGTCCGCGCCGCACCTCGGGCCGCCCGCCGCCCGATAGGACCAGGTGTCTTTTGAATGCGAGCTGATAAAGACCTCCCCGCCGGGTTCAGCATCCACCGGACGGAGGATCCCGGTCCGGGAACAGTGCGTAATACAGCGGGACGGTCAGAAACACAAGCCAGCTCACATGCCACCAGCCCATGAACCCGAGCACCAAAAAAAGTACGACCGTGAGGACCGGATAGGCAAAATGCTTGAAAGAGCGTTTGTGTACCACGATGTCGGCTATAGAATAATAGATCGGCACCGTCAGGAACAGGATCCAGCCCGGATGCCACCAATCGCACAGGAACCCCAGCAGCAGATAGACGATGCATACGAGCACCGGATAGGGGAATGCCAGCCATACGCTTTTGCCCCGCCGCCCGTTCGGGCTTGCCGGCATCGGAGGGCCGCTGTCCGGCTGTATGGATCCGGGTTCCCCGGCATCCGGCGTATCTTCTTTCGGAGGCGCCTGGACCGGAATAAGGGAGTATGCGCTCTCCGCTCCGGGACACGCGTGCTCCGGCACGGCCGGGGGATTTTCCCCGTTCTCGTTCGGTTCGCCGCCGAGCAGAAGCTCATCCAGGGATACGCCGTAAAGCCTGGCGAGCGCGATCAAATTGTCGGTATCGGGTGAGGCTTCCGCTCGTTCCCACTTCGAGACCGACTGACGGCTGATCCCGATCCGTTCCGCCAGGTCCTCCTGGGAAAGCCCGCGTTCCTTGCGCAGCTGAAGCAGCCGGTTGGCGATTTCGATGTTCATAGGTCACAACTCCTTTTCGGCGTGATGGCCTCAGTATACCCGGGGACTTTAAAAAACGCCACCAACTCTGGCTTCCAGCCCCCGCAACCAGCGGTTGCGGGGGCTGGACTGAGCCGCATACAGGAGAGGCGCGGCGCCGTCTCTATACGGACCGTGCGTTTCGTTCCGCCGTCCAGAGATCCCGCAGCACGGCCGCGTCTTCGGCCTGGGTGCCGGCCGATTCACAGATGATGACCGGTACGAGCCCCCGTTCTGCAATCAGATGCATGAGCGGTTCGGGTTCGGGACCGAACCCGCCGTTTTCCGCGAAGGTCAGGTGCCGCTTTTCTCCGCCTTTGCTGAATTCAATGCGGGAAAAATGAGCGTGAAACCGCCGGCCGCGTTCCTCTCCGAGCCGATCCCGTACGGCGTCGAGCACCGCGACAAAATCCGCCTCGGACGCCAGGCCGCCCAGGGTGCGGGCATTGAGGTGCCCGAAATCGATGCAGGGCAGGAACCGTTCGTCGATCCCGCAGAAAAACAGCACCTCATCAAGATCCCCGAGCTGCTGGATTTTCCCCATGGTTTCGGGACAGATATGCACGCCTGAAAGACCCTCGTCATCGAGCGCCTCCTGCGCCCGGCGGAGGGTTTCCGCTGCGAGCGCGGCTGCGTCGGGACGGGACAGGCCGCCGAGACCACCCGGATGCACCACGATCCGTTCCCCTCCCATAGCGTTTACCAGCCGCGCACTGTCGAGGATATACCGCACGGAGTTGTCCCGTTTGGCCGGATCCTCCGACGCGAGCGAAATATAATAGGGCGCGTGCAGAGAGACGACGATTCCGTGCGCTTTCGCCTCGGCGCCGAACTTGGCCGCCGTTTCCAGCTTCACCCGGACACCGTGCCCGCACTGATATTCAAACGCCGTCAGTCCCCTGGCCGCGAGCCAGGCCGGCGCCTCCATAGTAGAGGAATGGCCCTCGGCTTCAAAGGAGGCGCTGCTCCCGGCCGGGCCGAACAGAGGTGTATCCATATTTAAACCTCACACGTTCCTATTTTGAATTTTCCGATCCCGCCGGTCTTTCAGCCAGCGTTCCAGCCGCCGCTTGACCGCCAGGGTGGGCTTGCCCGTCTCCAATTCGACCGGTTCGAGCAGGATACAGGGAATCCCACAGAGATTGGCACCCACGATATCGGTGAACACCTGATCCCCCACCGCGGCGACCTGCCGTTTCGGCAGGCCCAGGCGTTTGACTCCCCTCCAAAATCCGATGGGAGAGGGCTTGCAGGAAAACGCCGTGTACCGCAGCCCGATCTTTTCCGCAAACGGCCCGACCCGGCTGGGCAGGGCATTGGATACGACCGTCAGGCCGATACCCGCCTGCTGCATATCGCGGAGCCAATCCCGCACCTCCGGGGAGAGGTGCTGACTGCCGTGAGCGGTCAGGGTGTTGTCCACATCGAGGAGCAGACCCCGAACCCCCAATTCCTCGAGATCGTCGAGCGTGATATCGGTGATGCGCCTGCGATAGATAGTGGGATAAAAAAGCGCCAAAGGCATCCGCCTCCTTTCTGTGTCCGGCCCGGGCCGGACGTGTGCGTTCCCTCTTTACGATAACCAAAAAGCGGGCATTTCTGCCCGCTTTCCGCTACAATTATTTGAATTTTCTTTTGCGCGCAGCCTCGGACTTCTTCTTGCGTTTCACGGAAGGTTTCTCATAATGCTCTCTCTTGCGGACCTCGGCGAGGACGCCGGAACGGGCACACGATTTCTTCCATCTGCGCAGGGCGCTGTCCAGGGTTTCATTGTCTTTTACTCGGACTTCTGACATTCCAATTCCCTCCCTCCGCATGAAGCAGGGGTTTTCTCGCCGTGATACGAGGAATATTATATCGCACACCGGTGCGGACGTCAAGGCTTTTTCGCCAATTTGGAAAGGAATTCCGGAAATGGGCCCTATCCGGTCCCTTCCGGCCATAATCCCCTACGCTTCCGGACCTTTCCCGTTTTCGTCTTCCAGGAAGGCGCCGGCCTCGAGCGGACGGCCGTCCTTCCAGAGCCGCTCCAGATCGTAAAAACGCCGGGTCTCCTCCTGGAACACGTGCACCACCACGCTGCCGTAGTCGAGCAGGATCCAGGTGGAAGAATGGTACCCTTCGGTCCGCAGGGGGCGTACGCCCTTTTCGCCCATCTCCAGTTCCACATAGTCGGTCAAAGACTTGACCTGGGTGGAGCTGGTACCGGCGGCAATGACAAAATAATCGGCAATGGACGTCACATCCGTGACCTCGATCACCCGGATATCCTGTGCTTTGTGTTTATCCAGCGACGTCACGACGCCGCAAACGATTTCCCTAGCTTCCAAATTTTCCATTCCCGCTTTCTTTTAGAGTCGTCTTGGTCAGGCGGCCGAACTCTCATCGTCCGCCTTGATGCCCGTCTGCGTCACCGCAATCTCCGACATCGCCTGGGTATGGGTATCACTCGTTCCGCCGACCGCCAGCTCCGTGACCTGAAGATGGGCCTCCGTCACCTCCATGCCATACGGATTGAAGGAGGTGTTCAGCAGCGCCGCGAGTTCTGCCCGGTGGACGCTGTAATAGGCCACCGAATTGGCGGATGTCGCCTCTCCGGGAAGGATGCAGGCCGTGATGCTCGACAGCGGAATCTGCGCCATATCGTGGAGCATGGTGGACAGCGCCAGGGACAGCGTCATGTCCTCCATATCTTTTTTGGAGGGATCGATCAGCAGAGACCGTTTGGCCGCCGTTCCGGAATTGCACCGGATGGGAGTCGATCCGTTCATCAGCGGGGCGATAATGTCTTTGTTCAGATCCTTGGCCTCCCGGGCGGAGAGGCGCTGGAACAGCGCGAGAAAAACCTTCCGCTGCCGGACGATCCGGTCGATATCGCCTTTGACGCCCTTATCTTTCTGCAGAACGTATTCGAGCGCGGCCTGTCCGCCGAGGGTCTGGGTGCCCGCCTCATAAGAAATGCCGTCGAGTTTGATCTTGCTGTCGAGCTGGACGTCGATCCCGTCCACCAGATCCACCAGCTTGACAAGAGCCTCCTGCGGCAGAAGGAAAAAGTTGTCGACCGGCATGGCAAACTGCTCGTTAAAGATGGAGATCAGGCCGTCGCTGGCCGAGCCAGCCTTTTCCGTGACCTCCTGATCGCAGTAGGTGTGCTTTCCGTCCGCGATCTCGTCCTTAAACACCCGTTTGCCCTCATATTCGCACCAGCTAATCGGCTTGGGATTGGCCCATACCTCGCTCGTTTTCTTGACGGCGAAGAGGTCGCTCTCCCCGAGATAGGTGTCCATCGGAATCTCGAGTATCCGGATGGATTTGGCCGCCTTGTCATAGCAGACCAGGGAGAGCAGCTCGGTGGGATCCGTTGTGGTGGCACCCATCAGGCCAAAGGCGAAATAGGCAACCTTGTCGACATCGGAGGCCGGCGTGGTGCTGTAGGAACTCAGCGGCACTTCGGAAGCGGTGTCCTTAGGCGAGGCAATCTGCAGGTAGACATACCGTCCCATAAAGAAGATGAACAGCAGGCTGACCACAATGAGCACCACTAACAGGATAATCACCACTTTGCGGCCGCGTGTATTCTTTTTCCGGGTGCCCGGCTTTTTGTCGCCGGACGAGGCCGCCGTTCTGGCAGCGCTGCGGGAGTTTGAGGCCGCCTGGGTCCGCCCCGCGGCTGTCCGGGAGGAGGATGAACGCCCGCCCGTCCGCGAGGCCGGCTTTTTCGCCGGGGCCGTGCGCGGGGATGTTTTTCCCTTCGCACTGCCGGAGGATCCCGTCCGGGACGGCTGGGCCGGCTTTCTGCCGGTATCGCGTTTATCATTCGCCATAATGGAAGACCAGTCCTTTCTGTCGGTCGGGCCCCGCACGCCTTCAGGATAGTATGCCGCGCTCCGGCCCGATTATCGGCCCGAACCGCGCCCGATCCCCTCCTCCGGAGAGGGAGGCAGCTCGTTTTCCCACTCCGCCAGCCGTTTATCGGGGTGCAGGCGCAGTATCACCTCGTTGTAACAGGCCAGCGTATCCGGATGAACCGCCCGGTTCTTTTTCACCAGATCCCGGATGGTATACGCCAGGGCGTAGGCCATGGCTTTGTCGCTGTCTTCATCCGACAGCCGCCGCATGACGTCCACATCGGGATAATCCCGATCGGCGGATGTGAAATCCGCCAGATATAAAACGGTTTCGAGAGGGCCCATTTCCGCGCGGCCGGTGGTGTGATACCGCACCGCCGTGAGGATCTCCGGATCGGCTACACCGAGCACCCGCTCGATAAAGGCGGCCCCCGCCCTGGCGTGCCAGAGCTTGGGAACCTGCCGCTCCACAGTATCTAGTAGTATACCAAAGTCCCTGAAAATTTGCAACTGGGCGGAGGGGGGCGCATCCTTTAAGATATCATGAAGAATTCCGGCCGTACGCGCCTTTTTCGGATCGGCGCCGTAGCGGCGGGCGAGTTCCTCCGCCCGGTCGGCCACGGCCAGGGAATGCGCGAACCGGGCGGGCGTCAGCCGTCCCCGGATGATGTCGATATACTGCGCATCGTGATCCGCCCCCGCCTCGTCGGCGGCCGAGCGGTACAAACCCTTTTCCCGGATATACTCAGCGACGGCATCCGGAACCAAACCATCGATGTCCCGGCCGGCTGCCGCCCGCCTGCGGATGTCGGTGGAGGATACCGCGGTCAGCGGGATATCCTCGAGCACGCAGGTCGCCCCGGATTTGGCGAGCTCGGCCGCATAGGCCTGCATTTGGGCAAGGGTCGCGGCATCCCGCGGCGCGGCGCACAA
>CABUNG010000064.1 GCA_902492895.1 uncultured Oscillospiraceae bacterium | reverse complement strand
CCGGGAAAGTCAGATCTTCGGTGACCGCTTGGATGTACAGACCGGTTCCGCCGCAGAGAATCGGGAGACGTCCCCGCGCTTCCACCGCCGCAATCGCGGCGTGGGCGTCGGCGGCGTACTGCGCGACACTGTAGGCGGCATCCAGCGGCAGAAATCCCAACAAGTGGTGGGGGATCCCCCCCATTTCCTCCTCCGTCGGGCGGGCGGTACCGATTTGAAGCGGTTCATAAACCTGCATGGAATCGCCCGAGACGATTTCTCCGTTCAAGCGGCGGGCCAGCTCGACCGCCAGAGCGGTCTTGCCGGATGCGGTAGGGCCTGCCACGACCACCAGGGGATGACGCGAGTCCATAGCAGAACCTCCTTGCCGCGTTAGTCAAAATGGTGTGCATGGGTTTTACAAATATAGGAGGAAATCCAACTATACGATGCGGCCGAACTGTTTTTCCAGCTCCTGCCTGGTCAGCTCGAAGCAGACCGGCCGGCCGTGCGGGCAATAGCGGATGTCCCCACTCTCGAGCACCCGCTCCGCCAAACGCAAAAGCTCGGCGGGATGACTGATATTCCCGGCCTTGACCGCGGCGCGGCAGGCGGTGGAATGGTAAATCCAATCGAGCTTTTCCACCGCGACCTCCCGCCCCCCCGATAGAAACCCGGCGGCGATCTCTTGAATGGCTGCCGGAATATCGCAGCCCGTCAGCATCATGGGCACGCTGCGGACAAGCAGGGTATTGCCCCCGAAATCCTCCGCCTCGAACCCCGCTTTGGCCAGCAGTTCCAGCTGTTCGGACAGGGCGGCATATTCTTCGCGGCCCAGTGTCACGGACACCGGAGCGAGAAGCTGCTGCGGCTCGCTGTGGTCCGCGGTCTTCAGCTCCTCGTATAACAGCCGTTCGTGAGCGGCATGCTTGTCAATAAAATAGAGGGACCCCTTCCACTGCACAAGGATATAGGTGCGGAAAGCCTCGCCCAAATACACAACCGGATCCGTGTCGGGAATCAGCGTCTCCGGCTTGTCCGGTTTCGGGGACGCGACAGGCGGCTCCTCCTTTTTCTCGGGCGCGGGAGGCGGGGCGGCGTTTTCCTCGAACAGGACGTTCATATCCACATTTCCATGCGGCATATACACCACGCTGCCGGGATCCCGCAGAACCGCATGGGCCCCTCCCGCAATCGGCGGCCGTCTGACCGGCGGGCCAACCGGATGGACCGTTTTCTCCGCAGGACGGGACGACGGGGATACCGGCACCCTGTCCGCCTGTGTTTCGGACGCCGCTTCCGCTGCCCGCTCGGCCAGTCCTCTGGCCGTCACCGGCCGCTCGGTCCGGACGGTTTCCGGCTTCGGCGGAGCCACCGGCACCCGGGCGGGCAAAACCGCCTGCTTGGGCGCATCTCCCGCCTCCAAGGCGGATTTGACCGCATGGTACACAGCATCGAACACCGGGCGTTCTTGGATAAAGCGGATCTCGATCTTGGCCGGGTGGACATTGACGTCGACTGTCTCGGCCGGCATGGTCAGATAAAGCACGCAGGAAGGGAATTTCCCCACCATCAGCGCACCCTTATACGCCTGCTCGAGAGCCGCCATGCCGGTTCTGGTCTTGACATACCGGCCGTTTAAGAAGAAATGCTGCATGGTGCGGTTGGCTCTGGCCGCGGTGGGACGGCAGACAAAGCCGGTCACTCCCACCCCGCCGAGCTGATAGCGGACATCCAAAAGGCCGTCCGCGAATGGTTTGCCGAAAACCGCGTACACGCAGGAGCGGGGGTCGTTGTCTCCCGGGGTCAGGAGTTCCTCCCGGCCCTCCCGGATGAAACGAACCGACACCTCCGGATGGGACAGCGCGATCCGCTCCACCACCCCGGCGACGGCGTTCGCCTCGCTGACGTCTTTTTTGAGAAATTTCAGGCGGGCGGGTACATTATAGAACAAATCCCGCACGCAGATTGTCGAGCCTTGTGGACAGCCGACATCATCGAGTGCCGTTTCGGTGCCGCCTTCGATGACGTAATGGGTGCCCGCCAGCTCGTCCGCCGTCCGGGTCACGAGTTCCACCCGGGCCACGGCTGCGATGGAGGCGAGCGCTTCCCCGCGGAAGCCCAGGGTGCCGATGGACTCGAGATCCTCTTCCTTCCGGATTTTGCTGGTGGCGTGGCGGAGGAACGCCGTTGCCACGTCTTCCCTGGCGATGCCGCAGCCGTTGTCGGTGATGCCGATATATGCCGCGCCGCCGCCCCGGATCTCCACCTGCACGGTACTCGCCCCGGCGTCGATGGCGTTTTCCATCAGTTCCTTGACCACAGAGGAGGGCCGTTCGACGACCTCCCCGGCAGCGATCAGCTCAGCGGTGTGCTTATCCAGCACGTTGATCTTCGGCATAAAGCGCCTCCTTTGGGGTTCCTGTTCAGTACGCTCCCGCCTCTTTGCAGATTTCATACAGCGTCTGCAGGGCTTCGATGGGCGTCAGCGTGTTGACGTCGAGATTTTTTAAGCGGCGGATCAGTTCGTTGTCCATCGAGGGCATCAGGGTCATCTGGCCGTCGTCGCTTTCGAACCGGTCGGGTGAGGACACCGGCCGGGGCAGCTCCATTCCCCCGCTCTCGATTTGTTTTAGAATCTCCTTGGCTCTCGCCACCACGCTGTCCGGCACCCCCGCGAGCTTCGCGACCTCGATGCCGTAGCTGTCATCCGCGGGTCCCCGGACGATGCGGCGCAGGAAGGTGATATTGTCGCCCCGCTTCTTCACGGCGATGTTATAGTTTTTGATGCATTCGACCTCGTTTTCAATGACGGTCAGCTCATGATAATGGGTGGCGAATAGGGTTTTGGCCCCGAGCTTTTTGGTGCTCGCCACATGCTCGAGTACCGCCCGGGCGATGCTCATGCCGTCGAAGGTCGAAGTGCCGCGGCCGATCTCGTCGAAGACGATCAGGCTGTCCCGGGTGGCGTTTTTGAGAATGGACGCCACCTCGCTCATCTCCACCATGAAGGTGGACTGGCCGGAGGACAGATCGTCCGACGCGCCCACCCGGGTGAAAATGCGGTCCACGATCCCGATGGTGGCGCTTTCGGCCGGAACGAAGCAGCCGATCTGGGCCATGAGGACGATCAGGGCGGTCTGCCGCATATACGTCGATTTACCGGCCATGTTGGGACCGGTCAGGATGATGACGCGGTTCTCGTGGTTGTCGAGCAGGGTGTCGTTCGGGACAAAGGGCGCGTCCTGGAGGGATTCCACCACCGGATGCCGCCCGTTTTTGATTTCGATCGTCCCTTTGAGGTCGATCAGGGGCCGGGTATACTGCCGCCGGACGGACACCTCCGCAAAAGAACAGAGCACGTCGAGCTGCGCGATGGCCCGGGCCGTCCCCTGGATGCGGTGGAGCTCCGCCGCGACCGTGGTGCGCACCTCGGTGAAAAGCTGGTATTCCAGGGCCACCACCCGGTCCTGGGCGCCCAGCACCCGGGCTTCGAGCTCCTTGAGTTCCTGCGTGATATACCGCTCCGCGTTCGCGAGGGTCTGCTTGCGTATGTAGTGATCCGGGACCTCGCCGGAATAGGCGCGGGAAATTTCGATGTAATATCCGAATACGCGGTTATAGCCGACCTTTAAATTCTTAATGCCGGTCCGTTCCTTTTCCGCGGCCTCCACACGGGCGATAATGCCCTTGCCGTCCGTCATTTCGAAACGGAGCTCGTCGATCTCCTCGTTGTAACCGGCCTTGATCATGCCGCCTTCCCGGACGGAAAAGGGCGGATCCTCCACGATGGAGGCGTCAATCAGGGCGTAAATATCCGCGAGGGGATCGATGTTGTCCCGGATATCCCCGAGCAGCGCCGATTTGACATCCGCCAGCCGGGCTTTGACCGGTTCCATCCGGCTGATGGTCTGGCAGAGGGAGCGCAGCTCCTTAGCGTTGGCGCTGCCGTAAACGATCCGTGTCATAATCCGCTCGAGATCGTAGATATCCCCGAGCTGTCCGATCAGATCGCCCCGCAGGACGGTATCGTGCACCAGCTCGTCCACCGCGTTCTGGCGGCGGCTGATCTGGGCCGGGCTGAGCAGCGGCTGCTCGATCCAGGACCGGATCAGCCGCTTGCCCATCGCGGTTTTGGTACGGTCCAGGACCCCCAGCAGGGACCCCCGCTTTTCCTTGTTCCGCATGGTCTCGAGCAGCTCGAGATTGCGGCGGGCGGTCAGGTCGAGCTGCATGAACTGCACATCGGAATAGACATCCAGGTTGGTCAGCTGTTCCAGCCCCGACATCTGAGTGGCATACAGGTACTGCAGCGCGCAGCCGAGGGCGCGCACAGCGGAAAATTGATCCCGCAGCCCCAGTTCTTCGAGATTTTCGCGCCCGAAGTGGGAGAGGATCCGCTTTTCGGATTCGTTGTAGTCGAAATCCTCGGCTTTGGCCACCTCGGCCGCAGCCGCCAGGCGGTCGGTCACAAAATGGGTGATGAGCTCCTGTCCGGAGGCGACGTCGTTATAGAGAATCTCGCGCGGGACGAATCGGCCGAGCTCGTTGGTCACCCGCAGGGGGACATCCTCCCCCGCGATCCGGGTCAGATGGATCTCGCCCGTGGAGCAGTCGACGAAGCAGACGCCCGCGTCGGCAGCGCCGTCGCTGACATAGAGCACGCACAGGTAGTTGTTCCGCCCCTCGTCGAGCATGCTGCCCTCGATGACGGTGCCGGGGGTGATGATCCGCACCACGTCCCGCTTGACGAGGCCCTTGGCCGTGGCCGGATCCTCCATCTGCTCACAGATCGCGACCTTGTAGCCTTTCGCCACCGGACGGGCGATATAGGACTCGCAGGAGTGGAAAGGGACGCCGCACATCGGCGCCCGCTCCTCCTGCCCGCAGTCCTTGCCCGTAAGCACCAGTTCCAGCTCCTGCGACGCGATTTTCGCATCGTCGAAGAACATCTCGTAAAAGTCACCCAGCCGGAAAAACAGCAGGCACTGGGGATGCTGAGCCTTTACCTCCAGGTACTGCTTCATCATGGGGGTCATTTCACCCACGGATTTCACTTCCTCTCACCCTTCTGCCGGGAACAGTCCCGGTCAGTGACAGCCGCCGCAGCCGGCACAATTCCCGCTGCAGCCACCCTCTTCGTAGCTGTCGGGGTCCTGCCCCTGCGCCGCCAGGGCGAGAATGGAATTGATGGAAGCGGTGAGCCGGTCCAGCTCGGTTTTGGCTTCGTTGTAGGCGGCCATATTGGGGTTCTGCATGATGCGGGCGTACACGTCCCGCAGTTCGCTGTCGAGCTGTCCCAGCTTTTCCCCGTCCTTGTCCTCTTTGGTCGTTTCGTTGTTGATCGCGATCCGCTTGAGATTGAACTCCCCGATCAGACCCTGCAGCTCTTCATCCTCATCGGCTGCGGCCTGCGCCATCTGGGTGCGGATGTAGCGTTCGTCCTGCTGAATCGCATATGCGAGATCTTTTGCCATTTCCAAAATCGGTTCCATGTGATAATTCCTCCAAAAATATAGTGTAGCTTCAGTCGATCAGCCGACGGATTTCGCCGAGCATGACATAACTGCGGGCTTCGGTGACGATGATTTCGGCCCTGCGGCCGACGAGCGAGGGATCGCCTTTGACCCGCACGATACTGTTTTCAGGCAGACGAGCCTCGATCTCGTCCCCGTCCAGCCGCTCGAGCAGGGCGGTATGAACCCCTCCCACCAGTCCGGCCAGCCTTGCAGCGGAGAGTTCCTCCTGCAGGGCGGTCAGTTCCTGGAACCAGCGGGATTTTT
>CABUNG010000063.1 GCA_902492895.1 uncultured Oscillospiraceae bacterium | reverse complement strand
CGGTCAGGCGGGTATAAACAGTTTTAAAAACGCCAGGCGGAACCCGATATCGAGAACCCCGCCTGCAAAAGCGACGACGACAAGCAGCAGAAACCGCATACAGTACAGGCGAAAATCCTGCCAAAGCCCGCCGCAGCCCGCCGCGTTCGGCAGGAGCTGCCCCGCCAACAGCAGCGACATCCGCATACTTTCCGCGCACCCCATCAGCAGCGCGGCCGCCGTGACCAGACTGTGCGGGAGGACCAGCAGCGCGACGAACGCCACTCCCCCGGCCCCGAATCCGTAGTAATACGCTTCGGTCATTCCGAGTCCCAGACCAAAAAATACCGGGACCAGAATGCTCACAGGCGCTCCGCAGGCCGAAAGGCCGGTCAGAAAAAGCAGAGCTAAAAGACAGAATGAGGAAAAACACGAGGAAAACAGTTCCGAAACGCCGCCGGGAATGCCGCCTTCGATCGGCCCGACCTGCAGCATTACCGTCAAGTCGGATGAAAACAACGCGTGAGACATGGCAAACGCCAGGCTTCCGCCCAATACGCCCAGAAGAAGCAAGGCGAGAAACAGCAGCAGGCGGCGGTTATTCGACAGGAACTCCCGGATGGAGTTTGTCCGGTTCATGGGCAGGCCTCCGTTCATAGGGTTTGGTAAATCCTATGAACGGAAGGACCAAATTATGCCTCTTGAACAGCAGCCAGGGCCGCTTGGATCATAATCGCGCATTCCAGACGCTTTTTTTCGAGAGCGCAGGATAGGGCGTGCGGCTTGAGAAGGTCCCCTTCGTACTGCTGGTTGTTGGCATTACAGCCGCCGGAGCAATAGAATTTGGCCCAGCAGGACCGACAGGTTTCCTTGTGATAGACCGAGGTGTGGGCGAATTTATCCTTCTTCTCCAGGTCGTATGCGCCTGTGAGGACGTCTCCCATCTGCCATTCCGGCTGCCCGACGAACTGATGGCAGGGGAACACCCGGCCCTCCGGATCCACGGCCGCGTATTCGTTGCCGCAGCCGCAGCCGCGCAGGCGTTTGATGGCACAGGGACCCTGATCCAAATCGAGCATGAAGTGAAAGAAATTGAAGTGCTCTCCCCCGCGCTTCATCTCCAGGATCCGCTTGGCAAGCTGATCGTATTCTTCATAAATCCGCGGCAGATCCTCTTCCCGCAGGGAGTATGCGACATCCGGCTCCGTTACAACCGGCTCGACAGAAACCTGATCGAATCCCAGTTCCTTCATATGCAGCACATCGTTTGCAAAATCGAGGTTGTCCCGTGTGAAGGTGCCGCGTACATAATAGTCGCGGTCCCCGCGTTCGGCCACGAAGCGCTGGTAACGGGGCACAATCGTGTCGTAGCTGCCTTTTCCTCCGGCGTTGGGACGCATCGCGTCGTTGACCGCTTTCCGGCCATCCAGCGAGAGCACCACATTCTGCATTTCCGCGTTGAGAAACGCCGATGTCTCGTCGTCGAGCAGAACGCCGTTCGTGGTCATTGTAAAGCGGAACACCTTGTCGTGCGCTTTTTCAAGACTCCGCGCATAGGCGACCGTCTGCTTGACGACATCGAGATTCAGAAGCGGTTCCCCGCCGAAAAAGTCGAGCTCCAGATGCCGCCGGGGCCCCGATTGCTTAACCAGGAAATCGATCGCGGCTTTGGCTACCTCAAACGGCATGGTCTGCGGTTTTCCGCCATAGATGCCCTGCCCTGCAAAGCAGTAGCGGCAGCGCAGATTGCAGTCGTGCGACACATGCAGGCACATGGCTTTGAGGGGCGACATGGAAAGGGCTTTGGCGTAGGGCTCATAGTCATCCTCACTGTAAAGGAGACCGCCTTGCTGGAGTTCGAGCAGTTCCGCGTATGTATCGAGAATGTCGTCCCGCGGATAACGTGCCGAGAGAGCGTCGATCAGGTCACAGGGGCAGGTGTCGGGCAGCGAATCGGAAAAATGGGACAGCAGGTCAAACGCCAGCTCGTCCACCACGTGGACAGCACCGCTGTGCACGTCCAGGACAATCCGCATCCCGTTGTTTTCAAAGCAGTGGATCATAAGGCAATTAACTCCCGTTTCTGATGAAAATCCTGGTACTCCGGAAACAGAGAAAACAGGGCGGAAGCACTCCGCCCTGTCCATTCCCGGTCAGCTTACTTTTCGCACTTCTGATTGGCGACGGTGCAAGAGGTCTTGCAGGCGGACTGGCAGGAAGCCTGGCATTCGCCGCAGCCGCCCTTAGCCGCCGTGGTTTTGAGATTCTGCTTGTTCACGGTTTGAATGTGTTTCATTTTCTATTCCTCCTAAAAACTTGGATTGCTGTTTTACCGGCGGCGTTTCATATTCACACCGATAATGCCGCCCACGGCGCTGCAGCCGACCATCACCGCCAATTTGATGAACATCGTGGTGCCCCGCACATCCTGCAGCACCGCAAATCCGGCAATGATCACCACTGCATACAGAAGGAGACCAGAACCCGCCCCATAAAGCAGGCCCTTTTCCCCCGAAATTTTGGCCGATACGATGCCACCGATAAAGGAGCCGAACGCCGCGGCAACGATGGCCATAGGCGTCACAGCCGCTTTGGGAATGTTTTGCGCCGCCATGATAGCCGCCATAACCAGCAGAACCAGCAGGCAGCATATCGCGCCCACGCAGGCACCGATGACGATGGGGCGTGCGATTTTTTTCACCATCGCCGTATCCTCGTTACGCGTTTTTGCTTTCATACCTCACCCTCCGCCTTCCTATGAATCGGATTCCCGTATTCATAGCTTATTCCCCGGCGGCTGGTTTTAGTACTGGCCCCGATGATTCTTCGGACAATTCCTTTACAGCGGCAGGGTCTCCGCCCGGCGGCTGTCAATCGTCGTCGTCATCGTCATCGTCGTCGATTTCATTCGGATCATGGATGGTTTCGCAGCTCTGCAGCGCCCACTTCTTGATGGTCATCTTGTTCCGGTCGGCGCCGGTTTCGATCACGAGCGCGTCTTCCTTGATGTTGACCACGCGACCGCAGATGCCGCCGATGGTGGTGATCTCATCCCCCACCCGGATGCTGTTGCGCATTCTCTGCTCTTCCTTCTGCTTTTTGCGCTGGGGACGGATCATGATAAAATACATGAGCACCACAATCAGGACGATGGGTCCCCACATAATCAGCTGAGCCAGTACCGGGTTGACTTCGGCCTGCTGCTCTGCTTCTGCCAAAATAGGCATAAAATTCATGCAATAAGCACCTCCTAAAAATCCTCTCTATTATATCGGGTTTTGCGGACAGGCGCAAGTCTTTTTATAGTAAAAGAAAAAAATTTACAATCCAGAGGCCCGCTCGTCCAAAATTTCTCTGTATGCCGCATAAAACGATGAAAATGTTCCGTTTTCGAGGGCTTCGCGGATGCGCTCCATCAGGGTATTGTAGAAATACAGGTTATGCATCACGCATAAACGCATCGCCAGCATCTCCCCCGCTTTGAACAAATGCCGGATATAGGCGCGGGAATACCGTCTGCAGGTGGGACAGCCGCATTCGCTGTCAAGGGGCGACAGATCCCGCTCATACTGCTGATTGAGCAGGTTGCGCCGCCCGCTCCAGGTGAACACGTGGCCGTGACGGGCATTGCGGGCGGGCATGACGCAGTCGAACAGATCGATGCCCCGCGCCACCCCCTCCAGAATATTGACCGGCGTTCCAACCCCCATTAGATAGCGAGGCTTATCCTTGGGCATGAAAGGTTCCACCGCCTCGATGATGCGGTACATCACCGGAGCCGGTTCCCCCACCGCAAGCCCGCCGATCGCGTAGCCGTCCAGGCCGAGCGAAGCGATGTCCTTCATGTGATTGATGCGCAGGCTGTCAAAGGTGCAGCCCTGGTTGATGCCGAAAAGCATCTGCCGGGGATTGAGGGTTTCGGGCAGGCTGTTCAGGCGGTCGTGCTCTTTCTGACAGCGAACGAGCCAACGCGTGGTGCGTTCACAAGACTGCTTGGCATACGCCTCCGGCGCGGGATTCTCTACACACTCGTCAAACGCCATGGCGATGGTGGATCCGAGATTGGACTGGATTCGCATGCTTTCCTCGGGACCGATAAACAGGCGGCGGCCGTCCACATGGGAGGCGAAGGTCACGCCTTCCTCTCGGATTTTGCGCAGACCTGCGAGGGAAAACACCTGAAATCCGCCGCTGTCGGTCAAAATCGGCCCGGTCCACCCGGTGAAGGCGTGGAGCCCGCCGAGGTCCCGAACCAGCGTATCCCCGGGGCGGACGTGAAGGTGATAGGTATTGCAGAGCTGCACCTGACATTTCAGATCCGCGAGATCGTGGGCGGACACGGCCCCTTTGATAGCGCCGCAAGTCGCGACGTTCATAAACGCGGGCGTCTGTACCGTGCCGTGCGGGGTTTCAAACCGCCCACGGCGGGCCTGTCCCGCTTGTGTGAGTACTTCCATAAAGCCTCCTTGATGGACTTTCCGATTCTTCAGACAGTATACCGCATCCTTCGGCCGGCATCAAGTACCCCAGGCGGAATAAATCCATTTAAAGCCCTCTGCAGAAAGGGACGGACGAATGAAAAGCGTTTAAGGCGAAATATGGTTGCATTCGCAACTGATTTGTGCTATATTAGTTGCGATCGCAATTAATTTATGGGAAGGTGGAAACATGGATTCCCTCATGAAGTATATCAGCCGGATACACCGCTGTTCGGGGCGGTATCGCGGTGAAAAAATCGAAGGTCTGAACGGACGGCAGCACACCTATATCTTTCACGTCTGCAAACGGCCTGGTATTTCCCAGGATCAGCTGGCTCGTCACATCTGCGTCAACAAAAGCAACATCACCAGGCAGCTCGGCGCTCTGGAGCAGAGCGGATTCGTCCGGCGGGAACCCGATCCGGATGACCGCCGGGTGCTGCGGGTGTATCCGACCGATAAGGCAGAACGGGCCCTGCCGCGGGTCTGCGAGCTCATGGAGGAATGGAACCGTCTGCTGCTGGAAGATCTGAAGGAGGACGAACGGACGGTGCTGCTCTCGCTTCTGGACCGGGTAACGCAAAAAGCCATGGCGGCGGTGGAGGAGACCGATACCGATCCGGCGGCTGAATCCGGAATTCCAGGAAAGGCTGATCGATCATGAAAAAGGTCCTGTATTATCTCAAACCCTATATTCCCCGCATGTCTCTGGGGCTTTTGATTAAATTTACCGGTACGGTTATGGATCTGCTTCTTCCGTGGATTCTCTCGTATCTGATCGACAATGTAGTCCCGCTCGAAAGCATTCCGCTGATTCTCTTTTGGGGCGGCGCCATGGTGCTCTGCGCAGCGGTGGCGCTCATCACCAACATCGTGGCCAACCGGATGGCCTCCTGGGTGGCGCAGCATACCACCGAAGCGATGCGCCACGATCTGTTTTCCAAAATATCGTATCTCTCCTGCGGACAGATCGACGGCTATTCCATTCCGTCCCTGGAATCCCGTCTGACGTCGGATACCTACAATGTCCATCAGATGATCGGCATGATGCAGCGGCTGGGAGTGCGGGCTCCCATTCTGCTGATCGGCGGCATAGGCATCACCCTGATGCTCGAACCGGTCCTGTCCCTTGTGCTGATCGCGGTGCTCCCCCTCATCGCCCTGGTGATATACGGCGTCTCCAAGAAAGGTATTCCCCTTTACACAAAGCTGCAGCAGAGCGTAGACGCTATGGTGCGGACGGTGCGGGAAAACATCACCGGCATCCGGGTCATCAAAGCCCTTTCCAAGACGGACTATGAAAAAGACCGCTTTTCCTCCGTGAACGCGGAAGTGGTGCGCCGGGAGAAAAAGGCCGGCGTCACGATGGCCCTGACCAATCCTTTGATGAACCTCTTTTTGAACGTGGGACTGACGATCGTCATCATCGTGGGGGCGTTCCGGGTGAACGGCGGGCTGACACAGCCAGGGAAAATTTTGGCCTTCTTGACCTATTTTACCATCATTCTCAACGCCATGCTCTCCATTACCCGGATGTTCGTCATGCTGTCGAAGGGAAGCGCATCGGCGGAGCGGATCCGCGAAGTCCTGGACACGCCGGAGGATCTGTCGGTTTCCGCATCGGAGGATGCCGAAGCCGACAGCCATGTTTCCTTTTCGCATGTCCGCTTTTCCTATCAGAAAAAAGAGGATAATCTGCAGGATATCTCTTTCCGGCTTAAACGGGGGGAAAGCCTCGGCATCATTGGCGCCACGGGATGCGGCAAGAGCACCATCGTGTCGCTGCTCATGCGGCTGTATGACGCCGACGCGGGCGAGATCCGGATCGGCGGTCGGCTGGTTCAGTCGATTCCGCCCGAAGTCCTGCACACGGCATTCGGCGTGGTATTTCAGAACGATATCCTGTTTGCCGACACCATCGAGGAAAACATCGATTTCGGGCGGGGACTCCCCCGAGAGCAGATCGAAAAGGCCGCGGAATGCGCCCAGGCGATGGAGTTTATTCGTTCACTTCCGGACGGATTCGAGCACAGGCTGACGGCAAAAGGCACCAATCTGAGCGGCGGTCAGAAACAGCGGCTGCTCATCGCGCGTGCCCTGGCCGGACGGCCCGACATTCTGATTCTCGACGATTCCTCAAGCGCTCTGGACTATAAGACCGATTCCCTGCTGCGGCAGGCGCTGGCGAGGGAATATCGGGACACCACGACCATCATCATCGCCCAGCGGATCAGTTCGATCCTGCATGCGGATCATATTCTGGTTCTCGAGGATGGGCGGGAACTCGGATACGGCACGCACGAAGAGTTG
>CABUNG010000062.1 GCA_902492895.1 uncultured Oscillospiraceae bacterium | reverse complement strand
GCGTCTTCTCTTCCAGTCCTTCTCTCACCCCGAATCGGCGCCCGTCGATGATCGGTCGGATCCCGATTCTCGCGTGGTTCGTGTTGTTCGTCATACTGCACACTCCTACTCTATTCGATGATGTACCGGGAAGCCATTCCGGCCCCCGGGCCATTCGAGTGTAATCCGAATGGCGGCCGGGCCGAAGCCCACCGGACAGGAAAGGGTCCGACCCACCTATCCCGGCCGGCCCCCGCCCCAGCGTCCGCGGACTTTGCGCCAATCAACGGGGCACAAACCGGAGAAACGCAGGGTCATTCGCGCTTAAATCCCGTACTTGAGCCGTTTCATCACGTCGTTGCCGCCCCGTCCGAAATAATCGTGCAGGACGCGGTATTCGGCAAACAGCCGGTCATATGCGGCCGCGTTTGCCGGATCCGGCGTGTAGACGGTCTCTTTGACCTTGCCGAGCCGGCGGGCCGCCTCGAAAATATCCGCAAACGCCCCTCCGGCCACGGCGCCGAACAGCGCCGCACCATAGGCGGGACCGTGTTCGGCACCCGCGATTCTCACCGGCATGTTCAGCACGTCGGCGTAGATCTGCATGGTCATCGGATCCTTCTGGCTGATGCCGCCGGAAGCGTAAAACGCCTCCACCGGCACCCCGTTTTCCCGGTAATTCTCCACGATCATCCGGGTGCCGTAGGCCGTGGCCTCGATCAGGGCGCGGTAGATATCCTCGGGCTTGGTCTGCAGGGTCATGCCCAGCAGCAGCCCGGACAGATCGGCATCCACGAGGACCGACCGGTTGCCGTTCCACCAGTCGAGTGCGATCAGCCCGCTCTCCCCCGGGCGTTTCGCCTGGGCCTTCTCCCGAAGGAAGGCATGGATCCCCAGCCCCGCCTGTTTTGCCTGTTCGGTATACGCGGCGGGGACACAGCGGTCGATAAACCAGGCGAAATGGTCCCCCACACAGGCCTGCCCGGCCTCGTATCCGAAGAATCCGGGCAGCACGCCGTCTTCGACCACGCCGCCGATCCCCGGCACCTGCACCTCGGTCTCCCCGACCGAAATATGGCAGGTCGAGGTGCCCATGATCGCCAGAATGGCCCCCGGCCGGTCGATGCCGACGGCCGGGATGCAGACGTGCGCGTCCACGTTTCCCACCGCCACGGGGATGCCGGGACGCAGGCCGGTCCGCGCCGCCGCTTCGGCCGTCAGGCCGCCCGCCGTCGCCCCCAGGGGCAGGATATCCCGGGAGAGTTTTTCGTCCACCAGGTGGGTCAGGCGCGGATCGAGCGCGGCGAAAAAGTCCTCGGACGGGAATCCCGTCCGCTTGTTCCAGGTTTCCTTATAGCCCGCCGTGCAGGCGTTGCGCGTTTCCCGGCCGCACAGCTGCCAGACGATCCAGTCCGCCGCCTCGATAAAGCGGTCGGCGGCCTTGTAGATTTCCCCGTCCTCCTCGAGCACCTGCCACATTTTCGGAATCGCCCATTCGGAGGAAATTTTGCCGCCGTAATTGGCGAGCCAGGGCTCTCCCCGTTCCCGCGCGACGGCGTTGAGGCGGTTGGCGTAGCTCTGGGCCGCGTGGTGCTTCCAGAGCTTGGGATAGGCATGGGGCCGGTTCCGATAATCCGGAAGGAAGCAGAGCGGCGTACCATCCGCCAAAACCGGCAGAATCGTGCAGGCCGTAAAATCGGTGCCGATGCCCACCACGTCCTCCGGATCCACTCCAGCCTTCCGCAAAACGGCGGGGATGGTGGTTTCCAAAACCTCGAGCCAGTCCTGCGGATGCTCGAGCGCCCAATCGTTCCCGAGCGGCGCGCCGTCGGGAAGAGCCGTGTCCATGACGCCATGCGGATATTCGTGGACCGCGCTCGCCAGTTCTTCTCCGGTATCGACATCCACCAGCACCGTCCGTCCGGACAGGGTGCCGTAATCCACGCCGAGAGCATACGACGGCATAGAATCATCCTTTCACACTCGTTAATAGCGGGTCAGCCTTTTTTCAGGCAGGCCGTTTCCGTACGCCGCCGTCCTCCACAGGGGGGGACGGTCCGGCCGTGAAGCGGCGGACCGGTCAGCGGTAGAACACCGCCAGCTCCGCGATGCCGGTATAGGACTGGGTGCCGCCCGGCGTTCCCACGATTCGGATCCCATCGCCGTCGATCTCGTCAAAGGTCATGGTATAGGTCGTGAAGGGCTTTACCTGGTCGTCGCAGGTGTAGTCGGGGGACACGCTCAGGCCCTCGACATCGACCCATTCGAATCCGCGGCGCACCTGCACCCGGATGTCGGCAAAGAAGCCGCCCTTATCGTCGACGTTCCCGGTGGTGTATTCCACGGCGTTGAAATTCCGATAATCCGCATAGGTGTAGCCCCAGAAGTCCTCCTTCTTCATTTCCCCGGTCCAGCTGTCTTCCGCGGACGTCTTGTCGTCGTCGTTGAGGACGGCTTCTTTGCCGTAGCGGTTGCAGCGGGTATAGGGAACCGCGTCCTGTTTGGCCAGATTGTCCGGCGATTTCGCGTTGGACGCCCCCTCGGGATCATACGGATCGAGCACCAGCTTACGGGCGGTGAACAGATACTGCTGCACCCCGCCCGTAAAGGTGGCGGAGAAGACCCACATCTCCCGGCCGTCCGCGCTGATGAACTTGGACGGGATGGTGCAGGCATAGCCGCCGTGCTTGTCGCCCGTCCAGGGGTAGCCGCCGAAATCCTTGGACAAAAAGAGCTTCCAGGGTCCGTAAGGGGTAGGGGACTCATAAAATTCAAAGGTATACTCGGTCCAGGACGTGTAGAGGTAACGGTCGAGCGGCTTATTGTACACGATGCTGCCCTGGGACAGGACCGTCATGTTGCTGACGCCTTTGTAGGCCGGGTTCATGTTCGTATACACCTTGCGGTCGTCGTGAAGCACGGCCTGGCGCTTGGAGACATCCCCGCTCCAGCCGGGCTGTCCAGCTCCATCGGTGCCCGTGAAGAACTCCCATTTCGAGCGGTCCATCACATGGTCCTTGTGCACTCTGGCGAGATAGAGATTGACCGGGTCGATGACCTGATTGGTAAACGAATCCCGCCAATTGTAGTCCAGACCGTAGGCATAGACGTAGTCGTCCGGGCAGTTTTCGCTGTTCTTTCCATAGTCGAGAAACATGATGGTGGTGAACACATAGTCGCTGAACATGGGTTCGTCCGTTCCCGTCCAGGTGCGGCCTTTATCGGTGGATTTGTAGATGGAAGCGGCGGGCGCCTCATCGAAGATGCCGAACTTCGCCTTGCACAGGTCCTGCACCGCGAGATACAGCACGCCGTCCACGCAGACCATACCGGTGGGCTTGCGGTTGTATTTATCCGGATCGCTCCAGACCTTGGCCACATCGTCGCCGGAGGCGAGATTCAGCCCGCTCAGGTTGTTTTCCCAGGGAGTGCCCCGCACCCGCCCTGTGACGATATCCTGCCAGGGCCTGGAGGTATTGAGTCCTTTGCCGTCGCCGTTGGCCACATAGAGGAAATCGTCCTCCGCCCAGGCGGACGGCCAGAGATCGCCGTCGCTCAAAGGGATGGACACCGTGTTTTTATCCTCGATGTGGACGGACGAAAAGAAGGTGCTTGTCTTGTCGCTTGCAGCGACATCCGGCAGCGGTTTTTTCATAACGCTCGTCTCCCCGTTTTTTGAGGTATGGCAGCCGGTAAGAAGCAGCCCCGCCACGCAGAGCAGCGATACCGCCGCTGTCCATCTACGCATAGTTTACCCAACCTTTCTCATCAAGCCCTGCGGTCTAGCGGTAAAACACGGCGAGCTCCGCCACCGTGGTGTATCGTCTGGCCCCTCCCGGGCGTCCGATGATCCGTATCGCATCCCCCGAACATTCGTCGAAGGTGATCGTATAGGTGGTGTACTGGCCGGTCGTGACCCCTTTGGGATAGTCCGGGCTGATCCGGCCGTTTTTCACGTCGGTCCAAACGCCGTTTTTCCGCACCTGCACGCCCAGGGTGGTGAACCAGCCGCCGCTGTTCTGCATTTCGCCGGTGGTATACTCGATCGTGTTGAAGCGGCAGATCTTATTGAAGCTGTAGCCCCAGAAATCGATCTCCTTGGCCTCCCCCGTCCAGCTCTGCTCGAAAAACTCCGTGGAGCCGTCGTTCAGGCGGTGGGGGCGGGCATTGCCGTTGCTCTTGCTGAGGACGACGGGGCTGAGCGCCTCGTCCCGCGCCAGATTGTTCGAGCCTTTGGCGTTGTTCGCCTGGGTATTGGACGGCAGGGAGACCGTCATCTTCCGCATGTTGTACCGGTACTGCCTCGTCGTGCTGACAAAGGTGGTGGAGACGATGTACATCTCCAGGCCGTCGCCGCTGATGAATTTGGAGGGTACGACGCAGCCGTATCCGCCGTATTTCGCGTCGCTCCACGGATAACAGCCGAAATCCTTCTGCGCGAAGAGCTTGAAGGGGCCGTAAGGAGTGGGGGATTCGTAAAATTCATAGGTGTACTCGGTCCAGCTGGTGTAGATATACCGGTTCAGGGGTTTGTTGTACACGATGCTCCCCTGGGAGAGCACCGTCATATCCCGGATGCCCGTCATCCCCTCGGTCACATACTCGTACACGCGCCGGGAATCCGACAGGACCGGCCGGCGTGCGCTGATGTCCCGGCTCCAGGAAGGGCTGGAGGACGTGCCGGAAAAGAACTCCCATTTGGAGCGGTCCTGCACGCTGTTTCCAGGCACCCGCGCCAGGTACAGGTTGGTGGGATCGGTCACCTTGCCGGTAAAGGAATCCCGCCAGTTGTAATCGAGACCGTAAGCGTATACATAGCCGTCCGGGCTGTTTCCGTTGTCCTGGCCATAATCGAGGAACATGATGGTGGTGAACACATAGTCCTTGAACATCGGCTCGCTCGTCCCCGTCCAGGTGCGGCCCTTATCGGTGGATTTGTAAATCGAAGCGGCCGGGGCGTCGTCGAAGAGTCCGTTGTCCGTGCAGCGCAGATCCTGCACCGCCATATAGAGGACCCCGCCGACCGACACCATGCCGGTGGGCTTGCGGTTATATTGGGAACCGGACCAGACCTTGGCTATGGCGTCGCCGTAGGCCAGCCCCTGGGTGGTGATGCCGGTGGAGGGGGTTCCTTTCAGGCGGCCCACCGCGATGTCGCTGGATACGCTGCCGAATCCCCGGCCATCGCCGTTGGCCGTGTAGAGATAATCGTCGTCCGACCAGGCCCCCGGCCACAGATCGCCGTCGCTCGGCACACTGAAGGTGTTGCGGTCCTCGATATCCACCGACCCGAAGAAGGTGCTGTTGACCGGGCCGCCGCTGCCGCCGATGGTATCGAGCGCCGTCCCCTCCGCAGGGGCGGGCGGCGTATCGGGATTCGAGGACGGCGGCCTGGTTCCGGTGGGGCCGGTGCCGCCGCCCGAGGAGGCCGGGTCATCCGGATTTGTGCTCTCAGGAGACGAACTCTCGTCCCCTATCGGATCGCTTCCGGCCGGTTCCCCGGACGAATCCGTCCCGGATGTCACGGAGGACTGGGGATCGGACGCCGGGTCTTCCGGCTTTTTCCCGCAGGCGGACACGAGCAGGAGCGCCAGACACACCGCGCAGGCCGCGGCGGAGCGCAGGAAGTATCGTGTATGTCTCATATGTTCTGCCTTTCTCCATCGTCCGGGACCCGCACTCCGGGCCCCGGGCGGTCGTTTCGTCTGCGCAGAAAGCGTCAGATCACTTCCAGGTAATCCTTGTCGGCGAGAGGGGCGAAGGGCACGGTGGGCAGGGTCTGATACCAGAAGGCCACTGAGGCGATATCGTCCTGCAAGGGCAGATACCGCTGCCCTTCCCGCCAGCCGAGCGCCTGAATCGTCACCCGCAGATCCGTCTCAAACCGCACGGGATCGGTCACGTGCCAGCGATAGAGACCGAAGCGGAACTGGCTGCGGTAGAGCTGATCGGGCGCCAGCACCTGGTGCAGCCCGGAGTAGGGGGTGGTAAACGCCACGTAGCTGTCGTGCGTGACCGGATTTTCAAAATTGTAGGAACCGCAGAAATAATCCTCGGTGCCGGTTCCGCAGATCGTGGGATAGTCTCCGTCTCCGTCCATGTAGAACTTGATTTCGCCTTCGCCCCACCATCCGGAATTGTTGACGCCCCAGGCCATGTAGGTGCCGACGTAGTGTCCCCGGCCCTTGACGCCGTCCAGAATGGTATACACCTCTTTATACGGCAGGGGATTGACCCGGTTGAACCTGGCGTGAAAATAGGCGCAGTCCTCGGGAATCTCGGTGAGGGCGTAATCGATTTGGTAATAATACGTCACCGGCTCCTCGTCCCGGTTTTCCAGCGTGATGCGGCAGCCGGTCCGGAAGGGCATCTGCCAATAGCAGTTGAAGGCGCTGCCGGGATTGACGCAGACGGCCAGAGAGGACAGCTGGGCATATTGGTTCCAGCCGGAACAGAAAAAGTCACCGACCGGGGATTCCACGGACGGATTTTCCTGCCCGTCCCAATACATGCGCAGGATGGTGTTGCGCCATTTGCCGGTCGGCGTCATCCAGATGTGCTGAATGACACCCATCCCTTCGATCGAGGCGATTTCAAACGTTTCGCCGGCCGGTATGACAATATAGGGGTTGACCTTCCAGCCGGTGCCCAGATCCCGCGCCGCCCGAAAAGCGCTGCCCTTTTCCACGGGGCACATGCCGCCCTTGCCCTTTTCACCGGTGAAGTTTTCCGGGCAGATGGACCGGGTACGGGCGTCGGACAGGCGCATCAAATCCCCCATCGAATTGCAGATGCCATTGAAGTTCATGCTAACCATTCCTTTCTTCGTGTCCGGAGGAGTCGATTCCCCGGTGAAAAGCAGGTGCTTTTTTTCGTAATCTTTGGACAGGAGGCGTCTGCCCCGATCAGGGCATCCGCCTTCCCTGTCTTTCCAAATGATGACAACACAAAAAGCCATATGAAAATCATACGGCCGGCAACTCTTTGTTCGGTTGTGACATCAATGTTATATTCAGAATACCCTCAAAAAGCCATATTGTCAACACCGAAACAAAAAAATGCACATTTTTGTTATGATTCCACATTATTAATCTTATTTTTCGAGCATTTTGCATCCGTTATCGGATTGACATGTGACACAAGCGTGTGGTATAATTCAGAAAAACACGGTCGGCAATGCGGCTTTATGCCGACCAGAAGGACCCAATTATGAGCAACATCTATGAAATCGCCAAAATCACCAATTTATCGCCCTCCACGGTGGCCAGAGCCCTCTCGGGACGCGGCTATTGCAGCCAGGAGGCCCGCGAGCTGGTTCAAAAAACCGCCAAAGAGATGAACTACGTGCCCTCTCAGGCGGCAAAAACGCTGCGCAGCAATATCACCAACAAAATCCTTTTGTCCATCCCCGACATCTATAACCCCTTTTATTTCCGGATGATCAAGGGGGTCAGCGATGCCTGCGAACGGTTGAATTACCGGACCATCCTGCTCCCCACCAACCATTCTTTTGAAAAAGAAATGCAGACGGTGGATTCCATGCGGGAGAAATTTGCGGACGGGCTGATCATGGTATCCTTCAACTTCAACGAACCTCTCATCGACCGCATCAAGCACTGTGCGGTGCCCGTTGTCATCACCAACTTTTATGAGGATTACAGCGAAAAAAGCAATTTCGACTGCGTGTACGTCGACCATATCAAAGCAACCTATCTCGCCACCAACTATCTGGTCCGCCGGGGGCACCGCCGCATCGTGTTTATCGGCGGGGATCCGTCCGAGCAAACGGGCGGCGAGCGGCTGCAGGGATACAAAAGGGCGTTGGAAGCCGGCGGACTCCCGTATGAAGAGAGCTACTGCCTGCCGGCCGGCTTCAGCCGGGACACGGCACGGGAGCAATTCCGCCTTTTCCTCGCCTCCGGTGCCCCCTTCACCGCCGTCGTCGCGGCCAATGACCTGATGGGGATCGGCGTGACGGATGTCTGTCACGAAAAAGGGCTGAAGATTCCC
>CABUNG010000061.1 GCA_902492895.1 uncultured Oscillospiraceae bacterium | reverse complement strand
AGCCTTTTCTGGAAGAATTCCGTTCCATCGGCCTCGATGCCGTGGTGGGCAGCGTCGGCAACGGCGCCACCCTCCGCCTGATCAGCGATATTCCGGGCGTCCGGTATACCGAAGGGCGTTTCCTGCCCTATTTCTTCCCCGATACCTTCCATGAGGGCGGGGACCCGGTCAAAGAGGCGAAGATCAATTGGGTGACGGCCCGGCGGGCGATTCTCCGCAAACCCATCGACCGGATCGGCTACGGCGGGTATCTCAAGCTCGCGCTGGCCTTCCCGGATTTCATCCGGTATATCGAGAGCGTGTGCGACGAGTTCCGCACCCTCTACAGCCATGTCAAAGGCGCCGTGCCCTACTGCGTCGGCCGGGTGGCTGTGCTCAGCTCCTGGGGGAAAATGCGGGCTTGGGGCAACCATATGGTGCATCACGCCTTGTATCAGAAACCGAATTATTCCTATGCCGGCGTGATCGAGGTGCTCAGCGGCGCCCCCTTCGACGTGCAGTTCATCAGCTTCGACGACATCCGGGAAAACCCGGACTCCCTCGCGGCCTTCGATGTGATCTTAAACGTCGGGGACGGGGACACCGCCTGGACAGGCGGGGACAACTGGGCGGACGAGACCGTTCTCACCGCCGTGCGCCGCTATATCTATAACGGCGGCGGCTTCATCGGGGTGGGCGAACCGGCCGCACACCAGTGGCAGGGCCGGTATTTCCAGCTCGCGGACGTCGTGGGCGTCGAGATGGAAACGGGCTTTACCCTGAATGTCGATAAGTACAACTGGGAAGAACGGGCCCATTTCATCACGGAGGATGTCCAGGGGGCCATCCAGTTCGGAGAAGGCAAAAAACGGGTGTATGCCCTGCCCGATACGACCGTGATCGTGCAGCGGGATAAAGAGGTGCAGCTCGCGGCCAATGACTGCGGCCGGGGCCGGGGCGTGTATATCAGCGGTCTGCCCTACAGCTTTGAAAACGCCCGCCTGCTCTACCGCGCGATTCTCTGGGCCTCCCATCGGGAAGAGATCCTGCACCGGTGGTTCAGCTCGAATTATAACGTGGAGGTCCACGCCTACGGCGAACCGGGCGGCGGACCCGAGGTGCGGCGCTACTGCGTGGTCAATAACACCTATGAACCGCAGGCCACCACCGTTTACCGCGGTGACGGCAGCTCGTTTGAACTCCATCTCGAGGCGAACGACATCCGTTGGTTCGACGTATAAATCCAAAAACGCCCCTGCCGCCTTTGGACGGCAGGGGCGTTTTATAGCGGGACCGGCGGTCAGCCGCCGGCGGAACCCGTTTCTGCTTCGGACAGCCGGGTTTCCTCCTCCCGCGTGACGTTCCGGAGCCATTTTTTCGTCCGGTAACGCCAGGTGGTAAAGGGGATTTTGAGCAGTTCGTCGCTGAGCAGCAGAACATAGACGAGCATCGGGGGAGCGCGGAAGACAAACGCGGCCAAAGCGCCCAGCAGGATCGAACCGCCCCACATGGTGGAGACGTCGAGAATGAGTCCGAACCGGGTGTCGCCGCCCGCCCGGAAGATTCCCACCACCTGGGTGGTGTTGTAAGCCTGGGCGAAGACGAAATACGCCATGACCAGCAGCATCATGGAGAGCAGGTCCCGCGCCTCGGGATCGAGGGAGAGCCCGCCTGTCAGAATGGGGCGTGCAATCAGCACGACGGCCGCGCCGCAGGCCCCCGCGATGAGGGTCAGCCGGATAAAGCGCTTTCCATAGTCCAGGGCCGTCTCGCGGCTGCCCTCGCCGATCGCCTTGCCGATGAGAATGGCGGCAGCGTTGGCGATGCCGAAGGACACCACGGTGGCGAGCTGTCTCGCCACCTGGGCGACGGCGTTGGCGGCCACCATCTGGGTGCTGATGTGGCCGATGACGACCGCGCTCATCGAGGTGCCCAGCCCCCACATCAGTTCGTTGGCGATCACGGGGAGGGAATAGCGCATGAAATCCCCGAACAGGAGCCGGTCCCGCACGAATATGTCGGAAAACCGGAGCCGGACCCGTTTGTCCACCCGGGGTGAGGTTTTGATCCAGTGGGCGTATACCAATACCAGAATCAGCTCGATCAGCCGGGCGCAGGCCGTTGCCAGGGCGGCCCCGGCGATCCCCATGGCCGGCAGACCCAGCAGTCCGAAAATAAACAGGGCGTTGAGCGCGATGTTGGCGAGCAGCGAAACGAGAAACACCACCGTCGAGACCACCACCCGCTCGACGCTGCGCATGATGTTCAGATACACCATAGTCACGGAGGAAAAGAGGTAAGAGGGCGCGACGATCCGCAGATACACCGCCCCCTCGGCGATTACGGCCTCGTCGTTCGTGAACAGCCGCATAATCAGCGCGGGAGCCGCCTCCACCGCCGCAAAAAAGACCGCCGCGACGATCAGGGAAAAGCGAAGCGCGATCCCCGTGACTTTTTCGATGGTGCGGGTGTCGCCCTTGCCCCAGTACTGGGCCGTCAGCACCGCCGCCCCCGAGGTCAGTCCGAAAAAGATCAGGGTCATGATGAACTGGACCTGCCCGGCCAGCGAGGAGCCGGACAGGACCTCGGTGCTGACCTGGCCCAGCATGATGACGTCGGCGGATGTGACCGCGACGTTGATGAGATTCTGCAGTGCCATGGGCAGCACGAGGGCTGCGACCATGCGGGCAAACGACCGGCCGCCCGGGTGTTGACGATTCATGATGCCGCTTTCCTTCCTTTTGAGTCCTGGACGGCATTTTAACATAGCCGCCGCAAAAAAGCAACCGCCGGGCCCGAAAGCTCCGGCGGTCATACGATCGGAATCCGTTTACGGCAGATGCGCAAGGTCTTCGGGACGCAGCAGGGTGAGGCCGCCCCGGCTGAGGGAGACGAGGCCCTCCGACTGAAAATAGCGCAGCATCCGGGTGACGACCTCCCGGGCGCTGCCCAGATGGCGGGCGATTTCTTCGTGCGTCAGGGTCAGCCGGTCGCCTCCCTCGAGGGCCCGCTGCTCGAGCAGAAAATCGGCCAGCCGCCGGCCGAAACTCGAAAACAGCACCTGCTCCATCACCCACATCACATCGGAGAAGCGGGAGGCCATGAGCTTGGACGTGTATTCCGCCGCCGCCCGGGAGGATTCCAGCACCGCCTGATACGCCTGTGCCGGCAGCACCAGCACCTCGGCCGCCCGCTCGGCCTCCACGAACACCTCGAAGCGGATGTTTTTCAGGATGCAGGAGGCGGAAAACAGGCAGATGTCCCGTTCCAGCAGACGGTAGAGGGTGATTTCCCGGCCGGAATCCGAGGTCAGAAACACCCGCAGCAGGCCGCTTGTCACTAAAAACAGGCCGTTGCAGTCGGCGGCGCCGTTGTGCAGCCGCGCGCCTTTTTCGAAGGAACGGGGGACAGCCGCCCCGTCCAGACGCCGCTGTTCCGCCGGGGTCAGGGCATCCCAGAAGGGCAGCAACTCCCGCAGAGCCGGATTTCGCATGACCGTGTCCCCCTTTCAGAAACAAAGCCGTGATGGTGCTCCGCGCAGCCGGACGGATCCTCCTATCCTGGCCATCTGCATACGCACGCTGCCCAGGGGCCGGAATGACCGGCTGGTGGGGATCAGTATACCATATGCCGCCGCGGCATACAAGCGAAAATGCCCGGAAGCGCCCGAAACGGAGCCCCGTTAATCCCGTTCTTTTACCGTCACGGCCACGCGGTCGCCGGCTCCTTTTCCAAGACGTGCCCGGATATCCTTCCTGAGACCGAGGATAGGCCCCGGCGTGCCCATGCGGGTGATGAGCCCGTCATAGGGGATTCCGTCGAACGTCGCGTGGACTTTGACCCGGCCCTTTCCGAACACGGCCTTCACATCGAATGGGATCTCCACATAGCTCCCGTCGATGCCGGGGACTTTTTGAATCACCGCCTCAAAATACACCTCGTTTTGATCCATAAACCCATCCCTTTCCACGGAAAATCGCCGCATTTGTCCATTTCCCACTCGTTTCCAAACGGTACTTGATTACCATCTGCATATAGTATATACTATAAGAATAAGGTTTAGTATCCGGCCAGGCTGTCAGCCGGTTTTTGTCCGCCCATAACGGGCGGCTGAGGAGGGTTCCGCGTGAGAATACTGCTGGTCATCGACCAATTCGATAACGACAACAACGGCACCACCATTTCTGCCCGCCGCTTTGCCGATACGCTCCGGCGGCACGGCAACGAGATCCGGGTGGTCTGCACGGGGGAGGATCGGGAAGACAAATACGCCGTGCGGGAATTCCGGGTGCCGCTGTTCGACGGCCTGATCAAATCGCAGGGCATGCGGTTTGCCCGCCCCAATAAGACCACGCTGGAAGAGGCCATCCGCTGGGCGGAGGTCGTGCATTTTCTCATGCCCTTCCCCCTCTCCATCGAGGGGGAGAAAATCGCCGCCCGCCTGGGCGTGCCCCATACGGCCGCGTTTCATGTCCAGCCCGAGAATATCACCTCTTCCATCGGGCTGGGGAATGCCCGCGGCATCAACAAGGCGATTTATCAGGGATTCAAGTCCATCTTCTATAATAAATTTACCCATATTCATTGTCCCAGCCGCTTCATCGCCTCCCAGCTGGAAGAAAACGGCTACACCGCCGAGCTTCATGTCATCTCCAACGGCATCGATTCCGATTTCGTTTACCGCAAAAAGGAGAAGACGCCCGAACTCCAGGGGAAAATCGTGATCCTGATGATCGGGAGGCTGTCGGCGGAAAAGCGGCAGGATGTTCTGATCGACGCGGTGAACCGCTGCGCCTACCGGGACCGGATCCAGCTGATCCTGGCCGGGCAGGGGCCGAAGCTCGAGACGCTCCGGAAACGGGCCGAAAAGCTGCCCATTCCGCCCATCATACAGTTTTTCCCAAAGGCCGAACTGCTTGACGTGCTCGCGATGAGCGACCTCTATGTCCACGCCGCCGATGTCGAGATCGAGGCCATATCCTGCATGGAGGCCTTCGCCAGCGGTCTGGTTCCCATTATTGCGAACAGTCCGAAATCCGCGACGCCGCAATTCGCCCTCGATGACCGCAGCCTCTTTACCGCGGGGGACAGCGCCGATCTGGCCGAAAAAATCGAGTACTGGCTGGACAACGAAGACGAACGCCGGTATATGGAAGGCCGGTATGCCGAGCATGGGCGGGCTTTCGACATCGATCACTGCGTTTCGCAGATCGAGGATATGTTCCGACAGGCGATGAATGAATATGAACGAGTATCCTGAGATCCTGACCGAAGAGGAACCGGCCGCGGCCGGCGAACATGAACTGCATATGTGGTCGCCCCTGCGGCTGCACATCGGGGCGGGTTATGACTATCTGGGGGACAGTCTGTTCTGCAGGATTCTTTATGCCTGCCTCAAACCCATTGCGCTCGGTGTGTTCGCCCTGCTCAACCCGCTGCTGCTCGGCCTTCAGATCCACGGCCGCGAAAATATCCAGCGGCTGCGCGGGCGGGGCGCGATCTCCATTTGCAATCACGTCCATCCGCTGGACTGCACCATGATCGGCACGGCGTTTTTCGATCATAAGCTGTATTTCGCGACGCTCCAGTCCAACCTGGAAATTCCGCTGATCCGCCATCTGGTGCGGGGGCTCGGCGGCATGCCGATACCCCGCAGCTTCCGCAAAATGCCCGCCTTTTCCGATGCGGTCGGCGAGGCCGTCCGGCGGGGAGAGATCGTGCAGATCTATCCGGAAGGGGTGCTGCGGTTTTACTATCCGGGCATCCGCCGCTTCAAAAACGGCGCCTTTGCCTACGCCTATGACAACAACGTCCCGCTGCTCCCCTCCGTCGTCACCTACGCCCAGCCGGCCGGGCTGCATCGCTTGTTCAAACGGAAGCCCTGCCTGCGGCTGACCGTGCTGCCCCCGGTATATCCGGACGTCACCAAACCGAAACGGGAGGAGATCGCGCGCCTCAAATCGGTGTGCTATCGCCGGATGACCGCCTTTTATCAGGAACATAGCCTCCCGCCGGAAACCATCCGGTGACAGGCGCTCCTCCCAGCCGTTATGTATAAAGCAGAGCCGTTTCGGCTCTGCTTTTTTTCATGTTCAGGTCCTTAAAAAATCGAGGAGTTCCGCCTCGAGATCGGCATACGGCAGCCGGGCGATTTCGGGCAGGGTGCTGTCCCGGAGCCGGTGCCGGACAAACCGGCATCCCCAAAAATACCCGATATCCGCCCGCCCCATGAAGCGGTGCCATTCCCCGAAGAAATCCGGCAGCCCCTTTCCGTTTTCCAGCCGGACGAGGGCGGTCCGCTTGATCTCCGCCTCATGACGGAGGCACCAGGAGAGCCAGCTCGCCTTGTTTTGATGATAAAAATGGTCGTCGCTGGCCAGCTGTCGTTCGCACACCATGACCACCCCTTCCTTAAACCAGATGCCAAACGGTTTGCCGCAAAAGAGGCGCCAGATTTCCGATGACGTGTCGAGAATTTGCATGAACCCGGCCCTCCTGCCGTACATAGACTGTCGTTGCCCCGGACCATCCTCCATTCCGGCAAAAGGATGCTTTTTTCTCAGCCCATTCCGTTCGGGCGGCTTCAGCGAGTAAAATACGCATAGCGGGAACACTAAGGTGAACACCAAAATGGAGGAATGAAGGATGGCAGAACTCTACGGATACGTCCGCGTATCCACAAAGGAACAAAACGAGGCGCGGCAGCTCATCGCCCTGCGTCAATTTGAGGTGCCCGACCACCACGTTTTCATGGACAAGCAGAGCGGCAAGGATTTCAACCGCCCCGCCTATAAGCGCCTGCTGCGGACGCTGCGTGCAGGCGATATCCTGGCGGTGCAGTCCATCGACCGGCTGGGACGCAATTACGATGAGATTCTCGAGCAATGGCGTCTGCTGACGAAAAAGAAACGGGTGGCCATGGTGGTGCTGGACATGCCCCTGCTCGATACCCGCAGCAGCCGGGATTTGACCGGCACCCTCATCGCGGATATCGTGCTGCAGCTGCTCTCCTATGTCGCACAGAAGGAACGGGAAAGCATCCGGCAGCGGCAGGCCGAGGGGATCGCCGCGGCCCGGGACCGGGGCGTGCGGTTCGGACGCCCGGAAAAGGCCGTGCCCGATCACTTCCATCTTCTTTACGAGCGATGGAAAAACGGGGAGATCAGCGGACGGGAGGCGGCCAGACAGCTCGGCGTGACACATCAGACCTTTTTCAAATGGGCGTCGCAGAGAAGCTGATTTTTTTATGCCGCCCCGGTTAAAAAGGTAGACTTTTCCAACCGTCTTCATTGGATAGGAAAAAGGCTCGAAAAAGCCCGATTTTTTTATACATAGGATTATAACATGGATGGACAATTTTGTCTGATTTTTCATCCAGGGGTGCAATAGCGGAGGTGACAGCGTGAAAACTTCGGACGGCATAAACCTGCTGGAGCATCTCGCTTCGGCAACCGATTGCATGTTCCTGTCCGATCTTCATGCGGCGGCCCGTCTGCCCCTCATCCGCGAGGCGGTGAGCGGATGCTCCGCCCAGTCGTATCCCCTGAGGGATTGGGTCGACGCCGCACGGTACATCAGCGGCGAAACGGTCACGTTCCAAACCCAGGAAGAGGCGAAGGCTTATCTGTCCCACTATAAGCCCCGCCGATAAAATAGCCGCGTCCCTGCTTTGGCGGGGACGCGGCGTTGTTTCAACCTCATCATTGAAAAACCCCGGAGACGATGCCGCCTCCGGGGTTTCTTTCTATCGGTAAACAGAACGGATCCCGTCTTATTCCTCTTCGGACGGCCGCCGGTTGAGCAGGATCGCCGCAGTCAGAGAAACCGCCGCGGCGGCGAGACACACCCACCAGACATCCATATAGCCGGTCTTGGGCGAGGAGGGGGGATTCGGATCTTCCGGACCGCTGACCAGAGGGACGTCTTCTTCTTCGATGATTTCCTCATCGGGAATGCTGGTCGTCGTAGTGGTCGGCTCCGTTGTGGTGGTAGACGGCTCCGTTGTGGTGGTAGACGGCTCCGTTGTGGTGGTAGACGGCTCCGTTGTG
>CABUNG010000060.1 GCA_902492895.1 uncultured Oscillospiraceae bacterium | reverse complement strand
GGACACCCGAACGAACGGCCATACAGGAAGGGGCCCTAGGCCCCAAAGGATGGCTAGTCATAAATCTATACCTTGTCCCCAAACGATGGAAAGTGAGGCTTATCATGGCGCGGCTCCTGCTGACAATCCGATATGACGGGACTCGTTACCACGGCTGGCAGGTCCAGCAGAACGCCCTTACTGTGCAGGAGGTTCTGCAGGACGCGGTGGAGCGGGTGACAGGGGTCCGCTCTGGCCTTACGGGATGCAGCCGGACCGATGCGGGCGTCCACGCCCTCCGGTTCTGCTGCGTCATGGACACGGACAGCTCTCTCCGGGAGGATCGCATGATCCGGGCCCTGAATGCCTGCCTGCCCGCCGATATTGCGGTGTACGAATGCCGGGAGGTGCCTCCGGATTTTCATCCCCGCTACATGGCCCAGGGAAAGCGGTACGGGTATTATATCTGGAACGGCATGGCGCGGCAGCCGTTTTACAGCCGGTATGCGCTGCACCGCGTGGGGAAGCTGGATGAAGCGGGTATGAACGATACCGCCTCGCTGTTTCTGGGCACCCACGACTTTTCCGCTTTCTGCGCCTCGGGAAGCGGGGTGGAGGATCGCGTCCGGACCGTACGTACGGCGCATGTGGATCGGGACGGGGACGGCCTTTGCTTTCACGTGGAGGCGGACGGCTTTCTGTACAATATGGTGCGGATCATGGTCGGGTCCCTCCTCGATGTGCAGGCGGGGCGGCGGCAGAACGCGCAGATCGCCGAAGCGCTGCGTACGGGGAACCGCTCCCTGGCCGGATTTACCGCACCCGCTCATGGGCTGTTTTTAGAGGACGTATTCTATCCGGAGGAGGTGTTTGCGTGGCAAACAAACGGGATCTGAAGATCACCCGGCACAAGCCGAAAAAGGCCGGACGGGAGGCCCGAACGGCCGGGCCAGAGGAGCTGCCGCCCGAACTTTCCGACCTGCCTTCTCTGCCGGAAAGCGCGCCGGAGCCGTCCGTCCTGCCTGCAAGAAAGCGGAAGCACCGGCATCCGATCCTGAAAGCCGCCGTCCGTCTGCTGGTGGTGGCGGCCGTGCTGGTCGCGGGGATCGCAGTTTGGAAAAACTGGGACAAGCTCGCTCCCGAGGCGGTGCTGGACTGGATCGACCTGAAACTCGACGGGGCGGACAAGGGGGACGGATTCCCCTATGCCATTTCGGGCGATACCGTGGTCTCGATGGGTCAGGTGAAAAACAATCTGGCCCTCCTCACCGATACCTCGCTGCTCTTCATCAATGAAAAGGGCGGGGAAATTGCCCGCCGCAGCCACGCCTATGCCCGGCCGATTCTGGAAACAGCGGGGTCCTACGCACTCGTTGCGGAACGGGGCGGCGGCCGTTACCAGCTCGAAACCAGGCGGGAAACGGCACTGAGCGGCAAGCTGGAAGGGCGGAATATCCTGGCGGCTTCCCTTCAGAAAGACGGAAAATTTGCCCTCGCGACCGATACCTCCTCCCAAAGCTCCCTGTCCGAGCTGGAGGTGTTCGACCGCAAGGGAAACTCGCTCTTCGCCTGGAAGAGTCCCCGCCTGCTGCTGACGGATATCGCGCTGAGTCCCGACGGCAGCCATCTGGCGGCCGTCGGAGTGACGGCTGAGGCGGGCAATATGCGCTCCACCCTGTTGGCGTTCGATCTTGCGGATAAGAGCGCGGCACCCGTGGAATACAGCGGGGACGGCCTGATGCTTTACGGCGTCACCTATTTTGCCGGGGGGACCGCAGCCGCCGTCGGCGATACCGAAGTCTGGGTGGTCAAACCCGGCGGGACGCTGTTTGAAAAGCATACATACGACGGATTGGAGCCGAACGGCTTTGCTTTCGGCGGATCCTCGATCGGGATTGTGCTGCGCCATTCCGGAGCGACGGAGGGCGGACGCCTGATGGTGGTCAACGCTTCGGGGGATCTGGCATATACGGCCGAATTCGGGGGGGCTTATCGGCATCTTTCCCCGCATGAAAGCGGGTTCTGGCTGCTGACCTCATCGGCGCTGCATCACGCCGGGCTGGCGGGGCTGGACGGCCAGTCCGTGGTGGAAGCCGACGGCCGCATGGTGGTCGATTATAAACAGAAGGCCATGGTTTTGGGCCTGACCGCCCTGACTCCGGCGGATGGAGCGGAGTCATAAGGCGGTCTGCGGTAAGGAGTGCGGAGAATGGGAATTCTGCTCGACGGCGTGATCGTGCTGCTCATCGTCGTAGGCCTGGTGGCCTGGCGGGACCGAGCGGTTTCGTCCGCGCTGTTTTCGCTGGTGTCCATCGCCGCGGCGCTGTCCGCTGCGGTTCTGTTTACGTTTCTGCTCTCGTCCCCGGTGGCGGACCATGTGTTTCGCGCGTCCGTCAGCCGGGCGGCGGCGTATGATCTCGCGGATCTCGTCTCCGCCCCGCATCTGGACACGGGAGAGGAGACGGTGGAGGCGTTCTCTTTCGAGCCGCTGCTCGAGGAGGGAGCTGCGCCCTTTGTGGACATTCTGCATAAGTACGGCACCAATCTCGACGAGGTGCGGAACGCCTACGCCCTTTCACCCTCATCCGGGACGGTTCTGAAAATCGTCAGCCGGGGGATGGCCGATATGCTGGCCAAGGTGAGTTTGCTCGCGGTGTTCTGGGTGGGGCTGGCGCTGCTGTTCCGATGGGGGACACGCCGGATCGAAGACAATCTGCGCCCTCCGAAGCGGCTCAAGGGCCTCCGGCGGCTGTGGCCTCTGCTCGCGGCGCTGGCGGCCGCCGTGGTGATCGTGTGGGGCGGCTCCCTGATGCTCGCGTGGGCGGTTCCCTATCTGGAGCCGCGCACCCTGGTGCTGTCCCGGGACATGCTGGACAGCGCTCAAATTTATACAATTCTTAATCGGATTAACCCCTTTGCGTGGTTGTGCTTCTGAAGAAAATATGGTATAATCATCCAAGCTGACGTTTCATAAATGGAAAGCCGCCGCGGATTTCCAGATCCCGTGTTTCCGGAGCAAATCCGGGCGGCGGATCTTGACGGCCGCGGAAGCGGCGGGTCCGGCGATCTCAAAACCACCGCGCATCTGTCGATCGCGGAGAGGGGTGGAGCAAAATGGCATATATTTTGGACGGCGTGGCCATACTAGTGGTACTTCTGGCCGTGTTCATCGGCTATCACCGCGGCTTTGTCCGCTCGCTGATCCAGCTGGTGGGTCTCATCGCTGCGGCCGTCATCGCCGCAGTGCTCAGCACAGGGATCGCGGCGCTGGTGTTCGACAGCTTCATCAGCGACGGCCTGACGGAGACCATTTCGTCGAAGATTCAGGCGACCGATACCTCATCGGCGGCGGAAAGCGTTCAGCAGGCGCTCGAAGAGCTGCCCGCGCCGATCGCCCATGCGCTCGAGCAGTACATCGGCACGCCGCATGAGATTGTCTCTGGCCTTGAAGGATCTCTGAGCGGCAGCGCCCAGGCAGTCGCCGGGACGGTCGTCAAATCGGTCGTCCGTCCGGTTGCGGTCGCGCTGCTGCGCTTCCTCGTGTTCTTCATCTTGTTCATACTCTTGATGATCGTGGTAGGGCTGGTCGCCAAACTGGTCAACGGCCTCTTTAAAGTGCCGGTTCTCAAACAGGTCAACGGCGTACTGGGGGCCGTGGTCGGCGTGGTGCAGGGCATCCTGTTCCTGTTTGTCGCCGTGACGGTGCTGCAGCTCGTGACAGCCTCGACCTCCGCGGACGCGGCGGTCTCTTCCCAGGATGTCGAGGATTCGATCCTCGTTGGCTTTATAGCCGATCACAACCCGATTACCAATGCCCTCGAGTCGGTGATGAAATCCCTGCCCGACACGTTGGTTTCGAAATAGAAAACGGTGTCCGTCCGGGCACGCAAGAGGTTCAAGATGGTAGGAAACGTAAAATTTGTATGGAATATTCCGAATGCCCTGTCGATCGTCCGGCTGCTGCTTCTGCCGGTTTTTGTGGTGCTGATTCTGGTGGTGGAACGGAACGCGGACGTCCCTGTCTGGTCTTTCGCCGTTCTGGTTCTCTCGGGCGTCACCGATTCCCTCGACGGGATCATCGCCCGCCGCTTCAATCAGATCACCGATATCGGCAAGCTGCTCGACCCGGTCGCGGATAAAATCACGCAGGTGACGGTGGTCATCTGCCTCGCGGTGCGGTATACCGTGCTCATTCCCCTGGTGATCATCTGCCTGATCAAAGAGCTCATCCAGGCGGCTGGCGGTTACATCCTGCTGCGGCGGGGGGAGAAAATCCAGGGGGCCCGGTGGTTCGGCAAGGTGTCGACGTTCGTATTCTACGGGGCGATGGCGCTCATCGTGCTGCTGCCGGATATGCCGGACTGGGTCCGAATCGGGCTGGTCGTTCTGGTGGCCGCGCTGATGCTGTTTTCCTTTATCAAATATATGATGATGTTTCTGCATATCCGCCAAGATCTGCCCGCGAAGGACGGCGCAGCCGACGCTTCGAAATAATTCGATACCTGGAGGGCCTGACCGTTTGCGTTTATGCAAACCGGATGTATTCGGGTAGCCCACCGCCTATTCCGGTCACGTTGTGATCGGAATGATCTTGTGTTCTTGGCACAGCGCCTGCCCACGGGCCCCAACATTTTAGCATACGATTGCGCTCTAGGCCCGGCCTAATTTGGCGGGCCGCTCATTTTTAGGGGCCGTAGGTCCGGGCGGGAGCCGCTCCACCGATGGGTTCCGCCGAAGGAGGACATTATGCTCTGTTCACGTTGTAAAAAACGCCCCGCCGTGGTGTTCATCACCCGGATGGAGGGGGAGAAGCCTGTGAACGACGGCATCTGCCTGACCTGCGCCAAGGAGCTCGGGATCAAGCCGGTGGACGATCTGCTGGAGAAATTCGGGATTACCGATGACGATATGGAACAAATGGATCAGCAGCTCAGCGCTCTGATCAATCCGGGCGATGGGGAGGACGGCGACGGGGATTTCATGCCCGGCGGCGCCGCGACCTTTCCGTTCCTTCAGAATCTCTTCGGCGGCACGCCCGCCGCGGCGTCCGATGCGGGCACTTCCGCGCCCGATGCCAAGGCGGACAAGGAAAAGAAATCCAAAGAGAAAAAGCGGAAATATCTCGGAACCTACTGCACCGATCTGACCCGCAAGGCCCGGGAAGGCAAGCTCGATGCCATCATCGGACGGGACCGGGAGATCTACCGGGTGGTGCAGATCCTGTCCCGCCGGACCAAAAATAATCCCTGCCTGATCGGGGAGCCCGGCGTCGGCAAAACCGCCATTGCCGAAGGACTCGCTCTGCGCATTGCGGCTGGAAACGTGCCGATGCGCCTGCAGCAGAAGGAAATCCATCTGCTCGATCTGACGGCTCTTGTGGCCGGTACTCAGTTCCGCGGTCAGTTCGAAAGCCGGATCAAAGGCTTGGTCGACGAGGTCAAGGCGGAGGGGAATATCATCCTTTTCATCGACGAGGTGCACAACCTCGTGGGCACCGGAGACGCGGAAGGGAGTATGTCCGCCGCCAATATCCTCAAGCCCGCCCTTTCCCGGGGCGAAATTCAGGTGATCGGCGCGACTACTTTCAACGAATACCGGAAATACATCGAAAAGGATACCGCGCTCGAGCGGCGCTTTCAGCCCGTGACGGTGGAGGAACCCTCCTTGGACGACACCGTTGTTATGCTGAAAGGCATCAAGGGCTATTACGAGCAGTATCACGGCGTCACGGTGCCGGATCCGCTGCTCCGCCGCACGGCGGTGCTCGCGGAACGGTATATCACCGACCGCTTCCTGCCCGACAAGGCGATCGATCTGCTCGACGAGGCGTGCGCTTCGGCCGCGCTGAACAACACAAAGGCCGACGAGTACGCCCATCTCCTGCTCAAAGCGGACCAGCTCCGCCGAAACGAGGAGGAAGAAATGGGCAAGGAAGCCATCGATTACGAAAAGCTCGCGAACACCCGCGCCGAGCTGCTTAAAGTTGAGCAGGAGGTGGACGCGGTCCGTCCCGCGGCGACCAGCGCGCCGGTGACGGAGGGCGATCTCGCCAAGGTGATCGAACTTTGGACGGGAATTCCGGCCTCCAAGGTCCGGGAAAACGAGCTGGCGAAGCTCGGCCGTCTGGAAGACGAAATGAAAAAGCGCATCATCGGGCAGGACGAAGCGGTGTCCCTTGTCGCAGCGGCTATCCGCCGCAGCCGGGTGCAGATCAGCCCCCGCCGCCGTCCCGCATCGTTCATATTCGTCGGGCCGACCGGCGTGGGCAAAACCGAGCTCGTCAAGGTGCTCGCCGCCCAGCTGTTCGATACCCCCGAAACCCTCATCCGTCTGGATATGTCGGAATTCATGGAGAAATACGCCGTCTCCCGCATCATTGGGTCGCCGCCCGGCTATGTCGGGTACGACGAGGCGGGCCAGCTGACTGAAAAGGTCCGGCGCAAGCCCTATTCCGTCATCCTGTTCGACGAAATCGAAAAGGCTCATCCGGACGTGTTCAACATCCTGCTCCAGATCCTCGACGAGGGCCGGGTAACCGACGCCCACGGCCGGGTGGTGAATTTTGAGAACACCGTCATCGTCATGACGTCCAACGCGGGCAGCCAGTTCCGGGAAAACCTGATGGGTTTCGGTAAATCCGATGCCCAGGCGTCCCGGGACAAGGCGGCCAAGGCGCTGTCCGATTTCCTGCGGCCCGAGTTTATCAGCCGGGTGGACGAAATCGTGTATTTTACTCCGCTGCAGCAGGCGGATTTCCGCCGTATCGCGGATTTGATGCTGGAGGAGCTGAAGCAGCCCCTGTCCGAGAGGGGTATCGCCTTCTCCTGGACGGAAGAGGCCGCCGCCCTTTTGGCGGAGAAGGCCTACGGCGGCAAACGGGGCGCCCGCGATCTGCGCAACGCCGTACGCCGCGAGGTGGAGGACAAGATCGCGTCTTTGCTCGTGGACCGGTGTGACGAGGCGATCACCGCCATCGCGCTGTCGTGCGAGGACGCGCCGGAGGAGAAGCTCGGAAAGCGTACAAAACTGGATACGATCTGAAAAAGGCTTCGGAGCGAAAGCTCCGGAGCCTTTTTTACTGCAACAAGAGACGGCCGCCCCGGCGTTTGGGTCAAATAATCCAAAATTCCCCGCCGCACATTCTTTTGTGGTATAATCCGGATGTAGGCATGTGTTTGACAAGGCCGGAGAAAGAGGGGAATAAGAGGGATCAAGCTTTGGCTGGAGGAGGAAGTCTGCCGGAAATGTGAGTGGATAGACAAAAAAGGATAGACGGCGAACGTAAGGCTCCTTCTCAAAGAAAGCGTGACAGCGTGTGAACCGAAAGGAGCAGAGAACGATGGGCAGTATGACGGAACAGAACAAAACAGCATGGGAATACGGCGCCTATGATTTCTGGGTACGGGACATGGGAACGCCCGCCGAGCGGGCGAAAGAGGACCGGAAGAATCCCCGGGCCATGCTGCGGGAGAATGCCCGGTATTTCGATCGGGTGGACGGGCTTAAAATTGCCAATATCTGCGGCTCCTGCGGGAAAAAGGCCGTTCCTCTCGCCCTGATGGGCGCCCGTGTCACGGTCTTCGATATCTCCGAGGACAACCGGCGGTACGCCTGTGAGACCGCCGAGGCGTCGGGGGTTCATATGGAGTACGTGCTGGGGGACGTGCTCGCCATCGATCTCAGCCGTTATGGGGAGACGTTCGACCTCGTGTTCATGGAGGGCGGGGTTCTGCACTATTTTGAGGATCTCGGGGCGTTCATGGTGGTTATGGCCGGGCTGCTGAAACCGGGCGGCCGGATGATCTGCAGCGATTTTCACCCGCTTCAAAAGGTGATCGACGTGTTGTGGCACAGGGCGGAATCAATGGATTACTTCTCGGCGGATACCGTGGAGGCCGAGATGCCCCACGCCGCGTTTTATCCGGACGAGCAACGCCGGCAGTTCCCGACATGCTGCCTTCGCCGTCATACACTCAGCGAGATTCTCAACGCCGCCGTTGACAGCGGGCTGGTGATCCGGCGGTTCGACGAGCATCCGGCCTGGACGGACAAGACCATCCCCGGCCTGTTTACCCTACTGGCGGATAAATCATAGGTGTGTGGCCACCCAAACTCTTGGGCCGCAGCCCTGCTTGTATCGTTGGTTTCAGGTGTTCATGCTGGGGAGGTTCTCCTCAAAAGAGAACCGACAGGATCACCTGGGGGTT
>CABUNG010000059.1 GCA_902492895.1 uncultured Oscillospiraceae bacterium | reverse complement strand
TTTCAGGGCGGCTTCTGCGGCTCGGGACTGTATACCCCTGAAATAGCCGAAAACCTCCGCATGATGAAGCACGAGCTGTTCCCGCCCCTTCGGCAGGTTCTGCAGAGAACAGGCGGCCTTCCCATCAAGCCGATTCTCGCGGAAAGCTTTCAGATGGGGGACGAGAACCATACCCGCCAGACGGCGGCGGACCTGCTGTTCGTTCATAAAATGCTCCTGCCCATTCTGGAGGAAAACCTGCCGCAGGACGTTCTTATGAAACTCATGACCTACATCGTGGAGACCCCCCGGTTCTTCCACTGCTTCGGGCAGGCCGCCGCCCGCTCGGCCCTTCTGGCGGCCTCCGATATTCCCTATTCCACCATGGTCACCGCCGTCGGCGGTAACGCCCTGGAATACGGCATCAAGCTCTCCGGGATGGGAGACCGCTGGTTCACCGCCCCCGCCCCCATGATGAAAGGGCGGTATATCTCCTCGCAGTACACCGAAAAGGATCAGCTTCCCTGGATCGGCGACAGCTGCGTGGTGGAATGCGCGGGTATGGGCGGATTGGCGGCCGCCGCCAGCCCCATCGTCTGCAACCTACGGGGACTGATGCTGGAGGATGCCATCGCCCTGACCCGGGAAATGGAAACCATCTGCATCAGCCACAATCCCAATTTCCCGATTCCCAATCTGGACTTTGACTGCCTGCCGGTCGGGATCGATGCACGTCTGGTGCTGAAAACCGGAACGGCACCGGAAATCCACGGCGGTATGTTCAACCGGGAGGGCGGGCTCATCGGCGCGGGAAGCGCCCGCATCCCCATGGCGTGTTTTGAAAAAGCGCTCCTGGCTTTCCGGGAAACCTACATACAGTAAGAAATAAAAAGGTGGTGCGGTCTGTGAAACCGGTTCTGGTGCTCAACCCCGGTTCGACCAGCTTCAAATTCAAGCTGTTCCGTTTGGATAACGGCGAAGAGGTCCGCGCCTGGGGCGTTTGTGAACGTGTGGGACAGGCGGAGGGAACCTATCGAATCACCGTCCGTGATCAAACCGTATCGGGGCAGCGGCGCTTTGAAAGCTGTTTGGATGCGTTTTCCTTCAGCGTGTCGGTTCTGGAGGAAACGGGCTGCATCGCCTCTCTGGCGGATATCGGAGCTGCCGCATTCAAAGCGGTTCACGGCGGGGAAATCAGCGGCACCTGCCGGGTGGATGAGCGGGTGCTGGCGGCTCTGGAAACCTGCAGCTCCCTGGCGCCTGCGCACAACCCCGTATACCTGAGTCTGATGAAAGCCCTGCGGGAACACTATCCGGATCTGCTGCTGGTGGCGCGGTTTGAAACGGCGTTTCACCAAAGCATTCCGGAATACCGTCGGCTGTACGGCATTCCCTATGAATGGGCCGCCGGTTACGGCTTGAAACGGTACGGCTTTCACGGCTCCAGCCACGAATACATAACCTGGCGCATGACCCAGCTGGATCCCGGTTCGAAGCGGATCGTTTCCATGCATCTCGGCGGCTCTTCCTCGATATGCGCCATTCTGGACGGCCGCAGTATCGCGGCCAGCATGGGGGCCACCCCGCAGTCGGGGGTGTTTCACAACAACCGGGTCGGGGATTTCGACCCGTTTTGTCTGCCCTATCTGATGGAACGAACGCATCGTTCTCTGGAAGAGATTTTGAAAGCCCTGAGCACGCAGAGCGGTTTTCTGGGACTCAGCGGCATCAGCAGCGACCTGCGGGATATCGAGAAAGCCTGCGAAGCCGGGGATCGGCGCGCGGAACTGACCATCCAGGCCTTTGCCGACAGCGTGGCCGGCTATGTGGGGCAATACGCGGTATACCTGGAAGGGATCGACGCGCTGGTTTTCACCGGAGGAATCGGATGCAACAGCCGTCTGATCCGCGCCCAAATCTGCCAGCGTCTGGCGCACATGGGAATCGTAATCGGCGACGATACGGATACGGATCATGACCGGGATATCAGCCGGCCCGAAAGCCGGATCCGGGTCTGGGTGGTCCAAACGGACGAGGAGCGGATCATCGCCCGCTACACCCGGCCCTGGCTGGAAGCGTAATGCGGGGAGGGTATGTGGCGGAGGCCGCCTGCATGTCCAGAAGATTGGCCGAAACCGACTGCAGTGGCCTGCTGCTTTCCCGTTTTCATTCCGCCGTCAATCTCTTTTTTCCCCATTTTCCGGACGGGACGGGGCGGCTGATCACCCTGTTCGCTCCCGCCAAATCTCTAGCCCCGGACAGCCTCCGGTTGTCAGAGGCGGCCTTTGACGCGGTGAGGCAGCTGCCTGTGGAGAGCCGGGTAATCAAACAGGGGACCCGGCTCATCTGGGAAACACCCCCGTTTATCCTGGTTTTTAGGGACAATCTGACCGAGAATCCCCGGATTCCGGCCTGTCGTCCCGCGGATATCGGCCGCGCGGCCGTGTGGGTCAAAACCGCTCTGGGAAAACCTTGCGGCCTTGACAGCCTGCCCCGGAACGAACGGGACGGCCGGATAGAAAATCTGGTCCGGCTGGCGGACTGTCTCCGGAGGGGGGACAAGGCGGAGGCTCTGCATCGGCTGAAAGCCGGGGCCGGGGCCGGACCCGGGCTGACCCCTTCCACCGACGATATGGCCGTGGGCATCATCGCTGCCCTGCGCGCCTGCGGCTGCACCGCCTCCTTTCCGGAACCGGAGACGGCCTATGCCGCTCTGGAGGGCCGGACCACCGAGGTGGCGCGTCACTATATCCGCTGTGCTTTGGAGGGCTTTATCTCCGAGGCCCTGCGGGACGCCCTCAAGGGACAGGCCGCCGGGTGGAAACGGCTGGCCGAAACCGGGGCCAGCTCCGGCATCGACACCATCACCGGCCTGGAAATCGGACGGCGGGTATGGGAAGGACAGGATATGGGAGGCAAACTATGAGAATCTTCGAACGCATAGGAGAGGACCTCTATCTTCTCAAGGTCCCTTTCGGGGCTTATTGGACCGGGGTCGCATGGATAAAGGGGAATGAAAACATCCTCATCGACAGCGGCCCATCTGCGGATATGGTGGACGAGGTGATTCTCCCCGCCCTGGCCGAGGAGGGGTGCCGTCCCGGCGACATCCGGTATCTGGTCTGCACCCATACCCACGGCGACCACATCGGGGGGCACGCCCGGCTGCTGGAGCGGTGTCCCTCCTGCATCGCCGTCGCCTCGTCCGCGCAGGCGGCGAAACTCGCCGACCCGCTCACCTATGCCAAAATCATCCGCACCCGCTTTCCATCTGACAGCCCGCCGGTACAAATCGGGCTGCGCGGCGTCCAGCCTGGCCGGATGTTGGAGGATGGGGAGCTGTTGGCTGGCCGGCTGCGGCTGATTCCCTCCCCGGGCCACGACACCGACTGCGTCTCCTGGCTGGACACCCTTTCCGGCACCCTCTTTACCGGAGACAGCGTGCAGGGCGAGGGCGCAGCAGGCGCCGGGCTGGCGTTTTACCAGGCCCTGCGCGATTACCGCGCCAGCCTGACCGCTCTGCTGGACACCGCCGCCCATCGGCTGGTCGCGGGACACGACTATGCGCCCCACGGATACCTGGTGGAGGGGACCGAAGCGGTAAGCCGCTATCTGTCCTCCTGCCTCTCCGTTACCAGCCGCTACGACGAGCAGATACGGCAGCTGCAGAGCGAGGGCCTGACGGAACCCGCGGACCTGGCCCGGCGGCTGATCGCTATGGAAAACCGGGCGGATCCGCCCTATCTCTTTTTGGAAATGTACACCGTGACCGCCCATGTGCAGGAGGCCGCACTGTGATCTTGGAAATGAAAAACCAGCGGCTGGCCGTCCGGGTTTCCGATCGGGGCGCGGAGCTGCAGAGCCTTTATTCCCTTCCGGAAGAGAAGGAATACATCTGGCAGCCCGGCGCGGAGATTTTCGACGGCCATGCGCCGATCCTCTTCCCCGCAGCCGGCCGCATCGACCGCAGCCGGGTCTTCATCCGCGGACGGGAATATCCCATGAGCATGCACGGCTTTGTCAAGGACCGCACCTTTTCCGTGATGCGGGTGGAACCGGACAGCCTGCTGTTGGAGCTGGCGTCCGATCCCGAGCTGCGCCGTGTCTTTCCCTATGCGTTTCGCCTGCAGGTCGAGTATCGGCTGCATCCGGATCGTCTGGAACAGACCTTCCGGGTGTATAACGACGGCGAAGACGATCTGTTTTTCAGTCTGGGGGCCCACCCGGCGTTCTATTGCCCGGTGACGCTCGGAGAATCGGCGGACGATACCGTGATCCGCTTCGACAAACCCCAGCACACCTACCGGATCGGGCTGGAGCCGGGGACACGGCTTTGCACCAAAGAGCGGTACCCATGGCTTCAGGGCGAAACCGACATCCCGCTGACGGAACACTTTTTTGACGATGGCCCCATTCTGTCCGGAGGGTATGACGCGGAGCACGTCACGCTGCTGTCCCGGCGCAGCGGTGCGGGTATCCGCATGGGCATCCGGGATTTCCCCTATATGACCTTTTGGGGACCGCCGCAGCGGCTGTCCCTGATCTGCCTGGAACCGTGGTGCGGCCTGTCGGACTTTGCGGGAGGCGGGCATGTTTGGGAACGCAAAATCGCCTCCAACCGCCTGGAGCCCCGCGGAATTTTCATCCGAAATCTCACCTTCTCCCCTGTATCGGAGGCCGCAGCGCCAGTATAATAGAAAAGAGAGGCGACATCCTATGCAAACCAACCGGCAAACCCTATTGCGCGAGGGACTCGTGGTCATCATCCGCGGAGCCCGGAAACAGGACGTCCTGGATTTGGGCAAGGCCCTCTATGCCGGACATGTCCGGGCCTTGGAGGTAACCTTCAACCAGTCGAACCCGGACACGGACAAAGAAACGGCCGAAGCCATCGCGGTCCTGCGGGAACATCTGCCGGATGAGGTCCTGGTCGGCGCGGGCACCGTGGTTTCCTCCCGCCAGCTGGAACTGGCGGCCAACAGCGGCGCGCAGTTCATCATATCGCCCCACACGGATCCCGCGCTGATCGCTCAGACGAAGGAGCGGGGCCTGGTCTCCATGCCGGGCGCTCTGACTCCCAGTGAATGCGTACAGGCTCACGCCGCGTGGGCCGATTTTGTCAAGATTTTTCCGGCGGCCGCCCTTGGCCCCTCCTATCTAAAGGCGCTGCGGGCTCCGCTGAACCATATACCGCTTTTTGCCGTGGGCGGCATCGACGAACACAATATCCCCGCTTTTGTCGCGGCCGGCGTCTCCGGCTTCGGCGTGGGCGGCAGCCTGATCACCAAGGCTCTTAAAAACCGGGATTACGACGCCGTGAGCGCGGCCGCCGCGCGGTATGCCGCTCTTATTCAGTCCTGCAGGGAGGAATCCAAATGAAACGCGTGGTCTGCTTCGGGGAAATCATGATGCGGCTGAACCCTCCGGGATACCGCCGCTTTGTACAAACCGATACGTTTGAAGCCACCTATGCCGGAGGGGAGGCCAATGCGGCGGTGTCGCTGGCCCAGTATGGGCTTGATGCCGCTTTTGTGAGCAAGCTGCCGGAACACGAAATCGGGCAGTGCGCCCTCAACGCGCTGCGCCGCTACGGCGTGGACACCCGCCATGTCCTGCGCGGCGGGAACCGGCTGGGCATTTATTTTGTGGAAAAAGGCGCCTCTCAGCGCGCCAGCAAGGTCATCTACGACCGGGAAGGATCCGCCGTGACGAAGGCGAGTCCGGAGGAATTTCACTGGGACGATATTCTCCGGGATGCCGATTGGTTTCATTTCACCGGTATCACCCCCGCGCTGAGCGATTCCCTCGCGGCCGCCTGCCTGGACGCCGTGCAGACGGCGAAAAAGCTTGGAGTCCGGGTCTCCTGCGATCTGAATTACCGTAAAAAGCTCTGGAGCCGGGAAAAGGCCTGCGAAGTTATGACGGGGCTCATGCCCTATGTGGATGTGTGCATCGCCAATGAAGAGGATGCCGCCGATGTTTTCGGCATACACGCCCAAAATTCGGACGTCGAGTCGGGTGTGCTGGACCGGCAGGGCTATGTGAATGTGGCGAGGCAGCTCACGGAGCGGTTCGGCTTCAAGGCCGTGGCCATCACGCTGCGGGAATCCCTGAGCGCCAGCGACAACCGTTGGGGTGCCATGCTCTATCAGGACGCCCAGGCCTATATGTCCAAACGCTATACCGTGCATATCGTGGACCGCGTGGGCGGCGGCGACAGCTTCGGCGGCGGCCTGATCTACGCGCTGCTGATGGACTATAAACCCCAGGACGCGGTGGAATTCGCCGCGGCGGCTTCCTGCCTCAAACACTCCATCGAGGCCGATTACAACCTGGTCACCCCGTCCGAAGTGGCACAGCTGGCGGCGGGAGACGCTTCCGGGCGCGTACAGCGCTGAACCCGGCCGGCAGAAAGGGGATGGATTCATGTACATCATCAAAACCACCGACGGCTTTCGGCTTGCTGCCGTGGCTTCCCCGGAGGCCGTGGCGGAAATCCGCCCTCCCGTTCTCGAGGAAAACGGCCGGGAGCTCCGATTATATCCCGAGCGGTGCAGCGATATGGAGGCGCACTACTCCGGGTTCGGGTACACCGCTTCCTATACCGCGGCCGATCTGGGGAGCGGCCTGTTCTCGGTGGAACGCACCATCACCAACACCGATGCCGTACCCCATACCTTCAAAACGGTTTTTGAAGTCAAGACCCGTTTTGTACCCGACAAATACCTGATCCCCTGCGTCAACTACAACGGCAATCAATGGGGAGAGGGAAAGGAACCCAAAGGGCTGTATCATGAAAACGGTGAGGCCTGGGTGTACGCCTATGACCGAACCGGCATCCCCTCCTGTTCCGTGTGCGAAAACGCCGCCGTGGCCCTGTCACTATTCGCCAGCAGCCGGGATGCCGACAGCCTGCGTTCCTCCTGCTCCATCATCCGGGGAGAAAACGGCACTCTATGTCAGCGGATCCATCATCCCGTAACCGAAGCGCCCTTTACCTACTGCGAAAACGACAAGTATACCGATCGTTACGACGAGACGATCACCCTGCAGCCCGGCGAGCGCTTTTGCGTCGAGCTGTACGTGCTGGCCAGCGTGCCCCGGTATAAAAATTATGGAATTGCCGACACCCTGGACCGGGTGCTGGAGCTGATGCCCTTTACGAAATCCGCCTCCCTTCCTCCCGAGGAAATTTGGCGCTGCGGCATCGAATACGCCCGCACCCTGATTTCCACCGCGCCGGACGGAAAAAAGCTGTCCAGCATCGGCATCACGGCGGATCCGTCGAGCGGAGCGCTCGTGCACAGGCCGGAATTTGAAATCGGCTGGTGCGGCCAGAATATACTGTCCTGCCGGATGCAGATCCTCGATTACATCCAAAGCGGGCGGCGCGAGCTGCTGGACGACGCGCTCGAAATGATCGACAACTGGGTGGTCAAGCAGGCGGATAACGGCCTGATCCTCGCGCATTATGAATGGTATACAAAGGGGCGGGATTGGAACTACGTTCCCCGGGATCCCTCCAAATCGTGGGCCAGCCATGTCGCTTACAAAACCGGCTGGCTTCCCGAGACCTGCAACCTGGGCTGGGCCGCCGCCGAAATGATGAAAACCTACGCCCTTCTTCACTCCATCGGGATCGACAAACCGGCCTATCGGGATTTTTCGCTGAAAATCTGCGACTTTTTTGTCGAACACTACAGCCCCGTATACGGCTTCGGGAAGTCTTGGAACTTTGACGGAACGGTGGAGGAAGAGGGCGGTTCCATCGGCGGCTTTATCACCATGGCGCTCATCGAAGTGTATAAAATCACCCGCGAGCCGCGTTACCTGCAGACGGCTGCCGCCTCCATGGATCTGTATTTCAAGCGGGATATCGACGAATTCGTCTGCACCGCCGGGGCCATCGATTGCACTTGCGTGGACAAAGAGACCGCCGGTCCCTTCATTATCAGCGCTCTGGACCTCTATGAGATCACCGGCGAGAAGCGCTACATCGACTATGCGCTGCGCGCCTCCTACTATTTCTGTTCCTGGCTTTTCCATTACGACGTTCTGTACGGCCCGGAGGCCGAATTCACGCAGTATGGCTATTACACGACCGGCAGCACGGCGGTCTCCACTCAGCATCCCGCCCTGGATCAGTGGGGAGAGCTGATGTGTCCCGAGTTCCTGCGCCTGTACCGGATAACCGGCGATGAAAAATGGCGGATCCGCGCCAAGATGATGTGGTATAACGCCACCCAGCTGATCGCCACGGAGGACAGCCCGCCCATTCACGGCGTCAAACGCCCGGTCGGGAGCCAGAACGAGGCTTTTTATCAATGCCGCTGGGGGCATCGCGCCGACTGCAACGAACGCGGCCATCTCAACGACTGGCTGGTGGCGTGGGTCAATCTGTTCCGGCTGACGGTATTGGACCGGCTGAAAACCGTCTTGGGAGACGACGATTTCGCGGCCCTGCGGTGAGCCGCGCCGCGTGTGAACGCTTCATCAAACGACTGCGTCCGCTGGAAAAGCGCGCGAATACTTAACGTATTCGCGCGCTTTTTCTTGATATATCCGAGTATCGTGCGGATCCAAGACACTAGTCCCGGCCGCTGACGGCGTTTAGGCCGAAGGAGCGCAGCCGCACCACCGCTT
>CABUNG010000058.1 GCA_902492895.1 uncultured Oscillospiraceae bacterium | reverse complement strand
CTCGGCGTCCAATGTTTATTGCGCCGCCCGATGAACCGGTCCGGAATCCCTATCCGCGGCGGTCATATCGCGCTTGCTTTCTGCGCGGATGCTTCCAACGAGCCAATCCATTCATTGATAAAACATTAACCGTAAGGGCAGCTGCAAACCGCGTTTCCTTCTGATACGATAAACAGATTCCCTGAGCAGTTATTGACATATGCCGGTTAGCATGGTATACTATCCTTATATCCGGCATATGCCGATAATTAAGGAGGATATTTATGCCGCGGCCGTGTAAAAGAAGGCGGATCTGCTCCAAACCGGCCTGCGGCCGGTTTGGTCCCAAAAACGCTACGGACAATCCGCGTCCTCTCGTCGCCATGACCCTGGACGAGTATGAGACCATCCGCCTCATTGACCTGGAAGGGCTGACGCAGGAGCAGTGCGCCGCACAGATGCATGTCTCCCGGACAACCGTACAGGCGATTTACGGCAGCGCCCGGCTCAAGCTGGCAACCTGCCTGGTGCAGGCGGGCGATCTCGTGATCGAAGGCGGCGAGTATATCCTCTGCGACAGGGAGACGGAGGGGTGCGGCCGGCGCTGCTGCCATCATGCAAAAAGTTCATCATAGCGGAGGTTTTCCCCGCCCATTATGAAGGAGGTTTCTATATTATGAAAATTGCCGTCACCTACGAAAACGGAGAAGTATTCCAGCACTTCGGCCACTGCGAGGCCTTCAAAATTTACGAAGTGGAGAATCAGCAGGTACAATCGGCGCAGGTCGTCAGCGCCGCGGGCAGCGGCCACGGGGCCTTGGCCGGTTTTCTGAAAAATCTGCAGGTGAGCGTTCTTATCTGCGGCGGGATCGGCGGCGGGGCCAGAACCGCTCTGGCCGATGCGGGAATCGAGCTCTTCCCCGGCGTATCGGGAAACGCGGATGAAAACGTGCAGGCGTGGCTGGCGGGCCGGCTGCAATTCGACCCCAACACTATGTGCAGCCATCACCATCACGAGGGCGGGCATACCTGCTCAGAGCATCGATGCGGCGAGGATAAGCACGGCTGCGCCGGCAACCACTGAGTTTTTTCCATTCTATACCGGGGCCGCCGCTCTTCCCGGCAGTCTCCGTTTGTCGAAAACAGCCAATCTCCGGTCAAAAGGCCGGAAATTGGCTGTTTTTTTCTGTCTGCGAACGGGATCTGCTATCGCTCCCGCGCGTTGTATATGGTCAAACGCGGGGATTTCCCCGCCAGAATCAGTGCCTCCTGTTTTTGCGGCAGGAGGTCTTTTTATATCCACGTTTTTTCGCATTTCCTTTAGACGTTGGACCTTTGGGAGTAGGCAGCTTTCATTCTCTTCCCTAATCGCGGCGGATTCTGGTTCATGTCTATAGATAAAGTATATTTTTTGCATGCTAATATATAGAATATGCATTGCCTGACGAAATGAAACCGCTATAATTGAGCTATAGTACAGAACGCCGGGCAGGGTGCGGCAGATTGAAAACAGAGGAAGAGGTGCGTGAATTTTGGCAAGAAATGTACTGATTACCGGCTCCTCTCGGGGAATTGGCGCGGCGGCTGCGCTGGCCTTCGCCAAGGAAGGCTGCAATGTGGGAATCAATCACCACAGCTGCACGAACTCCGACGCGGCCCACGAGGTGGCCGCTGCATGCCGGAAGGAGGGCGTAAAAGCGGAGGTATACGTTGCTGATGTCAGCCAACACGACCAATGTCAAACCATGCTGGCCGATTTTATTCGAGACTTCGGCCAAATCGACGTGCTGGTCAACAACGCCGGTGGCGCCCTGCAGATTCCGGGAGGTTCCAAGGGCGAGTTCCAGGATATGTCCATGGACTATTGGGACGCACAGATCAATTTGAACCTCAACTCCGCCGCCTATTGCTCCCGCTATGCCGTGGCGGATATGATCGAAAAGGGAACCAAGGGCAAAATCATCAACATCTCCTCCGTACATAGCCAAATCACCTGGGTATTCCGGCGGATGCTCCCATACTCCGCGGGAAAAGGCGGGCTGAACATGTTTACCAAGGCCCTGGGCGTGGAGGTCATCAAGTATGGGATCAATGTAAACGGCATTGCTCCCGGTTTGGTTTACACCAAAATCGCCGACCGCTACAGCCCGGAGGATATGGCCTCCTTCCGCCGCCATATTCCCTACGGCAGCGGCGGAACCGTGGACGACATTGTGCCGATGATCCTCTTTCTCGCAGATCACGAGAAATCGAAATTTATCGTGGGTCAGACCATCTTTATAGACGGCGGCCAAAGCGTGGACGGGTCTGTCGAAAGCATGAATTTTGAATTGGAGGAAAAGCGCCATGAAAACCGATAAGCCGGTCACTCTCCGCAGCCAGTGGGAATTTGGAGAAGCCTCGGAATGCCGCCGCGGCCTGATGCGGGGCATGGGTTATTCCGAGCAGGAGCTGAAACGGCCCCTCATCGGCATCGTCAATTCCTGGAATGAATATAATCCCGGCCATGTGCATCTGGATAAGCTGGCCGAGCGGGTCAAACAGGGTGTCCGGGAGGCGGGCGGACTGCCCGTTGAAGTGATGACCACCGCCCTGTGCGACGGCATGGTGCTTAAAGATCCCCGCTATATCGAGGTGCCCAGCCGCAACTCCATTGCCGACCAGGTGGAAATGACGGTGGAGGGGAACTTCTTCGACGGCATGGTCATGCTGTGTACCTGCGATTCCATCGTTCCCGGCCATTTGATGGCGGCGGCCAGACTGGACATCCCCACCATTCTGGTCACCGGTGGCTATATGCCCCACGGCCAGTGCCGGGGACACGAGGTGCTGCATATCCATGCACAGGACAAGGTGGGAACCGCCAAGGCCGGAAAAATGGACATGGACGAGTACAACGATCTGATTGAAAACTCCTGGGGAATCTGTGGCGCCTGCACCTCCATGACCACCGCCAACAGCATGTGCATGATCGCCGAAGCGCTGGGCATGACGCTGCCCAACAACTCCACCATGTCCGCCGTCGGCTCTCAGCTGTATCATCTGGCGTATATGGCGGGAAAACAAATTCTGAATCTGGTGTACGAGGGCATTACCGCCAGAAAAATCATCACCGTGGAATCCCTCAAAAACGCCATCCGTCTGGATATGGCCGTGGCGGGTTCCTCCAACCTCATTCTGCATATCCCCGCCATCGCCAACGAGGCCGGGTATGATCTGCCGTGGTGGAAATATTTTGACGAGGCGTCCGAGGAAATCCCGCTGATGATCGACCTCGCCCCGGGCGGCCCCTACAGCGTCAAGGATTTCGATTTGGCGGGCGGCATGTCGGTGATGCTGAAGCAGCTGATGTCCAAGCTGAATCCCGACTGCCTGACCGTAACGGGAAAAACCATCGGGGAAAATGTGGCCGGCGCGGTCAATTATCGGCCCGAAATCATCCACACACTGGACCGTCCCGTCTCTCACGAACCGGGCATTGGCGTTCTCTACGGCAATCTGGCGCCGGAGGGCTCGATCTTGAAAATCGCCGCCGTCCCCCAGCCGCTCATGACCTTTTCCGGCAAAGCCAAATGCTTCGACAGCCTGCAGGATGCGCTGGACTGTCTGCGCGGCGGAGGCATCCATCCGGGAGACGCCTGCGTGGTCCGCTATCTGGGACTGAAGGCCCGGTTCGGAACCACGGCTTTTACATTCCAAGAGGAGCTCAAAGGCCACGCCGAGCTGTATAATAGCTGCGCCATCATCACCGACGGCCGTTTTTCCGGCGGAACCTCTGGACTCAGCGTCGGCTATGTGTCGCCGGAGGCCGCGCTCGGCGGACCGCTGGCCATGGTACGGGACGGGGACGAAATCGAAATCGATGTACCCCATCGGTCCATTCGTCTGTGCATTACCGACGAGGAGATGCAAAAGCGGGCGGAGGCCTTCCACTGGACGTTCCCCGAGGACGACTATCCCCGGTTCCTGAATCTTTTTGTCAAGAATGTGGGCTCCATGGCCAAGGGCGGCATCTGGGAATGAGCTTATGCGGGAGCCGGGGTTCAAAGGGAGGGGCAGCATGCAGACAGACGTTTTGATCATCGGCGGCGGACTGGCAGGGATCTGCGCCGCCGATCAGGTCACGCGGAACAGCCGGCTGCGGGTGGATCTGCTGCAGGACGGCAGCGGCGCTTCCCCGTTTATCCACGGCTTTTGCCTGCCGTTCGGACCGGGGGATTCTCCGTCGCTTCTGGAGCAGGATACCCTTGCCGCCGGCCACGGAATAGCCGATCCCCGGCTGGTGCACACCCTCTGCACGGAGGCCTCCTCCCTTCCCGCCTATTTTCAAGAGCTGGGTCTCGACCTGGACGGCGGCCCGGAGGGGATCCGGAGGCTGCAGCCTTTGGGCGCCTCGGTGCCGCGGGTCGTCACGCTGAAAAACGACAGCGGTGCGGCGCTGCTCAGCCGGCTGCGCAAGCGGCTCGGTAACACCGGCCGCTTTCGGGAACATGCCCGCCTGCGGGCCATATCCCTGCTGAAAACGGGGGACCGGGTGACGGGGGCGCGATGCTTTGATATCCGGGGCAGACGGTGGATCCGTCTTCAGGCCCGGACCGTGATCCTGGCCTCCGGAGGCTTCTGCGGCCTTTTTCCCTTCTCCACCAACAGCCCCGACCGAAAAGGCGACGGCATTGCCATGGCCGCACAGGCCGGTGCCGCGCTGACCGATATGGAGTTCATCCAATTCGAGCCCAGCGCAGCCGTATGGCCTCCCTCTCTCTATGGAAAAAGCGTTATCACGACCATGTTTTATGAAGGGGCCGTTCTCCGCAACGCGGAAGGACGGCGGTTCATGCCGGACTACAACCGGGACGCCGAATGCTGCTCAAAGGAGATGCTGTCCGCCTGCATCCACCGGGAAATTCAAAACGGACACGGAACCAAAAACGGCGGCGTCTATTTCGACGCCACCGCTGTGCCGGACAGCCTGCTGCACGGCGTATATGCCCCTTATTTCAACCGGTATCAGAAGGCTGGCATCGACATCTCCCGGCAGCCCATGGAAATCGCCCCGGCTGCCCACACCTCCATCGGTGGCATCCGCATCAACACCCGCTGCGAAACGACTGTGTCCGGACTGCTGGCCTGCGGCGAAGCGGCGGGCGGCATCCACGGCGCCGGACGTCTCGGCGGCAATGCCGGACTGGAAGTGATGGTCTTCGGGCGGATGGCCGGCCGCTGCGCGGCGGAACAGGCCCAGGAACAGACAGCCGTTTCGGAATCCGATGCCGAAATCCTGGCCGGCAATCCCACGACAAACCTCAATCTGGAAGAGGCGTCCAAACAGCTGAGCGCCGTGCTCGGCCGGTGCATGAACGTCATCCGCAACGGCCGGGATCTGAAAGCCGGAATCGCGGAGACCGAAGGGATGCTGTCCGTTCTGGGAGAGAACGGGGACTGCTACGAGCAGCAGCGTCTCTCCAACGACTGCCGCACCGCGCTCGCGGCTATGAAAGCGGCTCTCAGGCGAACGGAAACCGTGGGCTGCCACATTCGGGAGGACGCGGATCCCGCATGACGGCTAGATTTGATTGTATTGCCTGTATTTCAGCGGTCTCTCCCCCATCACTTCTTTGAAGTAGTTGGAAAACCGGGAGGAATTCTGAAAACCGGTTTGTTCCGCGATCTCCGCGATGGTCAGATCGGTGGTCAGCAGCAGCTTCGTCGCCATGGAAAGCCGGTAGCGCAGGATATACTGATGCAGTGAAATACCGAAATTCTCAACCATCAGCCGGTTCAGATAGCAGGGATTGTAGTTGAGCGCCTTGCCGCAGTCGGTGTTGGTAATGCGGCCGCTGTAATTATCCTGGATATAATCGATGAGGGAATCGATCAATTTGTAATCGTTCCCCTTCAGCCGCGCATGACGGGCCATATCGAAGAAAATGCTTTTCAGAATGGAAGAGCACTTTCCCTGATACAAAGGCTTCTGCTGCTTCATTTCATCGATCAGCTCAATCAGCGCATTTTCGATCAGGCGGATGTTGGGGAGAAAAAGCGTGTCATTGAGATCCGGGGCATCGGTAAAGGTCACATGGGAAAAGGCCCGCTCCGGCACAAAGCGGTCCGCCGGGCAGGGATACTGTATATTGGCGATGTGGCTGTATTGCTGCGTGTAATCAAAATCAAGCACGATGGCACTGAGCTCGGGCTCGGGAGAAATGGTGTAGCGCGTCCCGGATTGAAACGTCACCAAGGAGCAGCGGGTCAGTTCGACGCGTCGGTCCTCAAAGGCAATGGTAGCCTTGCCGCTCAGCGCATAAATCAAACGGCAGTCATAGGTTTTGGACGGCCCTCTCTGATTGGTGATTTTCAAGCCGTCGGCAAACCGGATATAGGGCGCGATTTCAATCAGATTCATGTCATCCTCCCGAGAAAATAAACCGCCTTAATTATATACATATATAATAATTATTCTCTCTTGTATTGGAAACTATTTGTAAGTATATCTTAAAAATGGGGCGATGTCAATGCTCCAATCCGGAAAAAGGAGTAAGCGGAATCGATGGAACAGACTACGGTGCAGGTTAAAAATCGGTACATGGATTCGGTCAGTCTGATGTCGCTGTCGGAACGGCTGAAAGGCATGGCGGGGGTGGTCTCCGCCGAGGTGGTGATGGCTACGCCGGCCAACCGGGAGATATTGGAAAAACAGGGGCTGACGGTTCCGGAAAACGCCTCCCCTTCCGATTTGCTGATTGCTGTCGCCGCGGACAACGCAGACGTGCTGGCAGAAGCCTGCAAAACAGCGGAATCGCTGCTGAGCGGCAGCGCGGGCGGCGGGCGGCGGCGATATACGTCGCTTGGCCAGCTGGCCGGCAGCGGATACAATCTGGCGCAGATTTCCCTGCCCGGGCAGTACGCGTTTGAGCAGGGAAAACAGGCGCTGGAAATGGATATGGATGTCTTTATTTTCAGCGACAACGTCACCCTGGAGGAGGAACGCGCCCTCAAGGAGCTGGGCCGGGAACGGAACCGGCTGGTCATGGGTCCCGACTGCGGCGTAGGACTGATCGGCGGCGTAGCGCTGGCAGCCGGAAGCATCGTAGCCCCCGGCCGTGTCGGAATCGTGGGCGCCTCGGGCAGCGGGGCACAGGAAGTGGCCTGTCTGGTGGAGGCCTGCGGACTGGGTGTCTCCTCCCTGATCGGCACCGGCGGCCGGGACCTTTACCCCGAAATCGGGGGCATCACCATGAGCATGGGCCTGTCGCGGCTGGCCGCAGATGCGGATACGGGCGTGATCGTACTGGTGTCCAAGCTCGCCGACGCCGCGGTGATGGAGGATATACTCACGCAGGCGGACGCCGCGGAGAAACCGACGGTGGCCGTGTTTTTAGGCGCCGACCGGGATTTATTCGCCTCCCATCGCACCATCGGAGCGACCAGTCTGGAGGATGCGGCGCTGACGGCGGTGGAGCTCCTCACCGGAGAACGGCCCGCTCTGCAGCCGCTCGACAGCGATCTGGCGCTGCGGGCGAAGGCGGAAGCCGCTCGTCTGACACCCGAACAGCGGTATTTCCGCGGCCTGTACTGCGGCGGCACTTTTGTGGAGGAGGCCCTGGTCTGGCTCTCCAGCCAGCACCCGCATCTGCCTCTTACCAGCAACCTGAAAACCCGTTACGCCCGACAGCTTGACGATCACGAAATCAGCGAGGAGAACTGTCTGCTGGATCTGGGAGCCGAGGATTTCACCGCCCTGACGCCCCACCCGGTCTTTGACCCGGCCATCCGGCTCAAACGCTTCCAGCGCGAACTGGCCGATCCTACGGTGGGGCTCATTTCTCTGGACTTTATTACCGGGCCCAGCCTGCATCCCCATCCGGCGGATGCCTTTATCGAGCTGTGCCGCCGGGCCCCCGAGCTGCGCGGAAATGCGCCGATCATCCTGGCGGCCAATATCTGCGGCGCCAAGGGCGACCCGCAGAATGTGGAAGACATCAAGAGGAAGCTCGCCGAGGCTGGCGTCGTCCTGACCCGCAGCAGCCGGCAAAGCGCCTATTTTGCGGGTCTGGTCATGGATAGGATGAGGAAAGGAGAGGCGGCAAATGGATTGCACACAACAACCCGCGTGTAAAAAGCCGGGCGGTCTTAAGGTGGTCAACATCGGCCTGCAGAGCTTTTACGACGCGCTGACCGCGCAGGAGGTTCAGGCGGTGCAGCTGGACTGGACCCCTCCGGTGGAGCTCAAGCAGGAAATTGCGGATTTGCTGGACGATTTACTGTAAACAGGAGGAAACAAGGACATGAGCTTACGGGAGAAAATTGACAGCGCCAATCAGCTGGCGGTCGAACGGATTATCCATTCGGATCCGGTATGGACGGATATTCAGGAGGCCGGACAGATCATCGACGGCTTGGAGGACCACATGATCCTTCATTCCGGACCGCCTGTAGCTTATGAGGATATGTGTGCCCTTCATCGGCGGGGCATGATCAGCGGGGTTCTGTTCGAGGGCTGGGCCGACAACGCGGAGGATGCGGACCGGCTGCTGGCCGGAGGCCATATTCAAATCGAAAGCGCGCTGGATCACAATACCGTGGGAGCCGGGACCGGGATCATCACCAAATCGGTGGCTATGATGGTGATCGAAGACCGGAACAGCGGCAGGCGCGCCGCCACCTTTCCGGCAGAGGGACCGTTTCAGGGCGGCTTCTGCGGCTGGGGACTGTATACCCCTGAAATAGCCGAAAACCTCCGCATGAGGAAGCACGAGCTGTTCCCGCCCCTTCGGCAGGTTCTGCA
>CABUNG010000057.1 GCA_902492895.1 uncultured Oscillospiraceae bacterium | reverse complement strand
GGGGGACGATCATAATCAGAGGGGAGGCGGCTGCGATCCCCTGCCCCGCCACGCTGTTGGTGTTGGTGGTCAGGGTGCTCATATAAAAGGCCAGGGTTTTGATGCCATCGCTCTCCATATACATCGTGGATGTCTCGATGTTGTTCCAAACCGCCTGGAAGGAGAGGATGGCCACCGTGGCCAGGGCCGGCCCGGTCAGGGGCAGGATGATCTTCCGATACACGCGGAAATCCGAGGCCCCGTCGATATACGCCGCCTCAATCAGGCTGTCCGGTACCTGGTCGATGAACTGCTTGATCAGGAACAGCCCCACCGGCATGACCACCAGAGGAAGGATATGCGCCCAGTACGTGTTGGTGATGCCGAGAAACTGGATGATCAGATACCGTGGAATCGCCACGGCCACCGATACGAACATCAGGGCGATATTGTTGATTTCCAGCAGGATCTTTTTACCTGGATACTGCATTTTGGAAAGAGCAAATCCCCCGAGACTGGAGAGAAAGACCGTCAGTATCACCACGGCCACCGATACGATGAGACTGTTGAATATATAACGGCTGATGGGAATGGCGGAATCGGCTGTCGCGCTGAAAAGCTTCTCAAAATTCTCCATCGTGGGCTGTTTGACGAAAATCCGGGGCGGAAACGCAAACAGTTCCTCGAGCGGTTTGAACGCGTGGTTGAAAATATACACAAGAGGCAGAATCATCACAACCGCGATCGGGATCAGATAGGCATAGATTTTGATCTGGCTGCGATGAAATTTTGACGGATTGACGTTGGTCGAGGTATACGCCATGGGGATCCTTCCTTTCGCGTTGGCCTATTCGCACCGCGCTGTCAGTCGCCTTTGAACAGCTTGTTGGCACCTTTTGAAAAGATCCAGATGATCAGGAGCAATACGACGGAAACCGCCGAGGCATAGCCCATCTCATACCGAATGAAGCCGTAATCCTGGATGTGGTTGAGCATCAGCTGCCCGGCGTAGCGTGGCGTTGGATTGGATCCGCTCAGCTGTACACCGATCGCGCCCTGCTGGAAGGTGTTGACGATCGCCATGATGGCTCCGAACAGCATCTGCGGCTTCATGGACGGAATCGTAATGTAAAAGATTTCCTGAAACCGGTTGCGCATGCCGTCTATGGTCGCCGCCTCATACAAACTCTTGTCCACGTTGAGCAAACCGGCCAGCATCGCCAGAAAACCCACACCCATACTGCTCCACAGCGCCACGATAATCATGACCGGCATCAGAAACTTCTTTGATTGGAGAAACAGGATCGGTTCGGTGATGGCGCCGATCTGCATCAAAAAGCTGTTGAGAAGCCCCATCTGATCGCCGCTGAACAGCACTCTCCAGATCACGGCCATCGTCGTGCCCGCCGTCATGGAAGGAGAATACAGAATCAGCGCCAAAACCGTCCGGGGACCTTTGGAAATCTGGGACAGGGACCAGGCCAGGAAAAAGGAGAGCAGATATCCTCCCGGACCGACAATGACGGAGAAGACGATCGTATTGGGGAGGACGAATTTCATAAACGTCTCGTCCTGCAGAAGAAGATTGACATAATTGCCGAGTCCCGCAAAGGAAGGGAATTGAATGGTGTCGAAATGCGTGAAAGACAGGACGATGGCCACCAGGACCGGCACCACCACAAATATGAAAAACAGCAGATAATACGGCGCCAGGAATATATAGGGGCGCAGCTTGCTTTTTCGCATGACCGTCATCCCTCCTTCTGCGCTTGCCTGTCCGGCAGATCTTCCGCAATGATATAGTCCCGCAGTACCTGGCCGTCCTGAATATATCCGAATTCCTCCAGCTTGCGGGTAATTTCATTGCGGGTGTTTTTGACCGCCCCGTCCATGGCGGTGCGGACATTTTCTCCGTCGAGAACAACGGCGTTGACGGCATTGCTCAGCTCCCGCTCCATCATGTAATTGCCCGGCACCCGGGGCACCTCCACGATCCAGTCCAGCATCTGGAGCAGCACATCCCGGTGTTCCTCGTTCCAGGGCAGCTTCGAAAACGCCTCCACGTTCGCGGTATTCCAGACATACTCTTTTCCATAGGACGTCTGCAAAGCCGAGGCAAAAGCTCCCTGGGTCTCGGCGGAAGTCCACCAATCCAGAAACTGGAAGGATTCCTGCGGCATGTCGGTATCGGAGAATATGATGCAGCTTTTTCCCCCGCCGCCCGTCCACCGCTGGACCTCGCCGGTCTCATCGGCGTAGCCGGGATAGGGGGCGATGCTCCAGGAATTCGCGATTTCCGGCGCGGAATTGAGCAGCAGAATGTAGCTGTTGAAATCCGAAACCCCGATGGGCAGGAGGCCGCTGCGGAAATGCTGATAAAAACTCCGGACTTCAAAGGGCATATCGTACATGGTGAACAGCTGGGTCATCTCGGTGAAGGCATCCAGCGTCTCCTCCGAATCCAGCCGGATGTCCAGTGCATGGCTGCCGTAAAACCGGCCGCCGTTTTGATAAATAAAAGGCACCAGCATGGACAGGGATTTGTTGGAGGTTTCCCCCACGGCCAGATGGGAATAAAAATCCATGCCGTACCGTTTGAGCTGGGGCAGCATCTGCTTGACATCCTGCATCGTGTCCGGGACCGACAGACCCAGCTGGTCAAGGATGTCCGTGCGGTAAAACAGCACATAGAAATTGGTGGTCTCCGGCAAGGCGTAAAGCCCCTGCTCCACCCGGCCTGTATTCAGCAGTCCGGGTTTGAAGCGGGCGGCCACCGTCTCCCAGCCCTCGTACTCTTTCAGATCTTTCAGTGCTCCGCGGACGGCCAGCTCGAATGGAACGGTATAGGTCACGCTCAGGGCCACATCGGGGGCGTTCCCCGCCGCTCTCGCCAGCACCAGCTTATCCTCATCCGACATAATGGACAAATCGGCCTTCAGGCCATACCGTTCATACAAATCGGTATCCGCCATCTCCTGCATGATCTCCACATACAGCCGGGAGCGGCTGACCCACACCTGGAGATTATCGCCCTCTTCCACTTCCGCGGCTTCATAGGTCTGCACGAAGAAGGAATAGAAAAAGCGGCGGATCCCCTCCCACAATTTTTGAAAAAACCCTGTGTTCCCGGGCAGATCGTCCGGGTTCTGATACAGAAAGATCTGATCCAGGGCCAGCGGACTGTTATAGAGGTTTTCCAGCACATTCGCCAGATACTGTCCAACCGAGTTTTTCCCCTGGTACAGCTCGCTCAGGCGTTTGGGCAGGTCGTTTGGCCGTTTCGCCAGGGATATCAGTTGCTTGCGGGCCACCTGCAGGGCTGAGAATTCTCCAATCTCCCGGGCATCGGGGTTGTACGCGTGCAGCTCGTCGTAAAGGGTCTCGATACGGTCGGCCCAGCCGAGCAGCGACTCTTTCAAATCGGGTATGTATTCGTCCAGCTCGAAATCCCGATACTTCTGCGTGTTGTTTCCCGTAAGTTTCAGGATCTGAAGCGACAAGGCGTTGATCTCGCTGATAATGGCGCCGACCTCATCGATGACAGGAGCCATATTCTCCAGATTCACGGAAAGTGTAATGGTATGGGGCGTACCCGCCTCGAGATATACGGCGGCGTTCTCCCCCGTTTCCGGATCGGCCACTGTCCGGTTTTGGAAGGACTTGATATAGGGAAACGCCACATTTTCAAAGGCCGGGGACCGGCATTCTCCATCGATCGTCACCCGTCGGAAGGTGGGAAAATCGGGTTTGCTGCTCTGCCTGTAACGGAATCCCACATAATACCATCCGCTCTCCGGCACGGTGAACCGGTAACCGACCTCCTGTCCTCCTGCGGAGAAAGAGGCCCCGGACAGCATGTTGAGACGGGAGCGCTTGGCTTCATAAGGGGTCAGATCCACATTGAATTCGGCCGACGGACGGATGGTGGCGTCGTTTTTAAAGGCGAGCCGTTCCGCCTCGATGACCGTCAAGCCATCCCCCTCCGGCCGGCCAGACACCGTTTCCTCCGGTTCCGAAATAGCAGACAAAGTCAGTTTTCCGATCAGGATGGTCCCCTGTCCGCAGGCAAACGTCAGAACATGGCGTCCCGCAGTCAGTTCCAGCAGAAACGGCCCCTCCGTCAAACCGGAAGCGTCCCGGATGGTTTTCCGGTTCCATTCCTCCACCCGCACCGATTCCGGCACGATCTCGTTATCGTAGCGATCGGTGGGAAAATCCCCCTCCGGATAGGTCCAGCGGCTTTCAAACTGCAGACTGCGCATCTCGTAAAACGGATAGGCGCCATCCAGCTGAACCTTCATTTTGATCGGCAGGGTGCTGTCGGACAGATCGTAATATTCAACCTCGACCGCATACAGCCCAGAAGCCGGCGCCTCCACCGCAAAAGCGGCCTCTTCTCCCTGGCGGATGGCCGCAGCCGCGCCGTAATCCAGCGGCCCGCTCTCCAGGCACTCCGCATATTCGGGGAGAATAGCCTCATCAGCGGCAAAGGAAACCGCGGCCCCGGTATAAGGGGACAAAGTGTATGTCGGGCGCACGGTCCGATAATGCTGTTCCAGCGACGCGGACTGCACCGCCTGCGCCGCATAATCCGTCTTCCCGGTCTTGCTTCCCGGATCCGCTCCGCTGTCTTCACCGGAGGCCGCTCCGGCGACGCCGGGCATCGACACGAGAAGCAGCGAGGCCATGAGCAGCGCCGTTCCTCGGACAAATCCCGCCCTTTTCCGTTTGAGCATGCGTTGTCCCATCCTTTCTCAGCGGGCTTTATCGGGACTGCCGATTGATGTCCGCCACCTTTTCGGGAGATACTTTGGGCTGCCGGTCTATGGTGTACAGGCCGTTTTGTTCATGTTCCACATCGGTGAACTGGGTATAGCAATATCCTTCCACATGGGAAAGACTTTGAACCGCATTCGTCAGCGCTCCGAATCGGGCGAAAAAGCTTTCCTCACTGTCCACCTTCGCGTTGTATCCCCAGCCGTTGTCCGTCGTAAAGGATATCCCGCCGTATTCGGACAGTAGATACGGCTGTCCCTCATAGGCGAATCCCTCGGCGAACACCTTTCGCCTCTTCTGGGCCCACGGATTGCCGCCAATCCTCTTCCAGTCCTCCCGTTCATGGAGGTTCCGGATCTCCTCGCCGGTAGCTGCGTAGTCGTGCAGGGTACACAGATCGGATTTGGTGTGTTCCCAGCCGTCGTTGCTGATGACGAAACGGCTGGGATCCATCGCTTTGACCGCGTAATAAGCCGACAGAGTCAGGCGCTGCTGCTTCAAATTCTGCCTTATTCTCGTCACTCCCCAGGATTCGTTGAACAGCACCCAGGTAAAGATGCAGGGATGGTTGATATCCCGCCGGACAATCTGCAGCATCTCATCCAGAATCTGCTGTTCTTGGGATTCCTCGTAGGCGTACATGGAGGGAATCTCTTCCCAGACCGCGACGCCCAGCCTGTCGCACCAGTACAAAAACCGGGAGGACTCAATTTTCTGATGGATCCGCATGCCGTTGAATCCCATATTTTTGATTAACTGGATATCCTCGCGAATCCTCTCGTCGTTTTCGGGGGTAATGAATCCCTCGGGGTAATAGCCCTGGTTGAGAATCAATTTCTGATAGTATGGAAAGTTATTCAGCAGAACCCGACCCGACGAAGTCTCCAGCTTCCGCATGCCAAAATAGGTATCCACCTCATCGGCCAATTCCTGACGCTTATAAACGCGCAGGGTCATGGTGTATAAATGCGGATGGGCCGGAGTCCAATAGGCGAGACCTTCAAATGGAAAACGCGCGCTGGCGACGGAAAACGTCATTCCCGGGCAAGCGTCCTCCACACGAATCCGACCCATTGCAACCGGTTGGTCCTCATAAAAAACTTCCGCTTCCAAGAGAACGTCGTCCGAAGGGTGATAGCCGTTCAGCACGGCTTTGACGGCAATTTCTTTGGTATCGGTCAGCGGAACGACGGAAAAATGTTCGATATGTAAAGGCGACACAGCCTCCAGCCAGACCGACTGCCAGATGCCCGTGTACCGCGTGTACCAGCATCCAAACGCCGGATCCGCCCACAGCTGCTTGCCCCGTATCTGACTCTGGCCGTAATCATCGTCAAACGCGCGCACGGTGATCGTATTCTCTCCGTTCGGCCGGAGCAGTCCGGTAATGTCCAGCCGGAAAGAGCTGTAGCCGCCGCAATGAGTACCCGCCAGCTGTCCATTGACCCACACCGTGCTGTGGTAGTCCACCGCGCCAAAATGCAGATACACCATCCGGTTCCGCATGGATTCCGGAAGCGTCACCGTGCGGCGATACCAAACCGTGGAACAGGGATCGGACACGCCGATGCCGCTCATCGGTGCCTGATATACAAAAGGAACCCGTATTCTCTGGGAAAAGGCGTCTCCATCCTGCCATTTTTGCTGCAATCCAACGTTTTCTCTGTCAAAAGCAAAGGCCCAGTCTCCATCCAGAAGAAGATGGTTTTCCCGTGTGAAGATCGGATTCGGACTGTTTTCCAATTTAGCCAAACGTGTCATACTTTCCCGCCTATTCCGCTTGAATTTTGTATGCTATAAACCGATTTTCTCAAACCGGACTTCGCCTGTGGGATCCGTATGTGATTCGTTTGCTGCCCTTATTATCCCGTATGACGGGGCGGATAAGAATAGCATTTCTTGCCGGATACATGGACAAAACTACTGTTTTGTTCAATAATAGCTTACTCTTCCGCAAAATGAATCCGTTTTTTCATGTGTAATTGTCATATATTTCCACAAAGCTTATCGTATGTTTTATTGACTTTTTTTGATAATACCACGTTAACCGGTTCCGTATATAGTAAAGTTGTTCCCTGAAAACTGCGTTTTTGTTCTGTCCGAAAATAAAAAAGGATGGACCCCGAGGAGTCCATCCTTTTTATATGGTTTGTTCAGCGGAACGTCGTCATCCGTCTGTACGCTCCGGGCGTGACGCCTTTCCGGCTCTTAAAAAAGTGGATAAAATACTCCGCACTGCCGAAACCGCATTCAAACGCGATGTCGGAGACGGTGAGTTTTGTCGAGCTCAAAAGCTTTTCCGCCAGCAGCATGGCGGCGTCGGTCAGATCCCGATGGGGTGTGGTTTGATAAAATTCCCGGTATCGCACCGAAAAATAGGCACGGCTCAAATGAAGGGAGGCGGCCATGGATTCGACCGACCACGCACCCGGATTCTGATATATCTGGGAACGCAGCTGGTCAAACTCCGCTTTCCCGATGGGGATCTCCGCCGCCTTGTCCTTGACCCGTTCAGCCGACAAAGCGGAAAACAGCATCTCGATATTCTTTTCAATTTCCGCCTCCCAATGGCCGAGATGGCTGTTCTGATAAAACTGGATCTTTTCCACGCGACGGGTAATATAATCCTGCTGCGCGGTGTAGAACACCTGATTGAAGGGCAGGTTCAGGGCGGCAAACGCCTCCGGATCGCTGACATTGAAATGGATATAATTGTGCAGCATGGAAACCGTTTTGGAGCGGTAATCCTGACGCATATCCGGCGTGTAGATAAAACAGGCGTTGGAGGTGGTATGCACCATCCGGTTTTTCTCCCGAATTTCCACCGGATTGATAAAATGAAGAAAAATATAACAGCCCTGCGGGGCCCGATTGATTTTAAAACCGACGTCCTGAATTTTCAAGTGCATACACTGTCCGACCGAATAGGTGAGCACACACTTCATCCTTTCACGAAACGGATCGTCACTGCAGATCAGTATCCCCCATACGTTTTATAAAAACGGGCAATCCCGTCCTTGCGCCGCAGCATTTCATCGAACCGGGCATTGTATTCATAGGGGAATTTATAATTGAAAATGCGTTCCAGATACTCGCCTCCCGGCTCCTTGAGCTTGGTCACAGCCCCTGCGCCGCAGGCGAGGATGGTGTGGGTTTCGTCCATGATATAGACGTTGTAGAGGCCCTCCCGTCCCGGTTTGGCCCATCCCACGTTTTCCTGATTGTCCGCCGTCCGGCTCTGACGGTAGAGATAATAGGGGCGGTACCCCGCCTCCGGCAGCCGGACCGCGGAATGCGCCACCATCGCGGCCGCACCCTCCCCTGCGTCCTGTCCGCCCGCGTCCCGGTCGGTGACCAGGCGGGAAGCCCGCTTCATCGAAAGGGTATGCACCGTCACGCTCTCGGGAGAGAGGCCGAGAATGCCGTCCAAAGTCGCGGCAAAGCCGTCCGGGTCGTCACCGGTAAGCCCCGCGATCAGATCGGTGTTGATGTTGTCGTGTCCGCAGCGGCGGGCCAGATCAAACGCCTGATAAAACTGATCCACCGTGTGGCGGCGGCCGATAGCCCGCAGCACGTCGTCCCGCAGCGTCTGGGGATTGATGCTGATCCGGGTCACGCCCGCAGCCTTGACTGCGCGCAGCTTGTCGGCGGTCACGGTGTCCGGCCGGCCCGCCTCCACGGTATATTCCCGCAGATTCGACAGGTCGAAGGAGCGGTCCACCGCCCGCAAGAGAACCGTCAGCTGCTCCGCCGTCAAAGAGGTGGGGGTTCCGCCGCCGAAATAGACGGTTTCCAGGCGCAGCCCCAGAGACCGGGCGATTCTGCCCGTTTCCTCCAGCTCTTTGGTCAGCAGCTCCACATACGGGCCGATCAGCTTGCCCGCCCGTTCAACCGTATGGGACACGAACGAGCAGTAGGCACAGCGGGACGGGCAGAAGGGAATGGAGACATACAGGCTGTAAGAGTCGGGACGCGACAGCGCCAGAAGACGGTCCTCGTTCTTCAGGGTTTCCCGGCAGAGTGCCGTCTTTTCCGGGGTGACCAGCAGACGGTCCCGCAGTTCGGCGGCGGCCGCCTCTTCCCCCATATCTTTTGCCAGGCGGCGCAGCAGTTTGACCGGGCGCACGCCGGTCACCAGCCCCCAAGGAGGCCGGATCCCCGTCCACGCTTCCAACAGCCGGTACAGGCGGTCGGCCAAAACGAATTCGCACTCGCTGTCATAGGCGGGATGGGCGTTCTCCACCTCCCCCGTCAGCGTCCGGTCGAAACCGTCCGCGCGAACGCGGCAGACGAGACGGGTGGTATCCGGGCCCTTTTCCAGGAGGGTTACCGCCTCGATCTCATCCGTTTCCTGCGGCGTGGCATCCGTTACGACCTTTTCCTGCGGCAAGAACAGCCGGATGACGTTTTCGAGTTCAAACCGGTTTTGATGCCCCTGCATGATCAGCCGCATAGACGTGTTCCACCTTTATTCAGAATCCGGCGGCGTGCCGCCTTACAAATACGGATTTTCCGCCTTTTCCCGGCCGAGCGTCGTAGACTCGCCGTGTCCGGGATACACCTGCATATGGGGTTCCAGCGCGGACAGCAGCCGCAGGGAGGCAGCCATCGCCCGATCGTCCCCGCCCGGGAAATCCGTTCGTCCGATAGCCCCTGCGAACAGCGTATCCCCGGAAAATAAAGCGTCGCCGCAAAGAAAGCAGCAGCTTCCGGGGGTGTGGCCGGGCGTATGCAGAACCGTGAGGCGCAGCTCTCCCACCGCCAGCTCCTCGCCGTCCGTCAAAAGACGGTCGGCCGTGAACGGTGGGGGCGGATCCTGGACCAGCATGGTCAGGCTGCGGCGCGGATCCGTCATGGCGGGCGCATCCGCCTCATAAACAGCCAGCGGCGCGCCCGTGGCCCGGCGGATCTCGTCGGCCGCCAGCATATGATCGAAATGGGCATGGGTCAGGAGGATCCACGCGACCGAGAGCCCGTTCACCCGAACGGCCTCGAGAATCGAGGCCGCCTCGTCTCCGGGATCGATCACCGCCGTTTGGCCCTCGTCATCAGACAAGAGATAGCAGTTCGCCTGCATAGGGCCCAGGGGCAAACACCGAATCGTCATAAAACTCCTCCTTCGGTCAAGTGACCGGGGTTCCGGCCGCTTTGCGTATCCAGTCCCGGGTATCGAGCAGGATCGTGACCGGCCCGTTTCCCTCCATCGACACCTGCATAT
>CABUNG010000056.1 GCA_902492895.1 uncultured Oscillospiraceae bacterium | reverse complement strand
CCGGTGTAGAAATCGAACTCCCCGCCCCCGAACGCATCCTGGACCGCCCGGATCAGCACATCCGCGTCGGCGGTGTGGATATCGCCCGCGCAGTAGTCGATCAGGGTTTTGTCTTCATACCGCGCCTCGTCCGACAAGGTGACGAGATTGCACCGCATCGCCACGTCGTCATCCGCAAGCTCGATGCCGATATTCGCCGCCTCCAGGGGGGACCGGCCGGTATAGCACTCCTGCGGATCGTATCCCAGCACCTAGAGATTCGCCACATCGCTGCCGGGGGCCATCCCCTCCGGAACGGTCCTGGTCAGTCCCACCTCCGCCCGCTTCGCGAGCGCGTCCATCGCGGGTTTGTGCGCCGCCTCCATGGGCGTCCGCCCGCCGAGAGCGGGACAGGGCGTATCCGCCATTCCGTCGCACAACAGCACCACATGTTTCATCGTGTCATCCTGTCCTTTCCAAAAGCGAGGTATTCCCTGCTTTATATACGGATTCTATATAGGAAGAAACGCCGCCGGCGCTTTCAAGGATGCGCCGGCCGGCTCATCCACCGTTCATTATACCAGACGGGCGCGCGCCATACAAGCGGGCGTCTCTTTTTTCGCCAAAGTTCGGATAAAACCGGGTCAAATATTCGACCCGGAAAATTTCCGGGTACGGATTGCATTTTCCTTCCAGGTGCGGTATAATAGGACCATATTTTATGATGGGCGGGAATGGGGTTTTTGCCGATTTCCGCGTTCCTCGGCCTCAATCGGCCGGTTTTTCGACAATGGAAAGGACTGAGTCTATGCACAATCTGCTGACGCCCCTTTTCGCGGACGTCTCACTCGGTGAACGGTTCGCCGACGCCGGCATGACCGTTCTCACTGGCCTGGTGGTGGTTTTCTCCGTACTGATCCTGCTGACCTTCATTTTCTACCTGTTCGGCAAGGTCGTCGGCCGCCCGAAAGGCCCGAAACCCGCTCCGGCTCCTGAAAAGAAAACGGAGTCCGCCGTCCGTCAGCCCGCCCCGGCTCCCGCCGTTCCCGCTCCCGTGGTCGAAGAGGGGATCAGCGAAGAGGTCGTCGCGGTCATTGCGGCCGCCGTGGCCGCCATGTCGGGTCCCGCCGCCACTTTTACTCTCCGCCGCGTACAGCGCAGCCGCGAGGGACGCCCTGCTTGGGGAGCAGCCGGCTTGGCGGAACAAACCCGTCCTTTCTGATCCCGTTCGTCTCCCCCGTAACCTCAACCTAGCTGAAAGGACTGACCCGGATGAGTGAATTGTGGAATGCCATCGTCAAGCTCTGGCAAGAATCCGGCATCGCCCGTTTGTGCAACTTTGAAAACGGCGGCTGGAAAAATCTGATTATGATCGGCATCGCCTGTGTGCTGATTTACCTGGCCGTGAAGCGCGGCTTCGAACCCCTGCTGCTCCTGCCCATCGCCTTCGGCATGCTCCTCGTCAACCTGCCTCTCACTGGCATCATGGATCCGCAGATGAATTCGCTGGATCCCTTGACGGCAGAGGAATTGGCACAGGTCAATCAGGGGATATTCGCCGAGAATTATCCGCTGATGATTCACGTACAGAACGAGGCCGGCCAGATCCTCAGCGCCTCCTGGCAGCATTTCGAACAGGGCGGGCTGATGTGGTATTTGTATCAGGGCGTCAAGTTCGGCATCTATCCCCCCCTGATTTTCCTCGGCATCGGCTGTATGACCGATTTCGGACCCCTGATTTCGAACCCGAAGAGCTTTCTGCTCGGCGCCGCTGCGCAGCTCGGTATTTTCATCACCTTCTTCGGGGCCCGGGCCATCGGGGCCCTGCCCTTTGCTGAAAGCCTGGGGATTGCTTTTGAAGACGTCGAGGCCGCTTCCATCGCCATCATCGGTGGGGCCGACGGACCGACGGCCATCTACCTGACCTCCAAGCTCGCCCCCTGGCTGCTCGGCGGCATCGCGGTCGCGGCCTACTCCTATATGGCGCTGGTGCCCATCATCCAGCCTCCGATCATGAAGGCCCTGACCACGAAAAAAGAGCGCTCGGTCGTCATGAAGCAGCTTCGCCCGGTTTCCAAAACCGAAAAGATTCTCTTCCCGATCTTCGTCACGGCGATTTGCGTGCTTCTCCTGCCCAGCGCCGCTCCCCTGATCGGTATGCTCATGCTCGGCAACCTGTTCCGCGAGAGCGGCGTGGTGGAACGCCTGTCCAAGACCGCGCAGAACGAACTGATGAACATCATCACCATTCTGCTCGGCGTCACGGTCGGCGCCACCGCCAACGCCAGCACCTTCCTCAATCCCAAGACGCTGCTCATCATCGTGCTCGGACTCATCGCCTTCTGCGTGGGCACGGCGGGCGGTGTGCTGTTCGGTAAGCTGATGTATGTGGTCACCGGCGGCAAGGTCAATCCTCTCATCGGTTCCGCCGGCGTCTCCGCCGTGCCGATGGCCGCGCGGGTATCCCAGAAGGTCGGACAGAAAGAAAACCCCAGCAACTTCCTGCTGATGCACGCCATGGGCCCGAACGTGGCCGGCGTCATCGGTTCCGCTGTCGCAGCGGGCGTTCTGCTGTCGCTGTTCGGCTAAGGCGCCTCCCATCCCAGCCTGGTAAGGGGCACGGCATGCCGTGCCCCTTTTGCATTCCCTCTGTTTATATGATTTGACCGCTCACGAAAGGGGTATCCTATGCCGGAAACCTATCAGGAGTTTTATACGTTGCGCCGCCGGATCATGGAACGGGATTTTTCCCGGATGAATGAGCCGCAGCGGCAGGCGGTGTTTCATACCGACGGCCCGCTCCTCATCCTGGCCGGAGCCGGCAGCGGCAAAACGACGGTGCTCGTCAACCGCATCGCCAGCCTTGCCAAATACGGCCGGGCCTATGACAGTCCCGAGATGCCCGTTTCCCTGACCGAAGACGACATGGCTCATCTGCGGGACTGCGCCGCCGGTACCGCCCCCATCGACGCGGCCGCGGTGGAACGTTTGGCCGTGGATCCCTGTTCGGCCTGGCGGATCCTGGCCATCACGTTCACCAACAAAGCCGCGGGAGAGCTGAAGGAACGCCTGGAACGGATGCTCGGCGAGGACGGAAGCGAGGTGGCGGCCAGCACCTTCCATTCCCTGTGCGCCCGCATTCTGCGCCGCCACGGCGACCGTCTCGGCTTTTCCTCCCATTTTACCATCTATGACACCGACGACAGCCGCCGTCTGATGAAAGAGTGCATGAAGGCGCTGAACATCGAAGAAAAAGTACTGGGGCACAAGGCGATCCTCGGGGAGATCGGCCGGAGCAAAGATCAGCTTCTCTCCCCCGCCGACCTGACCGCCAAAGCGGGCAGCGATGTCCGGCTGAAGAAAATAGCGGAGGCTTACGCCGCTTATCAAAAGCGGCTGCGGGAAGCCGACGCCATGGATTTCGACGATCTGCTCTGCAACACCGTCACCTTGTTCCGGGAGAATCCCGATGTCCTCGAGCAGTATCAGCGGCGCTGGAAATATATGATGGTGGACGAATACCAGGACACCAACCATGCCCAGTATCAGTTCATCAGCCTGCTCGCCGAGGGCAGCGGCAACCTCTGCGTCGTGGGCGACGACGACCAGAGCATTTATAAATTCCGCGGCGCAACCATTGAAAACATCCTGAGCTTTGAGGAGCAGTTCAGGGGCTGTACCGTCATCCGGCTCGAGCAGAACTACCGCTCCACCGGAACCATTCTCGACGCGGCCAACGCCGTCATCGCCAAAAACGTCAACCGGAAGGGCAAAACCCTCTGGACCAGCAACGGCGCAGGCTCCCCGATCCAAACCGTCGTCCTCGACAACGAGGACGAGGAAGGCCGGTACATCGCCGACGCCATCCTGGAAAAGGCCGCGTCCGGCAAACCCTTCCGGGATTTCGCCGTGCTCTACCGCGCGAACGCGCAATCGAACGCCATCGAACGTTCTTTGGTAAAAAGCGGCGTGCCCTACCGCATCATCGGCGGCCATCGCTTCAACGACACCAAGGAAGTACGGGATGCGACCGCCTACCTGCGGGTGATCAACAATCCCGGCGACGGCGTGAGCCTGCGCCGCATCATCAACGAACCCAAGCGCGGCATCGGGGACGCTACCATCGACAAGGCGGCCGAGATCGCCGACGGCCTCGGCGTTCCGCTGTATGAGGTCCTCTCCCACGCGGGGGATTATCCCGCCATCAGCCGCTCAGCCGCCAAAATCGCCGCGTTTGTGGCCATAATCGACCACCTCCGGGAAATGAACGCCGATCCGGACACTTCGGTCCATCTCCTCTACCAGACCATGCTGCAGACGACCGGTTACCTCGATATGTGGCAGGCGGCCGGGGACGAGGGCGCCGCCCGGGTGGACAACCTGCACGAACTCGCGTCCTCCATCCTCAATTATGAACAGAACAGCGGCGCGGATTTCCCCGACCTGTCCGGCTTCCTCGAGGAAAACGCCCTGATGACCGACGTGGACAATTACGACGCCGATGCCGATGCCGTGGTGCTCATGACGATGCACGCGGCCAAAGGCCTCGAATTTCCCTGCGTGTTCCTTCCCGGGTTTGAGGACGGGATTTTCCCCGGCATGCAGAGCCTCTTCAACCCCGACGAAATGGAAGAAGACCGCCGCCTCTGCTATGTCGCGATCACGCGCGCCAAAACCGAACTGACCATTCTCAGCGCCCGCAGCCGGACCCTCTACGGTTCGACCGCCCGCAACCGGCCGTCCCGTTTTCTCGGGGATATCCCGGCGGAACTGGTGGTCGAGCACGATCTGAGCACGATGGGACAGAGCCATACCGGTTTCCGTTCGCCGCAGTCCGCTTTCCGCCGCAGTCCGGATACCGATCTGCCCTGGAATACGGATACGCCGGCCGCTTCCGCGTTTCCCCCGGCCAAGCCGGCCGCTTCCGCGCGGCACGGCGGCGGAGTGGGCATAAAGACGGGTGCGGGTTCCGTCAAAGGCGATGCCGGCCAGTGGAAGCCCGGCGACCGGGTGCGTCACAAAGTGTTCGGGGCCGGACGCGTCGTCGACGCCTCCCCCATGGGCAACGATACGCTTCTCACCGTCTCCTTCGACAAGGCCGGTGTCAAAAAAATCATGGCGAATTTCGCCAAACTCAAAGCCGAATCCTCGGAAACCTAAAACACGGCGCGGAACCGGATACGTTCCGCGCCGTGTTTGTATATATGAGGGCACCCGCCGGAAGAGGGGAAGCTCCCGCCGGGTGCCTGAAGAAAGCGCAATCCGAAAACCGCCTGTTGTTCTGCAGGATAATGATAGGCCCAACCGGTCTCGCCCCGGTCACAAATTTAAAAAATCGATGCCGCATGTTTCTTTTTTTCGCTTGCGGTGATCGGCGCTTATAAAATATCCCCGAATCTGAAAATATCAAATGCCGGCGGATATCAAAAATGTACAAACGCCGCGCCGCTGAAAAGCCTATTTCGCCCGAACCCGTTGCGCAAAACCGGGTTATGCGGTATACTTTATAAGACTACATCCCCATAGAAAGAAGGTGATTTCCATCGAAACGCTGACAACGACGATGCAAGTCCGCATGTTTGGCGATTTTGCGGTTTATTACGGCGACCGCGCCCTCACCGGCAGCATCGGCCGCAGCAAAAAAGTCTGGGCACTCATCGAATATCTGCTGGCAAATCGCGGCAAGGAAATCCCTCCGGATCGGATGATGGAGGATCTGTGGCCGGACGAAGAATACGACGACCCCTTCCACATCCTGAAAAATCTGATTTACCGGGCGCGCACGGCCCTGCGGACGTTGTCCGGCGAGGACGTGGAGTTCATCTGTTACGAGCACAACTGTTATCTCTGGAATCCGGAGCTTCCCTGCCGGATCGACATTGAAGAATTCGACCGCTGCTGGAACGAGGCCAAAAAAACCGACGATTTGGAAAAACGGCTGGACCTGGCGTATCAGGCGTTCGGCCAATATAAAGGGGATTTTCTCCCTGGCCTGTCCGACTTGGCCTGGGTGGTCTCCAAAAGCGCCTATTACACCAGTCAGTACAACCACTGTGTGCGCTATCTGGCCAAGGGCCTGCTGGTGTCGAAACGGTATGACGAGGCCATTCACGTCTGCGAAACGTCGATCGTATACAACCCGTTTGAGGAAGAGGTTCACCGGCTGCTAATGCTGGCGTATGCCAAAAACGGCCGCAGCCGGCAGGCGATCGATCATTACCAGCAGATTTCCCGCCAGTTTTATCATGAATTCGGTGTAACCCTCAACGAGGAAACCGTCAAATTGTATCGCAAAATCGCCAAAAGCATGCACAACGTGGAGATGGATCTCGGCGTCATCAAGGAAGATCTGATGGAAGTGAGCCGTCTGCCGGGTGCCTTTTACTGCGATTATAACGTGTTTAAGAATATATATAGGGTCAACGCCCGCAGCATGATGCGCACCGGGGCCTCGATCCATATCGCCCTGATCACCATCACCGACTCCAAGGGCGACATCCCGGATGTGGATACGATCAAGCGGGTCATGCCGTCGCTGCAGGCTTCGGTGGTGGACAACCTGCGGCGCGGCGATGCCGTGTCGCTGTACAGCTCCACCCAGCTCGTCACCATGCTCGGTCAGACCACCTACGAAAACGGCTGCAAGGTCGTCGAACGTGTTCTGCAAATCTACAAACGGGAATATCCGATGGAAACCGTGCAGGTCCAATACCGCTTAGAGGCTGTCGATCCTCTCGGCGGCGAAACCAACGCATAACGGCTCGTCCCGTCTTCCGAAAGGGGAGAAAAGGATGCGGACCCCCTCATTTCGCCTAGCCGGCCTTCTGCTCGCTGCCGCATGCCTTTTGTGCGCCTGCGCCGACCAGGACCCCGGTTCATCCCATATGTCGAGCAAGGAGGACCAGGCGTCTTCCTTGTTTTCTACTGTCGGGTCAGGCAGCGATTCGTCCGGCTCCGGGACGGACTCCCCCCCGGACAGCCATTCCGATCCCGCCTCCGACCCTAGTGCACCGCCGTCCGCGCCGGACCCCTCTTCCGGCAGCGCATCGTCCGGCACCGTCTCCTCTGACTCGCCCCCCTCCGCCGGCAGCAAACCCGTCACCACAACCCCGACGACCTCCGCCCCTGTCCATACCGGCCCCATCGATATCCGCACTCCGGAAGCCTCCGGTACCGTCGTCTATGCGGAAAACGGCGCCACGATCGACGCCAGCCATATCGCGGACGGGTACGTGATGGTGAAATACAGCGGCAGCGCGTCCAAGGTCAAGGTGCAGATGGTCACGCCCGGGCGTACCTACAATTACGATCTCAACACCGCCGGCCGGTATGAGGTGTTTCCGCTGCAGGCCGGAGACGGAACGTATAAGGTGCGCGTCATGCGCAACATCTCCGGAAGCAGCTACAGCGAACTCTATTCCGTCACGCTCCGTGTCGCGCTTTCCAGCGTATACGCGCCTTTTCTGTATCCCAACCAATACGTCTCCTATACGGCGGCGTCCGCGGCGGTCCGAAAATCGTTCGATCTGTGCGCGGGCGCGTCGGGCGACCTCGCGAAAATCGAGGCGGTTTACCGGTATGTCACCGAACACGTGAAGTACGACACGGCCAAAGCCAATTCGGTCACCTCCGGCTACCTGCCCGACGTGGACGAAACCCTGCGCACCAACAAAGGCATCTGTTTCGATTACGCCGCTCTGGTGACCGCTATGCTGCGCGCTCAGAATATCCCCACCAAGCTGGTCATCGGGACGGTGTCGCCGGGCAATCTGAGCCACGCCTGGAACCTGGTTTACACCAAGGAAAAAGGCTGGTTGTCCATTCAGATTTACTTCGAAGGCGGAACCTGGAAGCTCATGGACGCCACCTTCGGTGCTTCCATGGGACAGGGGATCGACGACTACATCGGCAACGGCAGCAACTATACCGAGCTGAGGCTCTATTGAAGGGCCCGGACGGTGAAAACGCCCTCCCCCTTATCCGGGAAGCTGCCGCGGCGGCTGTCAGAAAGGAATGGTTTTGACCATGAACAAAAACAAATCCGCCTCGTGGACGGCCGCCGGACGGATTCCGGCAAGAGAAACCGCGCTTTTCTGCACCCAGGCCGGTCTGCTGCTCAAGGCCGGCATCCCGCTCGGGGAGGGGCTTTCCACCCTGACGGCGGAAGGCTCCGGCGCTGGCCGGGACCGGCTGCAGCAGATCGCCGGCGTCGCGCAGGAAACCGGCTCCCTGTATGAGGCGGTCCGCCGTGCGGGGGTCTTCCCCTCGTATATGGTCCAGATGATCCGCATCGGGGAAACGGCCGGCAAACTCGAGGATGTCCTCGATTCTCTGAGTCTCTATTACGAGCGGGAGGACCGGCTTCGCGCAGCCGTCCGCCGTGCGGTGCTCTATCCCATTGTCCTCATTCTGCTGATGGCGGCTGTCATCGCCGTTTTGGTGGTGGCGGTCATGCCGGTTTTCTCATCGGTCCTCACCGATCTCGGGGCCGAAGCGGCCGCCGACACCGGTCTTATGAATCTCGGCGTCGGCATCGGCCGCTGCGCCCTGGTGGTGATCGGCGTGCTGCTCCTTTTGCTCATCGGGCTGCTCGTGCTCTCTCTGTTTGCGAAGGGGCGCAGCCTCCTCATGTCCGTAAGCGCACATCTCCCCATCCTCCGCCGCCTTTACCGGCAGATCGCCTCCGGCCGCTTCGCCTCGGTGATGTCCATGCTGCTTTCGAGCGGGTATAACCTCGGGGAATCGCTGGAACTGGCCGAAGAGGTGGTGCACGATCCCGTCGTCAAAGACAAAATCCGCCGCTGCCGGAACAGCGTATCCCACGGCACGGCGTTTTCCGCCGCTCTGCTGGAGCTCGATCTCTTCACCGGGCTGTATGCCCGCCTCGTTCAAACGGGGGAAAAGGCCGGCCGTCTCGACGACGTGATGAAAAAGATGGCCGCACAGTACGAAACCGATGTGGACGAGTCCCTGTCGGGTTTGGTCTCGGTCATCGAACCGACGCTGGTGATGATCCTGTCGGTGATCATCGGCAGCATCCTGCTGTCGGTGATGCTTCCTCTGATCGGCATCCTGTCCGCCATCGGCTGAACAGGCGAATTTCCGCGAAAGGCTGGTGATCCCATGCACCTCTATCCGGTCCGGCGCCCCCGCTCGTTCTGGAGGGTGCTGTGTTCCCTGCTGCTCGCCGCCGTGGTGCTGCTGGTGTTTCTTTACGGCTTTTCCCGGATTTCCAAAACCGCGGAAGGCGAACAGCAGCACGCGCTGGAGCGGTCGATCCGCAAATCCCTCGTGAGCTGCTACGCCATCGAAGGCGCTTACCCGGATTCGCTCTCCTATCTCGAAGAGCATTACGGCCTTTTGATCGATCACGAGCGGTATGTCGTGGAGTATGAACCGTTCGGCTCCAACATCTGGCCCACCGTGCAGGTGGTCCGCCGCGGCGAGGGATCCCACCGCGCCGTTGTCCTGGCGGAAGGAGGCGGGGAGTCTTGAACCGGAAGCACACGGTCGACACTCTGTTCGTTTTTCTCCTGTACGGCCTTTTCGCCCTGCTGTCCGTGCTGCTCATCCTCATCGGCGCACGGGTATACAGGCGCACGGTCGAGAACACCGAGGCCCGCGGCGACGTGCGCGCCTCGCTTTCCTATGTCGCGAACAAAATCCGCTCATCCGACCGGGCCGCGCTCGAAACCCGCGGCGGCCTGTCCGTTCTCGTGCTCACCCAAAGGGCCGACGAAGAGGATTTTGAGACCTGCATCTATTACACGGGCGGCGCCCTCAAAGAATATCTGACCGAGGCGGGAGCGCCCTTCTATCCCGAAAAAGGGGAAACGGTGACGCCCCTGACCGCCTTTTCCTTTGCGGAGGAAGACGGCCTGCTCATCGTCACCTCGGCTGGCCGGGACGGCCAGTCCCACACGATGCATATCGCCCTGGTGCGTGAATAGCCGGCCGCAACGCCGGCTGAAAGGAGGGATCCGATGAAAAAGAGCGGTTCGATGGCGTTCCTGCTGGAACTCATCCTCGTCATTCTGTTCTTTTCCTTGTCCACCGCCGTGACGCTGCGGCTGTTCGTGGCGGCACACGACAAAGAACGGGACAGCAGCCGGTTAAGCGACGCGCTCGAATGCGCGCAGGACACGGCGGAACGGTTCCGCGTCCAGGGCACGTCTATGTTCGACCCCTCCGACGGCTGGACCTATGTCATCGAAGAGGATCTGTCCGCCCTCTATACCCGCGCCTGCGGCGGCCTGACCGTCACCGTTCTGGTTGCGGACGGCGACGCCCTCGCCGGACAGCTCGAAAGCGGCGAAATCCGG
>CABUNG010000055.1 GCA_902492895.1 uncultured Oscillospiraceae bacterium | reverse complement strand
AACCGCTGGCAGCGGGAGAGTATGGTGGCCGGCAGTTTGTGCACTTCCGTGGTAGCCAGGATGAATATGACATGAGCGGGCGGTTCCTCCAGGGTTTTGAGCAGGGCGTTGAACGCTCCGGCTGAGAGCATATGCACCTCATCCACGATATACACGCGGTATTTCGCCGCGGACGGGGTATAATGCACCTCTTCGCGCAAATCACGGATGCTGTCCACACCGTTGTTGGACGCCGCGTCGATTTCCGCAACATCGGTAACAGCGCCGGAGTCGATCCCCCGGCAGATCTCGCATTCGTTGCAGGGTTCTCCGTCGACGGGATGCAGGCAGTTGACCGCTTTGGCGAGAATTTTCGCGCAGGAGGTCTTACCCGTTCCCCGCGATCCGGTAAACAGGTAGGCATGGGCCAGCCGCCCGGTTTTCAGTTCGTTGAGCAGAGCGGCCGTGACATGCGGCTGTCCATAAACCTCATCAAAGGTCTTGGACCTCCATTTCCGGTAAAGGACCTGATACACAGGGACTCCCCCTTTCGTCGAAGCAAACGGACGGCGCAAAAAACGCCTCATGCTTTCGAGCATACAGACGGACAGGTTTCCTGCGGCGCACGGGTGCAAACCGCTTAATGCTGCTCGGTTCCCCGCCTGACATGGTTCACGGCGCACCGTCGCACAGGACCCGCCCGCCTGTATGCCCCAAGGCACGCGGCGTTGTTCTTTAGTATACAGGTTTTTTTGTGAAAATGCAACTATTCTGATCAAAAATCCCCTCAGCTGCCAATTTGTGTCAGACATGAACTTTCTTACAAATTTGCCTTGACCTCGGCGTCGTGATCCTGTAAACTAATCGGATGAAAGGGACGTGCTCCATACAGAAGCGTCCCAGAGAGAGGAGAATGGTTTATGCAATCACCGTATCCCGCACAGACGGAATGGGGAACCGCCCCCGCCCTAACCCAGAAAGAACCGGTTTCCGCCTATATCAAAGGGCTGATCGGGGCTTTGCTCGGGGCGCTGGTGGGATGTATCCCCTGGTTTATCGTCAGCTTTTTTGCCGGCTATTTTGTCGGATTGCTCGGCTTCGTGGTGGGGTTTGTATCCTTTTTCGGCTACAAGCTGTTCCGCGGTGCCAAGAGCTTTGCTTATGCCATGACGGTCATCGTGGTTTGCTCGGTCCTGTCAATCGCGCTCTCCAACCTGCTCGATTATGTCGTGCAGATCTATCAGGCCGTGTCGGAGGATGCCGATTGGCAATATCTGATGCAGGAAACCGGCGCAACGATGCCGGACGTTATCCTGTATTTCCTGCGGCAGTCGGAAATCTTGAGTGAAATGCTGGTTAATCTCGCCATCGGCCTGGTAATCGGTATTCTGGGTATTGTCTCAGCCCGCAAACAGGTGAGCGCCTACGCCCTGTCGGGACAGATACCGGAAGCGCCGGCCGGCACCCCTGTCGTTCCGGAGCAGAATGCTTTCGTTCCCACCATGTCCGAATCGGACGCTCCTGTTGCAGAAGCCGCGGCTGTTTCCCTGGAGAGCTCGCCCGTCTCGAACGAGACGGCGGCTGCAAATGTGGTCTCTGCCCCCACGTCCGATACGTCCTCGGCCGAATAAGCGGCTATATCGTTATACATAAAGCAGGAGCCCCGGATTGACGATGCAATCCGGGGCTCCTTTCTGCATGGCGATTACGGACGACAATTGCGTGAATAAAATACTCGTTACATATATTAATGATTATTGCGAATTTAATATGTCAGACAAAAATGATGAGATCCGGACACCGCGATAGAGCTTTACTCACGCATTAGGAACACAAGGGCCGCATGCTCTGTGGATTTCAGAGGGGCTTCCGCCCTCTGATAGACAACGGGAATCGTTCAGCCGCAGCCGAATCAGCTGGCATTCAGGACTCGTCTTGATTTACGACGACCACCTCCTCCACGCCAGCTTCAAGAATCTTGCCGATGACATAATTTCTCGAGCGACCGGATTCACGGGCTTTTTCGTCCAAACTGGCAACGACGCTGTTCTTGATCCGAACAGAAAACGTTACATATCCGTCATCGCCTTTGAGATTTTTCGCAGGAATTTCCGTTTTCATATTGAAGCCTCCTTTCCAAATGAATTCCCGGCCTTATGGTGTCCTGCGTCCGTATAGCCCCCGGGCTCGGCACGCCATTTTTTACCGGCCCTCATCTTCATTATAAGTTGACTTCGAAACATGTTATATGTTATATTTATTAACACGGGTATATTACCGGAAACCGCAAAGCGAAAAGGTGAGATGGGAGATGGAAAAATGCTGCTCGCACGGAATCTGAAATTGCTGCGCAGACGGCATGGGTATACACAAGGTCAGGTGGCCCTGTTGCTGAAAGTCAACCGTTCTACGTATGCGTATTACGAATTGGGCAAGACGCGTCCTAAGATCGCGACTTTGCAGGCGCTTTCTAATCTATATAGCGTTTCCATTGATGATTTGCTGAATAAAAACTTTGAAAATTTAAATGTGTAAAATTCTCTCAAATTCCAATCTGTATACATGCCGCTGCCGCGGCCATACTAATGCAGCATCCAATGAAGGCGAAAAGAGGCGGCGGACATGAGTGCGCTTATACGATTGGAACATTTGCAGAAGGCATACCATACGAGCGCGGGGGATCTGTTCGCTCTGCGCGATATCACGCTCTCCGTTGCAGAAGGCGAATTCCTGGCTGTAGTGGGTCAGTCGGGGTCCGGCAAATCCACTTTAATGAACATTTTGGGATGTTTAGACATCCCAACAGCCGGGCAGTATTGGCTCAAAGGCGAGGAGGTATCCCGCCTGTCCGACGATGAACAATCGGATATCCGCAGCCGATACATCGGTTTCATCTTTCAGGGATTCCATCTTATCCCCAGTCTCGACGCCCTGGAAAACGTGGAGCTTCCCCTCCTGTATCGCGGCTTGGGGCGGGAGGAACGTCGGAAGCTGGCTATGCGCAGCCTGGAACAGGTGGGGCTGGGAAACCGTCTGCATCATCGCCCCGGGGAAATGTCCGGCGGCCAGCAGCAACGCGTGGCCATTGCCCGGGCCATTGCTGCCAGTCCGCCGATGATCCTGGCCGACGAGCCAACCGGCAATCTGGACAGCCGCTCCGGAAGCGACGTGATGGAACTTCTGCATGGCCTTCATCGGAATGGACATACCGTAATTCTGATCACACACGACGCTAAAATCGCATCCGAAGCGCAGCGGCAGATCTGCATATATGACGGAGAAATCATGAAGGAGAAAACGGCCGGCTGAAGTCGGCCGTTTTTCTGTTGTTTATACATTATTCGGCTGTTTACGCTGAATATGCTTGCTTTTAGGCACAAAATCTTGTATGCTTAAAGATGGTATCAGTATCGGGGTACCGTTAAGCTAAAGCAGACTTGGAGGAGGATGGTTATGAAAATGCGTCGAATGTTGCCGGGCGCCCTATCGGTTGTCTTGGCTCTTTCGCTGGCCGCCTGCGGCGGTGTGCCGCGCCAGGGAGAGGCGTCGGAGGCCAGCATGGCCCCGCCGCCCCCCAGTGCGTTTGAAACACTTAAGAGCGCAGCGGAGGCTATGGAAGCTTTACAATGCGCTGACTTGAATTTGGATGTAAATCTCAAGATGTCTATGCCTGGCACCTCGATGGAAATAGGGGTCAAAGGACATGTACAGATAGAGAGTTCCACGAAATTTCGTGCCGACATTACCGAAACGGTGGCCGGTCAGGAAATCCCGCTGTCTCTTTATCGGGACGGAGCGTATACATATACCGACATGATGGGCATGAAAGTCAAGAGCCCGGTCGACGATGATCTGGCCGAAGACGCTCTGAATTTCGAGTTCAAGGAAGAGTATTTCAAAAAGCTCGAACTGACCGAGACAGACGGTATCCGCACTCTGACCATGTCGGTCGATCCGGATAAAGTGTTGGGACTCTTGAAATCTCTGATGCATTCGGATTTGATGGATTCCCTTGGCGATATGGGCATCGATACGGATACAGAATCGGAAAATGAGCCGGATTTGCGCGTGCTGGGCATCGAACTGACGGCAAAGCTCGGCGGGGACAATCTGATCCGGGAAGCGTCCGGCACCGTCTCGCTTGTTCTGGCATACGAAATGCCGTCGGTCGCCGATCCGGAATCCACGATATCGTCCGAAATGCAGCTTGATGTGAATATGTCGGTGACGATCAACAATCCCGGCCAGGCAGTGACCGTGACACCGCCTGAAGATCTGGACCAATATACAGAGGCGCCGGGAGCGGACGCCGTCTGAATGTTCGAAAATGGCGTAAACTTACGAGGAGAGCGGAGTCACCGCTCTCCTTTTTCTATATACGTCTGACGGATTGGAAAAACGTTACAAGTCTGTAGCCGAATATTACAGGCTTGTTCTTGCATTTCCCGGGTAGGTTTTGTTATACTCAATAAAGAGTTGCTGTATTGTTACCGCAGAGGAGTCGACAGCCATGCCGAATGTTCGTCCAAAAAAGAAAAAATCCGGCCGCGCGAGCGGTGTGGTCGTCTTTTTGCTGGTCTTCGTGCTGTTTTTAGCGGTTTTCGGAGTCGTGTGCCTGTGGGCCATCGTCAACAACCGGGCGCCGGGCCGCGACGCATCCTCAGCTGTTTCGGGCGAGGAACAGCCGTCTTTCACATCAGCGGATGTGCGTTGGCTTTTTGTCGCCACCCAGGACGGCACGGATCCGAAGGGTTTCGTGGCGGTGCGTGCCGATCCGGCCAGGGGGAGAATTCATGCGGTCGCCGTTCCGCGGGAAACCGAGGTGGCGGACGGCACGACGCTGATTCGACTGGATGAGCTGTGCCGTAAAAACGGCGTCGCTGCCGCGCAAACCGCCGCCGGCCAGCTGCTGGGCGTTTCGTTCAGCCATTATATTTCGATGACCTACGCCAATGTGGAAAAACTGCTGCAACACTTTGATTCCAGCCTGCAGTTCACTCTGGAAGAGGATTTGGACTGCCGGGAGGGAGACTATTTCATCAAAATGAGCAGCGGCCGGTATACTCTGACCCCAAAACAAACGGTGGACATTCTGCGGTATCCGAAGTGGCAGCACGGAGGACTGCAGCAGCAGGCGGATATTCAGGCCCAGGTTCTGTCCGCTCTTGTCAATCAGTATATGACGGCCGCGAGAGACGCCAAATCGGAAGCGGATTTCAGCAAGATTGCAGAACTGGCGAAGACCGATATCCGGATTTCTCATTACACCGGATATCAAGAGGCGCTGCGGAGCCTGGCCGCGGCAAACAGCGGGGCCGTCTGCACACCGGTATCCCTGGAGGGGCGGTATGTGGGCAGCGGAGACGATAAACGCTTTGCAGCGGACGGGGCAGCGGACCAGCTGCAGGCGCTGTTTGGCGAAACAAGCTGAAAAGACGAGGATTTGCCCCGATATTTTCGGCAGGAGAATCGGGGATTTTCCATTTCGGGGCCGGTCGTTGTGTGGTACAATAGAACTGCAGTCCCCGCGTGGAGCATGTGCGGGGATCGGAATGGGTATATGCGCAAGTCAGAGGAATGCGGGAGGTTTCAGTCATTGAGAAGGCTGCTGGCCGCGCTGCTTTGTGCAGCATGTATAGTCTTGGCAGGCTGTTCGGTCATCTGGCCGGAACCGGATGCCTCCGGGGCGGATACGGAATCGTTTCAAGTATCCGCGGCACAGCTGCGTGAATACCAGAATAAATGGTGCTACAGCCGCCTGGACGACCGGCTCAAAAAAGCGTATTCCGCCGTGTATGCCGCGGTGAAACAGGGATTTTCAGACGACGAGACCGTCACGATTTCCGATACGAGCAAGGGAGAAAAGCGGGAATATCCCGGTGTGCAGGTCAAGCTGCCAGAAGCCCTCCAGGGCGAAACAGAAGCCAAAAAGCTCTATGCGGCGTTTACCCGGGACAATCCCCAGTTTTTCTATATCGGCAATGTCTACGGTTTTGACGGGCATCAGGCGGGAGGAACCAGCCGCTTCACCACTTTTAAATTGGTGTATACCATGAACGCGGCCGAGCGGAAGGACGCCAGATCCCGGCTGCAGGACGTCTGCCGGGATCTGCTGGACACCCTGTCGGATACCGCCACGGCTTTTGAAAAAGAGCTGGCTCTGCACGATGCCCTCCTCGATCGCTGTACGTATGACAACACTGCCGCGGAAGCCCCCTCTCCGGCCGAAGCGTTTCCCCACGCCTTTTCCGCCTATGGGGCTCTTGTGCAGGGAAAAGCGGTCTGTGAGGGCTATGCCAGAGCGATGCAGCTGCTTCTCGAGGAAGCGGATATTCCCGCCACGGTCGTCACGGGTTTCGATGAAAACAAGCGCTCTCATATGTGGAACATCGTCACCGTCGAAGGGCGGAATTACCATCTCGATCCCACCTGGAATGACAGCGGCGACCTCATCCGGCACACCTACTTTAATATGACCAGCGCAGACATACTGCTGACGCATTCCCTGGACGACGAGAATTTCGGCATCGATACCTGTACAGCCACGGCGGCCAACTATTTTACCCGTACCGGCGCCTACTTCAACACCTATTCGCTCGAGGACATCGCCCGCGTTGTGGCCCGCGAGGTCGAGGCCGGCGCTGAGACAATTGAGCTGCGCTTTTCTCCGGATAAGCTGCAAAACGGCAGCTTGTTTATCCAGCAGGAAAGCTGGTTTTCATCCACCGTGACCGCTAATCTGAAGGATAAAACCATGTGGCCTTATGACTACGAGGTCAATCAAACCTACAGCATCATCACCATCACGAAAAAACCCGAATAATCCCTTGACGTGACGGTTCGATTATGGTATGATAGGGGACGCCGTCAAGCCAATGGCGGCCAATATGCGGGTGTAGTTCAGTGGTAGAACCCCAGCCTTCCAAGCTGGTCGTGTGGGTTCGATTCCCATCACCCGCTCCATGTCCTGCGGGACCGTGCGCCTGTAGCTCAGCTGGATAGAGCATCTGCCTTCTAAGCAGAGGGCCAGGGGTTCGAGTCCCTTCAGGCGCGCCATTTATGGTGGGTATAGCTCAGTTGGCTAGAGCGCCAGATTGTGGCTCTGGAGGCCGTCGGTTCGAGCCCGATTATCCACCCCACAACGAATAGGGACACGCGGGTTTCCCGGGTGTCCCTATTCATTCAAATAACGGGCGTTCATCCGCCTTGTCATATTGGGATGTAGTCTAGTGGTAGGACAGCAGACTTTGACTCTGCTCGTGCTGGTTCGATTCCAGCCATCCCAGCCACCCCGAAAACCCTGTATTGATACGGGTTTTCGGGTTTTTTTATGTCCTTTAGAGAATTTTATAGGAACGTCTGTTTGATATGCGGTGCACGACCGATATGTCTTTTGCACTTCATAAGAGAAAAATGATGGCCATGCGCGTGCCATTTGTGCACAAGACCGTTGACAAATTGCCCGTTCTGGTGTATGATCCCATTTTGTTGATACATCAACATCTTTGGGGGGAGTGTCCTCATGTACGACCGATTTGAAATGTTTACGGCCCGGATTTCTTCCATATACCGCTGCATTCAAAAAATCAAGAGCATGGAAATGACGGAATTCGGACTCAAGGGTCCCCACGTCATGTGCCTGTTCCATCTCGGGCGTCAGGAAGACGCACAGCCCGGCGCAGCCGGCGGCGGTCTGACCGCAGGCGAGCTGTGCGCCCTCTGCGGCGAAGACAAAGCGGCCATATCCCGCTCAATCGCCGAATTGGAGGAACAGGGTTACCTTCTCCGCTCCAGCGCCGACGGAAAAAAAGCCTATCGGGCCAAAATCCGCCTGACTCCGTCCGGAAAAAAACTCGCCCGGCAGCTGGATGCGGCAATTGTCAGTGCAGTCAGCCAGGGCGGCGCGGATCTGAGTGAGGAAGAACGCGCGGTTTTTTACCGTGCGCTCACGAAAATCGAATCGAATCTGCGGATGATCTGCCGCGAAAACGAGGAAGGATGACCCTTTGTGCATACTCTGAAAAAGGCCTATTGCCGTGTCTTTCAAAGCGCGCTCCGGTTGGCACTGCCGTTTTTGCCCTACCGCAAACCGAAAATATTGGAGAGCGTAGACAGCCTGCCCGCCCTGCTCAAACAGAAGGGCGCGGATCTGATTCTTTTCGTTACCGACAGGGGCATCCGGGAATTGGGCCTCACTGCCGATCTGGAATCCCGTTTAAAGCAGGCCGGCATCGTCTGTCTCGTGTACGACGACACGGTTGCCAACCCCACCACCGACAACGTAGAAGAGGCGGCCGCTCTGTATAAGCTGCGCAAGTGCCAGGCTATCGTCGCATTCGGCGGCGGCTCTTCCATCGATTGTGCGAAGGCCGTCGGAGCGCGGGTGGTGAAGCCGCATAAGTCTCTTGGCCGCATGGCGGGCATCCTGAAAATCCGGCGTCGGATTCCCCTCCTCATCGCCATCCCCACCACGGCCGGGACCGGCAGTGAAACCACCCTGAGCGCCGTCATCACCGACTCCCGGACCCGTCACAAATATCCCATCAACGATTTCCCCCTGATCCCCCGCTATGCGGTGCTGGATCCCGAAGTGACCCGCAGCCTGCCTCCGTCCATGACCGCCGCCACCGGCCTGGATGCCCTTACCCATGCCGTGGAAGCCTACATCGGTCGTTCCACTACCAGAGAGACCCGTCGGGACGCCTTGGAGGCCGTCCGCCTCATTTTCGAGAACATCGGCACCGCCTACACGGACGGCTGTGACATGGAGGCGAGACGCCGGATGCTCCGGGCCTCCTTTCTCGCAGGCAGCGCCTTCACCAAATCCTATGTGGGCTATGTCCACGCTGTGGCCCATTCCCTGGGCGGACAATACAACACCCCCCACGGTCTCGCCAACGCCGTGCTTCTTCCGTTCGTACTGGATGCTTACGGCCCCCGCGTTCATAAAAAACTGCATCGGCTCGGAATCGCGGCGGGCGTTTCCTCCCCCTGCGATTCCGACGAACAGGGCGCCCGCGCCTTTATCGCGGCCATCCGGGAGATGAGGCGGCGTCTTAAAATCCCCGATACCCTGCCTGAGATCCGGGAAGCCGACATCCCCGCTCTCGCCCGGCATGCGGGCCACGAAGCGAATCCCCTCTACCCGGTTCCCTGTCTATGGGATGCCAAAGAATTGGAGCGGTTTTACCGGATCGTCATGGAACCCATCCCGGAAAAGGAGGCGGCAAACGTATGAAGGAAGAGGATATCCGCCGGATCGTATCCCGACAGCGCGCGTTTTTCGAAACTGGTGCGACTTTGCCTGTGGCGTATCGCCTGGAGGCGCTGAAACGGCTGAAGGACAGCCTGACAAAGCACGAAAAGGCGCTTCACGATGCCCTGCACGCCGATCTCGGCAAGAGTGCGTCGGAGGGGTATATGTGCGAGGTCGGGCTGGTGCAGAGCGAGCTCCGCTATATGATCCACCACACCCGCTCGTTCGCAAGGGAGAGGCGGGTTCATACCCCTCTGCCCCATTTCTATTCCCGCAGCTTTGTCAAACCCTCTCCCTACGGCACAGCTCTCATCATGAGCCCATGGAATTATCCCGTTCTGCTGACTCTGGATCCTCTGGCCGACGCCATCGCGGCTGGCAACACCGCTGTGCTCAAGCCAAGCGCCTATTCCCCCCATACCGCCGCCGTGCTCGAATCGATCACCGCAGAGTGTTTCCGCCCGGAATACGTCGCCGTGATTACGGGCGGACGCCAGGAAAACGCCTGCCTGCTGAACGAACGCTTCGACACGATTTTCTTCACCGGCAGCGGGGCGGTCGGAAAAGAGGTCATGCGGAAGGCCGCCGAACATCTGACCCCGGTTACCCTGGAGCTCGGCGGCAAGAGTCCCTGTATCGTGGACAAAACCGCAAACCTGGAGCTGGCGGCCCGGCGGATCGTGTTCGGCAAATATCTCAACTGCGGCCAGACCTGTGTCGCGCCCGATTATCTTTACTGCGACGAAACGGTCAAGGATCGGCTTACAGCGGCGATCCAAAAGGAGATTGTCCGGCAGTTCGGGCCCGATCCGCTCGGCAATCCGCACTATGGCCGCATCATCAACGACAAGCATTTCGCCCGCCTCTGCGGCCTGCTGGACAAAACCAAGATTGTCTGCGGCGGCGAAGTCCATCCGGATACCCTCCGGATTGCCCCCACGGTGATGGACGGCGTCTCTTTTGACGACGCCGTCATGCAGGAGGAGATATTCGGCCCCATCCTGCCGGTTCTCACCTTCCGGGATATGGAGGAGGCGATCGCCAAGGTCAACTCTCTTCCTCACCCGCTCGCACTCTATCTCTTTTCGAGTGACCGGAAGGTCATCCGGACCGTAACTTCCCGCTGTTCTTTCGGCGGCGGCTGCATCAACGACACCATCATTCACCTCGCGACGAGCGGGATGGGTTTCGGAGGGGTCGGGGCCAGCGGCATGGGCGCTTATCACGGAAAGACCGGATTCGACACCTTCTCCCACCACAAGAGCATCGTGGATAAAAAGACCTGGATCGATCTGCCGATGCGGTATCAGCCGTACAGCGATAGGAACGACCGGCTGATTCGCTTTTTCCTGAAATAAGACTGTCGAAATTTCAGAACGGCATCGGGGAACGGCCTTATTTCGATTCTCTCCAACATGACACAGCC
>CABUNG010000054.1 GCA_902492895.1 uncultured Oscillospiraceae bacterium | reverse complement strand
TCGTGCGGCCACCGCCATAATATGAAAGAGGACGGTTCCTGCAGCCATCGGAAAAGCTATACGATACACGGCAAAGGCTACGAGATGTGCGATGGTTTTGCCTTTTGGTTCTTTGAACCGGACCTTGCCAGATTACCCGAATATATCCGGCTGTTTCTGGCCTTTTATCCTCAAAAAAAGCGGACATAATGCATGGCCTTTTGCAGCAAAAACGAACTTTCCCGCCGCGTATGGTATCCGGTATACCGCTTCGATCGGCTGCATCTGCAGACAGAATGAAAGAGGCCCCTTCCGCAAAAAGCGGAAGGGGCCTTGTATTTATGCGGACGGTTCCGTCGATTCATCGGCAGGCTCTGTCGTATCCCCTGTCGGATCCTCCGTCGATTGTGGAGTGGTCGTGGGCGGCGTATGGGTACTGCCCTCCAGAATGGCCCGGCCCGCCAATATCTGCGGATCCTCGTCATCGGTCAGCAATGGCACATACGGAGCAAGCGACTCCGGCATGTCCACGACCTTGTTCGGCTGAATGCCGCCGTCCTTCCAGGTCGAACCGCTCTGGATGAGCGACAGGCTTCCCACCGTCAGACGGACAGCCGATTTATCGGTTTCAATCGGGACCAATTCCTGCACCTGGTTTTTCCCGGCTGTCGCCGTACCGACCACCTGGGTTTTGTTGAAATCCTGCAGAACTCCGGCGAATAGTTCCGCTTCCCCTGCCGTCCCGCCATTGACGAGCGTCACGGACGGCACCTGAATCTCATCGGAATCCTCCGCCATAAAGGTAACCGTCTCATTCTTCGCCATATATTTGGCATAAGGGCCGCGCGGCATCAAAAATGCGATGACCTCTTTCGCCGCCTCCAAAGAACCGCCTTCATTATCACGCAGATCAAACAGAAGCGCGGACGCTCCCTGATCCAACATCGCCTTATAAGCCGTCTTGAACTGCGCGGGTGTTTCTTTATTGAAACTGCGGATCCGCAGGATGCCGACCGGTCCGGCCATCCGGCTTTCTACACTCACAGCCGTATAGGTGTTCGACGAGAGTTCCACTGCAAAGCTGTTTTCGCCGCGGGACAGGGTCAGCAAAATTTTGCTGCTCTCCCGCAGTTTGCTCTGCACGGTAGGAAACTCAACCTCGGCAATCGCTTCGCCGTCCACCGCCGTCACGACATCGCCCTTCTGAACCCCCGACAGCGCTGCGGGCGATCCCGCGTCGCAGCGGGTCACGACTACCGCCCCCTCCTCGGAAAGAGCGGCCTCCAAACCAAAACCCGTCTGGCCGCCGGCATCCTTATTTTTGGCCGCCAGATATTCGGAGGCCGTCAGATAGGCGGCATATGGATCGCCCAGCCCCTCGATATACCCTTTAGACAGGGCGGCGCGGAGCTTTTCTTCATCGATGGTATAGTTTTGCCGGGCCGTTTTGTCGATGTCATTGAGGTAATCGAACATCGTCACCCGCTGCTGCAGGTCGCTCTGCATAGTGCCGAAATGCCGCATGGCCACCACCATGGTGATGGAGAGCGTCATGGCAATGGAAATAAAAATCAGGGTCAGGGTCACGCCAAGTGAAACCTTTTTGTTCATCGCCCGTCTGTCCCTTCTGTCGGAAAATTGGCCACCCAGGCGGCCTGCAATAACACAAGCTCATGGAGCCGCCGGACGGCTCCATGAGCTCCTCTGATAGTATGCCTTATTTTGGCAGGGAAATGTATCCATTTCCAACCGGATCCACCCGCGTATTGTTGACACGCACCTCAAAATGCAGGTGCGCCCCAAAGCTGTTGCCGGTATTGCCGATATATCCGATCACCGTCTGCCCGCCAATGACCTTATCTCCCACATTGACAATGGGGCTGCCCTTCTTCATATGCGCATACAAAGTGACGATCCGCCGCCCCTTGGAGTCCAGGCCATGGTCAATCATGGTGTAATATCCGTAGCTCATACCCCAGGAATCGGTTTTATTGGCCTTGATGACCGTACCGTCGGCCGCCGCGACGATCTTCTCCCCCAGAGAAGCGCCGTTGGATATGTCGGTGCCGCCGTGGAAATCCCCGCCCCAGCGATATCCGAACGGGGAGGAAATTCTCTTGACGTTCGGAGCCGGCCAGAACATGCTGCCGCCATATTTCCCGTCGGACGGCGTCGTATTGAGCAGGTCCTGAATCATCTTTTCCAGCTTGGCCTCATCGGCCTTGATCTTCTTCTGCTCGGCCTCGTAGGTGTTCAGGTTCTTTTGCAGCTTATCCCTTTCCTGCTTGGCTTTTTTGTAGAGACTGTCCAGATTCTTCTTCTGCTTGTCCATATCCGCCTTGAGGGCGAGCTGGGAGGCTCTGTCCGCCTCAACCGCGTCTTTGTCCGCCTGTACCTGCTCTTTTTGGCTGTTGATTGCCTTTTTCTCGGCTTCGAGCTCATCCATCAGTTCCTGATCGTGCTTGGAAATCTGCTTCATCACCTGAGATTTGAGAAGATAATCGGTGTATTCGTCCGTATCGAGCAGCATCTGCAGCGCGGACATATTCCCCGTCTGGGCGATAGAGCGCACCCGCAGGCGCAGCTTCTCAAAGCGGTCCTGGATACCGGCCTCCCGGTCGGCGATTTCCTGCTCCATCGAGGCGATCTGTGCATCCTTGTCCGCAATATCGGAATCGAGCTTGGCAATCTGTGCCGCGTACTCGTCGATCTGCTCTTCGATATTGGTCACCTGTTCATCCAGCAGGGCCACCGTTTTTTTCTGGTCCTCCAGGCTGCTTCCGGTCGTTTTGATCTGATTTTCCAGCTCTTTCTGACGTTTTTGCAATTCGGCCAGTTTTTTCTGCGAGTCGGACAGGCTGTCGGCCTTGGCCGGTAATATACCCGCCGGGAACGCCATAACCATCACCGCCACCGACAGCGCCGCCAGAAACCGGATGCCGATGTTCCACTTTCTCGAAGATACGGAATGCATTGCATAAACCTCCTTTTACCGCACATCAGTCGGGATTGGATTCTTCTTTCAGATATTTTCTCATGGAAATGACGCTGCCAAGTACGCCTGTGATCACACCGCCGATCAGGAATCCCAGCAGGAGTACCAGCCACACGCTGGAGAAGGAGATCAGCTTAAAATAGTTGCTGAAGGTAAACAGCTTGGCCAGCTGAGAATATACGAGATACAGGAGTCCATAGGAAAGACCTGCGGAAATGAGTCCCAGCATCATCCCTTCCACCACAAAGGGGAAACGGATGAAGCCGCTTGTCGCGCCCACCGAGCGCATGATATAGATTTCGAGCCTTCGGTTGTACACCGTCAGCTTGATGGTATTCGCAATGATGAACAGGGACACGAGCAGGAGCAGGCCGATGATCCAGCCCCCCACTGCCAGCACGACCTGGCGCACTTTCGTCAGCACCTGGGCGATTTCGGGTTCATATTCCACCGTATCGATGCGCTCCACCTGTTTGATCTGCATGACGGTGGCGTCAAATTTGGAGAGATCCGCAAACGTTACGACAAAGGAATCCTGCAGCGGATTCTCCGCCATCAAATCCTCATGTAGCTCCTCCGGGAAGCTGTCCAGATACCGCTCCATGAGCTCTTCTTTGGAAACATATTCCACGCTTGCGACGTTGGTGATGCTTTCGATTTTTTCCTGAATCTCGGCGGATTGCTCGTCGGTCACGTCGGGATCGGCAAACGCCACGATGACGTTCTGCCCATACACCCACTCGAATGCGTGATCGATATTTTCAAACACCAGATAAGCGCCGCCGGTCAGAAGCAGGCAGGATACCAGCACGCCGATCGATGCGATGGCCATAAACCGGTTCTGCCACAGGTTGCGGAACCCTTCCCGCACCAGATACCGAAAACTACTGAATCTCATGGCTGTCCTCCTCCCTAGGCCCGAGGCTGTCGGAGACGACACAGCCGTCCTGAATTTCGATGACACGCCGGTTAAAGGATTTCACCAAATCGTGTTCATGCGTGACCACCAGAACCGTGGTCCCCCGGCGGTTAATCTCGGTGAGCAGCTCCATAATTTCGTAAGACATTTCCGGATCGATGTTTCCGGTCGGCTCGTCGGCAATGATCAGAGACGGGTTATTCACCAGCGCTCTCGCCAGCCCCACCCGCTGCTGTTCGCCGCCCGAAAGCTCAAGCGGGAAATTGCGCGCCTTGTTCTGCAGGCCGACCAGCCCCAGTATGTAGGGCACCCGGCGGCGCACGTCCCGCTTGGAAGAGCCGACCACCCGCATGGCAAACGCCACGTTGTCGTATACCGTCATATTATTGATCAACCGGAAATCCTGGAACACAATGCCCATAGTGCGGCGCAGATACGGAATCTCCTTGCGTTTGAGCTTGGAAAGCTTGAAGTCATTGACGATCACTTCACCCGCGTTGGCCACTTCCTCCCGCATGATCAGCTTGAGAAAGGTGCTCTTTCCAGCGCCGGACGCCCCGACTATAAACACAAATTCGCCTTTATCAATGCGAATGTTGATATCTTTCAGTGCTTTTATTCCCGTTTCATAGGTCTTGTGGACCCCTCTGAATTCAATCAAGGGAACACCTCCCGTTGTCCGTATGCAAACAGCTGTCTCACCTGCGTCCAAAGCGCCAGCGGACAGCCCCTTTTTATTATGCCATAAGACTCAAAAGCGCGGCAATGTAAAATAATTGCCATATTTGGGCGTTAAAACCCCCATATTGTCGAATAAAATCACAAATCCCACCATCTTATCCTAATCCTCGCCAAAACGAATGTCAAGACCGGAATCCGGCAGATTTGTAAGAAAAAGACGGCAAAGTCCGCCGTTTTATTGCAAAACAATAAAACGACAGCCAGCCGAATCCGGCCGGCTGTCATGCGACACATCAATATTTCACAGGATTCGCCATAAGGTATTTTTTGACCATCAGCGCCACTTTGAAGACGATAGCGTCGTCGAACTCGCGCAAATCCAACCCCGTGAGCCTCTTGATCTTTTCCAGGCGGTACACCAGTGTGTTCCGGTGAACAAACAGCTTCCGGGAGGTCTCGGAAACGTTCAGATTGTTTTCAAAGAAGCGCTGGATCGTAAAGAGAGTTTCCTGATCGAGCGAATCGATGGAGCCCTTCTTGAAAACTTCGCGCAGGAACATTTCGCATAGAGTGGTGGGCAGCTGATAAATCAGCCGGGCGATGCCCAGGTTGTCGTAGCTGACGATGTTCTTTTCGGTATCGAAGACCTTGCCGACTTCCAGCGCAACCTGCGCCTCTTTAAAGGAGCGCGCCAAATCCTTGATGCCCTCGACAACGGTACCGATGCCGACCGTCGCCTGGGTATAGAACTCCCCGCTCAGAGTATCGACGATGGACCGGGCCAGCTTCTCGAGATCCTTCGATTCGATGCCCGCGCGGATCTCCTTGATCAGGGCAATATCGGTTTCGTTGATATTGATCACGAAATCTTTGTTCTTATCCGGGAACAGATTTTGCACGATATCATACGCCGAGATATCGGTACGGGCGGAGATCCGGATCAGCAGAACGACGCGGTTGACATCGTTGTTGAAGCGCAGCTCCCGCGCTTTCAGATAAATATCTCCGGGCAGGATATTGTCGAGAATTACGTTCTTGACAAAATTGCCCCGGTCGTACTTCTCATCGTAATATTGCTTGATGCTGGACAGCGACACCGCCAGCAGCGCCGCAAATTTGGCGGCCTGCTCGTCGGTTCCCTCGACAAACAGGATGTGCTCGGCACGGGGACGGGACCCAAAGGGCTTATAGGTATACCCGCCCTTGACGAAAATCTCCTGCGCGGAGAAGGACTCAGCCGTCACGGCGTCGGACACTTCACCGATCCGCCCGAGATCACTGCAGGCGATAATGGACAGCGTTTCATCGATCACACCGATGGTCCGGTCGATCGCTTCCCGCATCTGATGCACGACACCTTGAAATAGCCTGTTTGACATACCTGACGTCCCCTTTTATTCATCATGTTCTTGGTTATTGAAACTTCCCGGCCCGTCAAACGGCGGGACTCCTTTGGAAATAAATACAACACTGCACCGTATTATACTTATTGTACACAATTCCGATGGCAATTTCAAGTAAATTCGGCCTTTAAAATCGAAAAAAACCGCCGAAATTCCGATTTTTCCGTTTCTCACAGGCAACCGGCCGCATTTTTTGGAAATATACCGAAAAAATGGCCATGCCGCATCCCCTATCGGGACTGCCGGAGATGCTGCAGATGAATGCCGATATGCCCCACTCCCAGCAAAACGGCGGCGGCTGCCATCCAGATCACCTGCCCGTACACGCTCAAAAGCAGAAAGGACGCCACCGGGAGACTGGCTCCCGGTACCGGAATGCCACAGAAAGGCCCATAAAAATCGGCCAGCGTGCGGCCGCTCCGGAAATAGCGGATCCAGTACAGCTCATACAGAACCATTAGCAGGAACGAGGCCAGCAGCCACAGGTTCCAAGGCGTGAAGCGGTGCCAGTTGAAGTCCGAAAAAATCAGGGCAAACGTCGTGACCGCCACCTGCCCGATCCGCTCCATCCAGCGCAGGAGAGGAGACTCCCCGCCCGGATCGTATCCGGACGGTTGGCGCTTTGTCCACCATATATTGGGGAGAAACAGCATCAGCAAATAGAGCAGTCCTACATATGAAAAGCCGAAATGTCCCATGTCGTCTCTTTCCCGTCCCCCTCCGGATCCTGCCCAGGATCCCGTCCGGACAAGCCACGGCCGCCTCTGCGCCAGTCCGGGCTGCAGCGCAGGGACGACAGCATCGGGATGCGGAGCGGAACCTCGGCCAAACATAGGCCGTCCTTATCGGATGAGAGGGATGCGGATTTTATAAAAAGCTGTCCACCGGCGTCGACCGGTGGACAGCTTCCACGTTGTTTGTGAAACCGGCCGGTTATCCGCAATCAGTTGCAGATGGTCTGTTCGGTCTCTTTATCGAAGAGGTGAATCTTCGTATTGTCGATAACGATATCGATGTTGTCGCTCGGACGGGCGGTGGAGGTCGGCTCGACGCGGGCGGTGAAGCTGAAGCCTTCGACGTTCAGATACAGGAAGGTTTCGGCGCCCATCAGCTCAGTAACTTCCACATCCGCCTTGATTTTGTTGTCTGCGAACATCTCGAGATACCGGGGCTCGTCGTGGACATCTTCCGGACGGATACCCATCATGACCTCTTTATCCTCGTAGGCGTCGAGGGCATTCTTCTCGTTCTTTTCGGCCGGCAGCTTGATCTGATACTTCACGCCGCGGGAGGTTTTGGTATCCTCAGAGCCGAATTCCACGTAGAAATCGTCGCCCTTCTTGATCAGCTTGGACTCAATGAAGTTCATTTGGGGGCTGCCGATGAAGCCGGCCACAAACATGTTGCAGGGCTGATCGTACAGCTTATGGGGCGTATCGACCTGCTGGATGAAACCATCCTTCATAACCACGATGCGGTCGCCCATGGTCATAGCTTCGGTCTGGTCGTGGGTAACGTAGATGAACGTGGTACCCAGTTTTTTATGCAGCTTGGAGAGCTCGGTTCTCATCTGAGCCCGCAGCTTGGCGTCCAAGTTGGAGAGCGGTTCGTCCAGCAGGAAGACCTTGGGTTCACGCACGATGGCACGGCCCAGCGCGACACGCTGACGCTGACCGCCGGACAACGCCTTCGGCTTCCGGTCGAGCAGATGGGCGATATCGAGGATGCGGGCGGCTTCTTCGACACGGCGCTTGATCTCGTCTTTGGGGGTTTTCCGCAGCTTCAGTCCAAAGGCCATGTTTTCAAACACGGTCATATGGGGATACAGCGCATAGTTCTGGAACACCATCGCGATATCGCGATCCTTCGGGGCGACATCATTGACCAGCTTTTCGCCGATGTAGAGTTCACCGTCGGAGATCTCCTCCAGACCGGCGATCATACGCAGGGTAGTGGATTTGCCGCAGCCGGAAGGACCGACGAGGATGATGAATTCCTTGTCCTTAATTTCCAGATTGAAATCGGAAACCGCTGTGACTCCGCCGGGATACTTTTTGTAGATGCTTTTCAGAGACAGACTCGCCATAAGAAAACCTCCCAATCATTTGCACAACGCGTTTACATACGCCTAAGATTACTATTACTATACCAGATTTGCTGTGTTTCTACCATTCCTGTTATCCACAAACTTTGCTTTCAGGGTTTATCTAATTTATCTAAGGACATTTTTCACAAAAATTGTGAGGTAATCCGGCAAACACCGCCTCCCTTTCCGTATCGGTCAATTCCCGGCTTTCCCCTTCCGCCAGCCGTGCGTCGAGGGCGAGTTCTCCAATCGAGACACGCTTCAGCCAAAGCACCTGTCTGCCCGCCGACGCAAACATCCGCTTGATCTGATGATAGCGTCCCTCGGTGATCACCACCTCTGTCAGGGGGGGTTCCCCGTCCTCCAGAACACGGAGCATCGCCGGACGGCAGACGGTCCCGTCTTCCAGGCTTGTCCCCTGCCGGAACGCCTCGATATGTTCCGGCAGAATCGGGCCGTCCACACGGGCGTGATAACATTTTTCGATCTGCTTTTTCGGCGACAGGATGCGGTGGGCGTAGTCCCCATCATCGGTCAGCAGCACCAGCCCCACCGTATCCTTATCGAGTCTCCCCGCCGGAAAAAGCCCTTTGCGCCGCAGCGGATCCGGCAGCAAATCCACCACCGTCCGGGCTTTCGGATCCCGGGATACACACAGGATGCCGGGCGGTTTGTTGAGCATTATGTACAGATGCTGCCGATACCGCAGGGATTCCCCGGCCACGTCGATCCGCATCCGGTCCGGATCGACTTTGGCGGCCGGATCCCGGCAGACGGAACCGTCCACCGTGACAGCGCCGGACCGGATGCGGCGCTGGGCGTCGCGGCGGCTTTGGGTCCCCTGGGACGCCAGCAGCTTATCCAGTCGCTGCACCATATCTGTCACCTCGAAAGACAGTATACCATACCGTCTTTGAAATGACAAATCCAAATATACTGGAAATTTCAACCGAAAAAACGCCGGAACGGTCAGGCCGCGGAAGAGATCGTCGGTCCGTTCATTTTCGTCAGTCCGTGCATGAAGCCGTCCAGCTTGGTGGAGCAGATGTCTCCCCCAATGATTTTGTCGTTATAGACATACAAATGTGCCAGCACGTCGTCCTCACCCGGATAATTGTCGATCCGGTAGCTCCAGCATTTCACCCGTTTGCCGTGATACGGCTCCAGATCCATGCCCGCTTCCGCCTGGACTGTGTTGTAATTCTGGAACACCTCGTCGAATTCGTCGGGAATCAGCACTTCCTTGACCTCGGCCGTGGAGGGCGACGCCTCATATCCGAGGGTTTTGAGATATCCGATCCGGGCCTCGTCGCTGGCCGCCGCCACCGGCGTGTACGGCTGCGCACCCGTGGCAGTCGTCTTGTTCGACGGCCAGACGATCGCTACCACGAGAATCGCAATCAGCATCACCACACACACGATGATCGAGATCATCTGCTTCTTGGTGGTTTTCACAGAAAATACAAACACGGTCACGCACCCCGCCTTCCTAGATTGATACACTATATGCGGGGCGGCGGCCAAGTATGCGATCCTAAGCGAGACAAAAGGCATCGGAGAAATCCCCTTCTCATGCGGGGATCCCTGACAAAATACCGGCAGGTGTCGACCACCTGCCGGTACTCCGTCCTTCCAACTCGATTGTTACAAGCAAAGCAGCTCTTTCGGCGCATGGGTCAGATCCTCACAGCCGTCTGCCGTGATCAGGGCCATATCCTCGATCCGCACCCCGAAGCGGCCTTCCAGGTAGATGCCGGGTTCGACCGTCACCACGCTGCCCTCCTGCAAAACCGCGCCGCCCGCACTTGGGGAAAGCCGGGGTTCCTCGTGAATATCCACCCCGACTCCGTGCCCAGTTCCATGGCCGAAGCAGCCGGCATACCCGGCCTTATCGATGATGTCGCGCGCAGCCCTGTCCCCTTCGACGCAGGAGAGACCGGGCCGCAGTGCGGATAAGCACGCCTGCTGTGCCTGCAGCACGGTATCGTACACCCGCCGCTGCTCGGGCGACGCCGTACCGACGGCCACCGTCCGGGTCATATCCGAACGCCACCCGTCCACCATCGCGCCGAAGTCCATGGTGACGAAATCGCCCGCCTGCAGCTCCCTGTCCCCCGGAACGCCATGCGGCAAAGAGGAATTCGGCCCGGAAACCACGATGAAATCGAACGCCGTCCCCTCGGCCCCCTGCCTGCGGATGAGAAATTCCAGTTCCAGCGCGACCTCCCGCTCGGTCCGTCCCGCGCGGATAAAGGGCAGGATGTGTTCAAAGCCATATTCCGTGAGCGCCTGCGCCTGGCGGATGAGAGACAGCTCCTCCGCGGTTTTGCACAGGCGAAGGGTACCGATCCAGCCGTCCAGCTCAGGTCCTCCCTGCCAGTCGACGCCGGGGATTTCCCTTTTTAAAGACGCGAACTCCCCGATCGTCAGCCCGCTCTCGACAAAGATCCGCTTGGCTCCAATCTCGGCAAACAAGGCGGCGAGCGTTTCCGAAACCCGGGAGATCCGGCGGCACTCCGCGCCCCTGACCCGTTTTCCCGCCGCTTCGATATAGCGGAAATCGGTTAAGAACCAGGCGCCCTTCCGACTGACGACCAGCCACCCCGCACTGGACGGAAAGCCCGTCAGATAACGGCGGTTGTGGGGCGTCAGGATCAGCGCGGCGTCCCCCTCATCCGGCAGAAACGCCGCGAGACGTTCGGTTTTATTCATAGACGGATCCTCCCCTTCCGGCCGTCAGCCGTTTTGGCGTTCCAGCAGAGCCGTCACACCCAGCACATAGCTCATTGGGCCAAATCCGCTGATCTGGCCGACGCAGACCGGCGCGATCACCGACGTGTGCCGGAACGCCTCTCTTGCGTGGATGTTGGACAGATGCACCTCCACCACCGGCAGCCGGATGGCCGCGATGGCGTCCCGGATCGCGTAGCTGGTATGGGTGTAGGCCCCCGCATTGAGGACAATCCCATCGTAAACACCCATGGCGCCGTGGAGATGATCGATGAGCGCGCCTTCGCTGTTCGATTGAGCGAAAGCGACCTCGGCCCCCAGCTCCGCCGCTTTCTGACGGACGAAGCCGCATACCTCCTCGTAGCTATTCTGGCCGTAAACTCCGGGCTCCCGCAGTCCCAGCAGATTCAGGTTCGGGCCGTTCAGAATCAAAATATGCATACGAATGACTCCTTCCGTTCGGGGGGCCGGAAAGACGCCAAACGAAACGGCGCCCCTCCCCTTATATAACATTATTATAACGGATTGCCTGCCAAAATAAAAGACGTGTTTGCCGTTTTGTCTGCATCCGTCGAACCAGCCGTCGTCCGTGTGACGGATTCGAATGAGCGTAAAGCCATCAAACAGCCCGGACCGATCGTCCAGCTCCAGATATACATGCGGGATACCTG
>CABUNG010000053.1 GCA_902492895.1 uncultured Oscillospiraceae bacterium | reverse complement strand
CGACGCCCCACAGCTGGCCCGAACCCATGGCCGTCAGGCCGAGCTGCTGCTGCCAGCCGATATTTTCCACGTACTGGTCCACAAAAATGATGCTGAGGAAGCGCGCCCGCTTGTCGTCGTCCAGGCGATTCCAGAGGATGGGAATGACGCCCAGCACCCCCGCAAATCCCAATAGAAAGTAAACCGGCTTCAGCCCGGCCGCGAACATCATGCCTATGAACACGCAGAGAAAGATGGCGGCCGTGCCGTCGTCGCCCTGGGCAAACACCAGCAGCGCGGGCAGCAGTCCGTGGGCGCAGAGAAGGAGCACGGTCATCGGCCGGTTGATATGTTCCCGCACCTTGGACAGATGGGTGGAGAAGGTGATGATGAATATGATTTTCATCAGCTCGGACGGCTGAAACAAAAACGTTTTGGGCCCGAGCGGGATTTCCAGCCAGTTCTGGTCGTCGGTGCCGGGGACGCTGTAGCCCAGCGGGGTAAAGGTGAGAATCATCAGAAGGAGAGAAACCCCCGCCAGTATCGGCCAGATGGCGGAGATGAATTCGTAGTCGATGCGGGAGATGATCAGTGCGGCGACGATGCCGAGCACAATGCAGACCAGCTGCATGAGGCAGTCGCTGAAGCGGCCCCCCGCCGTTTTCGTCGCCGAATACACCAGCAGAAAGCCGTAAGAGGCCGCCAGTGTACAAATGATGATCAGAAAACGGTCGGTCTGCCGTATAAACGTCCCTACGGCGTGGGTGATTTTTCTGAGTATATTCAAGGCGGCCTCCTGTAACGATGAAGATGACTTTAAATATGTAATCCGTTCCGACACTTTCAGGCGTCTGCAAAGCGTCATGCCGTTTTTCGGGATTACACCGATTTTTCGCAAATCAGCAGCGCGTGGCCTGCCAGCCCCGTACAGCTTTCGCAGCTGGTCATGCTATCGTAAAGCGGCCGCATCGTCTCAAACCGCTCGTCCGTCATATCGTTGACGATTTTCATGGCAAACATAAAATTTGTGCCGAGGTTTTTCAGCTTTTTCAACCCATATTTTCGGGCCGTCTCCGCCATCTCTTCGGGCATTGTATAGTAAAAAAGGCCCGGCCGTTCGTCGTCGGTACATCTGCCGAGCACGTATTCGTTCGTTTTCTCGTTGGGGTAGATGTGCCGCCAATCGTCGTTGACACACGCCCCCGCATAGGTGCCGAGTTGCACGATGTAGGCAAAAGCCAAAATTCCGCCGGGTTTGCAGACCCTGGCCGCTTCCGAAAAGGCCAGCTCCCTCTCGTCTTTCGGCAGATGGTACATCGGTCCCAGGGACAGCACCACGTCGAAGCTGCCGTCGGGTATGTCCTCCAGGTTGGTGGCGTCTCCGACCCGGCAGGATACATGGCGGAGATGCCGTTCCTCGATCCTCCGGCGGAACAACTCGATGTGCGGGGGGAAAAGATCGATCCCGACATACTCCCGGCATTTGTCCGCATAATAAAAACCATAATGCCCTGTGGCACAGCCGATCTCCAGGATACGGTCCTTTTTTGTGATGAATCCCTCTAAATGCTTTTTCGTGTAGTGGTATTCCAGTCCGTCGTTCCGGGAATACGTTTCCCGTCCGTCTTCGCTTTTGCCGGCATACCGCAGGAATATTTTGTCTTGATTACTGGACATGATCGATTCAGCCCCTCGTGATGTCGTTCGGAATACACGACCTGTCAATCCCTTTTGGGACTTGCCGGATGCCAGTGACCGGAATTTTCTTCCAAACTCTCTATTAGGAGTATTATACCTTTTTTTGCACGCCTATTCAAGATTGCGTCTTCCCACTTTATCAAATATGTGCTATAGTTTAAGAAAGTTTTTCTATTCTTCCCGTATGAAGGATAAAAAGGAGGCACCGGGCGTGCAGTGGAGGACCCATTCGGAGGCGGAAACCGAACAGGCCGGGGCGGAATTGGCCGTCCGGCTTCGTCCGGGCACGGTGGTGGCGATGTACGGCGGCCTTGGAATGGGAAAGACCGCGTTCGTCAGGGGTATGGCGGCCGGATTGGGCCTCTCGGCCGAGGTGTCGAGCCCGACGTTTGCACTGGTGCACGAGTATGGGGGGAAGCCCCCTCTCGTGCACTTCGATATGTATCGGGTCTCCGGGTGGGAGGACGTCTATGCCACGGGATTTTTTGAGTATATCGACGGGGGGGCGATCCTCGCGGTCGAGTGGAGCGAAAACATCGAAGGCGCTCTGCCGCCCGATACACTGCGGGTCCGGTTCGAGAGGCTGGGGGAAACGGATCGCCTGATCACCGCGGAATGCGGAAACCGGACGGAGGAGGGGACACGGATATGATACGGCAGCAAGACGACGGACGGCTGATTCTGGCGCTCGAGTCTTCGGCCGGTCCGGCTTCCTGCGCGCTGCTGCGCTGCGGGGACGGGGGAACCGGCCGCCTCGTGGCGTCCGCATGTGTTCATACGGGCCTGACACACAGCCAAACCCTTCTGCCCATGGTGGGGGATCTGCTGAAAAATGCGGGCATGACCATGGCGGATGTGGATGTACTGGCAGTTTCGGCGGGACCGGGGTCCTTTACCGGTGTGCGCATCGGGGTGGCGGCGGTCAAGGGCCTGGCGTTCGCCCGGAACCTGCCCTGTGCAGGGGTATCCACCTTGGCCGCCATGGCGAAAGGGATGGAGGGGGTTCCTTTCACCGGGGTGGTGCTTGCGGCGATGGACGCCCGCTGCGGCCAGATCTACACGGCGTCGTTTGCCTGTGAGGACGGCCGCCTGTCCCGTATAACGCCTGACGAGGCGCTGACCATCGAAGAGGTGGGGCAGAGACTGAAAAATCGGCCGGAATTTTCAGAAAAAACGGTTTTTATAGTTGGAGACGGGGCGGAAGTGTGCTATAATACCCTGAGAGACCGGGTGCCGAACCTGTGCCTCGCCCCCGAAGGACTGCGGTTCCAGCAGGCTGTGGGGGTGGCGATGGAGGCGGCGGTGTATGCCGCAGAGGATCGCCTGGTTTCTTCGGACGAGCTGATGCCCGTCTACCTCCGCCTGCCCCAGGCCGAGCGGGAACTGCGCGCCAGGGAACAGGGTTTGAAACCGTAAGGGATACGCTATACATATAGAAGTCAAAATCGGGAGGTTTCATCATGTCAAACAAAGCGTTCATTGCCGACCATCCGCTCATCCAGCACAAGGTGACCCTGCTGCGGGACAAGAACACGGGTTCCAAGGAATTTCGGGAGCTGATCCAGGAAATCACCCAGCTGATGTGCTATGAGGCCACACGCGATCTGCCTTTGTGCGAGGTGGAGGTGGAAACCCCCATCACCATCACCAAATCCAAGGTGATTGCCGGACGGAAGCTGGCGTTCGTGCCGATCCTGCGGGCCGGAATCGGCATGGTGGAAGGCGCGCTGGAGCTGGTGCCGGCCGCCCGGGTGGGCCATATCGGTCTGTACCGCGATCCGGAAACCCTGAAGCCGGTGGAATATTACTGCAAGCTGCCCGGCGACATTTCGGAGCGCGAAGTCATCGTGCTCGACCCGATGCTCGCGACCGGCGGCTCGGCGGTGGACGCGATTTCCCAGATCAAGAAGCGGGGACCGAAGAGCATCAAGTTCATGTGCATCATTGCCGCGCCCGAGGGACTCAAAGCCCTGCAGGAAGCCCATCCCGACGTGCAGGTTTACTGTGCGGCTCTCGATGAGCATCTCAACGACCACGGCTACATTGTGCCTGGCCTCGGTGACGCCGGAGACCGCATTTTCGGCACGAAATAAACTTTCAGCATCGTCAATATCACACCCCCGGCGAAGGCAGCGTCCTTCGCCGGGGGTGTTTTCGCTGCGGCGGCCTGCGGATGGATCCGTCTTACCGGCGGTCAGGAAAAACGCCGCGGATACCGGAAGGTATCCGCGGCGTATGCATCAGCATCGTTCAGCCGGCCATTTCCGCGGCCTGCTTTTTCAGCTCCAGTACGGCGACCAGGGGGAAATGATCGGACGGATAGAGTCCCCCGGTATGGGTCGTGTCGAGATAGGTATCCCGAACCATGAAGTCGTCGCTGACGAAAATGTAGTCGATCGGGGGATGGGGCGTGATGCGGCCGGAAAAGCCGTGGTAGGTGTTGGCGGTCTCCTGATTCTGCGCAAGATCGAACACGCAGTTCAGGTGAATATCGGGATAGGAATGCTGGTTTTCCCGCAGAATCCGGATGGGTTTGCTGTCGGGCGCCGCGTTGAGATCACCCATCAGGATCGAAGGCCTGGGGGCGCGCTCGTTCATCCGATGCATGTATTCGAGGATGATCCGCACACCCAGGGTGCGGGCGGGGCCGCAGACATGATCGAAATGGGTGTTGAACACCCGGATCGAGCGGCCGTATTCCTGCACATACACTTCGCAGACGGTGCAGATGCGGGGAAACATGGCAAAATACGCCCGGCTGCCCGAACGCTCGGGATGCTTGGAAAGCCAGAACGTCTTGCCGCCGAGCAGCTTCGTATCGTTGTCCCGGAGGAGAATGGCCGACTGTTCGTTGCTGCGGTTGCGTTTGCGCCCTTCTCCGAAAATGCTGTAGCCCCGGAGCAGTTCGCCCAGATCCTCCCGCATCGTGGGCAGCAGCTCCTGCACCCCGATGATCGCCAGTCCCGACTGCCGGATGATCTCGGCCACCAGCTCCCGGCGGTTCCGCCAGCTGTGTGGTCCCTGAAAGCGGGAATCCCGCTTGATGTTGAACGATGCTACCTTGATACAGGTGTCCATCGGACGCCACCTCCTGCATGATCTATCTGTATTGTACGCCAATTCCGTCAAAGATTCAACGGAGGAAAATGGAAGAAATTATGAAGGCCGGAGGAAAGGAACCGTGTCGGCGGCATGAGGCGGGATGACGAAAAAAGCGGGCAAAAACTCTCCTTTTCAAGCAGAATATGGAAATTGGCGGAATGGGTCAATGCCGCCTTGCTTTTTCATACCCCCCATGCTATAATGGGCTGGAAATATCAGGCGGTATTCAGTTGAGCCGGTGTTTTGGGCGGAGGAATTCCGAACATGGGTCAATGGCTGCAGAAAAAAATACATTCTCTCAAGCCCGTCCAGATTCTGGCCATGGGCTTTCTTTGCGTCATCTTGCTGGGCGGACTGCTGCTGACGCTGCCGATGGCCACGGTCGATCGGGACACGCTGGGGTTTGTGGACGCGGTGTTCACGGCGACGTCGGCGGTGTGCGTGACCGGGCTGATCGTGGTCAACACCGGCGTCACCTTTTCCCTGTTCGGCCAGATCGTCATCCTCTGCCTGATCCAGATCGGCGGGCTGGGGTTCATGACCATCACGGCCATGGTTTTCATGATGATCGGTAAACGCATCACGCTGCGGGAACGCCTGGTGATACAGGAGGCGTTCAACGCCGAATCCCTGCAGGGGACGGTCCGGCTGGTGCGCAACGCCCTGCTGGTCACCTTTTCGATCGAAGGGATCGCCTGTGTCATCTTTGCCGTCCGCTTTGCCTTTGAGTACGATTTGGGGAAAGCGATCTATTACGCGGTGTTTATGTCGGTGTCCGCCTTCTGCAACGCGGGTTTTGATCCTTTCGGATTCGAGAATTCCATTGTGCCGTATGTATCGGATCCCGTGATCAATTTTACGGTCATGGGCCTGATTCTCCTCGGCGGCATCGGATTTTCCGTGATTCTGGATGTTCTGCATACGCGGCGCTGGAGCCGCCTGACGCTTCATTCCCGCGTCGTTCTGCTGGTGACGGGCATACTGGTGCTGTCCGGCACGCTGCTGATCTGCCTGCTGGAATGGAACAATCCCAAAACCCTGGCAAACGGTCTGAATCCGGCCGAAAAGATCATGGCGGGGGCCTTCCAGTCGGTCACACTGCGCACGGCCGGATTCGATACCATCGGGCAGGGGGATCTGACGCCGGCCGGCCAGATGGTCAGCATTATCCTGATGTTTATCGGCGCTTCTCCGGCTTCCACCGGCGGCGGCATCAAGACCACCACCTTTTTTATCGTGCTGCTGTCGGTGATGGTCATGATCCGGCGCAAAGAGGATTACAATGTCCGGGGACGCCGCCTCAACCTCATGCTGGTGCGGCGGGCTCAGGCCATCGTGTTCCTGGCACTCGGTCTGGTACTGGTCGATACGGTGGTCATCAGCGCGATCGAATCCATGACGGGGGGGACCACGGTCCTCGCCGATGTGATGTTTGAAGTGGTTTCGGCTTTTGGAACCGTCGGCCTGTCGACGGGAATCACCCCCACCTTGAATGTCGTTTCCAAGCTGCTGATTATTTTGACGATGTTCATCGGGCGGGTCGGCCCGCTGACGGTGTCGATGGCCCTGGCGGGCGGCATGCGCAAACCGGACGCCGTGCGGTATCCGGAGGAACGGATCATGGTGGGATAAGCGGTCACGGTGAGCAGATCCGGACACGGGAGAAAGGCGGAAGGAAATCAGATGAAACAGATTGCGGTATTGGGGCTCAGCCGGTTCGGCGCGAGCGTGGCACGCTCCCTGACGACCATGGGCGTGGAGGTACTGGGGGTGGACAACGATCCCGAGCGGGTCGCCGATCTCGCCCATGACATCACGCACGTGGTGCAGGCCGATATTCTCGACAACGATGCGCTCGATTCTCTGGGCCTGCGGAATTTCGACGTTGTGGTGCTCAGCGTCAAGGACGTGGAGATCAGCTGTCTGGCGACCATTGCGCTCAAGGATCACGGAGCCGCCCGCGTCGTCGCCCAGGCGACCGGGGAATCCCACGCGAAGATCCTGGAGCGGATCGGCGCGGACAAGGTCATCATGCCGGAAAAGGATATGGGGATCCGGCTGGCGCGGAACCTTTCCAGCAACAATCTGATCGACTATATGGAGCTGTCCGCCCGTCACAGCCTCATGGAAATCCAGGCGCTCGACGAATGGGTGGGGCATACGCTGCGGGACAGCAACATCCGCCTGAAATACGGCATCAATGTGGTGGCCATCCGGTCGGGCAAGGTGCTCAACGTCGCGCCGGCCGGCGACGATATCATTCACGACGGCGATCTGTTGGTGGTCATCGGGGAAAACGCGGATCTCGAGAAGCTCAGCAAATACCAGACGAAAAAGAAAGACCGGTAAAAAGGCAGCGGCGCCGGAAGGGTTACCAATCCTTCACGACACCGCTGCCGATGTTTTGAAACGTCTGCTCAAACTTGGATGTGCAGGTGATGGTGATCAGCATCTTCATGGCGTATTGTTCGTCCACCGTCATGCCGGTCAGCACGCCGTTTTCGATGCGGGCGGTTACGGTGATGCTCTTCATGCCGAGGAACTCGGCGGTGCTGCCCACCATGGCTTTGACGGACTGCGCGTAGGATTCCGCCGCTTTTTCCGGGTGGAGGGAAAAGGTGATCCGGGTTACGCTGCCCGAGACGGACCGGGTGGGGACGGCGAGCAGGGTGTCTTCCTCGATGACATAGGGGACAAAGGTTTCGGGGGCCACGCCGTACTTCGCCAGGTAATCCGCGTTTCCATACACGACGGGGGCGCCGTCTTTATCGCGCACGCTGTATCCGGACGCGGTTTTGACCACCGTTTGACGGATGGTTTTGAGGCTGCTGGCCGAGTCGTATCGGGATTCCGCGTCGAGAACGGAACCGTTTCGCACGAAGCGGCGGACCGCCGTGGTGTTCTGCTCAAAGTTGACGCCGCCGAGCAGCGTGGCAGTCGTCCGCCCGGACAGGGTGGATTCCGCACAGGCGGCGTTCATCAGAGCGTCTAAGGCGTCGTGGTAGGTGCGAAGGAGCATCTGCGTTTCCGTCATCGGCTTTTCGGTCGGAACCGTGCCGGTCGTACCGGACGTTCCGGGCGTGTCCGATGATGAAGGGAACCCGGACGTCCCGGGAACGGACGCCGCGTTCGTCTGTCCGGGTGCGGAATCGGGTGTCGGATCCCCGACGCGGGACGTATCGGTTTTGGACTCCGGCGGCTGTTCCTCCGATGTGCCGCCGGAAGGGACGGGGCCGGTTTCATCCGAAACGTCGGCGAAAGAAGAGGCGTTATCCGGAGAGGGTGCGAACGATTCCGTCGGAGTGGTCTGAGGCGAGCCGCAGGAAGAAAGAAGAACGGCGCCGGTCAGGAACAGCGCGATAAGGCCGGTATTTATAAAGCGTTCTTTGTATATCTGCATGAAAGAAACCTCCGTTGAGACTCCATTCGGATGGAGTGCACCTAACAGTATAGCATATCTGTCAAATCGGCCGCGGTTCGCGCGAATTTTGTCGTTTTTTGTGAAATATGGGCACTCGTATATCGGCGCCGGAATATACGGCTTGCCATTCCCATAAATTCCCTTTAAAATAAAAAGGGGATTGGTTATGAAATTGAGAAAAATTTTAGGGGACAATATCGTCTGGTATCGGAACCAAGCCCACATGACCCAGATGCAGCTGGCCAGCGCCGCAGAACTCAGCCTGTCCCAGCTGCGCCATGTGGAACACGGTACGGGAAACACCACGGTGGATGTGATTGAACGAATCTCCCATTCTCTGAACGTGCAGCCTTGCGATCTTTTCAAAACCTAATGTTTTGGAAGAGACAAGGGCCGTTTGCGGGAAAATGTGTGAATTTAATTCACACGCTTTTCTGCCTGTTTCCGATACCGCCGACATCTGCAAATGCAGAGATTTAGGCCATGCCGTGCGGCATAGCTTATCTTTCTGTGTGCCTGCGCGCCTGTCGTGCGGGCAAATATAGAATGGGTGGTTGTGAATTTGCAGTGTGAGATGACAGAAAAGCAGCGGACACTGGAGGGAATCTCCTATCGAGCCTACGGCATTCGATGCGGAGAGCGGGAAATCGACGATCTGGCCAGGGACCCCGGGGTTTTGGCGCCCCTGATCGATCACTGCAATCGGGGAGACCTCTCACCCGATCATCTTCTGGATATAGCGGAGGATTTTGTGGCCCGTTTGGCGGAACCGGAGATGGATCTTTTGGGAAAATAGAGCGGCCGTCCGTGCATTTGCACGGACGGCCTTTTTATACGTTCGTTTGAAAGGACACATGGGAGGGGCTCCCGTACTTTGTCACGCACGGCGGGCGGCGGAGGCTGCGGTGTGGCGGAGCAGGACCGAGGTGGTGATGGAACCGAGGGAGAGGCTGCTTTTGGTCATGCGGCAGACGATATCCTGAACATCCGGCACATCGACGTCGCCGCAGAGGACGCCGGCGTCGTCCTCGCTGACGCCGACGTCGACGAGAATCGTGCGCTGCGTGACATGGGGGCGGCCGATGAGATGGGCTTTGCCCGTCGCGGAAACCAGCAGATCCGCCCGGCGGCAGACGTCCGCGAGGTTTTGGGTTCTCGAATGGCACATGGTCACCGTGGCGTTCCGGGCCAGCAGCAGCAGGGACAAGGGTTTGCCCACGACGGTGCTGCGCCCGACCACGGCGGCGTTCATTCCCGCCAGATCCACACCGTAATGCTCCAGGATTTCGATCACGGCCTGGGCCGTACAGGGCGGCAGGGCGCGGGAATCGCCCGCGTAGAGATACGCCATATTGGTGTATCCGAATCCGTCGACATCCTTTTCCGGCCGGATTTCCCGCTTGATGATCTCCGCCTCAATGTGGCGGGGAAGAGGCTGAAGCAAAAGCAGACCGTCCACATCGTCGTTGTCGTTCGCCTGACGGAACGCTGCCAGATATTCCGCGGAGCCGACGTCCTCCGGGAAACGGTGGAGCTCCGTCTCTACCCCGAGAAGCTCACATTTGCGGATGATTGCCGCGGCATAGGTGCTTTCATCTGCCTTGTCGCCGATCTGAAACAGAGCGAGGCGGGCCTGCACGTCGGCGGCTGCCAGCTTCTGCAGCTTTTCGGCGGTGTCGGCGTCGATTTTGGCCGATACCTCTTTGCAGTTGAAAAAGGTGCTCATACAATCCATCTCCTTTACGGACAGCGGACCTCAGCCCAGCTTGTCCTCCACTTTTTTCATCATGGCGTCCGACAGGACGTCGGCCTCCCGGCGCAGGCGGTCCCGCTGTGCGAAAAGGGGGGCGGCGCGATCCGGATCCTTGATCATCCCGGCATTGATCGCCACGTTGTACTCCGCGCCTTTGACACAGGTGTGGCAGAGAGAAACGGCGATGCCGATATCGCTGATCAGCAGTTTCGGACAGATATCCGCGAGCCGGTCGAGCAGCCGCAGGGCGGCACAGCCGGTTTCCATGATCTCGAGCGGAGTTCTGGCCGCCTGCTCGAGCAGAACCGCCATACGGGCGGCTTTTTCCCGCTTTTCCTCCTCGGTTTGGGGTTTGACCTTATACATGGCCTGCAGAGGCTCAAAGGAGCGGGCGTCCTCCTCAAACAGATCGAGCAGCCGTTTTTCCAGGCTGTTCAGCTGATCCAGGATTTCCGCGTATGCCGCCTGCAGGGCGGGTTCCGCTTTGCGCTCCTGCAGATGGCAGACCATCCGGGCCAGTGAGGTGCCGAAGGAGCCCGCCAGGGCGGAGACGCCTCCGCCGCCATACGCGTTGTCCGGCGAGGCGATTTTGCCGAGTATGGTGTCCATGGTGTCGTTCATGCCGTTTCCTCCATTGATTCAGGTTGAGCGGCCGCGCCTTTCAGGCGCAGATGCCGCTATTATGCCGCCATTATAGCATGCCCGCGGGGGGATTACAATAAAAACGGCACCGCGTTTCTCCTGCATACCATCCCCGGCGGGACGGGGACGGGAAAAAGGGGTGAATTTCTGGTTTGATTGGAAACAGGAGGCTGTATTCTGGACAACTCCGATTTTCTACTCTATATAATGGCATTATCTAAATGCGTTACAGCATGTTCGCTCCTGCTTTCACGGATGCTGTACGACTGCCGCGCTGTCGGATGGGATACGGATACGACCGGTCAGGCCGGGGACTACAGCGTTGATCCGGAAAAAATCGCGATTATGGGCTTTTCAGCCGGCAGCCATCTGGCGTGTACGGCGGCGGGGCATTTCGATTACGGGAAAGAGACAGGAGATGTTATCGTCAAATCTCCTCCCGTCCCAACGCGGCGGTGCTTTGCTATCCGGTTGTACCCATGTACGGTCCAAACACCCACGGTGGATCGAAGTCCAACTTCCTGGGCGCCGAGGCATCCGACCGGGAGCTGGCGACGTAGTCGTTTCACTGTCTGCGGCGGTGTGAAACTCCTGGTTTCCTCCTGCTCATACACCGTTTGCATCTGCCGCCGGCCCATGATCCAGTGAACAGCCGCGATGCGTCTCCCGAAACACAGACACCGGCCCCGATTCCAACAGCTGCAAAAAAAGCAGAGACATGGCAAAAGCCATGTCTCTGCTTTTGGCTCCCCCTGTTGGACTCGAACCAACGACCCTGCGGTTAACAGCCGCATGCTCTACCAACTGAGCTAAGGAGGAATGTCGTGTGGGGAAAACCCCACAGATGTCGGCGTCTGCTTATTTTTCCAGGCCGCTTCCAGCCAAGTATCGTCAGCGCAAGTGGGCTTAACTGCCGTGTTCGGGATGGGAACGGGTGTACCCCCACCGC
>CABUNG010000052.1 GCA_902492895.1 uncultured Oscillospiraceae bacterium | reverse complement strand
AACTTCCTTTCACAGCGGTGTCCCTTTCCTGCGGTCCATTCAAATGGTCGGAAAAGCGGCCCGGAACGCCCCGTGACCTTCCGGTTTGACTTGCCCTGCTGCTTGCAATATAGGTGGATAAGCGGTCTGCCAAGATGGAGGGTATCCTATAACCATTTGTCCGCCGCGAATCTCGACGATTCAGACGCACAGCCATATCGGAATGTCTGTTCACAAGGGCTGCTGGTGCCGTCCGGCGCCATGAAGCTGAATATCAGCGGCGAGTGGATTTATTATACGAACGGCGACGCCGGAGACCATATTTACATGAAAAAAGATGGAACATCGCCGCAGGAGATCAATCGGGAGAGCAGCGGCAATCTGTGCATTGCGTGTGCCTGGATTTACTATACCACGGTGGTGCCGACCCGCTTCAAAGGATACGGGACCATTTGCGAGGTCAACGGTTACTGGAAGATGCGCCTGGATGGGCGCGACAGCCAGAAGCTGGCCTAAACGTTCTTGCATCAATCCGGCCGCCGAAAAACGGCCGGATTTTTCGTCTTGTATCCCCCCATTCCGCCGCAAATTATGGTATACTGGATCCAAGAGGCCAACAGTCTGAGAAAGGATGCGACAGCATGCGATCCATAACCGAACAGATGATAGCCGCTTTGGCCCCGAACCCAGCGGCGGCGGCAAACGGACGGAAAATATCGCAAAAAGGCGGGTTTGTCCGGCTGGAGCAGTCGGCCGACGATACCTTTTTTCTAGGTGAATGCACAGGCAGCGGCAGCAGCCATTATATTACCACGGCGGATTTTGTGGATCCCGCCCAGCCCGTGTTCCGCTGTTCCTGTCCCAGCCGCCAGTTCCCCTGCAAACACAGCCTGGCCCTTCTTTACGAAATGATGGCGGGAAAATCCTTTGCGGCGTGTGAAATCCCGGACGATATTCTGCAGAAGCGGGCGCGCAAACAGGCCCGGGCCGAAAAAACGGAAGGTGCACAGGCGCAGACGAAACCCGCAGCGCCGCCCAAAATCAATAAGGCGGCCCGCAGCAAAAAACTAAAAAAGCAGCTTGAGGGGCTCGAACTGACGGCAGGGCTGGTGCGGGATTTGCTGAAAACCGGTCTCGGGGCTATGGGAGGCGCCGCGCTCGGCACCTACCGCGAGGTGCAGAAACAGCTGGGGGATTATTATCTTCCCGGTCCGCAGCGGCTGCTTGGCCGACTCATTCTGGAAATCGGCGCTTTTCAGCGGGACGGAGACGACGCGCATTACGAGCGGGCGGTGGAAGCACTGGAGCGGCTGGAGGCTCTGGTGAAAAAGTCCCGGCAGTATCTCACCGCCAAGCTCGAAAGCGGCGAGGTGGAACAGGATGACAATTGGCTGTTCGAAGAGCTGGGAGGAATTTGGAAGCTGGCGGATCTGGCGGCCCTCGGGCTTGTCAAGCGGAACGTCCGGCTGGCGCAGCTCAGTTTTTGGGTGACATACGATGAAGCCGGGCGGGAATATGTCGACACCGGCTGCTGGGCGGACGTGGATACCGGTGAAGTGAGTCTCACACAGAATTACCGGCCGGAAAAGGCCCTCAAATATATCAAACAGGACGACACGGTGTTTGGCGCGGCCGTCGTGCCGGAAGCCTGCTATTATCCCGGGGAGGGCAACCGCCGGGTGCGGTGGGAAGGCATGGAACTCACCGATCTGACCCCGGACGATCTGGAAAAGCTGCGAAATGCCGCCGTTCCGCTGGCGCAGGCGGTCAAAGAAGCCAAAACCTGTCTGAAAAACACCCTGTCCGCACCGTATTATATCCGCCTGCTCCGCATGGCCCGTATCGGCCGTACGGCCGAAGGGATCGCGATGGCGGACGGAGACGGCGGTACCATTCGGCTGGGCGATATGCCGGAGCTGGAACCCACGGTGGCGCGGCTGGGCATTCTGCCCGATCCGGCTCTTTTGGAGCAGCAGGTGCTGCTCGGAGCTTTATATTACGACAAAACCGCCGGGCGGCTGAACGTGCAGCCACTGTCGATTCTGACAAAGGAACAAGTCGTCCGGCTGCTCTACTGAATCCGGGCATGGACGGGGCGGATAGGCCCCCTGGACCGGCAGTACCATCTTAGGAGGCGTATGAATTGGACCTGATGCCACTGATGCATTTGCGGGAAAGACTGAAGGCCGGGGCGATCGCCGGGACCGCCCTGCTGACGGACGATTTCCGCCTGACCCGCGCCCTGGAAGCTTTGTCCCCGCTGGAGAGCGCATCCCCCGTGTTGGCCCGCATCGGGCAGGGGGTGCGGGCGATGCTTGACCCCGGCTGTCCCGATCCGGCTGCCGCGCTGCTGGATGTTCTGGCCTTGTGCGACGCGGTGTTGGTCACGCAGGGAAAGACGGCGGTGGAAGGCGAACTGGAGCCTCTCCCGCTGACGGGGCGGGGGGATGTGCTGTCGAATGCGCCTTACAGCGTTCTCCGTCCGCTCCTGGATGCCCTGACGGGTACCGGCGGCGGACGGTATGCGTTCATAGTGGATACGCACGAGACGCAGCCCGCCCTGTTCCGGGACTACCGCGTCAAACAGGCGCTGGTGCGCGCGCTCGGGGCCAGCTACGCGGAGCTGGCGGACAAGGCGGAGGAATGGCTCTGTGAAGAGGGGGCGGAGATAGCCCCTCTGCTCAAGGAGGACTTCGATCCGAAAGGGAAACGGGAGATGGTCCGGCGGCTGCATGTGCTGGAAACCGTGTCCGGAGCGGACGAAAACGCCTTTTATCTATCCTTGCTGGAAACCGGGAATAAAGAGATACGCGCCGAGGCGGCTTACGCACTCCGCCTGAAAGAGGGAAATGCCGAAACGCTGCTGACCCTGGTGAAAACGGAAAAAGGCGCCGTGAAAAAACAGGCGCAGTGGGCGCTGGCGCAAATGGAGTCGCCCGCCGTCTGGGAGTATTGGAATACGCTCGCCGCCTCGAAACCGGAACAGGCGGCGGAATTCATGGCGTTTTCTACAGCCGGGCGGGCGGGAGAGCTGACGGCGAACGTGATCGGACGCCTGCTCGAACCGTTTGAGGCCGATCCGAAAGCCGTTCTCACCGCCGAGACGGCGGAAAGCCTCGTTTCCTGGCTGCCGGCTCTGGTCGGGAAATCCGGAGAGGAGGTCTGCCGGGTATTTCGCCGGGCCGCCGCGCTCGGCGGCGCGCTGGACCGCCCCGCCGCCGGAGGGAAATCTCCCGTGGAGTTCCGCAGCCTGCCTCATGAGGACGCCGCTTTGTTCAGCGAGGCCGTTCCGCAGCTGCTCGTCTGCAGCCTGCGGCTGCATCCCGCTCCGGATCTGATCGATTTGGCCGATGCTCTCGACCGGGAATGCGGCGGACTTTATCGGGCGCCCCACATCTTGGCGGCGCTGCTGACCCGACCGGCCTGCGATGCCTATGCGTTGGCCGGGGAGTGGCTGAAGCCCGGAGGACTCTTCAAAAAGAAAGAACCGAAGCAGCGGCGACAGCTGCTCTTCATGGCCGTGGGATCGGTGAGCTGGAACGCGGCGGAATACCGGCAGGAGACGCGGCTGGTCATGACCGATCCGGTCTCGCAGCGACGCGTTGCCGTCGCGCATCCTCTGTTCGAGCCGCTGGACCTCCGCTGGTACAGCGCTCTGATCGCACTCGGCCGGGAGTACGAGCCGCTTCTCGTCTCCAACATCCGTCCGGGCGACGAGGCGCTTTACCGCGTGCTCGTGCCCTATTTCCTGGCGCGCAACAAGGCCGCACCCGATTCGTTCGAATATGTGGATGCGCTGCGGCTTCTCCGCTATCCGTCCTGTGAAGATATGGCGGTGCGGTTCTGCCAGGAACAGAAACGGCTGTATTTCTGGAATCTGCGGAGCTTCTTCGATCGTCTGCCCGGGACGGCCGCGGAAAAGGCAGCGGAGGCGATGCGGGTACTCAAACGCATAGAGGAGGGCGGCATCCGGCTGGCCGGACCGAACGATACCGACAGTCTCCGCGCATTGGCGGAGGAATACCGGCAGGCGGCTGCCGTCTGATAAATCAAAGAGGAAAGGACTTGGTGGGCATGGAACAGCAGAAGGTACAGCGGCTGCCGGCCGAACAGCTTTATCAGGAGGAAATCGACGCTCTCATCGCGGCGGAAACCGATCCTGTGCCTACGGGATGGCGGATGTCGCCCCGGTCGGTGCTGACCTACATCGTCGGCGGGAAAGCGGGCAAGACTGTCATCACTCCCAAATACATCGGTTCCGACCGGCTGGTGGAAATCGCGATTGCCACGCTGGTCACCGACCGGGCCCTCCTCCTGATCGGGGAACCGGGGACGGCAAAAAGCTGGCTGTCCGAGCATTTGTGCGCCGCCATCAACGGCGATTCGACCAAAGTCGTGCAGGGCACGGCGGGCACAACGGAAGAGCAGATCCGCTATTCGTGGAATTACGCGATGCTCATCGCCAAGGGCCCTTCGCCGGAAGCGATGCTGAAAAGCCCAATATACCGGGCCATGGAATCGGGGACGATTGCCAGGGTGGAGGAGATCTCCCGCTGTGCGTCCGAGGTGCAGGATTCCCTGATCTCCATTCTGTCAGAAAAGCGCTTGTCTGTCCCCGAACTCGGGACGGAGCTTCCCGCGCAGAAGGGCTTTTCCCTCATCGCCACTGCCAACACCCGCGACAAAGGCGTCAATGACATGTCCGCCGCCCTCAAACGGCGCTTCAACATCGTCGTACTGCCCGCTCCCGCCGATCTGGAAACCGAGATGGATATTGTGCGCACCCGGGTGGAGCAGCTGGCGGGCGGCCTGGATCTGGGTGCGGACCTGCCCAAGGAAGAGGTGGTGGAAAAGGTCTGCACCATTTTCCGCGAGCTCCGGAGCGGGACGACGTTGGACGGCAAGCAAAAGCTCAAAAGCACGAGCGGGGTTCTTTCGACGGCGGAGGCCATCTCCCTGCTGGCCAACAGCATGGCCCTGGCCGGCAGTTTCGGAAATGGCCGGATCACCGATGCCGACTTGGCCGCCGGGCTGCAGGGAGCGGTGGTCAAGGACGAGGACAAAGACGGCGTCGCCTGGAAGGAATACCTCGAAAATATCATGAAAAAACGCGGCGCGGCCTGGGCCGGGCTCTATAAGGAGTGCAAGGAGCTGAACGGATGATGAAGGAGCCCGTTCTGTTCGGCGTGAGGCACCTGTCTCCTGCCGGAGGATGGCATCTGCGCCGTCTGCTCGAGGATGTGAAGCCCCGTCTGGTTCTGGTGGAGGGTCCGAGCGACCTGACGCCGCAGATGGCCGATCTGACGCACCCGCAAACCCGACCGCCCGTGGCGCTTCTGGCCTTTACCATGGATGCTCCGGTGCGCTCGATTCTCTATCCTTTTGCGGCATATTCTCCCGAATACCAGGCCATTCAATGGGCGGCGGAACACGGGGCCGCGTGCCGCTTCATGGATCTGCCGTCCGATGTGTTCCTGGCTTTGGCCGATGCCGACCGCCCGGATGAAGGGGAGGAGGGACGGGGGGAGGTTTATCGGGCCCTGGACGCACAGACGGGCGAGGACGGGCACGAAACCTTCTGGGAACGCACCCTGGAACACACGACCGCGCCGGGAGCCTATCACGCGGGTGCGGGTGCGTTCGGCGCGCAGCTGCGCGGACTGACCGCCGGACAGGACGGCGACTGGGCGGAAACCCTTGTGCGGGAAGCGTACATGAAGCGGCAGATCGACGAGGCGATAACCGAGGGCTTTTTGCCGGAGGAAATCGTGGTGGTCACGGGGGCCTATCACGTGGAAGGGCTGCGCACGGCCAGCCCGATGACGGACAGTGAACTGGACTCCCTGCCCCGCGTTCCCGCCAGCCGCACCCTCATGCCCTACTCCTACTACCGCCTGTCCTCCCGGTCCGGTTACGGAGCGGGGAACAAGGCACCCGCCTATTACGGCCTTTTGTGGGAATCCCTGTGCCGCGGGGAGCCGCGTTACGCGGCGCACAGTTATCTGTCCCGTGTGGCCATCTGGCAGCGGCAGCATGGGACGCCTGTATCCCCGGCAGAGGTAATCGAGGCCGTCCGGCTGGCCGATGCATTGGCCGAACTGCGCGGCTCCTCCGTGCCGGCGCTGCGGGATTTGCGGGATGCGGCGGTGACCTGTCTGGGGCAGGGCCGCTTTTCCGCCATCAGCCAGGCGGTGGCGGATACCGAGATCGGCACGCGGATCGGCACCCTCCCCGATGGGGTGAGCCGCACCAGTATTCAGGCGGATTTCTACAGGCAGCTGCGGGATCTGAAGCTCGAAAAATACCGGTCGGTTACCGCGCAGGAGCTGCCGTTGGATCTTCGGGAAAACCGGATGGTCAAGCAGGAAAAGTCGGCCTTTCTGGATCTGGAACGGTCGTTTTTTCTCCATCGCCTGCGGGTGCTCGGCATCGGATTTGCCCGCTTGGGCAAGGCTGCGCAGGAGAATGCCACCTGGGCGGAGCCTTGGACACTGTGCTGGACACCGGAGGCGGAAATCGAATTGGTGGAAGCGGCCCTTAAGGGCGATACCGTTGCTCAGGCTGCGGCTTTGCAGATGAAAGAGCGGGTGGAAGGCGCCGCTGGCATGGGCGGCATCGCGGCCGTTATCGAGGACGCGTTCACCTGCGGGATGCCCGCGGCGGTGCGGAATGCCACGGCCGCCCTGCAGGCCATGGCGGTCGAGGCTGTGGCGCTCGACGATCTGGCGGCCACCGCGCATCGTTTGTCGGCGGTGCTGCAGTACGGCAGCATCCGCCGTTTGGATGCCGCGCCGCTGATTCCTATTCTGCAGCAGATTTTCCTGCGGGCCTGTCTTCTGCTTCCCGGAGCCTGTATTTGCGACGACGGCGGCGCCGAAGCCATAACGGAAGCCATGAACCGGCTCAACGCCGCCTCTTTGGCCCATGAGAGTCTCGACGGAGAAGCGTGGCTGCACGCCTTGTGGGAGACCGCCGGACGGGACGATCTCAACACCCGGTGTTCCGGTTTTGCGGCGGCAATTCTGCTCGAACGGGGCGTTATGGACGGGGAAACCCTCTCCACCGAGGTGCAGCGCCGTCTGTCACGGGGCGTTCCCGCGGATCTGGGTGCGGGCTGGTTTGAGGGCTTGGCTATGAAAAACCGGTATGCCCTCATTGCGAGACTCTCCCTGTGGGAAAGTCTGAGCGGGTATCTGGACACGCTGGACGAAGAGGAATTCAAACGCGCCCTGGTGTTTTTACGGCGGGCTTTCGCGGACTTTTCTCCCCGGGAAAAAAGCGATATCGCCGAAAACCTGGGGGAAATCTGGCAGCTGGATGCCCTGTCCGTCAGCGAAGCGGTGAATGCACCGCTCGATGGGGAGGCGGAAAAGCTGCTGGAAAGCCTCGATGAATTCGATTTCGGCGACATATGAAGGGGAGAGGACGATGGACAATGCACAGCGCCTGACCCGATGGCGGTTGATTCTGGGGCAGGAAAGCCAGGAACGGTTCGATGCGATGGGCGCTCCCGGCCTCTCCGGTGAACTCGATTTGATGGACCGGGCTTTGGCGGCGATATACAACCGGACCTCGTCCGGGGGATTCGGCAGGGGAGCGGGACACGGGCCGTCCAATCCCCAAATTTCGCGATGGCTCGGCGACGTACGCACTCTGTTCGACAAGGATCTGGTGACCATCATCCAGGGGGATGCCATGACCCGCTGCGGGTTGAAGCAGCTGATTTTTGAGCCCGAACTGCTGGAAAATCTGGAACCGGATGTGAATTTAGCCGCCACCATTCTGCTCCTCAAAGAGGAAATCCCGAAGCAGAGCAAAGACAGCGTGCGCCTCTTTATCCGGAAAATCGTCGAGGAGATCAACAAACGGCTCGAGCAGGACATTCGCCGGGCGGTGACCGCGGCAGTGAACCGCCGCCGCCATTCCCCCATTCCTTCGGCTGCGGCTCTCGACTACAAAACCACCATCTCCCGCAATTTGAAGAATTATCGTCCGGAACTGAAGACCATTGTGCCGGAACGCTTCTTTTTCTTTGACCGGACCAGCACCACCGCCGCCAACAAATGGACCGTGATCCTGGATATCGATCAAAGCGGATCGATGGGGGAATCGGTGATCTATTCCTCCATCATGAGCTGTATCCTGGCCAGTATGTCCAGCCTGAAAACCCACATCGTGGCGTTCGATACCTCCATCGTGGATTTGACGGAGAAGAGCGGCGATCCGGTGGATCTGCTGTTTGGGTTTCAGCTGGGGGGCGGAACCGATATCGACAAATCGGTGGCCTACTGCGAACAGTTCGTTGAAAATCCGGCGAAGACCCTGTTTTTCCTCATCACCGATCTGGATGAAGGGGGCAACCGCGCCGCCCTTCTGCGCCGCCTGAACGAGCTGAAGGTGGCGGGGGTTACGGTCATCTGCCTGCTGGCTTTGGCGGACGGCGGGCGGCCGTATTACGACGCGCAGATGGCCGCACGGGTGGCGGGGCTCGGGATTCCCTGTTTTGCCTGCAATCCTCAGCTTTTGCCGCAGCTTCTCGAGCGGGCTTTCCGCGGTCAGGATCTGGCCGCTTTTCAAAAAGAGTTCGAAAAACGGAAGGAATAGAGAACGCAGCGCGAAAGGAGGGATTTCGATGAAATTTTTCGGCCGGTGCCGGATTCTGCTGCGGGTGTTGACCGGCATCTGCGTCGTGCTCGGCGCGATTCTCCTGCTGAGGTTGATCACGATGATCGGCGGTGACGGCTTTAGCCTGATCAGCGATTATATCAACCGGTCGCTGCTCTTTTTCCTGTTTTTGTGCCTGCTGTTTATAGGATGTTTGACGGCGGTAATCGTGCTGAAATGCATTATCCGCGATGCACAGGAGGATTTTGACGCCGTGCTCCGGTATTTGAAAGACACCGAGGGGGAGCCGTCTTCCAAAAGGGAGACCAGGTAAAGTGGATTGCGTGAGGAGGGTTTCGATTGTTATGTGAAAAATACGGCGGCAGCGTCGGGGCCAATCACAAGTGCACGGTCTGTGGCCACGATAATACGGCGGTGGATTATACGCCGGTGACCCCGGCGCGGATCAAGGCCTATCGCAGTACGCGCGTTACGGTTCTGATGGTTCTGGTGATGCTGCTCGACGGACTTACCGCTGTTCTCAACCTCGTATCGCTGTTTACGGACAGATCGGCGGCCAACGTCCTCGCCGTTGCGGCCTTGTTGTGTCTGTCCGTTACGGAAATCGTCATCTGCCTGTTTGTGCTGAGGATGCGCCGATGGGCTCTGTATACGTACATCGGCTTTTCCGTGGCCGGCGCCGTTATACAGGTGTTGTCGCTCAACTTTTTCGCGGCCGTTTTCAAGGCGCTGCTGCTGTACTTTGTGTTTCGCAACGATTGGGACAGTTTTGAGTGAGACGGGGTCCTTGAAGAAGGCCGCTTTTAGGGAGTATCGTCCTCCCGATGGTTGTCTTTTCCAAAAATCGTCGGTTGATTTCCCGACAGTCCCGAGAAAAAAAGAAAGACCGAGCGTTTTTACGCACGGTCTTTCTTTTTAGTCCGCCCGGAGGGATTCTGAACCCAAGGGTTTCGCCTCCCTGGCGGAACGGGGAGTAAAAGAGAACGCCGCACGCTAAACGCGCACGACGCTCTCTTTTTGGTCCGCCCGGAGGGATTCGAACCCCCGGCCTTTGGAATCGGAATCGCATAAGAGGGTTACCACTGGGGATTACCGGATGTCGGCTGATACCACGAAAAGTCTTGTATTCATGCGGGTTCAGGCGCTTTTTAGCCCCCGATTTCCGGCCAGCCCGCTCCCCGTCCGAAAAGCGATAATTTTAGAAAGTCTTAGAAAAAATCTTAGAAGTTTTTGCCCGCGGAAGCCCATCACTTTTTCTTTCGCATTTTCCGATAAACAATCGGTTTGAGCCGTTCCATAACGGTTTTCATCACGCCGGAATCGCTGAACAGCTTGATAAAGAAAGCGTCGTTCTGCTCATACCGCTGGGCGGCAAAGTTTTCGAACTCCTGCTCAAATTTCAGCCCGAACATCGCCTCGTCGTTGTTTTTGGCAAAGCGCACTAGCTTCTCATCGGCGAGAAAATCCGCTTGAATCTGCTCCAGCACCTTGTCCATTTCGGTGAAATTGGTCCCGAACTTTTCATTGATTGCCTCGATGATGTCGGTCAGACTGTCCGACTGTTTGGGCCGTGCTCCGGCTTCCCCTTTAATCCCGCCAAGCCCGCCTTCCGCTCCGGCCAGAGAAATGGAGCCTTCAAACTCTTTCTCCAGCCGGTAGTATTCCAACAGAATCTTGTCGTCCAACGTGATAAACGGCCCTTTCTCCTTGGGCAGCACCTTATACAGAAACCGCGCATACACGCTGAACTTGTGCAGATCCCGGTCAAACATCCGGCACACCTGCGAGATGAACCCATAAATCCGGTTAAACCGCGCCAGCGTGGTGCGGAACATCTGGGAATCCTCGTCGCCAGCCGCCAGATAGCGGTCATGTGCGGGAACCAGCACGGCGGACAGCCGCCCCATTGTCCGCGCATCCTGCTCATCGGCGGAGAAGAACACCTCTGCGAACCGGTCGATTTCCGATGCGGTGTAGATCCGGTAGGCATCCAGCGTATTTTTCAGGTCGTACAACACGTTGGGGTCGGTGGCCTCATCCAGGACCGTGCATTCATAATACGGCTCAAACGCCTTTTGAATATCCTCCGCCGTGTTGACGAAATCCAGCACAAAGGTGCTGTCCTTGCCGCGGGTGGTGCGGTTGAGCCGGGAGAGTGTCTGCACCGCCTTGACGCCGGACAGCTTCTTGTCCACAAACATGGTGTGCAGCAGCGGCTCGTCGAAGCCGGTCTGGTATTTTTCCGCCACGATCAGCATGGCGTACTCGTCCCCGTGAAAGGCCGCCTTGAGCTGGCTCTCCCTGATGCCGTTCATCTTTTCCTCGGTGTAAGTCTCCCCCTCGTCGTTTACCTCGCCGGAAAAGGCCACCAGCACGTCCAGATCGTCGTAACCGTGCGCCTTGATGTATCGCTTGAACTCGTTGAGATACCGCACCGCGTGCAGGCGGGAGGGGGTCACGACCATGGCCTTGGCCCGGCCGCCGATCTGCTTTTGGGTCACCTCCCGGAAATGCTCCACCATGATGGCGGTTTTCTGCGCGATGTTGTGGGGGTGCAGGCTTTCATACCGCTTGATGGCTTTCACACCGGAGGTGGTTTCGATCTGCGGATTGTCCGCCACCGTCTTGATGATTTTGTAGTAATTCTTGTAGGTGACGTAGTTTTTCAGCACGTCCAGAATAAAGCCTTCCTCAATGGCCTGCTTCATCGAATAGATGTGGAAAGGCGCCATTTTGCCGTCCTCCCGCGGGGTGCCGAACAGCTGCAGGGTCTTGTCCTTCGGCGTGGCGGTGAAGGCAAAAAAGGACAGATTGCGGTGCTGCCCCTGGGCGGTCAGCTCGTTCAGGATCTTGTCCTCCTCATCCGGCACAGCCGCCTCCGCTTCGCCTTCCAGCCGGGCGTACTCCTCCAGCGCATCGGCGGTGTCGGCCAGCGCCTTTTTCAGCTTGCGCGCCGCTTCGCCGGTCTG
>CABUNG010000051.1 GCA_902492895.1 uncultured Oscillospiraceae bacterium | reverse complement strand
GCCTTCAACAACCGTTGAAGGCCGCCCCTTTGTTGTCTCCTCCGGATTTTCCCCGAACATCCTCGGTCTTTTCGGCTGTTTTCCCTTGTCAGCATCTCCGATCCGCGGTATAATAGATAGCTAAGTTACGTAAAGGAGGCGCGATTCGATGGCCCTGTTTTCACTCAAGCGCATCGCCGGAGAAGCGGAAAACCGGCAGACCTATCTGCGGGGCGTCGCCTGCTACAACGCAGGCAAGGTCGGCCGCGTCATCCGCGACCGGGACGATTTCTATGAGGAATTTCTCAGCGCCGACGTGGAGAATCAGACCCGCGACGGCGTGCATCACGTCGAGGTCGGCTTCGGCCGGCAGGGTGACGCCGATTTCTACGACTGCGACTGCGACGCCTTCCGCCAGGGAACCGGCGCCTGCCTCCATATCGTCGCGGTGATGGTGCATAAATATTACGCCGACATGCTGACCGGCCTCTCGTCCCCGCCCGCCGCGGCGGACAAATCCCCCCTGGCCACCCGGACGGACGAGGCGGCCCGCCGGATGATGAACCGCTATCTCTCTCGCCAGGCGGTCGAACTGGTCGCCCACACCGCAGGCGGACCGGATCCCGTCCTTCTCTCCCCCATCCTGCGGATCGGACAGCGCCAGGCCGAGCTGACCTTCACCTTGGGACACCGCCGCCCCTATGTGCTCAAGGATATCGGCAAATTCTGCGAGGATCTGAAAAAACGGGAGACGGTGGAATACGGCAAGCAGCTCCGCTTTCTCCACCACCCGGACAGCTTCGATCCCGCCTGCCGCGAGCTGCTGTCCTTCCTGCTCGACACCTACGAGGACATCGCCCACCCGCAGCGGGGTTCCATCGGGTCGCTGCATCCCCGCATCGGGAGGGAGCTGCTGCTCAGCCCGTCGGGGCTCGACCGCTTTTTCTCCGTGTGCGAGGGGCAGGAGATCGCCCTGCGGGACGACGCCCAGGACCTTCGGCCGCTGCGGCTGACGGCCGGCAATCCCGCTCTCACCCTCGACGTGCAGCGCTCCGACGTCAAGCAGGGCTTCCAGCTGTCGAGCGATCCCTTTGCCGTACTGTGCGGAACCGCCTATATCTACATCGCCAAGGGCGGCGTCTTTTACCGCTGCACGGCGGCGTATTCCGACCAGATGCGGGATTTCCTGCCCGCCCTCCAGGCGTCCGGGTTCACCCTCTTCATCGCGGACGGGGATATGCCGGATTTCTGCGGGAGCGTGCTGCCCACCGTCGGGCGGTTCCTGGAACTGACCGGTCAGACCGACCGGCTGGAGCCCTATCTCCCCGACGATCCGGAAATCGAGATCCAGCTCGACTCCCCCGAGCCGGGACTGATCACCGCCCGGGTGCTCTGCTGCTACGGCGGGGACAAGATCCCGCTGCTCGACACCGCCGAGGGGGCTCAGGGCGAAGGTCCCCGGCGCAACCGCCTGGAGGAACTCCGGTCCCGCCTGGTGATCCAGCGCTATTTCCAAAGCTGCGTCCCCTCCTCCGGCCTGATGCTCTGCCGGGTGGACGACGACGGGCTTTACCGTTTTCTCACCGAAGGACTGGCGGAGCTCCAGGCGATCGGCACCGTCACCCTATCCGACGCCTTCCGCACCATGGATCTCGCACCGCCGCCCCGCTTATCGGCCGGCGTGCGCTTTTCGGGCGGGCTGCTCGACTTTACATTCGACACCGGGGATCTCGACGCGGGCGAACTGAGCAGAGTGCTGGAGAGCTACCGCCGCCGGCAGCCCTATCACCGCCTGAAAAACGGCCGTTTTCTGCCTTTCGAGGGCGCTCTGGCGGATTTTGCCCGGCTGGCCGACGGCCTGGATCTTGGGGATAAGGAGCTCGCGGCCGGCCGCGCCCGCCTGCCCGCCTACCGCGCGCTCTATCTCGACCGGATCCTCCAAGACAGCGCCTCCACCTCCTTTCGCCGGGACGAGCGGTTCCGGGAGCTGACCGGGGCCATCCGCGGCGCCGCAAACGCGGAGCATCCGCTGCCGCCGTCCCTCGAGCCTGTGCTCCGCCCCTATCAAAAAACCGGCTACCGCTGGCTGAAAACCATGGAAGCCTACGGCTTCGGCGGCATTCTGGCCGACGACATGGGGCTGGGCAAAACGCTGGAGCTCATCTCCCTGCTGCTGGATGCCAAGGAGGAGGGAAAATCCGGCCCGTCCCTGGTGGTCTGCCCCGCCTCCCTGATCCTCAACTGGGAGAGCGAGATTCACCGCTTCGCCCCGTCGCTGACCGTCCTGCCCATTCTGGGGAACGCCGAGCAGCGGGAACTGGCCATCGCGGACCTGGGGCGGTTCGACGTGGCCGTCACGTCCTATGACCTGCTCAAGCGGGACATCGTGCTGTATGAACAAACGGAATTCCATTACCTCGTCCTCGACGAGGCCCAGTATATCAAAAACCACGCCACTCAGAACGCCAAGGCGGTCAAGACGGTGCGCAGCCGCCAGCGGTTCGCCCTGACCGGCACCCCCATCGAAAACCGTCTGAGCGAGCTGTGGAGCATGTTCGATTTCCTCATGCCGGGCTTTTTGTACAGCTATAACCGGTTCCGGGAACGCTTTGAGCTCCCCATCGTCAAGAACGGCGACGCGGAGGCGCTCACCCGCCTGCACCGCATGACCTCGCCCTTTATCCTGCGCCGCCTGAAGCGGGACGTGCTGCACGACCTGCCCGAGAAAACCGAAACCATCCGCACCTCCACCATGGGCGAGGAACAGCGGACCTTGTATCTGGCCAACGCCGTCAAGGCCAGGGAGCGGCTCGCCGATCTCACCGCCGGGAACGCGGAAAGCGGAAGGATGCTCCTGCTCTCCCTGCTGACCCGCCTGCGCCAGCTCTGCTGCGATCCCGCCCTTTGCTACGAGGATTACACGGGCGGCAGCGCCAAGCTGGAAAGCTGCATGGAGCTGCTGCGGGAGGCCGCCGACGGCGGGCACAAGGTGCTGCTCTTCTCCCAATTCACCTCCATGCTCGCCATCCTGGAGGGCCGCCTCAAGAAGGAAGGGCTCACCTGCTACACCCTGCAGGGCTCCACGCCCAAGGAAAAGCGGGCGGCGCTGGTGGACGCCTTCAACCGGGACGCCACCAACGTCTTTCTCATCTCGCTGAAGGCGGGCGGCACGGGGCTCAACCTGACGGGGGCGGACGTGGTCATCCACTACGATCCGTGGTGGAACCTTTCTGCCCAGGAACAGGCGACCGACCGCGCTCACCGCATCGGGCAGAAAAACAGCGTACAGGTCTACAAGCTGATCGCCAAGGATTCCATCGAGGAAAAAATCCTGCGGCTGCAGGAAAGCAAAAAGGAGCTCGCCGACGCCGTGATCCGGCAGGGCGGTTCCCTGCTCTCCCTCTCGTCCGAGCAGCTGGCCGAGCTGCTGCTGTAAGTGTCCGTCCACGTCTGTGAAAAGGAAGGGGTCCCCGGCATGGCAGTTCTGCAAGTGGAGCATCTGACCAAGGATTACGGAGGCGGCAAGGGCATTTTCGATGTCTCCTTTGCCATCGACAAGGGGGAGGTCTTCGGTTTTCTCGGCCCGAACGGGGCGGGGAAAACGACCACCATCCGCCACATCCTCGGTTTTATCAAGCCCGAACGGGGCGGGGCGTCCGTAAACGGCCTGGACTGCTGGAGCCAGCCTGAGAACATCCAGAAAGACCTCGGCTATCTGCCGGGAGAGATCGCCTTTCCGGGCGATATGACCGGCTCCGCCTTCATCCGCCTGATGGCGGAGCTGCGCGGGCTTAAAGACATGCGGAAGGCCGACAGCCTGATCGCCCGCTTCGGGCTGGATCCCTCCGGACGCCTCAAACGGATGTCCAAGGGCATGAAGCAGAAGATCGGCCTGGTCTGCGCCTTCATGCACGATCCGGCCATTCTGGTGCTCGACGAGCCGACCAGCGGCCTGGATCCGCTGATGCAGCACACCTTCGTCGATCTGATCGACGAGGAAAAGGCCGCCGGCAAGACCATCCTGATGTCCTCCCACATGTTCGACGAGGTGGAACGCACCTGCGACCGGGTCGCCATCCTCAAACAGGGGCGCCTGGTTTCCACCATGGGAACCGAAGACCTCCGTCATGCGCGCCAGAAGGTGTATAAGCTCGCGTTCGCCGACGCCGCGCAGTTCGAAGCCTTCCGGTGCGAGCCCCTCCTATTCACGGAAATCCATCCCGAAAAGCGGCAGGTCAAGGTCGCGGTGCGGGACGAGGACATCAACGCGTTCATCCGGCTGCTTTCCGGGTATACCCTTTTGTATCTCGCGGAGGTCAAACGGACGCTCGAGGATGTCTTCCTGCAGTTTTACGGAGGTGACGGACATGTTCAGTAAAGCGCTGTTCAAGCAGGCGGTCCGTTCCAACTACAAGATCCTGCTGCTGTTCACGGCTGTCCTGGCCCTCTATCTGGCCATGGTCTGCGCGGTCTTCACCCCGCAGACCCTTGAGGACATGGGCGGACTCGCCGACAGCCTGGGCGCCATGGGCAACATGCTCGGGGACATGAACAGCGTCACCGGCTTCATCGGGCAGATGTATTACGGGCTGATCGCCGTCCTCTTCCCCATGATCTACGGCATCATCACCGGAAACCGTCTGGTCGCGGCCAAGGTGGACAGCGGTTCCATGGCCTGCCTGCTCTCCACCCCGACGAAACGCAGCCGGATCACCGTCACCTACGCCCTGTACTTCGCTCTGTCCCTTATGGTGATGTTCGGTTTCCTCGCCGTCTTCGGCGTCCTGATGTGCGCGGCTTTCCAGCCCGGGACTTTGGATGTGGAAGCCTTCCTGCTCTTCGATCTCGGCGCGTTCCTGCTCGCGTTCGCCACGAGCGGCATCTGCTACGCCGCGTCCTGCATCTTCAATGTCTCCCGCTACTCCTTCGCCGTCGGCGCCGGACTGCCCCTGGCCTTTTTCCTCTTTCAGATGATGTCCGAATTGTCGGAGGATCTCGATTTTGTCAAGTATCTGTCCTTAAACACCCTGTTCAGTCCGGACGATATCCTCCGGGGAGACGGGTATGTCCTGCCCTTTGTGTGCCTGGGCGTCGTCGGACTTGCGCTTTACGGCGCCGGCATCGCGGTATTCCGCCGCAAGGATCTGCCGCTTTGATTCCCCGGCCGTTTTACAGGACACGGTGAAATTGTACCGTGTCCTGTATTTTTATATTGACAATACTGTATGTCATACAGTATAATGATGTCAAAGGGGGAATGAGCATGGACGAAGACCGCGACATCCTGGCGTCTCTGACGCTCGAACTCCGGCGCGGCACCCTGGTTCTCAGCGTGCTCAGCCAGCTCGGGGAATCCCGGTACGGATATGCCCTCGTACAGAAGCTGGAGGAAAAGGGGGTCGCCATCGATCCGAGCACCCTGTATCCGCTGCTCAGGCGGCTGGAAAAGCAGGGCCTGCTGGCCAGCGCCTGGGACACCAGCGACACCAAGCCGCGCAAGTATTATCGCCGGACGCCCTATGGCGACGGGGTATACAGACAGCTACGGGCTCAGTGGACACATATGGCGGCGGAAGTCACCCGCCTGTTGGAGGAGGAATCATCATGAGCGCAACATCCGGCGCCGGCACCCCGGTCGACCGCTATGTCTATGACGTCGTTCGCCGCCTGCCCAAAGATCAGCGGGCGGATATCGAAATGGAGCTGCGGGCTCTCATAGACGACATGCTCGAAGGCACCGCCAAGGACGAACCGGCGGTGGATCAGGTGCTGCAAAGCCTGGGAAATCCGGCCGCTCTGGCGCGCCGCTACCGGGACGGCGAGTCCTACGTCGTCGGGCCCGAAAACTACGACACCTATCGGCTGGTTCTGAAAATCGTGCTGATCAGCGTTCTGATAGGATTTGTCGTCTCGGCCGTCGTGGGCCTGCTTGGGGACGGAAACGTGGCCACATTCAAGGACGGCGCCCGCTTTTTCGGCCGCACGATCGCCGGAGGGCTCGTCTCTCTCGTCACCGCTTTCGGTTTCGTCACCCTCATCTTCGCCGTGATGGACCGCCAGAAGGTCCGGCTCGAGACGAAAGACGCCGCCTCCTGGACGCCCGCCTCGCTGCCGCCCGTACCCGACCGGCGGGCCCTGATCAAGCGCGGCGACACCGTCGTGGAAATCGTGTTCATCCTGATCTTCGGCGGCATCCTGCTGTTTGCGCCCCGGCTGTTCGGCGCCTGGGTGGAAGAGGGCGGCCAGCTGCGTTCCATCCCGCTTTTCAACCTCGATATCTGGCACATCACCATGCCGCTCATGCTGCTGGGGATCGGCATCGCTCTGATCGAGGGGATCGCCAAGCTGATCATCGGCCGCTACACCTTCACCGTCGCGCTGTTCAACGCCGTTTCGGGGTTGGCCAATCTTTTCATCGCGGTGATCCTTCTCAAGTTCCTGCCCTTCCTGAATCCCAGCTTCGCTGCCGACATGCAGGCGGCCTTCGATTGGGCGTCCTATTCCTCGGGCGACATCCTCGCGTATTGGGACACCCCGCTCATCGCCAACATCCTGCTGATCATCATCGCCGCAGCCACCCTGATCGACATCGGCGTGACGACTTACCGGGCGGTGAAATACAGCGAATCGTCCAGGTAAAAGCCGGAAACGGACCGCCGCATCCGCCTCAAATTCTTCCCAATGAACAAGCCGCCCTCTTGACAGAGGGCGGCTGTGCCGTTTTCTATAATGAGGGGCTGCAAGCTTACCGATGGGTGCCCATGAAGAACAGCGCGATGGTGCCGGGACCCGAATGACTGCCGATCACCGTGCCGATGTCGTGGATCAGAAATTTCTGAACCCCCAGCAGGTCTTTGACATACTGGGCCGTCTTTTCGGCATCCTCCCTGGCGTCGCCATGGGAGATGAAGATCATCTGATCCTTCACATTGGACAGCGCCGTTTCCTTCATCTTCGCTGCCAGCGCTTTGAGGGAGGCATCCCGTCCCCGCACCTTGCTCATGAGAATCAGGTGCCCGTCATCGTCCACGTGCAGCACCGGCTTGATGCCGAGCAGGGAGCCGAACACCGCGGACGTTTTGGATACGCGGCCGCCCCGATGCAGATGCATCAGATCGTCCACCGTGAACCAATGGCAGAGATGCAGCTTGTTTTCCTCCAGCCACTGGTAATTGTCCTCGATGCTCATGCCGGCTTTCCGGTTTTCATCCGCATAGTACACCAGCAGCCCTTCGCCCATCGAAGCGGCCAGGGAATCCACGACCAGAATCTTCCGGTCGGGATATTTCGCGCGGAGCTCCTCCGCGCCCCGCGCGCAGGATTCATAGGTGCCGGACAGCCCGCTCGAAAAAGCGATATGCAGCACATCTTCTCCCGCGGCCAGGAACGGCTCCGCAAAATCGATGAACTCGTAGGTGTTCACCTGCACCGTGGAAGAGGGCTTCCCCTCCCGCAGCTGGTCGTAAAATTCTTTCGAAGTCATCTTCAGATCGGGGCCTTCGCGGTATTCCTCGCCGCCGATCTGGAAAGCCAGGCCGACAGACGAAATGCCGCGTTCGGTCAAGAATTCCTGGGGCAGATCCGCTGTGGAATCGGTCGTCAAACGATAGCTCATATATAGCCTCCTGCGTCAATCTCGTTTTCAACACCATGTTACATTATTTTCCCTGACATGTCAAGCCGTCTCCCGAGAATTTTCCAAATCTTAGTCTGCCCGGCTTCGGCGGTGCTATACAAAAAAGAAACGCCGCGCAGACGCGCGGCGTTTCCCGGCCCGATTCATTTGTTGCGGAAGCGCAGCGCATCCCGGGAGGCCGTTATTCCGGCCGAGAGGCCCCGCCGCGCGTATTCGTTATGCGGAAAGCAGTCGGCGATAGGCTGCACGCGATGCCCGAGATACACCCGGCTGGCCGCGTCGCCGATCGCCATCACCATCATGAAGACCCCCACCAGCTTGGGACTGAGAAGCGGATAATCCACCATGCTGTTCATCACGAATCCGGCGGCAAAGGCCAAGAACACACCGCCCAGCAGATGCGTTTCCCACGAGCGCGCCATCAGATCCATGCCGCGCCGCACGATCTTCCACCCCATCAGGATCATCAAAGCCAGCGCAATCACGCCGCCCTCTACCAGAAGCTGGAGCACCAGATTATGGGCATGAGGGGCATCCACCCCCGCCTCAAGCAGCACGCCCCAGAAGTTTTCGATACCGGGGCCCAGACCGAAAATAGGACTCTTGGCAAAGGTTTTCAGCGCCACTTCCCAAATGGAAAACCGTTCGGCGATGCTGAAATCCACGCCGCCGATCGACAAAAACCGGGCGATGACCGATTCCGGAATCAAAATCAGAATCGAGATAAACGAGAGCAGGAAGGGGACGATCCGTTTCGCATTGGTGATGCACAGGATCAGCAGGATGACCAGGATCCCCAGATAGCTGCCGCGGGAGAAGGAAAAAGCGACGCCGCACACCGCCAGAAGCAGGCAGAACCGTGTCAGAAGGCGCACGCCGGTCCGCTGTCCGCCAAAGGCGTAATACACGACAAAGGGAATGACCATCACCAGATATTCCCCAACGATGTTGGGGTTTGTAAAGGTCGAGCTGAACCGCATCTCTTCCAGATGGATGTTGATGTCCATGGGGATCCAGTCCAGGATGATGTTGTCGATCCAGCCCCAGAATTGGTTGGCAACCGGTATATCGAACAGGCAGTTGAGGACATACTGTATAAGGCCGACCAGCCCCACCATCCCGGCGATGACCGAGATGCAGAACAGGGCGGTGTCAAACCGGTGCCGGTTGGTCAGCACCGTGGTCAAGGCCAGGTACGCGAGGAACATGATCAGCCACATCAAGAAAGTCGAAAAGCTGTTGAAGGGATGCTTGGAATATAAAACGCCGAAAGCGGTATACAGCATAAAAATCAGCAGCAGCTTGCCGATCGGCCCGACCGACAGCACCCGGCCCCGCCGCTTCGCGTCCGCATTGGCAGCCACCACGGCCCCGACCGCCAGAATCGGGGCGATATATTCGGGGAACAGCGGAATGACCGCTACCATCAGCAGCGCAAGCAGCCACGGCTGGCTGAGCGTTTGCTTCCATTCTTCAATCCGTGCTCTCATTCGCGTCCCCCTTTCTCACAATTTCACAAAAACACATCTTGTTCTTTGGCACTATAACACATCCGGGGACCGGATTCAATGTTTATTACAAAGCTGTTATCATTTTTGACCATTCCAATAGGAACGCCGCGATACGGACATGCACTTTGTATAAGGTTCTAAAATCCCAGGAAAATCCTTGCTACGTTTCCAATTTTATTGACATTTTTCAGCCGGATTCGTATACTTTAGGACGAGTTTTGCACAACAGGAGGGACATTCAGGATGAAAAAACGGGGATTTCGTGGCCTTTCAGCCGTCTGTTTGGGTCTTTTCCTCCTGCAAACGATCGGATGCCGCCGGGAAACGCTGCCGGCCGCCCGCGACGGATTCGCTTTGGACACGGCCGTATCGGTCACGATTTACGCACTGTCCGGCTCGGCGTCCCCCGCATCGGTTCTCGACGGCTGTTTTGAGCAGCTGTCCCGGTACGAGCAGCTGTTCAGCGCGGAACTGGAAACCAGCGACATCGGCCGGCTGAACCGGGCGGAGGGACAGCCGGTGGTCCTCTCCCCGCAAACGGCCGAGCTGCTGGAAACCGGCCTGGAATACGGAAAACGGACGGATGGGGCGCTGGATATCACCATCCGGCCGGTCAGCCGGCTGTGGGATTTTCACGGCGATCCGGCTCTTCCCGACCCGGACGCCCTGTCGGCGGCTGCAGAGCTGGTGGATTATACCCGTCTCGTACTCGAAAACGATACGGCCCGGCTGACCGATCCGGACGCCGCCGTGGATCTCGGCGCCATAGCCAAAGGGTATATCGCCGACCGCCTCGCGGCTTATCTGACCGAAAACGGCGTCACGAGCGCCCTGATCGATCTGGGCGGCAACATTGCCGCCGTGGGAGACAAACAGGGGGAAAACTGGAACATCGGCATCCGGGATCCCAAGGATGCGTCCGCCCTGGCCGCGGTGATCCCTGTAAAAAACGCTTCGGTGGTCACTTCGGGTACCTATGAACGGGGATTCACGCTGGACGGCGTGCGGTATCATCACCTTCTGGACCCTAAAACCGGATGGCCGGCCGAAAACGGGCTGTCGTCGGTGACCATCGTATCGTCCCGATCGGTGGACGGCGACGCGCTGTCCACCGCCTGCTTCGTGCTCGGAGAAGACAAGGCGCTGTCTTTGATCGAATCCCTGCCCGGCATCGAAGCGCTGTTTATCCGCGATACCGGCGAATTGACGGCTACATCCGGGCTCCTTTATACGGTTCCCGCCCCGGAACCGGTTCATTCCTCCTGATCTTTCCTGTCCATCGGACACGAATACAAAGAAAAATGATACATTCAGCAGTGAGAAGTGACCTTGAAAATGGCCATAAATTCGGTATAATGTTAAATAGAGAGGCTCCATACGAGAGGTGGGACACCGGATGGACAAAACCTATGGTGTGGTATTGGTCGGATGCGGCCATATTGGGGAAGAACACATCGCACAGATTTATTTTCGGGAGAATATCCGCATCGTCGCGGTTGTGGACGCGGACGAGCAGAAGGCCCGGCTGTTCGCCATGAAGTACGGGGCGGACCGCTACGGCATCGATTATCACGAATTCATCACGCGGGACGACGTGGATATCGTCATCATCGCGACCTATGTCAGCACCCATCTGACCATCCTGCGGGACTGCGTGGTGGCGGGCAAGCATGTTCTGTGCGAAAAGCCCATCGCCGCAAACGAACAGGACGGCCGGGAATTCTACCGTCTGGCCAAAAACGGACGTTCGCAGGTGCTGGTGGCGCATATCCTGCGCCGCAACGCCTCCTATATCAAAATCCGGGATCTGATCCAGTCGGGGGCGATCGGGCGGCTGAAAACCGTCCGCATGACGCAGAATCATCACGCGCTCGACTGGGACCGCTACCGCCGGCTGCTGGAGGACTGTTCCCCCATTCTGGACTGCGGCGTGCATTATTTCGATGTACTGCAGTGGTTTACCGGCTCCCCGATCACGCAGGTCATGGGGATGGGGGCTGTGGTGGACGCGGATCTGGAGCCAGGCTGCATCAATTACGGCATCGTCACCATGCAGCTGGCGGACGGCGTGATTGCATATTACGAAGCTGGCTGGGGCCGCACCTTTGCCTCCGGCAACGTCAAGCAGTTCATCGGGGACCGGGGCCATATCACCCTGACCATGCAGGCCGCCCGTGCGCAGCATGTGGAGATGGGGGATCTGATCGAAGTTTACCACGCCGATACCGATACATACGAGGAAATCAATGTTCCGGCCGTTTACAAGGATATGTGGGGCCAGCTCTGTTCTCTGATCGACCGGATCGAGGGCCGTCCCACCGACGCCCCGACCATCGAGGAAGCCTACAGTGCGTTCCGAGTGGCCTTGGCGGCCGATCAGGCTGTGCGTACCAATTCCATCGTTCGGGTAACGGATGAGGAAGATCTCCTCGCCTTCCCCGCTTCCTGATTATTTATACCATATTATATACAGAAGCACCCCGAAATGGCTCTGGGAGCATCGAGAACCTCGACATTTATGGTCTCCGCTTCGAGAAACAGAGCCGAAACGCCGGGTTCGAGAGGTTTTTCGGACGGACTCGTTCCGGTGATTTTTTACAGGGACGGACCACGCGAATCCGGGCCATGGAAAGCCGCTCTTCTGAAGCTGGCGTACATCCCTTCCGAACTGCTGACCGTGGGCGACGCGTTCGCGGTCATCGATAACGGCGAAACGATCGCCAAGGGGACCATCACCGAAGTCTATCGACTCGCCGTTTGCTCATAGTTGAAAACCCCCGCAGGACATCCTGCGGGGGTTCTTTTTGTTTACCCAATCCGGGCGGCCGGCCGTTTCCCAGAGACGGTCCGGGTACGGCCGGGGCATGCTATCTCCCGAATTCAGTCAAAGAGCGGGCCATAATTGAGGCAGGCCCTATAGTCGGCGGACTCGGGATCGCGGGTGCCGAACGCGGCCCAGCAGTGGGGACGGAACA
>CABUNG010000050.1 GCA_902492895.1 uncultured Oscillospiraceae bacterium | reverse complement strand
TTCATGACAGCCCGGCTGAGCACCTCGGCCGCCATGGCGGCGGCCACGCACACGAGTTCGACGGCCAGCGCCCGCCAGCCGAACAGCCACACCGAGGATATGCCCGCCGGCACCAGAGCGATGAGGACGTCGAGCATGATGCCCCGGGTATTCATCCCGCAGTGCAGATGCGGGGAAGAAGAGACGATCAGGGAGTTGTCCAAGGGATTCACCCCATCCTTCCTACGAATTATTTTCCTGAGCGCGCGGCGGCCTCGGCACGGACCGCGTCTTTCGCCATCCGGATCACCTGGACGATGGGCCGATGGGCGGGGCAGGAATAGGAACAGCAGCCGCATTCCATACAGGTCATGGCGCCCAGCTTTTTCATTTCCTCCGCATCCCCGAGCGCGTAAGCCCTCGCGATGGACGGCGGCACCAGATGCATGGGGCAGGCGTCGACGCAGCGTCCGCAGCGGATGCAGGTGGTGGCGCTTTCCACATGCGCGTCGGGCGCGGCAAACGCCAGAATGGCGTTGTTCTGCTTGAGGACCGGCAGCTGGTCGTCCATGAGGGCGAGTCCCATCATCGGGCCGCCCATCAGGAGCTTATGGACAGGGGCCGACAGGCCGCCGGCAAAGTGCAGCACCTCGTGAATCGGGGTGCCGATGGTAACGCGGATGTTCTGGGGATGGGCGACGGCCGAGCCGTCCACTGTGATCCGCTTGGTGACCAGAGGCATGCCGGTCTTGAGATACCGGGACAGAACGGCAGCCGAGGTGACGTTCATCACCACGCAGCCAACATCGGCGGGCAGACCGCCCGCCGGGACTTTCCGGCCGGTGCAGGCCTGAATGAGAACCTTTTCAGCGCCCTGCGGATACCGCGCAGGCAGGGCCTTAACGGTCACTTCCCGTCCGGGACTCGAAACCTGGGCCGCGATTTTGGACAGTTCCGCTATGGCGGCGGGTTTATTCCGCTCCACGGCGATGATGACCCGAGAGGCGTCGAGAAATTCCATGACCGCCTGCACGCCCGACACGATATCCCAGGAGTTTTCCATGCATTCCCGGTAGTCGGCCGTGATATAAGGTTCGCATTCCGCGGCGTTGATGAGGATGGTGTCGATGGAGTCGGGGTCCTTGGGATTCAGCTTTATGTAGGTGGGGAAGCCGGCGCCGCCGAGCCCAACCAGTCCGGAATCCCGCACAGCCTTGAGAAAATGTTCTTTCGTCTCGACGACCGGCGGCACGACGCTTTCGTGCACCCGCTGCTCGCCATCCGATTCGATGACGACGGCCTTGGTGGTGCGGCCTCCGGGCAGGAGCAGCTCGGTGATGCCGGTGACGGTGCCGGACACCCCGGAATGGATGGGGGCGGCCAGCGGCTTGTCGCTGTCACCGACCACCTGCCCGACCTCCACCGTATCGCCGACGGCGACGACAGGTTCACACGGAACGCCCAGGTGCTGGGACATGGCGAGGACAATGGTTTTGGGCGGGGGCATGACGACGGTTTCACAGTCCGCGGTATGCTTGCGGTGAGGCGCGTGAACGCCTCCTCTGACCGGATACAGCCAGTTTTTAAGAGGCATGGGGACGAAACACATCCTTTCACAAGATGGTGGATCTATAGCTGCCGGCGCAGTTTTTGAATGGCGGGCAGCAGAAGATTCAGCGTAATGCCGGTCACGGCTCCGGTTGCGAGAGCCATGAGGAGCAGCCAGGGCGCGTAATACAATACCGGCGTTCCCATGAGGAGCAGCGCCGTCAGCAGCTGGCCGCCGTTGTGCGCGACCGCTCCGGCGATGCCCACACCGAGATAGGTCATCCGCCCCCGAAACAGGCGGAGACAGAGCGCCATGACGAAGGTGCTGAGGAATCCGCCGGCCGCGCTCATCAAAAAGGCGCTTCCGCCCCGCAGCAGGGCAAAAACCGCCTTGACCGCCGTGATGCCAAGCGCGGCGGGCAGGGAAAGTGCGGTGAGCGCGTACATGGTGACGATGTTGGATAAGCCCAGCTTGGCTCCCGGTATAGGCAAAGCCGGCAGCAGGCTTTCCAGAAAGGAGAGCGCCAGCGCCAGCGCCGCCAGAAGTCCGAGCAGAGCGACAGAGGCCTGTCCGGCCGGAGCTGTGGATGGTCCGGTTTTGAGCGGGGACCGTCCGGGTTCGGTTTTGGGTTTCATCGGGTTGCCTCCCTAGCGGGATAGGAACGCGGCCGTGCCTCAGCCGGTGACGGCGTCCACGCCGCCGGAGACCGGCGCCCCATCCGCGCTGACCCTCACGGCCACACCGGCGGGCACGCAGGCCGCCGACTGTCCGGAGCGTGTGAGCCAGCCGCTGTGTACGCAGATCTGATCGGGGCATCCGCTCTCCTTAACCCGGACCCGGCCGTCCGCCACTTCAATCTGAAGCGTGAGGCCGTTTTTGCCGGTAAAGGAAAAGAGACCGGGGCGGTCGAGCGGCAGAACGGTTTCGCCGTCCGGGGTGGTCACTACAGCCGCGGCTCCGGGGCGGGCCAACAGCCGTCCACCCGCTAAAAGCAGCAGCGCGGCGGCCAGCACACAGGCGGCCAGGATGAGGTCGGCCCGGCGGATCACCGGAGACCGGCGGGTTTTCGCCGACGGCTTTTCCAAAAACACCCCTCCCGCATTGAATCCCTATCCCAAATATGATATACTATTCCCCGTTAAATTACAAGATATTTACGGGGATTCTTCCGGAGATCGCCTGCGGGACGCACGGAAGAGGCTTCTGGTCTGAAAAGAGGGAAATGGGATGGATTTTACCTTCTATATGCCCACACAGGTGATCAGCGGCCCCGGCTGCTTGTCCGGGGCCGGGGAGCGGCTGCGGGCGTGGGGAAGACGCTGCCTGATCGTGACGGGCGGGCACAGCGCCAAGGCGTCGGGCGCTCTGGACGATGCGCTTGCCATGCTGAAAGGGGCGGGGATCGAAGCCACGGTCTTCCCTGGAATCGGGTCGAACCCGCTGCTGACCCAGTGCCAGGCCGCGGCCGCGGCGGCAGAGGCCTGTAAAGCCGATTTTTTGCTCGGAATCGGCGGCGGCTCGGTGATGGACGCGTCCAAAGCCGCGGCTTGGCTCGCCGCCAACTCGATCTCGGACGAGATCCGGCTGTTTGAAGGCTCCCTGCGTCATCCGCCTCTGCCCCTCGCCCTCGTGGGCACCACGGCCGGCACGGGCAGCGAGGTGACGGCTGTGGCGGTGCTGACGGTGGACCGGGACCACCGCAAGCGCAGCGTGACGCATCCGAACTGTTACGCCAAGCTGGTGTTCGCCGATCCCCGCTATACCTACACCGTACCCTACGACACCACGGTATCGGCGGCGCTCGATGCGCTGTCCCACGCGGTGGAGGGCTGGTTCTCTCCGGGATGCGGGGATGTGCAGTCCCTGTTTGCGGAAAAGGCGATTCCGCTGCTCGCGGACGGTCTGGCCGAGCTCGCCGCCCATCCGGGAACACTTCCCGGAGCGGAAAGGCGGCAGGCCCTCTATTATGCGTCTCTTGACGCGGGGATGGTCCTCAACGCCACAGGCACGGCCTTCCCTCATCCCTTCGGCTATATTCTCACCGAGGACTTTGGGGTGCCGCACGGGATGGCCTGCGCGGTGTTCCTGCCGGCGCTGACAAAACGGGCCGAGAGGGCAGCGCCTGAACGGGCCGCCCGGCTGTTTGACCTGTTTGGAGGGCGGGAACGTTATTATGGCACGCTCGCCGCCCTGACGTCGGTGGATGTGCACATGACGGAGGAACAGATCGAGGGCTATTCCACCCGCTGGCCGGGACTCAAAAATTTTGCCCGGACTCCCGGCGGCTTCACGCCGGAAGAGGGAATCGCCCTCTTCCGCGCGCTTTTCCTTCCCTGATTTCACATCATCAGGGCCAACAGGAGCATCTCCCGCGCCTTTTGATACAGGGACTCGAAATCGGACAGGGGAAGGGGGTTCTCGCCTTTGCCAAGCTCGATGGTGAAGCCGGGACGTCCCATATCGGAAATGAACCAGTCCTTGAATCCGCCCGCCGAGGCGAGTCCCTCTGGCCGGGCGACGGTGTAGCCGGAGGCGGAAGCCAGAATCTCCGCCATCAGGCGGGAACGTTCGGGGGTGCGGGGGCCGTATTCCCAGTAGATTTCCTCTCCCTGGGAGTGCAGGGCGATCACGTGCCGGAACCGGCAGCGGCGGCAGAGTCCCACCATGGCCCGCGTTTCCGATTCGCTTTCGGGGGCCGGACCTCCCCATCGGCGCGGGGCTGGGCCGCAGATGCCCGCTTCGCGTTCCTGCTCGTGCAGCTCGCACCATCCGGCGTTGAAATTGTGATTGATATCCACGCCTCTGGCGTTGGCCTGCCACCGTCCCGGGCAGTCGCCCCCCAGGCGGCTGACCAGCGCCGTGTAGGACCCGGCCGCGGCGGATCCGTGTATGGCGATATCCACGCCGTCGGGGTTGACCATCGGCACGAGGATCAGGCAGCGGCCTGCAAGCGCACGGCGCAGCTCCCAATCGTCCAGCCGCACGTCGAGCGCGATGCCGCGGCAGATGTCCTCGCACAGCCGCAGGGTCACGAGAGCGGTCAGCCATTCCTGCCCATGAAAGGCCGCGGCCATTAGGACCCGCTCCCGGCCGTTGCCGAGAACCAGCCCCATGATTTCCCGGCCCACGGCACTCCGACCGACCGGAAGGGCGTCCAAAAATCCGTATCGGCCCCGCAGGGCGGTGATGATGCCCCGCACGGCTCCCGAATCGGTTGTCTGCGGGACTGTGATGCAGGCTTCCGCCATGAAAATCCATCCTTTCGGCGACAGGCGTTTGGGGACGGGATTCCGCCGCTGCGGCGGGCCCTCTTTCCATACACGATGGAACGCTTTATCTTTACTAACCATATTAAGAAGGAGACCGAATTATGAATTTGACTGAAAAGCCCCTGTCCGGCGAGTACAAATACCGCGGGCGGATCATCAATCTGCGGGTAGACAAGGCCGAACTGCCGAACGGCACCGAGGCCACGCGGGAAGTGGTGGAGCATCCCGGAGGCGTGTGCGTGGCCGCCCTGACGGATGACGGCTGCCTGCTGTTCGTCCGGCAGTTCCGCTATCCGTATCAGAAGGTTCTCCTCGAGCTGCCGGCCGGCAAGCTCGACCCGGGCGAGGATCCCCTGCCCGCGGGACAGCGGGAGCTCCGGGAGGAGACGGGGGCCGTCGCTTCGCAGTATGAATCCCTGGGCGAGCTCTATCCCTCCCCTGGGTACTGCGGGGAGATCATTTACCTGTACGCCGCCACCGGGCTGACATTCGGGGAGATGTCCCCCGACGAGGACGAGTTCCTGGAAGTGGAGAAGATTCCGCTGGACGAGGCGGCCCGGATGGTGCTGGATGGGGAGATACCCGATGCCAAAACCCAGGCGGCCGTGCTCAAGGTATACTGCAGGAAGACCGGCCTTGCCTGACGGAGGGGTCACAAATCCGCTATTAGGAGGATTCACATGGATATCCGCGCCGCCTTGACCGCCGAATTCCACCTGCGTCCGCAGCAGGTGGACAACACCATAAAACTGCTGGACGACGGCAACACCATTCCGTTTATCGCCCGTTACCGCAAGGAGATGACGGGGTCTCTGGACGATCAGCTGCTCCGTCAGCTCGCGGACCGTCTCGCCTATCTCCGGGGACTTGACGAACAGCGCGCCAAGGTGCGGGCCGTCATCGAGGAACAAGGGGCCCTGACCGATGAGCTGGCGGCGGCCATCGCCGCCGCCACCACCCTGTCCGAACTCGAGGATGTATACCGTCCCTATCGTCCCAAACGCCGCACCCGGGCGTCCATTGCCAGGGAAAAGGGGCTGGCCCCTCTCGCGGAAGCCCTGTACGCCCAGGAGAAGGGCGGGCCGGATCCTCTTGATCTGGCCGGGGCATTTATCGGGGAGGCGGTGCCCACGGCGGAGGATGCGCTCGCCGGGGCCAGGGACATCCTCGCCGAACAGATTTCCGACGACGCGAACGTGCGCCGCCGCCTGCGGGTCGTCATGATGGCGAATGGGCTGCTCTGCTCCAAGGCAGCGGGGGAGGATGCCGGTGTCTACGCGCTGTATGCGGATTTCCGGGAACCTCTCCATAAGATCGCGGGGCATCGCGTGCTGGCGGTCAACCGGGGCGAGCGGGAGGAGATGCTCAAGGTATCGGTTTCCTTCGATCGGGCTAAGGCCATGAACATCCTGTTTTCCGCCCATGTCCGGGAAGGGGCTCCCGCCGCCGAACAAGTTCGGATGGCGGCCGAGGACGCATACGACCGGCTGCTGTTCCCGTCCCTGGAGCGGGAGCTGCGGGCGGAGCTGACCGACCGGGCCAGTACGGCGGCCATCGGGGTGTTCTCCGTCAACCTGCGCCAGCTCCTCATGCAGCCGCCCGTCAAAGGAAAGACCGCGCTGGGCCTCGATCCCGGCTACCGGACCGGATGCAAGACCGCCGTGGTCGACGCGACGGGCAAGGTGCTGGATACCGGGGTGATTTATCCCGCGCCTCCCCATAAAAAAATCGAGCAGGCCAAGGCGCTGCTGAAGGACTGGGTGCGGCGGTACGGCATTCAGATCGTCGCCATCGGCAACGGCACCGCCTCTCACGAAACCGAGGTGTTTGCCGCCGACCTGCTGCGGGAACTGGCGGCGGAGGGATACACGGACATCGCGTACATGGTGGTCAGCGAAGCGGGAGCGTCGGTCTATTCCGCCTCCAAGCTCGCGGCGGAGGAGTTTCCGGAGTACGACGTATCCCTGCGTTCGGCGGTTTCAATCGCCCGAAGATTGCAGGATCCGTTGGCGGAGCTGGTCAAAATCGACCCGAAGGCCATCGGGGTGGGCCAGTACCAGCACGATATGCCGCCCGCTCAGCTCTCCGATGCTCTGGACGGGGTGGTGGAGGACTGCGTCAACGCCGTCGGGGTGGACGTCAACACGGCGTCGGTGCCCCTGCTCGCCCGGGTGGCCGGCATCGGCGGGGCGGTGGCCAAAAACATTGTTGCTTACCGCGAGGAGAACGGGGCGTTCACCACCCGTTCCCAATTCAAAAAGGTACCGAAGCTCGGGCCTAAGGCGTTCGAACAGTGCGCGGGTTTTCTGCGGGTGCCGGAGAGCCGGAATCTCCTCGATCACACCGGGGTCCATCCCGAGAGCTATGACGCGGCTAAACGCCTGCTCGAACTGTGCGGGCTGACTCTCGAAAAGGTGCGCAGAGAGGGGGCGCTTCTCGAAAAAGCCGTGCAGGATATGGGAGAAGAGGCTCTCGCGGCCGAAATCGGCGTGGGCATTCCCACTCTGCGGGATATGGTGTCGGAACTCAGCCGTCCGGGCCGCGATCCCCGGGACGAACTGCCCCCGCCTCTGCTGCGGACCGACGTCATGGGTCTGGACGATTTAAAGCCTGGCATGGAGCTGACCGGCACCGTCCGGAACGTGATCGATTTCGGGGCCTTTGTCGATATCGGGGTGCATCAGGACGGCCTGGTGCATATTTCCCGGATCACCCGCCGGTTTATCAAGCATCCCTCCGAGGTCCTCAAGGTGGGCGACGTGGTTAAGGTGTGGGTGCTGAGCGTGGATGCGGAGAAGAAACGGATCGGGCTGACGATGCTCCCGCCGGATGAGGGGATGTCCGCCAAATCCTGACCCATATCGAAAGAAGGAAGGGCTGACGATGAACTTGCTGGAAGCGATGGATGTCCGCTGTTCTCGCCGCTGTTACAGCGGCGCGCTGGAGGGTGAACTTTTGGACGAGGCCCGCCGGACTGTGCGGGATATCAACGCAGCCTCCGGCCTGTCGTTCACTCTTGTGGAGGATGCCAAAGAGGCGTTTGCCTCTGTGTGGAAAACGGGGGGACTGTTTTCGGGTGTCCGGTCGATCCTGATGGCCAAAGGCCCTGCAGGCGATCCACATCTGTTGGAGAAAGTCGGACACGAGGGGGAACGGTTTGTTCTGGAAATGACCAGGCTGGGACTCGGGACCTGCTGGGTCGGCGCGACCTTCGACGACAAAACGCTGCCGATGGCCGAGGGGGAACAGCTCGTTTGCGTGATCACGGTCGGGCCGGTGCCGGATGAATGGACAGCCAAAGAGCAGATGATCCGGAAGGTTCTGCGGGGAAAAGGGCGTCCGCTTGAAAGCCGGTATGAGATGTCTGGGACGGCACCCGACTGGTTTTACCGGGGATTGGCGGCCGTCGGGAAAGCGCCGAGCGCCCGGAACACGCAAAAAGCGTCTTTGGCCTATCGGGATGGACAAGCGACGGCCTCCATTCCGGACGATTACCGGTTCGATCTGGTGGATCTCGGAATCGCGAAGCTGCATTTTGAACTCGCGGCCGGCGGACAGTTCGAAATGGGAAATGGGAGCGTGTTTGTGCCGGATTGAGACACGAGTTGATCAGAAAAGCCCCCGTGGGAACAGACCCACGGGGGCTTTCTTGCCGGTATCCGATCGCGTCCAGACTCGCGAGAGAGGAAAGATTGTGTTGGAATATATTTCACAGTTTCAATATTAAAATTGATTATAGTATTCATACATGTTATTATGAAAAGTAAGAGAGGGGACGTATTATGAAAAAAAGGATGGGTTTTTTCCTGGCAATTTTGTATGTCTTGGCATCTTTTTCGGCTTGTTCTTCGTCGGTGGATAGCGGTGTCCATGACGACGGTGGGCCGAGCGATTCTAGCACGTCGGAAACGGCGGAATCGACCGCGCAAAACTTCCCGATGGAAACGGAGACGACCAGTTTGCCGACGGATCCGTCGGTTTCTACAGTGCCCGACAACGGAGCGGAGAAGGACGCCATCACAAAAACGCCAAAGACGACGCAGGCTCCGGTGACAAAGCCCGCGCCCACGCACCCGGCTATAAGAAATGTTCATTTTTCAAGTGATGAGAATTGTTATATTACCATCCCCGGGGAAAACAAAACACCAGCCGCTTGGCTGCGTTTTGCGTTTTTTTATATTGAGATGGTGGATAAAGGCATCCAACCCGTATTTAATCGAACCGCAGATTATACCAAAGAAATGCAGCCGCGTGCATTTACGCAGCACACGGAAAACAACAATATCGTGAACAGGGCGATTGAATTCTCATTATATTGTGATTGGCTGGAAAAAGAAGCGGCTCGTCTGGGCAAGGAGAGCTGGTTTGTGATAAACCCGTTTCCCGATAAATCTGTAGCCGGGAATTCGGATGCGGATGCGGCCCTGGCCGATTCTTTGGGAACCAGTTGGAGTATCTTTCAATCCTGCGAGAGGTATGTGCTTGACCGGTATGCTGAAGAAGGCAAGTTGCCGTATACGGATGCACAGAAAAAAGCCTATTGCGAGAGCCGCAATCTTCTGTACTGGTTTCGAATTAATATAAATAATCGTCAAGACAGCCGTATGATGGAAGAGATGTATAACGAGATCATGGATACCATCAGCGATAAGAAGGTCAGTCTGCAATATTTGAAAGCCTATATTCAAGAATTGAACGAAAAGTATAAGAAGCTGGGATATGAACATATTCGCATCGAAATATATTCAGAGAAGGACTTTGTCGATGAGGTGCTGGTGCTGCGGCCGGACAAAAGTAGTAAGAGGAGCTATACCATATCCTGCGGGCTAAACTATAAATATGTCGACTTGTATTGGAAACATCCTTTTAACAATATGGTCATCATGGAGCGTGATTTCTTTCTGTCGCGTCTTTATGCCGTATCAGCAGCGGCTACATCCGAAATACCCGTGACGCTAAATATCGACAGAATAAGGAGTTTTTACGAAACAAGAGAGTTTACGCGCCTTCGAGGTGATTGAAGGAGCCCTTCACAGGGGCAAGCGGGTCTGCCGTTCCTGTGAAGGGCTTTTATTTTTAATCAATGATCGTCATAGGTATACGCCGTGGTCGTACCGTTTTTCGTCAGCTGGGTCAGGTACCGGCCCTGCTGCTACAGGAACGAAAAGCCGTCGCGGTACTGAATCGGGTTGCCGATCGGGCTGTAGGTGGTGGTCTGCTCGTTCCAGCTCGTGAGCTGATCCTTCCATGCGGTATTGCCGTATCCGTTATTCGACTTTAATTTCTATTTCGACAGAATAGACTTTATCTTTATTTCCCGCTGCTGCGGCCTCATCAGAGATGACGGTGGTTGCATTTACTTTTATACGAGCAGTTCCGGGCTTAAGACCTGTAATGGAAAGACCAGAAATGGAAACAAATTCGTTCCCGTCTACAATTTCCATATTTTCATCTTTCCAACCTAAAACAATTGAGCCGCCCGTGTTAGGGTAAATAATTTTTATATCAACCGAAGAACCTTGCGATAATGTTTCTATTTTTTCCACTTTTAATTTGTCCGGAGGATATTTAGGGTCACAGCCCGTAAGAAATACAAAACAGCATATACATAGTAAAGCGGAAATAACCATTTTTGTTTTCATATTCACAACTCTTTTCAAGGTTAGAAATAGGCTACGGACACTTTTTTATTGTTATATACTGCGATTGGGAAAATTATAAGGCTAACAATCCAGCCCAATCGTTTCATCCAAACATCAGGACCGGATGGACTGTTAGAGTGCCCCATTGGATGGGTATGTGCAAATCCTACTATCGTCAAACTGGCAATAGGACAGAATGCTCTTGCGGCTTGTCTTGCCACTACACTTACTAAGAATCCTGCACCCAGGCCGTTTATAACCGTATACCAATTTTGGGTTTTAAACCCTTTATAAGTTTCCCCCATGAAATACCATGTAAAAAATAGCACTCTAAATCTATAGATAATGGCACCATACTCAACACCATTACTCATGGGAGCATACTTATTTGCCCAATTTAAAACAGAGCTTTTATAATCTTTGAAAAAATAACCGGGAGTCCCGACCGGTAAAACACCTTCTCCAGAAGGGTCGCTGTTTATAGTCGGGTTATTATAACAATAAGCGAAAAGATTTGCACCCACAAGATTAAATACTGACAGACTCAGCATCTCAGGTTTATCAACAGTAATAAACCGACCGACAACGGGATCGTAATACCGGCTCTGGAGGTAATAGAAACCGGTATCGGCATCGTAGAAATAGCCACGGTAGCGGAAGGGGTTGACGTTGGCAATATGGGAGGCGTTAGCGGAAACGTCCGTCCCATCGAGGACGGAGAGGATATTCCCCCAGGCGTCGTAGAGATACTGCGCGACGAGGGCGCCGTCCGCGTCGAGGATGCCGTTGATCGTCCCGATGGCGTCCCGGAGATAGAGGTAGTTGGTGCCGTTCAGAGAGAAGCCCTCGAGTTTCTGCTCGCTGCCGTAGTAGAAATACAGCACGTCGCTGCCGGTTTGGACAGCGAGCAGATAGATTCTGTCCTATACGATCTAAGTCGTATAGGACAGAATCATCCATTAGAATTGATCAAGTCAACTTTTTTATTAGAGTAACGGAAAAACCAGCATGCTTTAGAAGGAGTAAAAACTTCTTATTAGAAGATGGTTGGACATATATTGTTTTATCCCCACCCCAGCTAATCTTATACCAGCTAAAAATACTTCTGGTAGTTTCTACTGTATATACATCTTGATACGGTATTTCCTCGAGTTTGTCTCCAAGCCAAAAAGCAGTCATTTCGTTATCAGAAAACACAAGTTTCCCCAATTGATATATCGTAGCCAATTTTTTTGCGCTGTAACTAAAGGTACATAGAATGGAAGAGTTCAATTTATCGCCTCCTGCTATAATAACGATTATTATAACGCATAAGAATGGAACAGCGTAATCGCGCCAATACATTTCTGGCTTTTGATTTAGTTGGTCTGCCAAATTCTTTAATTGGAACAACAATTGCTGCAACAAGAGCACCATAGCCTCTCATATTTATATACACTAAATCCAAATGACAACGATATACCAGCTATTCCTTTATGCCGCAATCGACAGACCTGTTCCGAAAAAGGCCGTTATCATAATGCCATGACATCCATGACTGTCGTAAACCCAACTAATTTGAACCCCGCCGCCAACACCAGCCACTAACTCAAAAACAACCCCGGTTAGAGACCATACCAACATACCAGTAGGGTCAATATTTGAAATAGGATTATTGACACAATAGACATACAGATTATTGCCGAGGAGACTGCCTTGCGCTTGGCTGACGGAATCAATCAGCCCCAAAATACCGGCATCATCCGCGTTCAAAAACCGACCGACAACGGGATCGTAATACCGGCTCTGGAGGTAATAGAA
>CABUNG010000049.1 GCA_902492895.1 uncultured Oscillospiraceae bacterium | reverse complement strand
CTGACCTCTTGAATGCCATTCAAGCGCTCTCCCAGCTGAGCTATACCCCCATATGTCTTTTTAACGACGCAATCTAATTTAGCATACTTCATGGACATTGTCAAGGGTTTCAAAACAAAAATCTGCTTTTATTGAAGCAACTATAGAAGAAAAATTTTCCAAAAAGTTCTTGACAAATTCTATTAGTGGCGCTATACTTTAAATGTAATCAATACAAAATAATAATGATTACAAAAAGGAGGAAGGCCATGGAGCCACGCCGAGTTGCCGATATATTGCAGGAGCGCGGGGTCCGGGCCACCCAACAACGCATGGCCGTCTATGACTATCTGCTTTTGCATCCCGTTCATCCGACAGCCGATATGATTTTTACCGCCTTGACCCCCCGTTATCCCTCGTTTTCCCGCACTACGATTTACAATACACTCCACACGCTGGTGGACGCGGGTCTGATCCGGGAGGTCAATATCGATCCTCAAGAGCAGCGTTTCGACGGCAATCCAAGCGATCACGGACATTTTCGCTGCCGTCATTGCGGAGAGATTTTCGATTTCGATCTCCAGAACGATCAGCTCCGCGCCCTCTGTCCCCCGGGGTTCACGCCGGATGTACGCGATGTCTTTCTCGTCGGTGCCTGTCCCGCTTGCCAGCAGAAAACGGGATAGCCGTTTCATTGCAGGTTAAGGATCTAACCTATATACACTAAATTATCAGGAGGAAAACACGATGAAAAAATTTGTGTGTCTGGTCTGTGGGTATGTACATACGGGTGACGAGCCCCCGGCTTCCTGCCCGATCTGCGGCGCGGGTGCCGATCAGTTCAAGGAAATGCCCGCCGAGGCTCCTGCGGCTGCTCCCGCGGCGCCGGCTGCTCCGTCCGGTGCACGCGTATGGGCCGACGAACATCGGGTCGGTGTCGCCAAAGGCGTAGATGCCGAGGTTGTGGAAATGCTGCGCGCTAACTTTACGGGTGAATGCTCCGAAGTGGGTATGTATCTGGCCATGGCGCGGGTTGCCCATCGGGAAGGCTATCCGGAAATCGGTCTGTACTGGGAAAAGGCCGCCTATGAAGAGGCGGAACACGCCGCCAAATTTGCCGAGTTGCTCGGCGAGGTCGTGACCGATTCCACCCAGAAAAACCTGCAGATGCGGGTAGAGGCCGAGTGCGGCGCCACCGAGGGCAAGATGACTCTGGCCCGCCGTGCGAAGGAACTGGGCTATGACGCCATCCACGACACCGTGCACGAAATGGCAAAGGACGAGGCCCGCCACGGCAAGGCGTTCGAGGGTCTGCTCAACCGGTACTTCAAATAACAGAACGACATCCCCCGGAAGGCTGACAGCCTTCCGGGGGATTTTTCTGCGGTACGCTTTCGTCCGGTCCTGCACTCCATAATATCAAAACGATCATCCCCCTCTCCCCTAAGCCGGGCTGCAGTAACAAAAAGACCGCCCTGCGGCGTATCCGCGGGGCGGCGCAAGGGCAGGTCATGGGGATTCATTCGTCTTCGTGCCGGTATTTTTCACGTGTGGCGATTCCGCCCCGGATATGGCGCTGGGCTTTGTTCACCTCCAGCACGTGGCGGACACGTCCGTAAAGCTGCGGATTGACATTTTGCAGACGGTCGGATACGTCCTTATGTACGGTCGATTTGGATATATGAAACTTCTTGGCGGCGGCCCGGACCGTCGCGTTGTTTTCAATAATGTATTCGCCAAGTTCGATGGCCCTTTCTTCAACGGCTCCTTTCACACGTATCACCCCTTGCTGTTACTTGCTACCATTCTATGCGCCGCCTCATGCGAGTATGCTCCGTTTTCGGAGGTCAAAGAAGGGGCCGCAAAACCACGAAAAACAGGATAAAATGCCAGAATTTGTCAAGGGACTTGCCTTTCTCAAGGCAGGGGTGTATAATAAAAATATACGCAAATAAAAGAATCGGGCATTGCGTCCTTTTGGCAGCCGCAAATGGCGGGATAAGGTGGCTGCCGCTGTTTTTTGGGGGTTCCGCGCATCAAGTTGGAGGTGTCAACGTGGCCAGTGACCTACATTGCCATACGAAAATATCCGATGGGTCCATGGGGATCGAGGAATTGATCGCCATTGCCAAACGAAGGGGCCTCTCGGCAATTTCGGTGACCGACCACGACACGACGGCGGCGGCTACCCGGGCGGTGATCATCGGCCGCCGTCAGGAATTGCAAGTTATCCATGGTGTGGAGTTTTCCACCATCGATAAATCCCGCGGAAAAAAAGCGCATCTTCTCTGCTATCAATGCGATACTCCCGACCGGCTGGAGGGTCTCTGCCGCCGCACGGGGGAAAGCCGCCGTCAGGCGGCCATGGCTATGGTGCGCAAAGTGATGCGGTACTATCCCATCACCCCCGAGCTGATTGTCAAATGCGCCACCGGCAGCACGAATATCTATAAGCAGCACATCATGCACGCCCTGATGGATGCGGGATACGCGGATTCCATCTACGGTGAGCTGTATCAAAAATTGTTTGCTGCGGGCTCGGGGCTGGCCCTGGTGGAGCCCGAGTATCCGGATGTCAAAGAGGTGCTCGAACTCATCCACAGTGCGGGCGGCATTGCGGTTCTGGCGCATCCCGTGCCCTATCAAAACGAGGATCTGCTGGAAGAACTCACTGCGCTGGGGCTGGACGGGGTCGAAGTGTGGCATCCCGATCAAACCGAGACCGATTCTGCAAGGCTGGCGGCCTTTGCGACGGATCACGGCCTGCTGATGACGGGCGGCTCCGACTTCCACGGCATGTATACGGCGTCGGCTAGGCCGCTCGGCAGCACGCCGGTTCCGGACGAATGCGTGACGGCGCTGCTGGCATATAAAGACAAGAAAAAACGGAAAAACGCCTGATCAGCGGCATGGCCTCGGCAAGCAGGTCTTGCCGAAGGACGATAAAGGATGGTTCAACATGGCTTTTACCTATACCCCCCGCGGCGTCTGCTCGCGGTCGATTACCTTTGATTTGGACAACGGCTTGGTCAAGAACGTCCGGTTCGAGGGCGGCTGCAGCGGCAATACCCAGGGCGTATCCCGGCTGGTGGAAGGCATGCCGGCCGAAGAGGCGATCCGGCGACTGTCCGGCATTCGCTGCGGTTTTAAGTCCACGTCTTGCCCGGACCAGCTCGCGGCCGCTCTGCAAAAAGCCTCGGAATCGACCAGGGAATCCCCCGAAGGCACGGCAAACTCTTGAATAAAGGATGGAACCTTTATGGCCATGCAGGAAGACAGCGATATGAAAATCGTCCCCGAAGGGGCGGTGGAAATTCCCGAGCCGGCCGGAGACAGCGTGGAAGCGATGGCGCGCCTCCTGGATCGTGAGAAAAAGAACGGCAATCTCAGCAAGGCGCGTCGTCTGGGGGCCCGGATGGCGGAGGAGGTCGCCTCGATCGAAGGCTATACCAGCGCGGCAAACGGCGCGGCTGAAAACCCTTCCCTGCTGACACAGCGGCGGATTCTGATGGCGTTCGCCGTCGAAGTCGGGCTGGATGCGTTTCTGCCCAACAATTTGGTCGCCCAGTCTGCGCAGAACGTGTTTTACGATACGCTGCGGATTCTGGCCCCGGATTTTTACGACGACCTTCAGGAATCAGGGGCTTTTTCCTTCTATTATCTCTGTGTACGGGACGGCCGCCAGGTCGAACGCCGTGTGGGGGAGAATTTTGCCTCCCTGTGCGGCCGGCCGGGCAGCGAATCCTATGCGCGGATGGGCGAAGACCTGTACGCCCGTTTCATTGCGCAGGTCCAGCGCCTGACCTGCGGCGAGCAGTTCACCTTTGTCCAGGAACACGGTGAAAACGCCTGATCAACAAACGAGCCCTCGGAAGCCAGGCTTCCGGGGGCGTTTTCATTCGTCCACGCTGCGGTTTTCGAGGAATGCCGCGCAGGCCAGCCGTAAGCCGTCGCAAAAGCCTTCGCGGTAGTTGGAGAGAGCCGCGCTCTCGACTAGAAGGTTTTTCCCGTCCACCAGTTGAAGCAGGCGTTTGCGGTCGTCCCGGTTCAGGGTCTGCCTCAATTCGTCCCACAGGCTTGACGCCTCCGGCGTGTCCCTCGGCAGAGTATAATGCGCGTCCACGATTTCGGATAAAATAGAATCCATTTTCATCCCTCCACTTATAGCTTACAGCAATAATAGCACAATTGGAGCAAGATGTAAAGCTACAAGCTATAATTTACAAAAAGGAATGAACCCTCTATGATAGAATATAGGAGGGCTGTTTCATGAGGGAAGATTACAGAACTATTATAAAAGAAGCAAGAATATCTCAAGGACTGAGTCAAAATAAACTGGCTAAACTAGTCGGCATATCACAGCCCTTTATGCGAGAAATTGAAAACGGACGAAAGAATCCGTCCATCGATGTCCTGTTCCGCATTTGTGACGTGCTGGGGATCGAGATCACCTTCACGGTCAAGCCCGCATCCTTCGGATAAGCGCTGCCCGCCCTCCAGAGGGCGGGCTTTTTTGGGCCCTTTTCCAGCCAAAACGCCTCCTCGCGCATGATGACGGCAGGAGAAACCATACTAATGGCGTTATGGATTATGCAGTTTTCCGGGCCAAAACGGCTGGAAAACGGACAGGATGCGACAAAATGGAAAAAGGACGGTACGGCCTGCCGACCGTGATCGCCATGATTGTGGGGATCGTGATCGGGTCGGGTATTTTCTTTAAAAGCGACAATATCCTTCTCGCCACGGGCGGCAGCGTACTGCTGGGGGTGGCGGTGTTTCTGCTCGGCGCCGTCGGCATCGTGTTCGGCGGGCTCTGCCTGGGCGAGCTGGCCTCCCGGACCGACCGCAGCGGCGGCATCATCGCCTACGCAGAGGATCTCGCGGGGCCACCGGCCGCCGCGGTGTTCGGCTGGTTCCAGTCCTTCGTCTATCTGCCCGCCATCATTACGGTGGTATCCTTCGCGGTTGGTGTTTACGCCTGTCAGCTCTTTGGATGGGGACGGAACTTAGGACCCGAATCGCTTTTTCTGCTCAAAATGGGAATCGGCATGATTTTCACGCTGCTCTGCTATTTGGTCAACAGCCTGTCGGCCCGGCTGGGCGGCTGGTTTCAAAATGCCTCCGCCCTGGCTAAGCTGGTGCCGCTGCTGGTCGTCGGAGTGTGCGGTCTGCTCTTCGGCCGGCCGGATCTGTCCGCGGGTGAAACCGCTCCCGCCCTGTCCGACGGCGCAGGATGGATCAGCGCCATCGCCCCCATCGCCTTTGCCTTTGACGGATGGACGGTAGCGGCCTCGATTTCGAGCGAGGTCAAACGGGCAAAGCGGAACGTGCCTCTGGCCCTGGTCCTCTCGCCGGTCTGCATCCTGCTGCTGTATATCCTGTATTTCGTGGGGATTTCCCGCTATCTCGGACCCGGGGTGATCGTGAATCAGGGGGATGCCCATGTGGAGCTAGCGGCGATCCATTTGCTGGGCAGCGGCGGGGCTAAGGCGCTGCTGACCTTTGTACTGGTATCGGTTATGGGCACTGTCAACGGCCTGGTTCTCGGCAGCATCCGCCTGCCCTACGCCCTGGCCCTGCGGGGCCTTCTCCCCGGATCGAGAATTCTCGCCCGGGAGCATCCCCGCTTCAAAATGCCGCTCGCGGCCGCGGGACTGGCCTGGGCGGTCTCCCTGATATGGGCCGTTTTCCATATCGCGGCTGTCGGATGGCATCTTCTGCCGAATTCCGACGTATCCGAGGTCGCGGTGGGCCTGAGTTATGTGCTGTATATCGCGCTTTACTGGCAGGTATTCCGCCTATACCGCCGCGGCGATGTAAAGGGAGTGCTGCGGGGAGTGGTATATCCCCTGCTCGCGGCCGGAGGCGGAATCCTGATTCTGTCCGGGACCATGCACCACAAACTTTTTTGGCCCTATGCAGGGCTGTGCGGTCTGCTCTTGGCTGCCGCTGCGCTTTACGCCCGCCGCGCCGCGCGATCCGGGCATGCATAAAGCTGGACAGACCCTGCGCACCATGGTAAAATGGGGGAAAACGGGCTATGCCCGTGAGGAGGTGCCGCATGGATCGCTTTGCCTGGAAAGACTTGATCGCCCTGCGCATGGAGCGGCTTTGCCTGCCGTCGGAAGATCGGCCGGGCGGGACGAAACGGCTGGAGGATTACGACACCCTGTTCCGCGACCTGTCTCCGGTTCCCACCGTCGCCTGGTGCGCTCCGGGCACGCCGCCCAGCCTGACGTCTCATGCGGGATTCGACGATGAAGCCTATAATGCCCGGCGCCGCGCGTCCCGTGCCATTCTCAAAGGCCGCTTCGGCAGCCGGATCGCCTATGTCACGGCAGAGGATCTCGAGCTGTACGCCTGTCTTTACCGCAAGCCGCTGCCCCGCCTGACCTTGGCGCAGGAACGCATGCTCTCTCTGCTTGGGCGGGAAGGGCCGATGAATATCGGTCTGATCAAGGAGATCACCGGGCTGCCGGTCAAGGAGATCACCCCGATTCTCCATCGGCTGCAGGAGGCGTTTCTCGTATATGAGGATCAGGTGGACAGCGAAGGGGATCGCGGATTTTATGTCTTTGAATCGGAATTCCCGGATGTCGACTCCTCTCGCTATGGCCGGATAGAAGCCCTGGAGCGGGTCCTGCCCCGTCTGGTGTGGCGGATGGTTTTCCTGCGGGAGGACGCCGCGGCCGCGGTATATGGGCTTCCCGTCAAGGACATCCGCGCCGCCATGGCCCGGCTTGGGGAGCAGGGCGTGCTGAAATCCGTCAGTAGCGCAGGCCAGACCGGGTGGATGACGGCGGAAGATGCGGACGGATGGGACGATTATCGGCTTGAGCCCGTCCGGGGCGTACTCGCGATAGAACGAAATGGCGTTCTAATGCGGGCGGAGGACAAAATGGTGAAGACGTCCTTCACAGGTCCGGGTGAGGTGCTGTGCGGGCTGCTGATCGACGGTGAGATTCAGGGCGTCGTACGGGGGCGGTTTAAATTCGGGCCTCACCTGCTCGAGGACGTGCGCCTCAGCCTCCCGGATCAAGAGCGCAGCGCCAGACGGGAGGAAATCCTCGACGCGGTCTATCGGATGTTCGATCGGGAGAAAAGCCCGCTGCAAAACTATAACGGCGCTCCTTTATAACCGCGCAAAGTTTTTGGGTGTTTTCCGTTGTCCCCCAGCATTAAACAACAAAAACCGGTCCACGCATTGGCGCGGACCGGTTTTCGCATTCATAAGATCAAAAGCCGGAAATCGCTTCCTCCACAATCCGGCCGCCGCCCGGGGCATACGGCAGGTACAAGGTTTTGACCGCGCCGTCCGCGACCAGCACGTCCTTTACATGCAGATCGTTCAGTAAATACTGGTTGACCGGTTCCTCGGCAGTCCAGCCTTCAAACCACGCGGTTTTGGCCGGCCACAACACCACCGCCGGATCCACTTTGCCGTAAAATTCCGCTGTGGCCGAATGGCGGTATCCGTGATGCGCCATCTGCATGATATCGCTTTTGAGTCCTTCGCCGTACATGCCGCACAGCACCCCGCTCGCGATGTCCTCCATGTCGGCCGTCCAAAGCACCGTCTGTCCGCCGATCGTCATCCGCATGACGAGGCTGCTCTCATTGATGAAATTCTCTCCCAAGGTATTCGGCGTTTCCGGATAGGTGTCCTCTTCGGTGTAGAGAACCTCAAACGCCGCGTTGCGGATATAGAACTGCTGACCCGTATGGGGAATGTACACCGGAACCTTCTTCCCAAACCGGGCCAAGTCCTCCAGGACCGGGCCGGTGGACAGATAGGAGGAACCGGTATATCCGCCGGGGTTCATGATCAGCAGCTCCAGCCGGACATCCGACGCATACTTTTCGGCAAACTGACGAAATACTGTGGTGTGATCCGGATGATCATGGGTCAGGATCCAGGCCGCGATCACGATCTTTCCATCGGCCCTTCTGTTATGGGCTTTCAAGAGATTGTACAGCCGGACGACGTCACGCCCCTCCGATTCGCTTTCGCCCCCGAATCCTCCATCGAGGATGACAAAGCTGCCGTCCTCCAAGGTGATCACATAGCCCATGCCGAAGCTCCCGCCCGCATAGCTCATGATGGTTTGGGAAACACAGGGTTCCGTGATCTTCGTATAGGCGGAGGGCTGCAAAGCATATTCCCAGCCGCTCAAGCGGTCGGTTACGGTACGGATTTCGGACGAATAGGCGGTGTAATAGGTATGAATGTACCCATCGCCCTTCCGATAGGTGACAAAACGGTTCTCTCCCGTCTGCCGCTGCTGATATAAAACGGCGCCGTCCGCCTCCAGTTCCCGGCAATGCGCCTCGAAGTCCGCCGCACTTCGGCCGCTCGCATAGTCCATTTTTTCCCCGTAAGCCCCGTCGTATGCTCCCGTTTCAGGCAAGCAGTTCTCTTCCAGCCAGAGATCTCGCGGCAGGCGGATACTGCTGCCGTCGTAATGCTGTTCCGCAATGCGCCTGAAAAGTTCCGCCACCTTCTCCTTTTCCTCCGTTGCGCCGCCCATGATGAGCACCTTGTTTCCCTTGGTCGCCATCCCGTAACCCCGCCGTCCGGACGGTCTCAGGGTGGATTCCGCGCGATTGGTTGCCCCAACCAGGATTTCCACACCGCCGCTCTCCGGCAAAGTCTCGTCGTCTTTGACGTTTTTCATATCGGGCAGCGGCAGCCCGGTGACGCTTTTGAGAATATCGTTGATGCCATAGGCGGCCGACATAGAGGCGGCGTCGTCCCGGTCATAGATGATCTTGGCCTGCATGACACCGTCGACAATCAAATCCACCGTATCGGAATTCCCGGAAGAAGCGGCGTCGCTCCCCGCATCCGAAGCGTCCCCCTTCGACCGATCCTGACATCCCGTGAGCAGCACGCTGCACGTGAGCACCCCCGCGAGAATCCATTTCCACGTTCTCATATTCTTCTCTCCTTCCCGTGTAGGGCTTATGCTATCATTATAGCGGCGGATCCGGATGTTTGTCTTTCCCCGGATATGCTGTTTGACAGCAAAATATGCTTTTGAGGGCTTGAAAAAGCCTTAGAAAAAACCGGCCCTCGTTTACAACGGCCGGTTTTCGTTTACTAAATGTATATAATATTTCAATTTATCCTGAAAGTATCACAGCATGCGGGTTTCGTTGATGATCAATTCAAAATCCAGCCCAAGATGGGCGGCCGCGGAACGGCAAAGAGTCATGCGGTTCAGGAAAATTTCAAAATAATCCATCACGGCACAGATGCTGGTGTCGATCTGGATACAGAGCGTGATGCGCTTCTGATCCCGATTCACCGCCAGCGACGCATCCATAACGGCGTAATTGACCCGGTCGTGAATATCGTAATGGGCGCTGTCGAGCGAGGTGCGGACACGGCTGCGGCGGACGTCGCTTTTGTCCGCGAGGATGAGTGCGGCCGTGATTGGGGTAACGGCCGCGGCCGTATGCTCATCGTGATTGCCGATGGCGGTGATGACAGAGGTCACTTCCGCGATGTCCATGTCCAGCTTGCGCAGGATATCGAATGCGAGCAGCGCCCCCGACATGGCGTGATTGCTGCGGTTGATCGCGTTGCCGATGTCGTGCATGAAACCGGCGATCCGGGCCAGCTCACATTCCCGCGGCGGATATTCCAGCGTTTCGAGGATATCTCCCGCGATTTTGGAGGTCAGGCCCGCGTGGGCGTAGCCGTGATCCGTGAAACCCAGGACCTCCAGCGCATGGTTGCCCGCCTCGATGAGAGCGCGCACGTCGGGATTGTGGCGGATATCGTCATAGGTGATCATGGTATTCCGGACCTTTCTGTACCAAATCAGGCGTTGCGCTCTTTAAGAGCCCGGTCGGCTTCCCGCCTCATGTCTTTTCGGGCGGCATCCTCCCGCTTGTCATAGAGCTTTTTGCCCCGGCAGAGACCGAGCTGCACTTTAACCAGAGAGCCCTTGAAATAGATGGACAGCGGAATCAAGGTGTACCCCTGCTGTTTCATCAGCCCGAACAGCCGCATGATTTCCCGCTTATGAAGCAGAAGCCGCCGGGAACGCAGCGGTTCGCGGTTGAATAGATTGCCCTTTTCATAGGGGCTGATATGCATCCCGTTGACATGGACCTCGCCGTCCTTGATGTCACACCAGGCGTCTTTCAGGTTGACGCCGCCCTGGCGCAGGGATTTGACCTCGGTGCCGCACAGTTCAATGCCGGCCTCGAGCGATTCTTCCACGAAATAGTCGTGGAAAGCCTTTTTATTATTGGCGATGGTTTTGGTTTCTACTCGCCCGGCCATCTCCCATTCCCCCTTTTTTTGGTGTAAGGATCGTATGATCAGGATGCCCGTTTCCGTCGGCCGCATCCGTTTTGTCCGCCGTTCTATTGATTTATAAGCGGATCGTCTCATTCGGCCTACAGTTCGTTGCGCCCTTCCAGCGAACGGCGAAGCGTCACCTCATCCGCATATTCCAGGTCGCCGCCGACCGGAATGCCATAGGCGAGACGGGTAACCTTGACCTCAAAAGGTTTGAGCAGCTTGCCGAGATACATGGCAGTCGCTTCGCCTTCGACCGTGGGGTTGGTCGCCATGATGACTTCGGCAATGGGTTTTTCCGCTATGCGGGTCAGCAGCTGCTTGATCCGCAGGCGGTCGGGGCCGATGCCGTCCATAGGCGAAATGGCCCCATGCAGCACATGGTAAAGGCCGTTATATTCCCGTGTCCGTTCGAGCGCCATGACATCCCGGGGATCCTCCACCACGCATACGGTGGTTTCGTCCCTTCCGGCCGCACGGCAGACCGGGCAGAGTTCCTGATCGGTCAGGTCGCAGCAGACCGCGCACTCATGCAGCTTTTCCCGCGCCTCGGTTATAGCGGTGACAAACTCCCGCGCCGCATCGTCCGGCAGGCCCAGAATGTGGAAGGCCAGACGCTGCGCCGATTTATGCCCGATGCCCGGCAGCCGTTCCAGCTGCTCCACCAGCCGCGCCAGAGGCGGCACAGAATACGACATGGAGAATACCCGCCTTTTTAAACGTATAGTTTAGAACATGCCCGGCAGATTCATACCGCCGGTCACTTTGGACATCTCGGTTTCCGAGGTTTCAACCGCCTGCCGGATCGCCTCGTTGACCGCGGCCATCACCAGATCCGCAAGCATCTCCGTATCCTCGGGATCCACCACTTCCGGCTGAATTTCCAGGCTCTTCAGCAGATGTTTGCCGTCTACGACGGCCGTGACGGCTCCGCCGCCGGAACGGGCGGTGTATTCCCGCGCGTCCAGATCCTCCTGCAGCTTGGCCATATCCTCCTGCATTTTCTGGGCCTGCCGGATCATGCTCTGCATGTTCCCGGGACCGCGGTTCATACCTTCGGGCAGTCTTGCTTTCATATCGAACGACTCCTTTGTACGATTATTTTTTCCTTATTATTCATCTCTCAGCTGAATATCCACGCCCAGCGCCTGGCTGGACCGGAGAAAGCCGGTCAGCGGATCGTTTTCATCGGCGGGAGCGGCCATCTTCGGTTCCTCCGGTTTGCGGATGCCGACCCGGTATTTCCGGCCCGTCACCGCGCGAATGGCCCCCGCCAGCACCGCCTTATTGCCGTCGGATGCAACGAGAGTGCGCAGCATCTCGTTATCGGTCAGAATAATCACCGCGTCGCCCCGCAGCAGTGCCGAGGATCCGGCCAGCACACCGTACAGCGGCGGGCAGGAGGAGGCGAGCTGTTCCAGCACGTCCGGCCACTGCACAAACGGCTGTTCCGGAGCCGGCGCGGCCGTCTCCTCCGGCCTGTCCGGCGGACGGACCGCCGGAGACACGGAAGCGGGGGCCGGCACAGCGTTCGGCGCAGGCTCTTGTCTGCGGGCAGGGGGCTGCGGGACATCTGCGGAAACGGCTTCCGGCCGCGGCAATGCGGCAGATCCCGCCGCAGGAAGTTCCGAAGGGTTCGACGCCAAACCCGCCCGTACGGCATTCTCCAGCGTCTTGATCCGCCGGAGCAGGCTCTGAACGCTTAAATCGAGATCCGGAGAGCACAGGCGCAGCAGCGCCGATTCCATTTCGGTACGGCGGGAGACGCCCCCCTTCAGACGCTCGAGTGCCGCCTGGAGGGTATCCATGGCGTGCAGTATGGCGGGGAGCTCGTATTTCGCCGCTTCTTCCCGCATATGCGCCATCTCCACATCGGACAGCACAATCAGAGAGGAGGCATCCTCCACGCTCTTCAGAATCATCAGATCCCGGTAAAAGGCGATCAGCTCGGCGCACAGCCGTTCCATATCGCGGGAAGAATCATACAGTTTGCCGATCAGGGAAAGCGCCGCCCCGCCATCGCCGGAACGGACGGCCTCCGAGATGTCATACAAGATATCCCGCCCCGACAGGCCGGCGGCCTCTTCCACGATCGGGACCGTCACCTCTTTCGAGCGGGCGATGCATTGGTCTAGCAGAGATAAAGCATCCCGCATTCCGCCGTCCGCCAGGCGGGCCAGCAAAAGCAGGGCGTCATCGGTGACCGAAACCTCTTCCTGCTCCGAAATATACCGCAGCCGGGCCGCGATATCGGCGGGTGCAATGCGGACAAAATCAAACCGCTGG
>CABUNG010000048.1 GCA_902492895.1 uncultured Oscillospiraceae bacterium | reverse complement strand
CGTATGGCTGAACACCCCGTCGAGCAAAATCCGGATCCCCAGCCGCGCGGCCGTGTCGCAGAGATGGCGGAAATCCGCCTCGGTCCCGAGCAGCGGATCGATTTTGCGGTAATCGGCCGTGTCGTAACGGTGATTCGAATGCGCTTCAAAGACGGGGTTGAGATATATGCACGTCACGCCCAGTTCCTTCAGGCGGTCGAGCCGCTGCTCGATCCCCCGCAGATTGCCGCCGAAATAGTCGTTGTTGCGAATCTCTCCATCTGCATCGGGGCGCCAGCCGGGTTCTCCTCCCCAGTCGTCCCGCAGCACGCGGCCGGCCGGCAGCTCGGGCGGTTCCTCCTCGATCGGCGGGCTGAACCGGTCGTCGGCTTTGGCGAAGCGGTCGGGGAAAATCTGATACATCACCCCGCCTGCGAGCCAGTCGGGCGTCTGAAACCCCGCCTCGTAACAGGTGAGCTGCCACAGATCGCCCCGCTTGGCCGACAGAGCGGCTGTTCCGTTTGGCTGGCGGACCAAATAGCGGCGTCCCTGTCCGGTTTCAAGCAGAAAACCGTACCAGGTCAGTCCCGCCGCCGTCGGCGTATAGTGACAGTCCCACCATTCGTAGCTGTCGTCCTTCTGTCCGGCCCAGAACATGCCGTCGAGCTGCTCGGCTTCACCGTCCGGGTGACGGATCAAAAAGGCGGCGCGGCACCCTACCCAACGGGGGAGGAGAATGCGGAACAGAACGGCCGTTCCTTCCGGAACGGCACCGAACGGGGAACGATATTCGATATTCCGAGAATCAAACATCTCACGGATCGTTTCGGAAGATGGCGCCATCATGTCTCGTCACATGCCTTTCCTCTGGTTCGGATCGGTCCCAAATCCTTTTTATTATCGCACGTCTGCCGCAGCTGGGCAAGAGGTTTTCCCTGGTTCACTGCATTCCTAGTTAATTTCTATGAATTTGTTATTGAGCCGGCGGGAATTTTGCTGTATACTATACTCATCTTTCGCAAGGATCGGCGCGTATATGCCGCACGAGCCAATCGGAACAGCGGCCCCGGCCCTCTTGTTCCCTTATAATTATAGTATATAATGTAAAGGCAGGATTACCCATGAAAGTATCCACCAAAGGACGGTACGGTCTGCGGCTGATGACCGATCTCGCCGTTTATCACGAGCAGGGCCTGGTTCCTCTCAAGGAAATCGCTGCCCGGCAGGATATATCGGAAAAATATCTCGAGCAGATCATGATGCAGCTCAACCGGTCGGGTCTCGTGCGGAGCGTCCGGGGTGCCCAAGGCGGCTATATGCTCGCGAAGGCCCCCGAGGACATCACGGTCGGCGCGGTCCTGCGGGTACTCGAGGGTTCGCTGTGCCCGGTCGACTGCGTCGACGAAACAGGCAGCTGTCCCCGGACAGCGCGCTGCGCGACCATCGGCGTCTGGCTTCGCCTGAAAGAAGCGGTCGAAAGCGTGGTGGATCACACCACCCTCGCCGACCTCGCCGAGGAATTCCGGCGCAAAAATCCGCCCGATTACAGTATTTGACGTTTATCATCGGAGGCATCGCTATGGCATCAAACCCTCTCGTCGTCTGCGTCTGTACCGGCAACACCTGCCGCAGTCCCATGGCCGCTGCGCTGCTCCGCCAGGCTCTTGACAAACGGGGTCGGGAGGATATACTGGTAGAGAGTGCTGGCTTGGCCGCGGGATTTGCGTCCCCGGCTTCCGAACACGCCGTTGCCGTCATGCGGGAAATCGGCCTGGATCTGTCTGGCCACCGCTCCCGTCCGCTGACGGAAACGCTGGCGGCTGATGCGGCGTGGATTGTCGCTATGACGGGCGGTCACGCCGCTGTGCTGACCGGCCGTTTCGGGGTCCCGCCCGTCCGGGTGATCGTTCCCGGCCGTGGCATCCCCGACCCTTTCGGCGGCACGCCCGCCGATTACCGCCGGACCCGGGACGCCCTGGCTGAGGCCATGGAGAACCTGGCCGATCGTTTCTGTACCGATATTCCCGCCCCCAATACATGAGAAAGGATGCGCTATGGACACGCACAGTAGTCACAGCCCCGCGGTCCCTCCGCCGGGTATCTCCATCGTCCCGATGCACGCCGACCATCTCGATTCCCTGGCCGATCTGGAAAGCCTGGCCTTTTCCACCCCCTGGAGCTACGACGCGCTCGCGGAGGAGCTTCAGAATCCTCTCGCCGTTTTCCGGGTGGCGGAGGATGTGGATGCGGAAAGCGCCGTCGGTTATCTCGGCATGCACCATATCCTCGACGAGGGCTTCATCGCCAACATCGCCGTTCATCCCGCATACCGCCGCCAGGGAATTGCCCGGGCGCTGGTGCGGGAGGTGCAGGATTACGCCGAGACGCATGATCTCACCCGTCTGACGCTGGAGGTCCGGGCCTCCAACGCGCCCGCCATCGCCCTGTATGAAAGCATGGGGTTTACATGCGACGGCGTGCGCCCGGGGTTTTACGATTCCCCTAAAGAGGACGCGCGGATTTACAGCTATTACCTGTAAAGCTACGGCGGGGTTTTCCGAATGTCGGATGTACGGGTCCCATACATATATCGCGGGAACTCTTTTACACAGCAGCTGCCATTATAAACGAAGCGCCGGGAAATGCCCGGCGCTTTCAATAAACTTGAGAGGTGTCCTCCATGTACGTAAATCCCTACGCGAATCTGACCGAAGCTCGCCCGCTGCGGGTCAATTTCCACACCCACGCAGGGACAGGCCCCAACACCTGCGGCCGCAACCCGATCGATCAGGTCGCGGAGCGATACCGGGAGCTGGGCTACGACGCCCTCTGCCTGTCCAATCACGATCTCTACACTGACGCCTCGTCGTATACCGATGATAAAATGACCCTGCTCGACGGGGTGGAGTATTCCCCTCGTGCCCATATGCTGACCGTCGGGATCCGGCGGTCCCTGCACGAATTGGAGCATCAGCCGGCCATCAACGAAACCCGGAAGGACGGCGGATTCGTCATCCTCTGCCATCCCAACTGGCAGCATAAGGAATATTGGCCCTGGGCGGACCTCGACCGCCTGACGGGATATCTGGGCATCGAGGTCATCAACCAGCTGATCTACCGTCTGAGCGGCTCGGGACTCGCGGCGGACACGTGGGACCATCTGCTCTCGTCCGGCCGGCTGGTCTACGGCTTCGGCAACGACGATTTCCACCTCTACAGCGACGCGGGCCGAAGCTGGAACTGGATCTACGCGGCCTCCCCCGCCTATCCGGATATCCGGGAGGCTGTGGAAGCCGGACGCTTCACCGCCTCCACGGGGCTTACCCTCGAACGCCTGACCCTGGATGACGAGGACACGGTCACCGTCCGGGCGCGGCATATGAAGGACAGCTACGTCGACACTTTCACCTACCGCTTTGTCACCGACGGCGGACGGGTTTCAGCCGTCGTAACCGGTCAGGAGGCCTGTTTCACCCTCACGGGGGAGAGCTATGTGCGGGTGGAGGTCATCGGCGAAAACGGTTCCATGCTCTTCACCCAGCCGGTCTACGACCCGGACCGGCTCAAACGGATGTAACCTTCAGCGCGGATGCGGCTCCTGCACACCGGTCAGCCCCAGGAGATAATCGGCGCTGGTGTGGTAATATTCCGCCAGCTTGATGAGTGCCCACAGGGGGAGATCGTGAATCCCCCTCTCATACCGCGAATACACTTGCTGCCGGCAGAACAGGATTTCGGCCAGCTCTTTCTGCGACATGTCGTGGTCCTCCCTTAAATCCCGCGGCCGCTGCAGCCCCATTGTCATTCTCTCCTTCTCCGTCTGAATTCATCCGGATTATACCGCAAAAATCGGGCACGTCCCGGAAATGCCACAATATGGTGGTATTGGCTGGCAGGATCTATTTCCCTCCTGCATCCGATTTTGAGCAGCGCTTTGAACGGGAGTGTTATCCGGCGCCGCAAAAAATACTCTGTTTCGCAGGCCGGCCGCCTGTCCAGCCCGGAGCGGCTTTATCCGGATGGAAGACATCCGCCTTGTTGGAATCGTTCGGTAGCGACGCGGGCGCGCGTCACGATTTTGGGTAAACATGCGAAAGGAGCCGCCATGGAGTCCCTCCTCGGCGCATTAACCGGGCGCCTGGTTTCGATATTGGGCGCGGAGGCGTTTTCCCTCTATGTACACGGTTCTGTCGTCTTGGGGGATTTCCGCCCCGGTTGGAGCGATATCGATATCCTCTGTCTGACGGAAGCGCCTTTGTCCCACTGCCAGGCGGAGCATCTCCTCCATCTGCGGCAGGAACTGGCCACGGAACACAACGACCCCGGATTCCGGCTTTTAGAGGGCGGCACCCTCTCCCTCGAGGCCTTCCTGGATGCATCGCCCACTCAGGCCGTTTATTGGGGCACCGGCGGGGGGCATCTGGCTGAAACCTACGCCCTCGATCCCTTTTCCTGTCAGATTTTGCTGGATTCCGGACGGCTCGTGTATGGAAAAGAGATTCGGCCGGCCTTGACCCCGCCGGCCATGGCAGACATCCATCGGGCGATTGCGGCACATCTGCAAGTCACGCAGCGCTTTGGCGCCAGCCCCGGTCCCAGTATTCATGGCGCCGGCTGGATGCTGGATACTGCCCGCGGCCTTTATACCCTGCACACGGGCCATATAGCCGCCAAAACCATGGCTGGCGAATGGGCTTTGCGAGAACAGCTCGTGCCCGCTCCCGCCGTTTTGGAACGGGTGCTGGCCATCCGCCGCTCCCCGCTTCTCTACGCGGACGATGCCGATACCCTTGTCTGGATTTCCTCCATCGGTCCGGCGATTTTATCGTTTGCAGCTGTTCTGGAGGCCGCCCTACCGGCCTTTGATCCGGAAACGAATCCCGAAATATCCTTCCCCGGAGGTACCCTATGAACATCCTCGCCCTCGAATCCTCCTGCGACGAGACCGCCGCCGCCGTGGTGGCGGATGGCCGCCGCGTGCTCTCGAATATCGTGGCCTCCCAAGTGGAGGAGCACAAGCTCTACGGCGGCGTGGTGCCCGAAATCGCCAGCCGCCGCCATGCCGAGGCCGTCACCGGGGTCACCCGTCAGGCTCTCGACGCAGCGGGGCTCTCCCTGTCTGACATCGACGCCGTGGCCGTCACCTATGCTCCGGGGCTCATCGGCGCCCTGCTCGTCGGGGTGAACTTTGCCAAGGGTCTCGCCTATTCCGCGGATCTGCCTCTGATTCCTGTCCACCACCTGCGTTCCCATATCGCCGCAAACTACCTGGCGAGTCCGGAACTGACGCCTCCCTTCCTTTGCCTTGTGGCCTCGGGCGGACACAGCCATCTCGTCGAGGTGGAGGACTACACCCGCATCCGGGTGCTCGGCCGGACCAGGGACGACGCGGCGGGGGAATGCTTCGACAAGGCGGCCCGGGCTATGGGGCTTCCCTATCCGGGCGGGGTGCACCTCGACCGTCTCGCCGCCGACGGAAATCCCGACGCCTATGCCCTTCCCCACCCCCACGTGACCGGATCTCCTTATGATTACAGCTTTTCGGGCCTCAAAACCGCGGTGCTCAACCTCCTCCACAACGCGGAACAGCGGGGCATGACTGTATCTCTGCCCGACCTCGCTGCCTCCTTTCAGAAAACCGTGGTGGACCAACTGGCTGGCAACCTCCTGCGCGCGGCGGACGACACGGGGGCCAAAACGCTCGTTCTCGCGGGCGGCGTGTCCGCGAACTCGGGACTCCGGTCCCGCATGGAATCCGAATGCCGCAAGCGCGGCCTCGCTCTCTATCGCCCGCCTCTGGAGCTGTGCGGCGACAACGCGGCCATGGTGGGTGCCCAGGCGTATTACGAATACCTGGCAGGCACCCGGGCAGGCCTCGATCTCAACGCTGCCGCCACCATGCCGATCGACTGACGGGCTCCGGCAAAGACGCCCGGCCGGCTCCCGCCTCCTTTCTCCAATGACAAAGCCGCCGGTGATACATCACCGGCGGCTTTCTTTATGCCCGCACAAGGTCTATAAAATCTCCGTCTTCCAGTCCGCCTCGGCGGATGACCTCCTCATCCTGCCGGATCCGCTCCAGCTGCTCGACCGCATGGCTGTCCGAGCCGATGCTGAACCGGCACCCCATGCGTTTCGCCGCGGCGAACATCCGGTAATAGGTATCCTCATACAGCGATGCACCGGGGTTTCCATGAAAGACATTCAAATTGATCTCGATGCCTACGGCCTGTTCCGCCGCCCGGCCGAATAGATCCTCGAACAGCCCGTCGGACAAATGCGCAAAAATCGCCGTCAGCTGGCCGGCGCCGTCCCGCGCGACCGGGCAGAAGGGATGGGCTACGATAACCGGCGTGCCGCTGCCCTGTATCGCCGCCGTACCACGCGTGACCAGCTCACGGAATGTTCCGGCCATGTGCCGGGCGATCGCCGCGGGTTCCAACACCTCATGCGGACAGACAAAATCCGTCATATGGATGTGAGAGTGCGGGATCAGCACATAATCCAGCCCCGCCGCTGCTTCTTCCGACAGCCCCAGCACGCCTTGCGCGAATTCGGTTTCCACCCCGATGAGAACCTGGATCCCTCCCGTATCCGTCGGGACGGTTTTCCGGATCTCCATAGCCCGTTCGACACTCTGCGCTTCATACCAGAGATTCGGTCCGGGCATCGGTACCCGGCTGTCCCACACATGATTGGAAAACCCGATTGTGTCCAGCCCCAGTTTGCTCGCCTGTTCCAGATACCCCGGCACAGCGGCGGTTTCCCGGGCGCAAAGGGACAGGGCCGTGTGCAGATGCAGGTCGTGTCTTTTCATGGCAGCGCTTCCTCTTCCCGCAGTTTTCTTCCAGTATAGCAGAAAAATCGCCTGCATTCACCTGTTGCTTGAATCTAAATCCTGGACCGTCCTTCCCCGCATCTTGAAGACTCCATCGGCCGTCCGGGAGGCTATTTCTTCCCGTTTTTGCAGGATTGCTCGTCCGATTCTGCACTTTTACCGACTTTTTGTTAAAAAGTTATCGAATTGTTCACATTTTAGCCATTGATATCCGGCGGCGTTTTGCCTATAATGATATCTAGCGAACTTTGGATCTGTGAATGGTTTGACTACAGAAAGGGGATCTTCCTATGACCAACGCTCTGACCAAAAATCCGACCATCCTCTCCTGGATTGAGGAAAAGATTGCGCTCGTGCAGCCGGATAAGGTTGTGTGGATCGACGGTTCCGAAGAGCAGCTGGACGCGCTGCGCGCCGAGGCCTGCTCCACCGGTGAAATGCTCAAGCTCAATGAAGAAAAACTGCCCGGCTGCTATCTGCACCGCACGGCCGTCAACGACGTGGCCCGCGTGGAGCACCGCACCTTCATCTGCTGCGACAAGGAAGAGGACGCCGGCCCCACCAACCATTGGATGGCGCCCGCCGACGCCTATAAAATGCTGTACGACATCGCCCGCGGCAGCTATAAAGGCCGCACCATGTACGTCATCCCCTATTCCATGGGTCCGATCGGTTCTCCGCTCGCGAAGGTGGGCATTGAGCTGACCGACTCCATCTATGTCGTGCTGAACATGTCCATTATGGCGCGGGTGGGCCAGAAGGTCCTCGACGTCCTGGGCGACAGCAACGACTGGGTGCGCGGCCTGCACTGCAAATGCGACATCGACGAGGAGAAGCGGTATATCTGCCACTTCCCGCAGGATAACACCATCATCTCCGTCAATTCCGGCTACGGCGGGAACGTGCTGCTGGGCAAAAAATGCTTTGCTCTGCGCATCGCGTCCAACCAGGGCCGCAACGAGGGCTGGATGGCCGAGCATATGCTGATCCTGGGCCTGGAAAATCCGAAGGGCGAAGTGAAATACATCGCCGCCGCCTTCCCGTCCGCCTGCGGCAAGACCAACCTCGCCATGCTCATCCCGCCCGAGTCTTATAAGCAGAAGGGCTACAAAGTTTGGTGCGTGGGCGATGACATTGCCTGGATGCGCAAGGGTCCGGACGGCCGTCTGTGGGCTATTAACCCGGAAAACGGCTTCTTTGGCGTGGCCCCCGGCACCAACATGAAGTCCAATCCCAACGCCCTGATCTCGACCCAGAAGGGCACTATCTTCACGAATGTCGTGCACAACCTGGATGACAACACCGTTTGGTGGGAAGGCCTCGACAAGAATCCGCCTAAAAACGCCCTCAACTGGAAGGGCGAGAAATGGGACTGCACCGACGGCTCCAAAGGCGCACATCCCAATTCCCGATTCACTGCCCCGGCGGAGAACTGCCCCTGCATTTCGTCGGAGTTCAACTCCACTTCCGGCGTTCCGATTTCCGCGATCGTGTTCGGCGGCCGCCGGGCCAAGACCGCGCCGCTGGTGTATCAGTCCCGTGACTGGAACAACGGCGTGTTCGTCGGCTCCATCATGGCGTCCGAAACCACTGCGGCCGCGACCGGCGCCGTAGGGGTTGTCCGCCGCGATCCCATGGCCATGCTGCCCTTCTGCGGCTACAACATGGCCGATTACTGGGCTCATTGGTTCGACATGGGTGAGGTTCTGGGCGACAAGGCGCCCAAGATCTTCAACGTCAACTGGTTCCGCACCGATGACGAAGGCCACTTCATTTGGCCGGGCTTCGGCGACAACCTGCGTGTTCTTGAATGGATCATCGACCGCTGCGAAGGCAAGGCCGACGCGGTGGAAACCCCCATCGGTTTTGTGCCGAAGGCCGAGGATATCAACACCGAGGGTCTGGACATCGATACCGATACCATCAAGGGCCTGCTGCAGGTCGACAAGGATCTGTGGGCCAAAGAAGTGGACGGCATCAAAGAATTCTATGCCCAGTTCGGCGACAAGCTGCCGGAAGAGCTGCGCCATCAGCTCGCCACCCTGGAAAACAACCTGAAATAAGCACAGATTTTGAACCGGGCGGGCCGTCTTTGACGGTCCGCCCGGCTTTTTGTCCTGCCCTCGGACTATGCCTTGTCCAAAACATCCATGAGCGGCAGACTGTTCCGTATCCCGATCGGGCGCCGCTCTCCTTGTGTTGGGTAGGTACGGTGTTTCCCGCTTTCACGGGCAGCCCGGCTGTTTTGAGGGACCACGGCCATCCGTCCCGCACGCCCATAGCCTAAAAAAGGGACAGGCCGGATGGCCTGTCCCTTTTTCGCTATCGCATCAAGGCCGCGGCATCGGACTCCCGCAGGCGGCGGCGAAGCTCCCCCTCCTCCGGCAAGCCCGCTCTCCTCAAAAGAGCGGCGACAAGCGCGTGAAAAGCGGGGGAATGATCCGGGTGGAGGCGATGCGCCAGCTCGTGCAGCACAACATAGGCCGCACACTCCGGCGGCGCCAGCACCAGCGCGGTGTTCAGGGTGATTCTGTCCTGTCCGGGGGAGCAGCTTCCCCACCGCGACGTCATCCACCTCAGGGTCAGAGTTAAACGGGCACGCCTTCGGCCGCTCACCTCCTCCAATAAGGGCTCATACCGCTCCAGCAGCGCCGCAAATTCCCTTTCGGCGGGATCCCGCAGCGCTTGCCGCAGGAGCCCCCGCAGCCGGATTTCCTCGTCTTCCGACGACAATCCGACAGGCAGGGTCATAATCAGGGTGTTCTCTTCCCAGCGGACCGCTGCGGCGGAGGGGACTCGCTCCACCCGCATCCCAAACGGACGGCCCGCAAGCGTCCATGTCCCGCCGTTCCGCAGCGAAACCGACGGACGGCGCTGTTCCGCGCGCTGCCTCGCTGCCGCAAGCCAGTCGGCCCTTTCTCGTATAAACCGGTCGGCTTCGACTCCCGAGATGCCAAATGGCGTGGAGAGCACCACCGATCCGTCCGGCCGGACCCGCAGATTGTAGTTTTTAACCCGTTTACGGGTCCATTCGTAACGGATTTCCCCTTCCGGCAGTGCGATCCGTCTTTCCAGATCCGGTCTCCCCTTTCCGCAAAAATGCCGCCGACCGGAGAATCCGGCCCGCGGCATACGGCCTTGCTGATACACGTCGGGTGTCTTACATGTTTTCCTCGATGTACGCGACCAATTCGCCCACCGTGCGGATGCGTTCGATCTCCTCATCCGGAATCTCCACATCGAACTCATCTTCCAGCGACATCAGCATGTCCACGACATCCAGCGAGTCCGCCCCCAGATCATCGGCGATATTGGTGTCCGGGGTGATGCTTTCCTCTTCCACATCAAACTGGCTGCTGAGGATCATCTTGACCTTTTCGAGTACCATCCAGCTCATCCTTCCAAAATTGTTGCCCATCCTCCTCCCGGGGTTGAACCGCCGCGGCCGGGTATGCTATACTGACAACGTCGGGCAGACCGGGAAGAAGGGATTACACCAAAATAGTATTCGGTATTCTGCGGTTTGTCAATCACCTTTTGGAAAAATTTTTTGTTTTTTTATTTTCTTCTGGAAAGGCCGTGCCGTCATGAATCCGGAACGCTTCGCCCTTCTCGGTCATCCGCTGGGACACAGCTTGTCCCCCTTCCTGCACACCCGCCTCTTCGCTTTGAGCGGGCGGAAGGCCGTCTATACCCTGGAGGATATCCCGCCAGAGCAACTGGCCGGGAGCTTTCCCGCCCTGCTGGGCCGTCTCCGGGGCTGCAACGTCACCATTCCCTACAAGCAGGCCGTCATTCCCTTTCTCTCCGCGCTGCGGGGGCGGGCGGAACTGTACCGGTCGGTCAACACCGTCTCCGTCACCGAGACAGGCGCCGTGGGATACAACACCGACGCCGAGGGGTTCCTCGCCTCTCTGCGGGATGCGGACGTGCCGCTCGGCGGGCGGGTCGTTCTCCTGGGGGCCGGCGGCGTCGGACGCACATTTGCCTGTGAGGCCGCCCTGGCGGGGGCTCGGATCGTAAATGCCGTGCGGGAATCGGGAATCGCCTCGGCCGATTCCCTGCGGACCTATGTACGAGAGCTGGTGCCGGACGTCTCTTATGACGTGGTGCCCCTCTCCCGTCTCGCCGAGCTCGAGGGGGACATCGATCTGCTCATCAACGCCACCCCCGTAGGAATGCACCCCCATCCAGACGCCTCTCCGGTGGGGGAAGCCGTGCTGCGGCACACTGCCGCGGTGTTCGACGCGGTATACAATCCCGGGGAAACCCGGCTTCTTCGCATGGCGAAGGCCTGCGGCGCCAAAACCGTAGGCGGCATGCCCATGCTGGTCTGGCAGGCCGCAGCGGCCCATGCCTGCTGGTACGGAGGATCCTTTGATCCAGAAGATATACGGCAGCTGATCGCCGACGCCTATTCGGAACTGGCGCGATCCTTTGGATGACGCCCCGTTCCAGGACCCCTGATGAAGGAGGAACTGTATGAAAAACCTGATTCTGTGCGGCTTTATGGGTTGCGGCAAAACCACCGTCGGCCGGCTGCTCGCGGCCAAGACCGGCCGACGATTCGTCGATACCGACGCCGTCGTCGAGGAAGAGGCGGGCATGGCGGTGGAGGATCTCTTCAAGCGGTTCGGAGAAGAGGAATTCCGCCTGCGGGAACGCCAGGTCTGCGCCCGCCTGGCCGAACGGGAAAATTTGGTGATCGCCACGGGCGGCGGCGCCCTAACCTTCCCGGAAAACGTCGACTCTCTCCGCCGAAACGGGATCATCATCCTGCTCGACGTTTCTCCCGAAACGGTGCTCGAACGCCTGAAAGGCGACCGCACCCGCCCCCTGCTTCAGCGGGAAGATAAGGAAGCCGCGGTGCGGGAGCTGATGTCCCGGCGCCTGCCCCAGTACTACGAAGCCGCCTCTCTGTTCGTCAGCGCCGATCCCTCCCCCGAAGAGGTCGCAGAGGAGATCCTCCTCGCACTCGGAGACGAGGACGCGGGGCGGACGGTATCCGGATGAGGGGCTCCGGCCTCCGGCCGCCTTTGCTGCATTGACCGGATGATACCGAAAAAAGCCCGGCTGGGCGCTTTCACCCCCATCATTTCAGCCGCTCCGCACAAAATTTCCAGCAGAATTGATCCGATAACCGTGCCTTTTTCCATTGACAAACGGCCGTCGAGGCCGTATGATGATAACAAATCCCTGAACAGGAGGCGTCCCGATGGCCCGCATGTTGGGTACCGCGCGATTTTATAGCTTCCACTTCGGCTTTTATTTTGGCCGGAGTGCTTTTTGCTGCGCGTATTCCCCAAACGAATAAGTCCATGAGGCCGTCCTCCGAAACCGAAATACCCGAACACAGTCGATGAAGGCGGAGCCCATGGAAGGGCCCCGCCTTTTTATATTATAATAACCGCCGCGGATGACCGCGGGAAAGGATGTAGCGTTATGATTATCGTACTCAAGCCCGGCGTCACCCATGAACAGGTGGAGGATTTCTCCTCTTTGCTCGAACGGCAGCACAGCGTCAAGGTCAACGCCTGGTACGGCGAACATTCGGTGGTTCTCGGCCTGCTCGGCGACACCGCCGCGGTGGACATCGAATCGGTGGGCGCCCAGGATATCGTCCAGAGCGTCAAACGGGTGCAGGAACCCTATAAAAAGGCCAACCGGAAATTCCACCCCGACGATACCGTGATCGACCTCGGCGGCGGCTCGGTCATCGGCGGCGATAAGCTCGGCATCATCGCCGGCCCCTGCTCGGTGGAATGCGAAGAGCAGATCGTCAGCGTGGCCGAGGACGTCAAGGCGGCGGGGGCCGCCTTCCTGCGCGGCGGCGCTTTCAAGCCCCGTACCTCCCCCTATTCCTTCCAGGGACTCCGCGCGGGAGGAATCGAACTGCTCCGCCACGCCAGGGAAAAAACCGGCCTGCCGGTCGTGACCGAGATCATGTCCCCCGCTCATTTGGTCCTGTTTGAAGATGTGGACATCATCCAGGTCGGCGCCCGGAACATGCAGAACTTCGAGCTGCTCAAAGAGCTCGGCAAATGCGATAAGCCCATTCTGCTGAAAAGGGGCCTCGCCAACACCATCGAGGAGCTGCTGATGAGCGCGGAATACATCATGGCCGCCGGCAACGAAAAGGTCATCCTCTGCGAACGGGGCATCCGCACCTTCGAGACCATGACCCGGAACACCCTCGACATCTCGGCCGTCCCCCTGCTCAAAACCCTCTCTCATCTGCCGGTGGTGGTCGATCCGTCCCATGCCTCGGGCCTCAGTGCCTTGGTAGAGCCCCTGGCTCTGGCCGCGATTGCCGCGGGGGCCGACGGTCTCATCATCGAGGTGCACAACGATCCGCCCCATGCCCTTTCGGACGGCGCGCAGTCCATTACCCCGGCCCAGTTCACCGCCCTGACCGAGAGGGTGCGCCAGGTCGCTCCCCTCTTCGGCAAGGAGCTGGCTGTCCGGGAAGAATAAATTGCCCGGCATCTAATGGCGCAGATTATAACCCGGTCCATCCCGGGGCTGCTTCCTAATCTGCCGATTCCAATATCAGGGGGAAGACCATTGAACGCATATGAAGAACCCCGTCCCTGCGCCGCCATTTTCGGTCTGGGTCTGATCGGCGGCTCGATGGCCAAGGCCCTCGCCCACCACGGCGGATACGACGTGCTCGGTTTCGACCGGGATCCGGCGGCGCTGTCCGGATTGATGGCCGACGGCGCCGTCGGGGAGGAAGCCGTCCCGGCTGTTCTGTCCCGCGCCGATCTAGTGGTACTCGCCCTGCCGCCCGACGCCTGCCGGGCGGTGCTTCTGGATATCCGGGACGTGCTGCGCCCCGGCACCCTCGTCACCGACGTCTGCGGCATAAAAAAAGCCGTCACCGACGCATGCCTGCCCCTTTGCCAAGAGCGCGGACTCGTATTTGTCGGCGGTCATCCGATGGCGGGGCGGGAACGGGGCGGCTGGCAGAACGCCACACACAACCTGTTCCGGTGCGCGAGCTATATCCT
>CABUNG010000047.1 GCA_902492895.1 uncultured Oscillospiraceae bacterium | reverse complement strand
GCCGGAACCGGGTCGGGCAGCTTCGCCGCCGGCGTCCCCTCTCTGGGCGAAAAAATGAAGGTGTACAGGGACACGAACCCCACCTGCCGGACCAGATCGAGCGTCTCTTCAAAGTCTTCCCGGGTTTCGCCCGGAAATCCCACGATGACGTCGCTTGTAAACACGATGCCGGGCACGATCTCCCGCGCCTTTCGGATCAGGTCCAGGTACTGTTCTCTGGTATAACCGCGGTTCATGGCCTTCAGCACCCGGTTGCTCCCCGACTGGAAGGGCAGATGAAAATGCCTCGAGACCTTGCCGGAGGCGGCGATCGCCTCGAACAGCTCCGGCGTTGCGTCCTTGGGATGCGAGGTCATGAAGCGGATAATAAAATCCCCGGGAATGGCGTTGATCCGCCGGAGAAGCTCCGGGAAACGAACGCCGTGATGCTCGCCCCTGCCATAGGAATTGACGTTCTGCCCCAGCAGAGTGATCTCTTTGTACCCCTGCCCCGCCAGCTCCTCGGCTTCGGTGAGCACCGCCTCGGGCGTCCGGGACCGTTCCCGCCCCCGGACATAGGGGACGATGCAGTAGGTGCAGAAGTTGTTGCAGCCATACATGATCGGCAAAAAGGCCTTGAACGTACCGTCCCGCTCGACCGGCAGACCCTCGGCGATGACGCCGTCCTCCTCCGGGATCTCGACGACCCGTTTCTCTCCGAGCAGGGCTCTGGCCATCAGCTCGGGCAGACGGTGCAAGACGTGGGTGCCGAACACCAGCCCCACAAACGGATAGCTGTCCCGGATGCGGCGGGCCACCGTCTCCTGCTGCACCATACAGCCGCACAAGGCGATCAGCAGGCCCGGTTTCCGGCGTTTCAAGGCTTTGAGCGCCCCGACATTGCCGAACACCCGGTCCTGCGCGTGCTCCCGCACGGCACAGGTGTTGAACAGGATGAAATCCGCTTCCTCCGCCGAAGCGGTGAACCCGAACCCCATCCGGGCCAGCAGGCCCTTCATGTGTTCGGAATCGGAGACGTTCTGCTGGCAGCCGTAAGTACGCACGCAGGCGAGCGGGGCCGGCCGTTCCCCTATGCTGTAAAACTCCCGGACCTGGCGGACGAAGCGTTCCTGCTCCGCCAGCTCCTCCGGAGGAATGGTTCTCACATTGGCCATAGCGGCGAGTTCTCCTTTTTTGAAGCCGGGCGGCCTCCGCCGTCCGGGATTCGGGAGCAGAGCGTTCGGCGCCGCTGCCCTATCGGTTTATTATAGCAAACGAGGCGGCCTTTTTCAACGTATAATTCCACCCTATTCGCCATTTTTTCCCTTTTTGCCTCATCTCTCTCAGCGGATATCGCCAAACTTTCGCATCTTTGCAAAAAACTGTTTATTTTTCCCTCTGCCGGCAATATAATAATCCATGTGGAATAAAAAACGGAGGGATAACATGGAATCGACTGCACTTCTGCCGGATGTCCGGCGGGTTCATTTTATCGGCATCGGCGGCTCGGGCATGTGCTCGCTCGCGGAGATCCTGCACGCGATGGGATACGAAGTGACCGGCTCGGACGACAATGAATCGGACAACGTCACCCGGCTGCGCGCCCTCGGCATCCCCGTATACCTGCCGCTCGGTGCGGACAATATCGGGAATCCCGAGGCCGTGATCTACACCGTCGCGGTCAATGAGTCCCATCCCGAAATGCAGGCGGCCAGAGCCCTCGGCGTGCCCGTCATCGAACGCGCCGCCCTTCTCGGTCTGCTGACGAGGCACACGCCCCGCTCCCTCGCCGTTTCGGGCACTCACGGGAAAACCACCACCACATCGATGATCGCCCAAATTCTGATGCAGGCGGAGCTCGATCCCACCCTCGTCATCGGCGGGCGCCTCCCCCTGATCGACGCCAACGGCCGGGCGGGAAAGTCCGATATTCTGGTGTGTGAGGCCTGCGAATTCAAAGACCACTATCTCGAAATGGCCCCCGCCGTCTCCGTCATCCTGAACGTGGACGCGGACCATCTCGAATACTTCGGTTCCCTCGACAACATCATCCGCTCCTTCCATCGCTTTTCGGAGCTGACCACCAAAACCCTGCTGGTCAACGGCAACGACGCCAACACCATGCGGGCCGTCGAGGGGATAGAAGGCAAAACCATCATCCGCTTCGGCACGACTCCCGACTGCGACTGGTACGCGGCCAACATCGCTCCCGGAGGTCCCTACGGCCGGTACGATCTCTACCACGGCGGGGCATTCGTGACCCACATCCGGCTCAGCGTACCCGGCCGTCACAACATTGCCAATTCTGTCGCCGCGGCCGCGGCCGCCAGCCTGCTCGGCGCCGCTCCGGAGCAGATCGCCGCGGGACTCGAGAGTTTCGGCGGCGCCGGCCGCCGGTTTGAAAAAATCGGCACGGCCGGAGGCGTCACCATTGTGGACGATTACGCGCATCATCCGACCGAGATCGCGGCCACCCTGGAAGCGGCAAAGTCCCTCCCCCACCGCCGGGTCTGGGCGGTGTTCCAGCCCTTTACCTTTTCCCGGACCGCCCGCCATCTCGACGGCTTTGCCGAGGCGCTGTCCGCTGCGGACGTGGCGGTGGTCAGCGATATTATGGGCTCCAGGGAAGTGAACACCTGGAACGTGTCTTCCCGCCAGATCACCGACCGGCTGCCCGGATCCCATTACATCCCCGATTTTGAGGGGATCAGCCGCTTTGTGGCGGACAACGCCGCGGACGGCGATCTCGTCGTGACCATGGGCGGCGGCGACATCTACAAGTGCGCCCGGTTGATCCGGAAGAAACTGGAGGAAAAGGCGGCCACGTAATATGGACTGGAAAATCGGCATTTTGTGTGCCGGCGACACCGAATTGGAGCCGTTTCTGGCGCATATCGAACACCGCACCACCACATCCAAAGCCATGCTGACGATATACGAGGGGGAGATGGGCGGCGTTTCCGTCGCGGCCCTGTACAGCGGGGTCTGCAAAGTGAATGCCGCTATCGCGGCCCAGATTTTGATCGACACCTTCCGCGTCAACGCCGTGATCAACGCGGGGACCGCAGGAGGAATGAGCGGCGATGTCGGCCTGTTCGACGTCGTCGTATCGACCGCGTGCGCTTATCACGATGTGGGAGAGGATATCCTGACAGAATTCCATCCCTGGCTTCCCTCACCGTGGTTTTGGGCGGATAAGGACCTGCTCTCCGCCGCGAAACGGGCGGCGGAAAATCCTTCCTTTCTCCACCCCGTCCATTTCGGGAAGACGGTCACCGGTGAGGCGTTCATCGAAGAGGAGCGGCGCGCTTTTATCAATGAAGCCTTCGCCCCCTTGTCCGTCGATATGGAATCCGCCGCGGCCGCACACGTGTGTCATGTCAACAGGGTGCCCTTTATCTCCATACGCTCCGTCACCGACACGGCGGAACATATGGGGCCGGAATCGTTCGAACAAAACTGCGGGCGTGCTTCCGCCATCGCCAAGGATTTTGTTCTGGCCCTTCTGCCGGAACTGCGGTCCTGAATCAACAGCAAAGGCTGCGGCACAAGATGCCGCAGCCTTTTCATTTTATGTTAGGCCGGATCGGCCAACCGGTAGGAAAACTGGCTGATATCGTAGACCCCCGAGCGCATGACACCCGCGTACTTCATCGCCTTGCCGAGGCCAAGCGCCACGCAGTCCTCCGGATTTGCGGCAACCCGGCAGTCCACTCCCGTGCTTCTGGCAATCAGTTCGGCCATCCCCTTTAACTGAGAGAGGCCGCCCGTCAGCACGATGCCGCCCGCCATCACGTCGCCGGCCAGCTCCGGCGGGGTGTTTTCGAGCACCCGCTGCATCACGCCCACGATCTCCCCGAGGGATTCCCCGATCGCTTCGTATACATCTCCGGAAGTCACCCTGCGGACTGCCGGAAGACCTGTGACGGCGTCCCGCCCCGGGACCTCCATCGTTTCCTCCGGGCCTTCCGGCAGAGCGGTGCCGATGGTTTTTTTCACCTGCTCGGCCGTCAGGGTGCCGACGACGTGATTGTAGGTATTCCGCATATAGCGAATGATCGCCTCGTCCATATCGTCGCCGCCCACCTTGGCGGAAACCGAGGACGCCACCCCCCGCAGCGTCATCACGGCCACGTCGACGGTACCTGCGCCGAGATCGGCTGCCATGCAGCCCCTGGCCGCGGCCACGTCCAATCCAGCCCCGACCGCCGCGGCGACCGATTCCTCCATCAGGATCACCCGGCGGACGTTCGCCGCTGTGACCGCCTCGAGAACCGAGCGCTGCTCCACTTCCGTCACCGCCGCGGGCACGCTCACGGCCGCGCGGGGCTTGAGAACTTTATAGGCACAGACCTTGCCCACCAGATACTTGAGCATCCGCTCGGCGTATTCGTAATCGGATATGACGCCTTTGGACAACGGCCGAACCACCACAATCGAAGCGGGCGCCCGCCCCTGCATGGCGTACGCCTCCCGGCCGCAGGCGATCAGCCGGCCGCTTTTTTCATCCACGGCGAGAACAGCCGGCTCCCGCAGCACGATGCCGTGCCCCGCCGCGTATATAACCACCTGGGAGGTCCCCAGGTCGATTCCCAGATCCATACCGGGCATGAAGTCGCCCCCTATTTGTCGAAATATGCGATTTTAAGTTAATTATACGACAAACCCGCTATTTTGACAAGCGGGAACGGGTGGCAGTCAGGGCGATCACCTCCGCCGCCCCGGCAATCTTCAATATTTTGGCGCATTCGTCCAAGGTGGACCCCGTTGTGACCACATCGTCGACCAGGAGAATCCGCGCCCCCGTCAGCTCACCGGTCAGTGCGGTTTCCGGCGGAACATCGAAGGCGCCGAGCACGTTGCCGCCCCGTTCCAGGGCGGTCAGCTCCTTCTGCGGACGGGTGGGGACGATTTTGACGAGTATCTCCCGGACAGGGGCGTCCAGCAAGGGGGAAAGCGCTCTGGCCAGCAGGAGGCTTTGATTATGCCCCCTCGCCCGGATTTCCTCCGGGCGCATCGGAACCGGGACGATCCCGTCCAGATAGGGACTCCCCCATTCGCGGCGAAACACGTCCGCCATCCGCTCCGCGAAAAAAGCGGCGGCTTCGGCGGAGCCGTGTTCTTTAAAGAGAAGAATTCCCCGTCTCGCGGGATCTTCATAATAAAACGGGGCGGCGATGCGGTCAAAATGACGATGGTGCCTGCCGCAGGTGCAGTCTTCCAACCCCGCACCGCAGAAGGAGCAGAGCGGCGGTTCGATCACTGGCAGGCTTTCCATGCAGGCGGAGCAGCAGCCCGCAAACGGCGGTATTACCCGGCCGCAGCAGGCGCACCTCTCCGGAAACAACATGGATAAAAGCGTCCGTCTGATCTTTTCCGTGCGCACACGGGTCATCCGTATTCACCTCCCCGAGACAAACGGCGGCGCCCCTCACGCCGGGATACTCAGGCGTCCGGAAACAGATCCTCCGCCGCCACCAAAAAGTGCCGCATTCCCGTGAACCGCTTGGTTTTCTTATTGTTGTCCACCATCTGCTGGATGGTCTGGCGGCTTCCCACCAAAATCAGCAGGCTTTTCGCCCGGGTGACGGCCGTATACAGCAGGTTGCGGTAGCTAAGCTGGGGGCCGCAGCGAAAAACCGGCATCACTACAGCCTCGAATTCGCTGCCCTGGCTTTTGTGCACGGTCACGGCATAGGCCAGCTCCAGATCCTGTGCATCCTGACGGGTGTAAAACGCCACCCGGTCCTCGTACCGGACGGACAGGGTATCCTCGCGGTGATCGATGTCCTCGAGGATCCCGATATCGCCGTTGAACACCCCGCTGCCGACCTCACCGTCGTCGCGGGTCCAGCCGATGTCGTAATTGTTGCGGGTGTGCATCACTTTGTCTCCCACACGCAGGATCCCGCCCTCGATGTTCAGCTCCTTTTTCTTCGCGTCCTCCGGGTTGAGAAGCGCCTGCAGGCGGACATTCAGCTCCCGCGTGCCCAGCTCCCCTTTCCGGCCGGGACAGAGCACCTGTATGCCGGAAAACACCGTGAAGCCATACCGGTTGGGCAGCCGCCTGGCGCACAGATCCAGCAGGGTGTCGGTCACATCCTGAGCGCCCGGCTGGGGCATGAAGAAGAAATCTCCTTCTTTTTTATCGAACACCGGCATCTCTCCGGCCACGATCCGGTGGGCATTGGCGACGATCGCGCTTTCCATCGCCTGCCGGAACACCTCGGTCAGCTGCACGACGGGCAGCACGCCGCTGTCGATGATGTCGTGAAGCACGCTCCCCGGCCCGACGGCGGGCAGCTGGTCGGTATCCCCGACCAAAATCAGGCGGGCGCCGGTTTTCATCGCCCGCAGCAGGCTCTCAAACAGCAGCACGTCCACCATCGACACCTCGTCCACCACCAGAGCGTCGGCGTCGAGGGGATTCTTTTCGTTTCTTGCGAAGGCCGGGGTATCCGCATCGTCCCATTGGACCTCGAGCAGACGATGGATGGTTTTAGCCTCGCAGCCGGTCAGCTCGGCGATCCGTTTGGCCGCCCGTCCGGTCGGAGCCGCGATGGCGACCGTCTCCCCCATGCTTTCGAGCAGGGTGATGATGGCGCGCAGAGTGGTGGTTTTACCGGTGCCGGGCCCGCCCGTGAGCACCAGCATCCCCTTTTCCACCGCCTCGACGATGGCCTGGCGCTGCCGGGATTCATAGGTGATATGATTGCTTTTTTCCACCGCCTCGATGCTTTCCCGAATGCGGTGGGACGGGACGGGCGCGAAGCTCGTCAGGAGCTTCAGCCTGGCCGCCGCGTATTTTTCCGCCTGGTAGAGATGGGAGAGAAAGACAAAAAGGCGCCCGTCGATCTCCTCGGTCCGAACCGAGAAGGTCAGCGCCATATCCGCCAGCTTGTCCCGCACCTTGTCCGCCTCGACGCCGAGCAGCCCGGCCGCCGTGGGGATGAGCCGGTCGGCGGGCAGACAGGTATGGCCGTTGCCGAGATTGTGGCGCAGAACATACAAAAGGCCCGCCTCGATACGGGCGGGATCGTCGGCAGGCCTGTCCATTCCCATACAAATCCGGTCCGCCCGTTCAAAGCTGATATACATCCCGCTCGAGCAGAGCAGGTAGGGATTGCGGCGGATCTTTTCCACCGTAGCGGATCCCCAGCGTTTGTAGCAGCGAAGGGCCTCCGACGGGGTGAGGCCGTAATCCGCGAAGGACAGCATCACCTCCCGTAGGCCGAACTGGCCGGCGAAGGCCTCCCCGATCGCCTTGGCCTTGGAGGCCGTGATCCCCTTGATTTCCGCCAGGCGCCCGGGTTCTTCCTCCATGATCCGCAGGGTATCGTCCCCGAATTTTTCGACGATCCGGGCGGCGGTCGCCACGCCGATCCCCTTGACGGCCCCGGAGGATAAATAGCGCAGGATCGCATCGGCACCGGCGGGCAGATGCTGCTCGGCGTGCTCGGCACGGAACTGCCGGCCGAAGTTCGGATGCTCCACCCAGTTTCCCATCAGGCGGAGCTGTTCCCCCACTCCGACGGCGGGCAGCACGCCGACCACCTTATGCAGTTCGTCCCCCGCTTCGAGTTCCAGGACGGTCCAGCCGTTTTCCTCATTGCGGAAAACCACCCGTTCCACGCTGCCGCAGAGCTCTTCTTGCCGCTTTTCCTCCATTGCGCGTTCCTTCCCCGGCCCGGCCGGCTGTCCGCCAGCCGGCCGGGTTCGAACATATATTCCTGATTATAGCAAATCTCCCGGCTATTGTAAACCCGACGAAAGGACTTTTTCAAATTCCTCATATGTATACAGTCCCTGCCCCAGCCGGCCGCAGACTTCCTCTGCGAGCCTGCGGGTTTCGTCGTCCATACCGGTATCCACCAGCATCACCCGGGGAGAACCGGCGCTCCATCGCTCCCGGGCCGCGGCGCAGCGCGCCACATACTCGATGTCGGTCCGATGACCGCACAGCGGGATCATCAGCACCCCCCTGTCCCCCTTGGCCGGCGACAGCACACGCCTGGAGATGGCCAGCAAAAGCTCGGCGCAGCCGTACAGCGACAGCAGCAGGATGAGGACCAGCCCTATGTTCTCTCCCATTTCTTCAGCCCCTTCCGTTATGGAGGAAAGGCCTATCCCACCACACCCCACCCGCGGGCCTTTCCATTCCTTCCATCCTATGCGGTAGGGCGTGAAAAGGTACGGGGCCAAAATGCGGCCGGGTGTTTTTACACACAATAGAGCCCACAAAGCGGCGGGAGTGGTATCCGTTCTTCTATTTGAATCGATGCCGGTAACCGCCTTCCGCTTCAGGATATCCGGCCGGAAACCTAGTATCCTAAAAGTGCGTACTTGTCGAAAATCCGAAAAGGATTACAATAGACTGTATCAAAAGGCAGACAGATCACACCGATTATGGCAGCATCGATTGACAAGGTGAACCCATGGATAACCATTGTTTGAACCTACAGCTCTCTTTCCCGGCTCCCGTATGTCCGGAACTGGATAAACTGCGCGAGGCGCTCTCCGATGCCAGTGCGGTCATCCTCGGCGCGGGCGCGGGATGTTCCGCTTCCGCCGGATTCGACTACGCAGGGGAACGGTTTCGGCGCTATTTCAGCGACTTTGAAAACCGGTACGGTTTCCACGATATGTATGCGGGCGGCTTTTATCCGTATCCGTTGCCCGAGGCCTACTGGGCCTTCTGGAGCCGAAACGTGATGATCAACCGCTATCAACCCGCTCCGAAACCGGTCTACGAGCAGCTTCTTTCGCTGATCGGAGACAAGGATTACTTTGTGGTCACGACCAATGTGGATCATCAATTCCAGAAAGCCGGATTCGACAAAACCCGGCTGTTTTACATGCAGGGGGATTACGGCCTCTTTCAGTGTTCGGCACCCTGCTGCCAGAAAACCTACGACAACCGGGACGTGATCTTCCGTATGGTCGAAGAACAGCGGGATCTGCGCATTCCTTCTGACCTGATACCAAAATGCCCGGTCTGCGGCAGACCGATGACGATGAATCTGCGCATCGACGATCGATTCGTGGAGGACAGCGGCTGGCACCGGGCGGCCGAGCGCTATGATGCGTTTCTTCGAAGCCACGAGGATAAAGCGGTGCTCTTCCTGGAATTGGGGGTGGGCTACAATACGCCGACGCTGATCAAATATCCCTTCTGGCGGATGACGGCGCGGAATCCCCGGGCGCTCTATGCCTGCATCAACGCCGGCGAGGCTGTGTGTCCGAAGGAAATCGAGCGGCAGGCCATCTGTATGGAAACCGACATCGGCAGCGTCCTGCCCCCGCTGCTGAAGACCCACACGACCGGCGGAGGCGGTACATCATGACGAGATTGGAACAGCTGCATCGGCTAAACGCTCTTCTTCTGGACGATATGCCGTCCTGCCGGAGATTGGCGGAGCATGTACAGCCAACCCCGGAAGCACAGTGGAGACTGTTTCGCTCCCTGGTAAATCTTCGGGAACCGCGGCCGATAGGCAGGGAATTTCTGGATTTGCAGGACGATTTGCTGCAAAGCCTCCTTGCCGAAAAAGGCATCACGGACGCCGCGGCGATTCCGCCGACAACCGCGTCTCTCTGTTTGTGGCAGGGCGATATCACTCTCCTCCGGGTGGACGCCATCGTCAACGCCGCCAACAGCGGCCTGACCGGCTGCTACCATCCGCTGCACGGCTGCATCGACAACGCGATCCATACGTTTGCCGGTGTGCAGCTGCGGCTGGAATGCGCCGCTCTCATGAAACGGCAGGGCCATCCGGAGCCGACCGGCCGTTGTCAGATCACCCGGGGCTATAATCTGCCGTGCCGTTATGTCCTGCATACGGTTGGTCCGGTGGTAGCAGAACGGGAAACCGCCGATGACGAGGAGCAGCTGGCTTCCTGTTACCGCTCCTGCCTGGAACTCGCCGCTCGGCACGATCTCCGTTCCCTGGCTTTTTGCTGCATCAGCACGGGAGAATTCCATTTTCCACACGAAAGCGCCGCCCGCATCGCCGTGCAGACGGTTTCGGCATTCGTATCTCTCCACCCGCAGATCCGGGTGATATTCAATGTATTCCAAGACGAAGATTATCGGATATACGCCTCCCTCCTGAACCCTTGATGGAAGCGAAAACCGGAACAGGCGCCGCACCCCCAAGAATGCGGCGCCTGTTCCGGTTCTTTGCGGCCCATCGCACGGCCTACGGCTTCGCCGCCAGGCTCAACCCGCGGCGGCCAGTTCCTCCAGGGTTCCGAAGGTGTAGCCCTCGGCCTCCCATTTGGTCAGCAGTTCGTCGAGTATCTGGGCGTTGGTGCTCGAGGTGCTGTGCAGCAGCACGATGGCGCCGGGATGGACACGGGGCAGCAGCTTGTCGAACGCCTGCTCCCTGGTTGGCTGCTTGTCGGTGTACCAATCCACATACGCAAGGCTCCAGAAGAACGTTTTATACCCCATATCGCTCGCCATCTTGAGATTCTGTTCGCTGTACTTTCCCTGAGGCGGCCGGTAGAATTTCGTCATCTCCTGCCCTGTCAGCTCCCGATAGGCGTCTTCCAGCGATGTCAGTTCCTTGCGGAAGGATTCCACATCCGCGATTTTGGACATATCCGGGTGGTGATAGGTATGGTTGCCCACCGTGTGGCCTTCGTCCACCATCCGTTTGACAAGGTCGGGGCTGGTTTCGAGATAGTTGCCTACCAGGAAGAAGCACGCCTTGGCATTATGGGCCTTCAGCGCGTCCAAAATGGCCGGGGTGTTCCCGTTTTCAAAGCCCGCATCGAAAGTCAGATAGAGTTTCTTTTCCGCGCCGGGCTCCCCGCTCGACGCCGTCGGACCGACAAAATACGCGTTGTACTGCTTCAGAAACTCCGGAGTGGCGTTGCCGACCGGGGTTTTGCCGTTTTCCTGGAAGCTCAGGCCCCAATTGGTGTTGGCGGCGGCGGTGGGCGCCGTCTTGGGGAAAGCGGCTTTGACGAGAAATGGAACCGCGATCAGGACCGCCACGCACAAAGCGGCGATGGCCAAAACCCGTTTTTTCAGTACGATAACCATACCGGCTACTCCTTCTGCCGCCTGTTTGCAGCCCGGCTGCCCGTCCCCGCGGCGAGGGATGATCTGGTTTCATTTTATGGGACAGAGGGCCGGTTTATGTCGGTTTCGGTTGTCCGTATTTTTCTTTTTTTGTCCGATTCCGGGTTGTCCCGCCGATTCGAAAAGCGGCGAGATAACCCGAATCTTCTCAACTTTGTAACATATTTGACAGCGACTTTTTAAAGGGAGTATAATCGGACAGGAATCGACCGTATGTGTGCGGACAACGGTCTTCAGGAGGGGTTAACATGTCCTGCCGGCATGCACGTCAAAAAACTGAAAAAAAACGATCTTCTAAAAAAGCGCATCCCGTCCTGCGTGTATTCGGCCGGACGATGAGCGTCATTGGGGTAACGCTTCTCGGAGCTCTGGCGACCGCTTACGGCGCCGTTGCACTGATGTGCAAAGGGCCTTCTCCCACAGCGCGCGATATGTTCGTCACCACCATGATGGAGACGAGCGCGGCAAAATTCGTGCCCCGCCTCTTCCTGTCAAAGGCCGAGGTGGACGCCATTCTCCATAAAAACACCGTCATCGAAGGCGATATCCAAACCGAGACTTCGGGCAGCTTTATTCCCCGAAACGAGGAAGTGCCGAAGGATACCATCGAGCTTCTCGATGTCTCCGGCCCCACCTTCAAGGGGAAAATGATGATCGTCCACGATCCGTCCCGCGTCAAAGTCGCCACACTGGACCGTTACGGCCCCGATCTTCCGGGGCTGCGGGTGGAGGATTTCTCCAAAAAATACAATGCGACCGCCGTCGTCAACGGCGGGGAATTCCTCGATACCAACGGCGTCGGCAAGGGCGGACAGCCGCTCGGCATCGTGATCAAAGACGGCCAGTTCCGGTATGGCAACGAATCCTCCGTGGTCTCCATCATCGCCTTCGACGACCAGAACCATCTGCTGGTGGGACGGATGTCGGGCAAGGAAGCCATGGAAAAACATGTGCGGGACGCCGTCAGCTACGGTCCGGCCTTGATCGTCAACGGCGAACCGCTCGAAGTGTCCGGAGCCGGCGGCGGGCTCAATCCGCGCACCGCGATAGGGCAGCGGGCCGACGGGGCTATACTCCTCCTGGTCATCGACGGCCGCCAGACGCACAGTCTCGGCGCCTCGTTCAAAGACTGCATAGACGTGATGATGGAATACAAAGCGGTCAACGCCGCCAATCTGGACGGCGGCTCATCCACCATGATGGTGTATCAAGGCGAAACGGTGAACAGCTGCGCATCCATGTACGGGTCACGGCGGATTCCTACCGTTATTCTTGTGGAATGAGGAGGCAAACGGTATGATATCCGATCCGAAGCAGGCTCCAACCCCCTCCATTCCGCTCGACCCTGTCGATCTTGAGGCGGAGCCCATTCCCGTATCCGCGCCTGCTTACCCTCTGTATGAGGAAACCGGTGCCGCCAAGCCGGTCAAGCGCCGGTTTCGTCACTGGTTTCCGGTGATTCTCGGCGTATATTTTCTTTTCATTCTGGGTGCCGGAGCCGTGGCCCTTTCCTCCCTTTCCCGGTTTTTGACCCGGTATGAAGCGGGGGCACCGGCCCCCGCCGTCGACCGGTATCTCGGCCTGCTGAAAAGCGGCGATTTCGACACCATTTATGCCGAATCCGGTTTTGAACCGACCGCCTTTACTGGAAAAGCGGAATATATCGCCTACCTAAAGAATCTGTACGCGGATCCCGACGATCTTCATACGTTGGAAAAAGCATCCGATTCCGCCGATTCCAAGCAATTTATCGTATATCGGGGTGACGACCGGGTCACCACCCTGTCCCTCAATCGCGCGCCGGAGGGTTCCGATGCCGCCTGGATCGTCCGGACGGATCTGCAGTATCTCGATCCCTACGTGTATACGGTATCTCCCAAGCTCCGTCTGCGGATCAACGGCACCGATGTCTCCTCCTCCGGCCTTTCCGGTGAGGAGGTGCGGGAAGAGTTCTTCTCCGGTCTCAAAGATGCAGGAGATGCGCCGTCCCTGCTGCGTTACCGGGTGGAGGGGCTTCTCGTCCCGCCGGAGGCCGAGGTTCTGACAGAACAGGGCACATCCGTTCCTCTGCTGGCCGATTCCGATAAAACGAACACCTTTGTCGCCAAAGGCGCCATTCTGCCGGATGAGGAATCCGAAATGCTGAAATGTGCGGAGAAGGTGGCCAAAACCTATTCCGAATTTTTGAGTAAGGACGCCGCCAAGCGGGATGTGCTCGCCCATATCTACAAAGGTTCGACGTTTTACGCGGCTGTGACCGGTTTCAACAATTACTGGTTCGGCACTCACTCCTCCCACAGTTTTGAAGATCTCAAGGTGTATAATCTCACCAGCCTGTCTCCTGACGACTTTACCGTTGAGGTCAGTTTCCAATATGTTGTGCAGTACTATAAAACACGGAAATATCCGACCCACTATACCATGACTTTTTTGCGGATTGACGACCGCTGGCAGCTTGTCACCCTCCAGGCGGACGACAAGGTGCAGACCGATTCATCCGAACCGGCGGCATAACGGAAAAAGCCCCCTCACCCGACGGATTTCGTCAGATGAGGGGGCTTTTATGAGAACGTGAATTACCCGGGAAATCCCATATCCCGGTTTCAATAGCCTTCCAGCCGACGGATTTTGCGCAGATCCCGACGCCGTTCTCCCGCATCCCATTCCGCGCGCTCGCTTTCGGTTTCCAGACGCAGCGACGGGACCGGCGTGGGATTGCCGTCCGCGTCCAGCGCCACCAGCACCAGATAAGCCCGGTTGACCACCGATCGGGTTCCGGCCAAGCTTTCCACATAT
>CABUNG010000046.1 GCA_902492895.1 uncultured Oscillospiraceae bacterium | reverse complement strand
CGTCACCTTCCCGAACATATAGGTGACGGTATTGATAAAGGGCAGCAGAAAAAACACCGTTACGCCGATGAGCCAGGGAGAAATGAAGAGCACGCCGGTCAAACCCTGGCGAAAGGCCAGGGACAGGCGGTGAGGCCGATCCGGACGCTTCATGCCGCCTCCCCTCCTTTCGAAATCCGCACATAGGTCCGGGCGTCCACGGTAACGCCGTCCGCCTCATAGGCGGTATCCCCGTAATTGACGAGTATCGTGTCTCCCGTATCGTAAACCACCTGTGCAACCCGTCCGCCGTCCAGTGTGCGATGGGACAGGATCCGCGCGTTTTCCAGCCCTTCCAGGGCCTCCTCCAGCCGCTGCTGATATGTAAGGGCGGAATCTTTCCACAGCTCGAAGGACGCTCCGTACAGCCCTTCCAGCGCCGTATCCCGCAGCTCCGAAAAATCGCAGCCGATTAAGGCGAACTTCAGGCTGGATCCCGTTTCCACCGCTTTGAGGAACAGCCGTTCCCCATCCCCTGCCAGATTGAGCGGACGGGTGGACACGGTCATCAGCCCCCGCAGGGTCAGCTGAAGGAAAGGCACCGATTCGTCAAAAACATCGTACCGGCTGCTGTCCGAGGGCAGGCCGGCCGCCACCTGCAGATAGGGAAGCGCATAATACGCGGGGTTTTCGGCGTATACTCCCCTGGTTTTCCCCGCCGATTCCAGCACCGACGCCATAGTCTCCGCCGTCTGCTGCCGGTCGGTGTATGTTCCCCGATAATCGGCGTAGGGGGCATTCGAAAGCGAGGTCATGGACAGGCCGGTTATCGCTTCGGGCAGGGCCTTCTGCAGGCGGGAGAAGGCGTCGGACAGCAGAGTCGGGGTCAGCAAAGAGGCCACAGGCCCCTCCGCGTCCTGCTCGTTGGTGCTCAGTTTATAGGAATAGACCTTTCGGGCCTTATTGGTGATCTGATTGGCTCCGCTGAACAGCGTGTTATAGCGCATCGTACCCACCGTAAAACGGGACAACTCCGTATCGAGATAGATCCGGGCATTCAAATCGGCGGAACGGCCAAGGAGTTCTTTGAGCGCTTTGCCGCCTCCGGACACCGAAGCGGGACGGTACCGATACCGCACGCTCCCGCCTCCGGCTCCGTCCTTGTCCCAGCCCAGAAGCTGCACTTCCGTACCCGACGCGGAAAAAGCGTTCAGGATATCCCCGGTCTGCTGGAAACTGGTGACATTGAAGGATTTTTTATGGGGAATCCCCAGGGTATAGCCCAGCTTTACCACGCTGTTGTAAATGTCCAGCACCACAGGGATTCCGTCCTGTTCCCGCAGACTCATCCCCTGCTCGATCAGGCGCTTCTGCACATGGGCGGCCATCTCCGTATATCCCGCCGCCTCGGTGTCGAGAAAGCCGTATTCCACACAGGCCGAATCGAAGGAGACCGTTTTCTGAGCGATCATGGTAAACGTCGTCTCCGACCAGGTGCGGCTGAGAATGGACGCTTCGGCGTAGGAACGGTAGACAAAGGAGAAATAGGCGCTGTTATAGCCGGACTTGATGCCGGACGGCGAGGCATTCAGCGTCGCCTCGGCCGCTCCGGAAACAGCAGTGGCTACAAATCCGGCCTCCTTCGTCTCCCCTTTCGCTTCGTAATGCATGCCGAACAGGGGCATGGACAGCGTTTCCCCCGTATTGGTGCGGAATTGGCCGCTGACATAATCGTCGTTGCCGTATACGGGCTTCGAATAGGTGCCGGACGTGGTCTTGCCGTTATTGAAGCGCATCAGGGCTCCCGATCCGTCGGGGAGGACGATATACCCCTCTTCATCCAGATAGGCGGCGCCGAAAAAGGGCAGCAGACCGATGGTCAGCAAGCGGCAGTTCGGATCACTTTCTTCGATTTCCGAATAGAGAATTTCGGCCCGGAAAGTCTCGTCCCGGAGCGTAACGGCAACCGGAATGGTAAGCCCCAGCTTCGGGAAACGGTATTCCAACAGGCATCCGCCCTCGATCCGGCAGACCGTCAGCCCGTTTTCTCCCACGCTGTCCACCGAGGTGTTGTAGCTTTCCAGATTGCCCTTGGCATCCGCCACGGTCAGAAGGAGCTGGGAGATCAAATTGCTGCGGGAGACGCCTTTGGCCAGGTCGTCATCCCGGTAATTTTCCGGATTGCTTGTGTATACCCGGCCGGTCAGCCGGTCCTCCACCGCCAAAAAGCCGGTTGAGGGGTTGCAGGAAAGCGTCAGCCTCTCCCCTGCGGCGACGGACACGAAACTGCTGCCCGTCACCGGTTCTCCCCGTTTGATCGCCGAACCCGTCTCAGGGGCCGTCTCCGCCATTCCGATTCCCGGAAAAAGGCACAGGCCGGCCGCTGTCAACAGGCACAGCGCCCCGCTGAGGATCCGCCGGAGCCATTTGTGATTGCACGGCGTCTGTTTCAATGCAAAGCCATCCTTTCCCTTCGAATCGTCATGTGAGAAGCATATACCGGATCTCATCCACCAGGGTGGAGAAGAAGGACGCAATCTGTCCATACAGTCCCCAGACCAACAGGCCGATAAAGGCCATGAGCAGCATGCCGATGACGGTAAAAATCACCGACAGCAGCGCCTGCTTGCCGTCGTACTCGTGGATGACGCACATGCCGCTGAGCAGCAGGATGCCGCTCCACGCGGCGCCGAGAACCACAAGAACCGTCATCACACCGCTTTCCGAGACGGCCAGCACATGGCTCAAAGCGGTCCGGATAAGCAGAGCGGCCAGCAGCGGCGTTAAAGACAGGCTGGATACACACAGGATTTCGTGAACCGTCCCGTTGCCGTTGAACAGGGTACAGACCAGTCGGTTGGATATTACAAAAGCGATAAACACCACGACCGTTGCGGCGAACAGCAGGCGGATATCCAGCTTTTCGACCTGATTGGGGTTGAACAGGAATGCCGTTCCCTGCCGTACCACAATTGACGTCATAAACAGCAGCAGCACCAGAACCACCGACAACCCCGTCACCCGGCCCGAGGCTGCCCGCAACACGGCGGAGAATCCTTCGGTTGGATGGAGCATGGTGTAGCGGTACCGGCCGAGCAGAGACGCCGTCTGCAGTGCATATTCCCGTTTGGGGGCCTTGAAAAAGAGTTGATAGGCAGCGATCAGCAGTGTCAGAACCAGGATGCCGATCATCGCCGGAACCACCACATGCTGTATCCCGGCTTTGCGGTATTCCTCATAAGCCTGGGCGTAGCCCTCCCGGTCCTGGCCCTTCTTGAAATAGGCCATGGCCTCTTTATACTGCTCGGTGCCCATCAAGGCTCTGGCAATGCCGATATACGCGGTGTTGTAATTCCCGTTTTGCCGCATCACCTGGTTCCAAAGCTCCACCGTTTCCTCATACCGCCCTGCCTGATACAGAGCATTGGCGTCCAGAATCGCCTGGCCGTAGGCCGTGGGAGAAAAGCGGGTGATGCAGTCCTTGTACGGATCCAGGACATAGAAGCGGTTTCCGATGCATTCGAGGGCAGACGGGGTCCGGAAGGTTCCCTCGAACCGGCCACTGCCGCCGAAGATCAGCAGCAGCGTGCCGTCAGTGTTGTAGAGAAACACCCGGCCGCGCTGAGCGTCCAGAGCCGCGATGATCGTGTCGTCCTTGATCAGGACATCCACAAAGGAGGTGTCCTGATGATCGTTTTTGATCCAGGCATCCTCGAGATCGCCGTAATTCTCCACCGGAAGAACGTTGATGCCCTTGGCGTTGAGCCGTTTGAGTTCGCCGGTGGAGTTCTCCGTGACCTTGGTGCAGGTCACGATAAAGCCCTTCGAATCGATATCGAAATTGGAATACTCGATGGGCACGCTGCGCTGAATCCGGCCGCGCTGCTCCTTGGTCATCAGGCTCTTCCAGAAATATTCGATGAGCATGGTGACCGTCACGTCGATATCGTTGCTGCCGTAGAAGCCGAGAAAATCGCCTTCTCTGGAAAAGGTCGCGGCGCCCTTATAGAGCCCCTGGCAGATGGCATATACCAGGCCGTCCGGCCCGGCCATCACTTTGATGGGGGCAAAATCGGACTCCTGCGGGTACAGCCCGTCCTGCGGTTTTTCATATACCGCCAGGACGTTTCCGTCTCCGTCGGCCCGGAGAATCCGTTTGTTTTCGGTATCTGCTATGTAGAGCTCCATCGCGTCTTCATACGTGGTCAGATACATTCCGGAGGCTCCGGTGATGGACAATTCCTCTCCGTTCTGCCGAAGGGTGACGGTCCCCTGCTCCTGCAGGTCCTCGTCCAGCACCGTGATGATCCCTTGCTTGCTGTTCAGAACGTAGAGCCTGCCGCCGTACTCCGCCATATCCTGGGCCATGCCGAAGGACCCGGCGGAGGTCTGATTTCCATACAAGGTCCGGTCGTCGGCATATCCGGCGGGAGCCGGCACCGACTGATCGTAACTGTCGTAGCAGTACCCTTCCGCCGGAGCCGCGGCCGCCGCAAAGCAGGAAAGCAGCAGCACGCCGGCGAGCAGTCCGGCGGAGCCTTTCAAGAGCAGGCCTGCCGGCCTGCGTTGTCTGTTCAACACGTCTCCCATTCCTCCCCTTTTATTTGATGTCCGCTCATCCTTTGATTCCGGAATACGCCATGGTCTCGATGACCTTATTCTGGGCGAACAGGAACAGGAGGATGGGAGGAATGATCATAAACACACTGCCGGCCATCGAGGGACCCAGCCGCAGAAAACCGCCGGCCTTGATCTGGTTGATGGCGTCCCCCAGGAGCTTCAGCTCTTCGTTGAAAACCAGACCCGACACCTGCTGGTTCCATACCGAGACGAAGGCGAACACCGTCAGGGTCAGCCAGGCGGGTTTGACTTGCGGCATCACGATCCGCCAGAAGGTTTTCCATTGGCTGGCGCCGTCGATCACGGCCGATTCCACCAGCACAAAGGGGATCTGCTCCATAAACTGCTTCATCAAAAACACCCCGATGGGCGCGGGCAGGGCGGGCAGGATATACACCCAATAGGTGTTGATCATATGGAGCTTTGACATGATGACATACTGGGGAATCCACATCACCGCCGTGCTGAACAGCAGGGATACGACGATGAGATTGAAAATCCAGTTGATCCGCAGCCGGTATTTGGCCAGGGGGAAGGCCGCCATCGAAGAGATGAGCACATGGCCAACCGTAGCCGCCACCGAGACAAAAATGCTGTTGAAGGCATACCGGCTGAAGGGCACCCACAATTCGGATGCCAGCCGCATCAGCAGCGAAAAATTTTCCAGGGTGGGATTGCGCACAAAAAACCGGGGTGGATAGATGTAGATCTCTTCCAAGGGTTTGAAGGCGTTGAGAATACCATACAGCAAGGGCAGGATCATGAACGCCCCCAGCAGCCCCAGAAAGATGAATATCATAAACGTACCGAACCGGGTGCGGTTGGCATGCCGGTTCCGATGAGACTGTCTGATGCGACCGGGCAACCTGAATCACTCCTCCAATAAAAGGCATAAGGCTTTCCGCCTGACCCTAAGCGGACGTTTCACAGAGGCTTTCGACGGGAGTACCCGCTTACTCGGAACCGAGCAGGCCAAGCAGCCGGTCGATGAGCAGCTTCACCACCAGCATGATGACAAACAGCACCACCGCCACCGCGCAGGCATAGCCCATCTCGTATTTGATGTTGCCGTAGTCCATGATGTGCAGCACGAGGGTGTGCGCGGCGTATTTGGTGCTGGGGAACCCGCACAACTGCATGGAGATGGTGCTCACCGAGAAGGAGGCGGAAATCTGCATGATGGCGCTGAAAAGCAGCTGCGGCTTCATGATGGGCAGCGTGACATAGATCAGTTCCTGGTACCGGTTGCGGATACCGTCGATGTCCGCCGCTTCATAGAGACTCGGATCCACGGCCTTGAAGCCCGCGATAAACGCCAGGAAACTGGTGCCGAGGCTCATCCAGATCTGCACCACCATCAGCACGCCCAGGCTGTACTGAGCGTCGGCCAGCCACTGAATAGGCTCATGAATGATACCGATCTGCATCAGCAGGCTGTTGATGAAGCCGTAGGAGTCGCCGCTGAAAATGAACTGCCAGATAAAAAACACGCTCGACGCCAGGGTGGGCGCGTAGAACACACAGGTCAGAACCGCCCGCACCTTGGGAGACATCTCATTGATCAGCCAAGCGATGAAAAAGCAGAGTACATAGCTGAGCGGACCCGTGACGACGGCAAAGGCCAGGGTGTTTTTCAGGGCGATGTAAAACACGTCGTCGTTCGCAAACAGGCTGATATAGTTTTTAAAGCCGATAAAGGTCGGGGCTTCAAAAATGTTGTAATAGGTGAAGCTGAGCGCTACCGATGCGAGAATCGGGATGACCATGAAAAGGAGAAACAGCAGAATAAAGGGCATCATCATCAAATAAAGCTGATAATGTCTCTTCAGTTCCTTGGCAAAGGGCATGCGCTGACGGCGGAGCTCCACCCGGCGGGAGCGGTTCCACGCGTAATTGCTTCTCAGACGGTCAGTGACGGTCATATTGGAACTCCTCCCGTTTTCTTTGGATTTCCGCGTTGACGCTGCGGTCCCAAACCAGCAGAGCCTCTCGCGGATTGCGTCCCTCCAGCACAGCCTCCCGGAAGGCGTTGTCCAGACCCCGGACCAGATAATAGCCGCCTACTACTTCGGGGATCTCTTCGATGCTCTCCCGCTGCGCGGTCAATACGGCGGATTCCTGCCGGGTCCAGTGGATGTTGCCGAACGCCTCCAGGTTGGAGGTGGGATACCGCGCCGCCACGCCCATCACCGCCTCGATATCCCCGATGTAGCGGGTCTGGGCTTCTGCGGAAGTCCACCAGTCGAGGAACTTCCAAGCGGCATCGGGATGTTCGGTTTTGGCGAGAATCATACAGGCCGTGCCGGCACTCCCCTGGGTGATGTCGAGATTCCCCTCATCGTCCAGGGTACCGGGGATCGGCTGCATCTCCCACAGTCCGCGGATTTCAGGCGCGGCGGTGGTAAGCTGGTTGTACATGGTGTAATCCGCGATGCCAAGCGGCATCTCCCCCGTGCGGAAGCGGTTATAAAAATCGTAGGTCAGGGGCATATCATAGAGCTTATAGAATTCACACCAGTCCAGAAAAGCCTGCTGGGCGGCGTCCTCCGACAGAGCGGTGCCGGTCAGGTCGTCTGCGTACATTTTTCCGCCGTTTTGAAGCAGCAGAGCGGAAAAGATGTTGCGGGCGGCCATGCCCGAATCCACGGCGCCGCTGGCGTCGATGCTGGTGTAGGGCAGGCCCACTTCCATATTGTTGCGCTGCAGGGTGCTGGACACCTCCCGCAGGGCATTCCACGTTTTGGGCGGTTCGATGCCGAGTTCAGCGAACACGTCCTTGCGGTAGAAAAGCATAAAAAAGCTCTGGGAATCGGGCAGGGCGTAGGTTTTCCCGTCCAGCCGATATGGAACGGAGGCGGATGCCTGAAACCGGTTTAGAACCTCGTCGAACCCGTCGAAGCCGTCCAGCGGCAGCAGGGCGCCCCGGGCAGCCAGATTGACCGGCTGCCCCCTCCCCTGCATGATGGAGACATCCGGATAGTTGCCCGACAGATAGGCCTGGACCAGGGTCGCGTTGACCAGCTTGATATTCACACCGATACCGGTTTTGGGCGTGAACATGTCGCTGACCATGGCTTTGATAACCTGGGCCTGATCCCGTCCCGAATTGAGCCAGAGGGTGATGTTTTCCTGCTGGGATTCAAATCCAATGTTGCTGTAGTCCTCCATGAAGGAGACAAAAAAGGCGGCAAACTCGTGCTTCACTTTTTCCCAGAAAGTGTCCGTGGCCCGGGGCAGTTCCGCCCCGGGGGAGCAGACGGTGATGGTGTCCAGCAGCAGGGGCTGCAGCCGGATATCCATCAGCCAGGCGGACAGGGCGCTGATGTTGTCCTTGAAGGCGGACAGCCGCAGCGGAATGGTATCGGGTTCCTCGACAAAGGTCTCCAGCTGATGGGCAAACCGGCTGAGAAGCTCGGCCTGATTGCCCCGGCCGCCCGACAGGGCCACCACGTCGGCATATGCCGCGCGAAGGGCGGCGGCCGCCTCTGTCAGCCTTTCGGCCAGCCGCTCGATGCTGGTATCCAGGTTGTAATCCTGGTACTTATCGGGGGAGACACCGGTGATCATGATGATCTGACGATACAGCTCGTTTAAGCTGTACACAACGTTGTCCAGGTCGTATAGAGAGGCGGTCAGCTCGCCGGTTGTGGTTTCCAGACGCAGGGTATACGAATGCCCCGCCTCAAGATATACCGCCGCATTTCCTCCGTTTTTGTCCCGTAGTCCCACCGAACTCCACCCCTCGGTATAGGGGAAGGCCACGGTGTACGCCTCTTCAAAAGGCGTCTCGCCGTCCAAGGTCAAAATCCGGTTGGTGGGCAGGCCCTTGACCCCATCCTGCCGGTAACGGAAATGCAGCTCGTAATACCCGTCCTCCGGAACGTCGATCGTCCATTCGATCCACTGACCCGGTTCCGACCAATTCTGTCCGATCACGTTCATCCGGATCTTGGAAACATGATACGGTGAGGTGTTCGGACTGGTCCGGTCACTGGCGGGCGCCAAGGTCCTGGCTGACTTGAGAGAGGCTTCCTCCGCCTCGTATGTGTGTATGTAGCTGCCGGCCTCCGGCTGTCCGTGCTGCGCGACATAATCTGCATAGGAAGAACGCGTCTCGGGCGGAACCAAGGTGCATCCGCCGAAGGCAAAAGCGGCCTGCAGGGCGGTGAAGCGTAGGGTGTGCGTTCCTTCCGACAGATACAGCCGGTACGCGTACCGGTATCGGCCGTCGCGGTTTTTCAGCCGGGTGGTGAGCCACATCGGGCTTTCCACCTGGCGGGGGCTGTACTGACTGCCGGTAACGGCGTCGGTTTGAATGGTGGTTTCATTTTTCCACGCCCGTTCCAGGGTGATGCCCGCTGCCTCACTGAATGGAAAGGACCCGTCGATTTCGAGCCCCAATTCCACGTCCCGGCTATTCCCCGGTATGGCGTAATAGAGGAATTCCAACTCGAATACTCCGGCCTGTTCGACGGTTACCTCTGTTTCGAAACTCTCCCCTTCCCCCTCCAGCTTCAGCGCGTTTTTTCCTTCGTATACCTCTGGGACGGCGGCTTCCCCGCCGACGGTAAAGCGGTCGGGAGGCAGCGTGACGGAACCGGCCGCCGCAAAATCGGAGATGCTCTCCAGATAGGCGGCGTAGGTGTTGTCCCGGTCCATCAGGCTCTCGGAAAACCGATCGGAAACCGTGGGAGCCGTTTCGTCTGCCAAAGCTGCAGCCGGCAGAATACCGAGCAGCAGCGAGAGACAGCCGAAGATAGCCGCCAGCTTCTTGCCCTTCATCGGCTGTCCTCTCCTTCCAACGGCAAAATCTCCAGCTCCACCGGCCGGGCTTCCAAACCTCCGGCCCGGGCTGTGAGCATAACCCGGCCGGGCACCGTTCCCGCCCGGACCCAAACCGCCGCACAGCCGCCCGGAAGCGGCTGCACTTCCGGGCCGATCAGACGCGCCGGACCCGAAAGTGCGAGCTCCAGCACCTCCCGGTTGAAAGGCAGGAGATGCCCGTTTTGGTCCTCCAGACGGAAAACCACCCGCGTGGTATCCGAACCGTCCGCGAACAGGCAGGCATCGTCCGCCTGTGCCGTCAGGCGCTCGGTGTGGGGCGAGGGGGTGAAGTCCTGTGTCTCGGCCAGGCTTCCGTTCCAATAAGCCTCGATCCGCAGGCCCTTCCAATGTTCACCCCAGAGAAATTCGAGTCCCTGGTCCGCGACAATGGGCGGGTGGTCCAGCCCCGGATACAGATCCGTGCGGGGATAATAGGTTCCCAGCTTCTGATCGCCGGAATAAATCGTCACATAATCGTAATTCGTATAGACGGTCAGGGGCGATACCCCTCCCCCGCTGCGCTCTCCGATGCAGGCGACCGTGGCCGCCTGCAGCACGCCTTTTTTCTCAGGCGGCATCTGGCTCATATAGAAATAGGCCGCATATTTGGGAAGACGAAATGCGTCCATGACGCCGTGATAAGCCGTTTTATCCCCGCTGCCGAACTGGCTGTGGGTATTGTAATCGAAAGCACACCATGCCACGGCGCCGCAGCTGTTCTCCTGCCGGGCTGCCATATCGTGCACGGCGGCATGGCGCCGTGCGTGTTCGATGAGCCGCTCTTCCTGATCGAACCGTTTGGTGGGATACATATGGCCGCAGAACTCGGTGACGAGATACGGGACATCGTGATCGAGCCCCGTCACCTCTTTCTGATCCCGCAGAATGGTGTTGGCGCCGCTGTAGACAAAATCGTTGCCCGTGTAGACGTCTTCGAGAAATTCGCTGTGATCAATGGCCCGTACTCCGCCTGTCTGGCGGACCGGATCCAGCTCGTGAGCTATGCGGTTGGTGCGGACATAAAAGTCGTGAAAATCCTGGGATTCGTTGATCCGAACCCCCCACATGACGATGGCGGGATGGTTCCAGTCCCGCTGGATCATTTCCCGCAAGCTGTCTTCCGCTGCCTTCTTCCACGCCTCATCCCCCACATGCTGCCAGCCCGGCAGCTCTTCGAACACCATCAGCCCGATCTCGTCACATCGGTCGAGAAAATGCGGAGACTGGGGATAATGAGAGGTGCGCACCAAATGGATGCCCAGCTCCTCTTTGAGGATATCGGCATCCTTTTTCTGCATCCTCTCCGGCATGGCGTACCCCACATACGGATAAGCCTGATGGCGGTTGAGTCCCCGGATTTTTACCGGCCGCCCATTGAGAAAGAAACCTTTTTCGGTAAAGCGGGCATCCCGGAAACCGGTTTGAACGGTAAAGCGGTCGGTACAGCCTCCGGCTTCCAGTAAGACCGAGGCCTGATACCGTTTCGGCCGATCGAGCTCCCACAGCTCCGGTCTGCAGGACAGGGAGAGTTCCAGTTCGCTCATAGCGGTTTCCCCGTCCGCCGACAGGGAAACGGCCCCTTCCCCACAGGCCACGACTGTCTCACTGTCGGCAATTTCCACCCGCACGTGTGCGGTTTCCTTCCGCCCGAGCGTATTTTTCAGAAAAACCCGGGCCCGGATCCGGGGCGAATCGCTGAGCAGTTCTTCAGCCAGAATCTGCGCATTCTCGATATATACCGGCTCCGTCACCAGCAGGGTGACGTCCCGATAGATACCGCCGTAGGTCAAATAATCGAGCTGTCCCCCGAAAGGCGGGACCCCGGGCAGTTCCCGGGAATCCACCTTGACCGCCAGAACGTTGTCCTCACCGAAACGGAGCGCTTCGGTGATATCCGCCTCGAAGGGGGTATAGCCTCCCATGTGAGAAGCCACAGGGAGGCCGTTAAGTCTGACTTCGGCGGCCGCCATCACGCCTTCGAACCGAATCCGCACCCGGCGGCCGTGCCAGGCGGGATCCGGAATCAAATGCTTCCGATAGACCGATACGAATTGATTGACAGTCTCGTCAAACCCGTTAAAGGGCAAGGCGCGGTTGATATGGGGCAGATGCACCGTTTCAAAGGCCGCTTCCTCCGCCTCTTTTTTCATCCAAGAGGGATCAAAAGCCGGCCGAAACAGCCAGTCCCGGTTCCCATTCCGCACGATTCTGCTCATACCGAAACCATTTCCTTTCTCCGCCCCCGACCATCGGGCCGCGTTCCGTCAAATAGCTAGCGTATTGGGGGCATTGCATTCTCTGTAAATCTCATCGAGATCCACCGGACGGCCGTTCTCCAGCCTGGACCGCTCCGCCGCAAAGGCCATGATATGGCTCTGCACCGATTTGTCGATAGAAGTCAGCGCCGTGTTGGCGGAGCCAACCCCTTCGACCATATGGAACAGATCCCGCAGCAGCCGGTTTTCCCCGCCGCCATGACCCGAAAGGTCGGTGGTCAGTTTGGTGACGTCGATCACGTCCTCCTCTTCCCCGAAGCGTTTGACCGTGATGACATTCCGGTCCATATCTCCGTTGATTTCGCCTAGGGTACCCATGATTTTGATTTCCCTCGTCACTTCGGCTGTAAATCCGCACATGGTCAGAGAAGCCGTCACACCGTCCATGAACTCCATGTTGACCACCTGATGATCCACCACGTTGTTGTTGCAGTGGTAGACGCAGCGGCCGTAGGGGCCGGTTTCCAGCGCCTCCATCAGCTTTTCCCGATCCGGTTCCAGCACCACGGCGGTGACCGGCCATCCTCCGTGCAGCTGTTCCAGTCCCTGTTTGCCCGTCAGATAGATTTTGAGCGCGTCATAGGGACAGCTGTCCTGTATGGCGCAGCCGTCGATGCAGCGGCCGGTGCAGCCCTCCGGAGCGTTTTGCTCCATGAAGGTCATCAGGCTCCCGAAAGACGACACACGCCGGCAGTCCTGCCCCATCAGCCAAAGGATGATATCCAGATCGTGGCAGCATTTGGCGAGGATCATGGGTGAGGTTTCATCCGAATTGTTCCAGAGCCCCCGCACGAAGCTGTGAGCGAAGTGCCAATATCCCACGTTCTCAAACTGGTGCAGCGATATCACCTGGCCGATCCGGCCGCCGGTGATGAGTTCCTTGATCTTCTGATAAAAAGGCGTGTAGCGCAGCACGTGGCAGACGAGCACCACCCGGCCCAGCCGTTTGGCCTCGTTGGCGATGGCGATACAGTATTCCGGCCGGTTGGACACCGGTTTTTCAAGCAGAATGTCGTAGCCCAGCCGCAGCGCGCTCATAGCGTGATCGTAGTGCTGCTGGTCCTGCGTGCAGATAAAGACCACATCCGCCATGCGGGGTTTCTCGTAAAACTCCTCCGCCGTCCGATAGCACTGATCGGGGGACAAATGATAGTCCCGTGCAAAGCGGATGAGGCGTTCTTCGATCGGTTCCGCTGCGGCCACGATCTCCACATTGTCAAAATCCTTCAGGTAAGGCGCATAGGCAAACATGCCCCGGCCGCCGCAGCCCAAAACGGCGATCCGTATCTTCTTTTCCAATTGCAAGATCCCCTTTGTGTTTGGTAAATGGGCAGAAAAAGCCCCGTCTCTTTTATCCAGGCTATACGTGTTGCATAAAAGAGCCGGGGCCCACTCCGATTCGACTGTTGGACTTAAAGCCGGATGATATTACGCACGGCGCTTTCTGGCGCAGACCACCGCTCCGGCCGCTCCGGCGCAGAGGAGCGCTCCGATGAACAGCGGCAGGGAGGATACGCCGGTGCCGGGATTGTTTCCGCCGGTTTGATCATCGGGAATGAAGATCACGGGATCCATCAGAATCTGGTTCTCCCAAGAGCCGCCGACGTCGTCGTTGATCTCTCCACCGACCTTGGCGCCGTAGCCCTCAATGACGATCACGTCGCCCTTTTTCAGGGTCAGTTCCAGTTCGGGGAAATCCACCGATACCCCCTGCTTGACAGAGACGAAATCCTTGTCCTTCGGCCAGATTTTCGCACCGTTTTTGTAGATCGCCACCCGGCCTTCCACTGTGCTCAGGGCGGTCTCGGTTCCGGCCGAAATGGTCTTGATGTCGCCAGCCTTGAGAACGACCTTCTGCGCTTTGGGCGAGGTGTAGGAAATGCCCGCTTTATCCCAGAAGGGACCGCCGGTCGCCCACTGGTTGGCGTTCAGAACAACCCCGCCGTTCTCCGGCATCCACACATAGGGCAGGGACCAGTTGCCGGCAAAACTGAAGGTCTCCGCATAGGCCGTCATGTCGTTCCAGTCCACCGAGTTCGCATTCGTGAACACGGGTTTCCAAACAGAATCCGCCAGTACTTTACCCGCTTCCAGGGATTTCAGCAGTTCCGCACGGGCACTGACCGTGGTGCCCTTGGGAGCCTCGGAGACGGTGGATTCCGGAGAAACGGTGCCGGAATTCTCCGATGTTGTGGATTCCTGTGATGTGGTAGATTCATCCGATGTTGTTTGAGCAGGTTTCTTGGTAATAACCGGATCGAGAAGAATTCGGTTTCCTCCTGACGGAAGGCTGGCATTCGGATTTCCCTGTCCAAAGGTTCCATCGTCTTTTCCAGCTGTCCCCTCAATTCTCACCTTATCGCCGACAGCCAGCTGAATTGTTAAAGTCGGGAAATCCACGGGCGCACCATGTTTGATGATAGCCCAATCCTCTTCTTCAGGCCAAATTTGAATATCATTTTTATAAATGGC
>CABUNG010000045.1 GCA_902492895.1 uncultured Oscillospiraceae bacterium | reverse complement strand
ATCGCACCCTTCTCCTTTCATACATATGTTTGTCCCGCCGCATTATTCCGGTTTTCTCCGCATAAAAATAGAGGAGAGCCGACCGCTCCCGGCAGATCCTTTACAGAATGGACTGGGCCGGCGTATAAAACCCAGGGGTGTGGCAGCACACCGCCGAATATGCCGTAACCGGGAGGCTTGGCCGGATATGGACGCGACATAAGTAAAGAAAGTCCTGGGCCAAGAGGATTCACGGTGCTATTGTCTTTATTGACCGGACCCCTATTCGTCCACGCGGTCGGATGCGACCCAAGCCGAATCTGCGGCGGCCAAGTCCAGTAACGGCATTGGCCTTATCTGCAAAGAAAGGATGACGGTATATGAGCAGAAGACGCACACGCACCTGCCCGCCTCCTTCCCGCGTCGTGGGTGTCACCAGACGCGTCGAACAGGCGCTGGAACTGCCGGAGGGAGCGCTGGGAAACTGTGCCCGGCTTGAAATGGCGGGCAACCGCCGGGTGGTCGTCGAAGGATGCCGCGGCATCCAGGAATACGAGGAAGGGCTCATCCGCCTGAGCACGACGAGCGGTACCATCCGCTTTATGGGGCGAGGGCTCGTCATGAACTGTCTGACCGACGACTGCGCGGTCATTACAGGGTTTCTGCTGTCTGTGGAATTTTTATCCTGAACCGGACGGCGGGAATGATCGGAAAAGGAGAGGATCGCGATGTTTCTGGTCCGTTTTCTGCGCTGGCTGCTGGGCTGGGTCCGGCTGGAAACCGAGGGCGGCTTCCCGGAAAAGCTGCTCAATCAGGCCGCCAAGGCCGGGCTGCCGCTCTGGAACAGCTGCCGTCAGGGAATCCGGATGACCACCTGCTGCTATGCCAGACGATATAAAAAGCTGCGTCCTCTGGCCAAAAAAGCCTGTGTGCGCATGCGGGTAAAGGAGCGCCACGGCATTCCCTTCTTTCTTCACCGCTACCGGGCCAGGGCGGGCCTTGCCGCTGGAATTTTGGTCTATGCCCTGCTGCTGCAGTTTTTATCCGGACGGATCTGGATCGTCCATGTCGAGGGCAACGAGCAGGTGACCGACGCGAGCATTCTGGAAGTACTGGAACCGCTCGGAATACGGGAAGGCGGCGACTTCAAAGAGCTGGATATCCCGTCCCTGCAGCTCACGGCGCTGCAATCCCTGCCCGATCTGACCTGGCTGGCCGTCAATCTCGACGGCAGCACCGTCCACGTCAAGGTCCGGGAACGGGGCAGTCACGCCCCCATGGAGGACGACGCCTTCCCGTCCAATATCAAGGCCGCCCGGGACGGCCGCATCGTCAAAATCGAAGCGACAAGCGGCCAGGCCATGGTGCGGGCCGGGGATGCCGTCACCAAGGATACCCTGCTCATCAGCGGCGTGGTAGAGAGCAAGACGGGCCCCATGCTCAAACGCTCGTCCGGCCGGGTGATCGCCGAGACCAATCGGGTCCTGCGCGTTGAAATCCCCCTCGAGGACACCTTGCTCCTTCCCACGGGAGATTCGATTTTCCGGCCGGCATTCACCCTGTTCGGCATCCGGGTGCCTCTCTATACCGACGGCACCATCCCGAAAGAACACGCTCTGGATACCCATCGGCATATGCTGACCGCCTACGGCAAGGCGCTGCCCGTCGGCTTCATCTGCGACCGGTACGAGCTGCTCGAACCCTCTCCCGTCACCCGGACGGAGGAGGAAGCCGCCGCCCTCGCGGCGTCGCTGCTCGACGAACGGGAACGTGCGGAGCTCGGGCGGGCGGAGATCACCTCCTCGAACCGGGAAAGCCGGGTGGAGAACGGGGTCTATATCCTCACCGGCACCTACGCCTGCGTGGAGGACATCGGGGTGGAGGAGCAGATCTACGTCGATCAGGCAAACGGCGGCACCTGACGCGAAGCGGGCCGGGAATCAAAGGATTCCCGGCCCGCTTCCATTCTTCTTGACATTCCCGTCCGTCCGCTTTATGATGAAACTGCAGAGACCTTCGCGGGTCCGGGGACGACACCCATAACAAAAAACGGAGCTGCCACCATGACAGGGGGTGACCCCCATCGAAAAAAACATACGGGTTGTGGATGCGGATGGGAAGCCATTGGAGCCGACCTATCCGAAGCGTGCCAAGGGACTTGTTAAAAAAGGGCGGGCGCGCTATGTGAGCGAACAGGAAATATGTCTGCAGGCGTGTCCGCCGAATGAACATTTGGAGGACAAGAATATGAACAACCAAGCGGTGCAAACAGGCAAAGCCGGCGAGCCGACGGAAACCGCAGCGGCCGCCGAAGGCGATAGCACGGAAATCCGGCTGACCATGGGCTACGTTCTTTCCCGCATCGATCTCATTTTAAATGATACGGCCCATATCCATGAGGCCATTGCGGCTATCCAAAAAATGGAGCCAGGTCAGCCGTCGCTGAATGCCCCCGACACCTCCCGCATCGCCATCACCAACGTGGTGCAGGCAAGGGAGACCACCAATCAGCAGATGATCCGGCTGCTCGAAAAAATGTACGACGATCTGAAGCCCAAGGAACCGTCCGAGGACATCCAAAAGCTCCGGGAACTATCCGACGCCTTGAGCCGGTTCCCACAGGACGTAGCGACTGCCGTTATTTTGAAATCCGCCCAGCAGATGTTTGTCAAAGCCGGTGCCGAAATCGTCAAATAACCCGGAAGCGCCCATCGAGATGGGCGCTTCTCTCTTTTTCGAGGCATTTCGACGAAGTTTCTCCATCCTAGGGCATGCGCATCCCGCTCTTTTTTATCCAAACCGGAAATTTTTGTAGGGTTTATCTAATGACAAGCGAATAAAGTATTGTTATAATGAAAGCAAAACTCTTATATTTATAGGAATAGACCGTATAATCCGGACCCTGCGCGGCAAAATCCAAACAGACCAGACCGTATTATACACCAAAAAGCGAGGTTTTGGGATGTTTGAGCAAACCATCAGCGTCGACCGGATGGAACAGGCGGTCTCCCTGTTCGGCAGCTTCGATGAAAATATCCGCCTGATCGAGGAGCACTACAGCGTCAGCATTCTCAGCCGCGACAGCGATCTCAAGGTCAGCGGCGAGCCCGAGGCGGTCGCCAAGGCCGTGCGCGCCATCGGCGGCCTGCTTCAGTTGATCAACCGGGGCGAACAGCTCGGGGAGCAAAACGTCCGCTATGTCCTGATGCTGGTGGACGAGGGCAGCGAAGCGGATATCCCGCAGCTGACCTCCGACAGCATCTGCATCACCTCCAAGGGCCGCCCGGTCAAGCCCAAAACGATCGGGCAGAAGAAATACGTGGAGGCCATCAAGAAAAACACCGTTGTGCTGGGCGTCGGCCCGGCCGGCACCGGCAAGACGTATCTTGCCGTGGCCATGGCGGTGGAGGCCTTCCGCTCCAAACAGGTCAACCGCATCATCCTCACCCGCCCGGCCGTGGAGGCCGGCGAAAAGCTCGGTTTCCTGCCGGGCGATCTGCAGTCCAAGGTGGACCCCTATCTCCGCCCCCTGTACGACGCGCTTTTCGACATGCTCGGAACCGAGACCTATCAGAAATATCTCGAACGGGGCAACATCGAAATCGCGCCTCTGGCCTATATGCGGGGGCGCACCCTGGACGACAGCTTTGTCATTCTGGACGAGGCCCAGAACACCACCCCCGAGCAGATGAAAATGTTCCTCACCCGCCTCGGCTTCAATTCCAAGATGGTGGTCACCGGCGACATCACCCAGGTGGACCTGCCCGACGGCCGCAAAAGCGGGCTGCGGGAGGTGCTGCGCGTCCTGCGGGACGTGGAGGATATCGCCATCTGCAATTTCGGGGAAAAGGACGTCGTCCGCCATCAGCTGGTCCAGCGTATCATCCAGGCCTATGAACGGTATGAAAAATCGAATGAAGGGAAACGGATCAAGAGCTATGGAAAAGATCAAAGTCGTCATTGAGAATAAGCAAAAGGCCGTCAAAATCCCCACCGGCATCCGGCTGCTGATGCGCCGCTGCTGCCACGCCGTGCTGGAGCTGGAAAACTTTGAAGGCTCCGCCGAGGTGGATATCTCCATCGTGGACAACCAGGAAATTCAGGAGATCAACCGGGAACACCGGAAAATCGACGCCGTCACCGACGTGCTTTCTTTCCCGCTCGGGGAAAACGGACATTACGACGTCCATCCCGAAACGGGAGCCAAACAGCTCGGGGATATCGTCATCTCCATCGAACGGGCGGTGGCGCAGGCGGAGCAGTACGGTCATTCCCTTCAGCGGGAAATGGGGTATCTGACCGTCCATTCCATGCTCCATCTGCTTGGATACGACCATGTGGACGGCGGGCTGGAAGCCGTCCGGATGCGGGAAAAGGAAGAAGCCGTCATGACGTCGGTCGGGCTTCCGCGCGGCGAAAGCTACGTAATGACCGGCGATCGCTGAACATAGCGCAGCCGGCGGCTGCGCATCGCGTGCATTGGCCGTGACAGATCACTCCGATAAAGACGAAGGAAAGCGGTATGGCCTTTATTAAAAGCTTTGGATATGCCGTACGGGGCATCTGGTACTGCGTGCGGCACGAACGGAATTTTCGCATCCATTTGGGCATCACCGCCTACGTGCTCGCTTTTGCGCCCTATTTTTCCCTCGGCCGGACCGAATGGGCGCTTCTGACCGTGCTGATCGCCCTTGTGCTCGGCGCCGAGGCAGTCAACACCGCCGTCGAGCGCACGGTCGATCTTGCCTCACTGGAACGGCAGCCACGGGCCCGTGCCGCGAAGGACGCCGCGGCCGGGGCCGTTTTGCTTTGTGCGGCCGCCGCGGTCATCACAGGCATTCTGCTGTTCGCCCGCTTCGACGTATGGGAGCGGATTCTGGCGGATTTTTTGGAAAATCCGGTTAAAATCGGGCTGTTGGTCCTCTCGGTTCCCTTTGTGCTGTGGTTCATCCTGCGGGGCGGGTCAAAGGACAAGCTGTGACGCCCGGAGCTTTTCATGGACAGCCCCGCGCCGAGGGCCCCGCTCGAGTGCGCCCTTGGCCTCCTGCCGGGGATATCCGTCAAGGTGCTGGGACACAAGGGCTCATCCCGATTAATGTGAGGTACGTATGAAGAATCCCACCCGCGAGTTTGCCCGCCGGGTATATCAACTCCATCGCCGTGCGCTGCTGAAGGCCTCCTTTCTGGCTGCCGTGCCGCTCGGCGTGCTGAACTGTGTGAAGGTCTTTCTGAGCGCCTCCGGCCTTATCCCCTCCTGGGCGGCCTCCTTGGCCTATACGGCTGCCGCGTGCCTGCTGTATCCGCTGACACTGAGCTTTACCCGCACCTGTGTGCGCACTCTTCTGGAAGCGGATCCAGCTGTTCAGGATCCCTTCTATGACTGGAAAGACGGACGGCTGGCTGCCGCCTGGATGCTGGGGGTCCTGTTGCAGGGGCCTGTGCTGGTGATCGGAGCGGGGGCCGACGCGCTCGACAACCTCCTGCCCTCCATGACCGGACCCTGGATGTGGATTTCCACTCTGGTTTTGCTGGTGGCCGCAGCCGGGCTTTTCTGGTTCACCCTGTCTGTCTTCTTGGTTCCTTACCTCTACATCGGCAAAGCGGCGCCTCTGCCTTCTCTGCCTGGGGAATCCTGGAACCGGATGCGGGGCTGCCGCCTGTCCCTTTTGGCATTCTCGGTTCCCCTCTACCTCCTGTTTCTGATCCCGTTTCTCCTGTTTTCCTGGCCGGGGAATCTGCTGGCGGCGAATCTGGCGCCCTTGTCCGCCGCCCTGGTCCGTACGGCCGCGGCCTTCTTGTCGGGTGTGTTCCAGATCGCCGTCAATCCCTATATCGTCCTGGCCCTGGCCGCCTTTGCCGAACCTCTCGTTTCTGCAAAGCACGGGCACCGCTGAGACGGATCGACGTCCCCGGACACGGGGAATCCCATCATAGAAAGTGAGATTATATGAATACCACCTCCGCTTTTGTCGCCATTGTCGGACGGCCCAATGTGGGCAAGTCCTCCCTGCTCAACGCCATCGTCGGCCGCAAGGTCGCCATCGTCTCGGACAAACCCCAGACCACCCGCACCCGCATCATGGGCGTATATACGAAAGAGGCGCTCCAGCTCGTGTTTCTCGACACCCCCGGTGCTCACCGTCCCCGCACCCGTCTGGGGGATTTCATGGTGAAATCCATCGGCGAAGCGGTCTCGGGCGTGGATGCGGGCGTTCTGGTCGTCGAACCTCGGCCGGTCGTCCGGGATGAAGAACGGGACCTACTGCGGCAGCTCGCGTCGGAGCATCTGCCGATCGTGCTGGTCATCAATAAAATCGATACGCTGGAGGACAAGACCGCCCTGCTCGCCTGCATCGATGTCTGGCGCCAAGAGGCGGAATTCGCCGCTATCCTCCCCCTGTCCGCCATGACCGGCGAAGGGGTGGAGGACCTGCTTTTCGAGCTGTCGTCCTATGCGTTTGAAAGTCCGCACTTTTTCCCCGACGACGCCTTCAGCGACCAGCCCGAGCAGGTCCTGGCGGCGGAGCTCATCCGGGAAAAAATGCTGCTGTCTCTGCGTCAGGAGATCCCGCACGGCATCGCCGTGACCATTGAATCCATGCACGAGCGGGAAGCGGCCGGCGGCCCGATTCTCGACATCGAAGCCAATATTTTTTGTGAAAAAGACAGCCACAAGGGCATGATCATCGGCAAAAAGGGCGCGATGCTCAAGGACGTCGCCTCCGCCGCCCGTTTGGAGATGGAGGAGCTGTTCGGGGCCAAGGTCAACCTGCAGTGCTGGGTCAAAGTGAAGGAAGATTGGCGGAACCGACAGGGATTGCTGACCGGATTCGGATACAAGCTGTAGTCGCTTCCGCCGCAGAACCGGCCGGGATTTTTATCTGAATTCGAGTATAAATTCCCGTTTCGTCAATACCCGCAGCCCGGCCTCTTTCGAAAGGTTTTCACAATTGGCAGATCCTGCCGTCCACAGTTTTCCGGGTATCTTCTGCTCGTTTGCGCACATGGTAATGGTACATCCATCACGTGTGTCTTCGGACGCGCTCCAGGATGAACCATGATCGGAGGACGAAGGATGAAACGGGACAATTATTGGTCTGCCTTTGCCAAAACCGGCCGCGTAGAGGACTATTTGCGATACTGCGGCGTGGATATCTACGAAACCGGCGTCAGTGCCGTATCCCCGCCCCGCCCACGGGAGGAGAAGCCGCCCTATGCGTCTGATAACCGACGCCCTGATCATCCGGGAAAACAACAATATCGGTGAATCCGACCGTTTCGTGACGGCTCTGACAAAGGAACTGGGTGCCGTGCACGCCTCCGCGCGAGGCGTGCAGACGCTCAAGGGCCGAGGCAGCGCTGCCACCCGCCTGTTGTCCTACTCCCGCCTCACCCTGCGCGAAGGCCGGAGCCGGGACAAATACATAATCGAGGACGCGCGGCCGCTGCGCGTCTTTTTCGACATCCACGGGGACATCGCCTGCCTGGCCTTGGCCCAGTATTTCTGCGAACTCGCGGGCGTACTCGCCCCCAGGGAGGAACCCGCTGAGGAGCACCTGCGTCTGCTGCTCAACGCCCTGCATTTTTTGGCCGAGAACAGGCGGGATATCCGGCAGATCAAGGCGGTTGTGGAGCTGCGGATGCTCACCCTGTCCGGCTACATGCCGGACCTGACGGGCTGCTCGATCTGCGCGACGGATTCCGGCGATCCCATCTGGTTTCTCCCGCGGGACGGTGTCCTCCGCTGCGGAAAATGCGAAAAGACTGGCGATGCCAAACCCCTCAGCCCCACGATTCTGGCCGCGCTGCGGCACATCGTGTATGCCCCGTTTGAAAAATGCTTCGCGTTCCAGATTCCTGCGGAAGCCCTTTCCACCCTGGCCGAAACGGTCGAGACTTTCCTGCTCTGTCAACTGAACCGGAGTTTTCAGACGCTGCAGTTTTATCATACCTTAGGAGATGTGGGGCATATTTGAGCTACGCTCAAATACAGTGGGACAGCGGCTACCCTTCTCTAAACCGGCAGGCTGCGCGGTCCGTTTGATTGATATGTTTTGAACACCCCACTCACGGGCACGCGAACGCGTGCCCCATCCGATACAATATTTTGGAGGAACCCATGAATCGACACTGCAAAGCACTCGAGCTCGACAAGGTGCTGGCTCTGCTCGCGGAGGAAACCGGCTGTGCCGACGCCGCGGATTTGGCCAGAGAGCTCGAGCCCGCCTCCTCATTATTTGAAGCCAAACGCCGGATGGACGAAACCGATGCCGCCTATCAGCTGATGGCGCGGTTCGGCGCTCCGTCTTTCGGTCAAATGAAAAACGTCGACAACGCTCTTCGCCGGGCCGAGGCCGGCGCCTCCCTGTCTCTGCGGGAGCTGCTCGACATCGCCGAAACCCTGCGGGTGATCCGCTCGGTTTTCGACTGGCGGCGGCACTGCGAAGGGATGGAGACGGTTCTCGACGACCGGTTTTCCGTTCTCGCACCCAATAAGTATCTGGAAGAAAAAATCGGCACGACTGTGGTCTCGGAGGAAGAGGTGGCGGACAATGCCTCCCCGGCTCTCGCGGATATCCGCCGCAAAATGCGGGCCGCCGCCCTGCGGATCCGGGAACAGCTCGATCGGATGATCCGTTCCCCTGCCTATCAAAAGCTGCTGCAGGACCCCATCGTGACCATCCGGGACGGCCGCTTCGTCGTCCCGGTCAAGGCGGAGCACCGCGCCGAGGTGCCGGGATTGGTCCACGACACGTCCGCCTCGGGTGCGACGGTCTTCGTCGAACCGATGGGCTCGGTCGAGGCCAACAATGAGCTCAAGGTGCTCGAAAGCCGCGAAAGCGCCGAAATTGAGCGGATCCTCGCGGCGCTCTCTGCCGAGATCGGGAATTTCGCCGACGCCATTTCCGCTGACTACGGCATTCTCGTCGAGCTGAACCTGATCTTCGCCAAAGCCCGTCTCGCGTATAAGATGAAGGCGGTCTGCCCCCGTCTGACCGACGACGGTCAGATCCGTCTCCGCCATGCCCGCCATCCCCTCATCGATTCGCAGAAGGTCGTGCCCATCGATGTGGAACTGGGGGTGGATTTCGATACGCTGGTCATCACAGGCCCCAATACCGGCGGCAAGACCGTCACGCTCAAAACCATCGGCCTGCTCACCCTCATGGCCATGTGCGGCCTGATGCCGCCCGTGGACGACGGCAGCTCCCTGTCGGTCTTTTCGTCGGTGCTGGCGGATATCGGGGACGAGCAGTCTATCGAGCAGTCCCTGTCCACCTTCTCCGCCCATATGACCAACATCATCCGAATTTTGGGCGACGCCGACGAAGGCAGTCTCGTCCTTCTCGACGAACTGGGCGCGGGTACCGATCCGGTCGAGGGCGCGGCGCTGGCCATTGCCATCCTGGAACGGCTGCGGGAGCAAGGTGCCCGCATTGCGGCCACCACTCACTACGCGGAGCTGAAGGCCTACGCCATCCAATCTCCGGGGGTGGAGAACGGCAGCTGCGAATTCGATGTAAAGACGCTGCGCCCCACCTATCGCCTGCTCGTCGGGGTGCCGGGGCGGTCCAACGCCTTTGCCATTACCGAGCGGCTGGGCATGGATCCGGCCGTGGTCGCAGGCGCCAGAGACCGGATTTCGGGGGACGACCGCCGCCTGGAAGATGTTGTCACCGAGCTCGAAGACCGCCGCTGCGCTCTGGAACGCGAACTGCAGACTGCCCGTGAAGCGACGCAGGCGGCCGAACAGGCGCGCCTACGGGCGGAAACCGAACTCGAAGAGCTCGACCGTCTGCGGGAACAGGAGCTCGGCCAAGCGCGCGACGAGGCCAGGCGTCTGCTCGAACGGGCCCGGAACGAAGCTGAGGGCCTCATTCAGGAGCTCGATGAGCTGCGCAGGCAAAAAAACGCTGCCGATTTCTCCAGCCGGGCGCTGGAAGCCAAAAGCCGGCTGCGTTCCCGTCTGAACGCCGCGGAAAACGCGGTGGATCCGGTGACGAAGCGTCGTCGTGAGGCGCCGGTTCCGTCTCGTCCCCTGCACGAAGGGGACACGGTTCTGCTGCTGGATATCGGTAAGGAGGCCGTCGTCCTTACGCCGCCCGATTCCGCGGGCCATGTCGAGGTGCAGGCCGGCATCATCCGCACGCGGGTGCCCTTGACTGAGCTGCGGCTGCTGGACAATCGGAAAGCCGCGCCCGCCGCCGGGCCGAAAGGCCGCTCCGTCTCCTCCGGCGAGAGCCGCGCGTCCCGTTCGGTCCGGACTGAACTCGATCTGCGGGGACAGACCGCCAATGAGGCGCTGCTGGAAGTCGACCGCTTCATTGACGATGCGGTCATGGCGGGACTCGGACAGATCACCGTCATTCACGGAAAAGGCACCGGCGCTCTGCGGAGCGCCGTACATGCCCATCTGCGCACCCATCCGTCGGTGAAATCCTATCGGCTCGGCACCTTCGGTGAAGGAGAAAACGGCGTCACTATCGTGGAAATCTGAACAGCAAGAGGCGGCAACACGGTTGCCGCCTCTTCTTCTGCATATAAACGGAAGACCGGCCGGAACAACAGGCGCGTCCGCATACACACCTGTTCGATTCCAGCCGGCCGATCGGAAGTGAGGACGAGGACGGCATGTCCCCTCTAACTTGCTGCGAGTGCCGGAGCCTTTGCCCCGGTAACCTGCGGGAATTGCCGCATACCCGACGATTTTCCTCGCATTCCGCCCTGTTTCCCCTGTTTTCCTTAAAAATACTATAACATATATATCCCTATGCCGCAATGCAATTGTTATATCGATTTGACAAAATGATTTGTCGAATCGACAATTTAGTATCCCAATACCAAGATTCGGCAGATGCCGGCGAAATCGCGAATCCAATATCCGCCAAGCAAGTAGAACGGGGAATGAACCGTCAGGGCGCCCACCTCGTCGAATCCCGCATCCCTTGCGTATATCCCGGCCCGCATCTGGTGAAATTCCTGTGTTGCAATAGCGATCGAGGATGGTAAGCCGTTTTCTTCGATGACACGGCGGCTCATGCTCAGATTTTCTCGTGTGTTGGTAGAACGGTCCTCTAAATAGATACGGGATTCGTCGATGCCCAGCCCCACCAGATACTGTTTCATCGCGGCCGCTTCCGACAGGATTTCATCGTCATTCTGTCCGCCTGACACCACGCAGGGAGCCTCCGGATGGGTTTTGAGATAAGCGGCAGCAGTTTTCAGCCGTTCCGCGAGCATGCGGCTGGGCTGTTCCCCCCGCAGTGCGGCGCCCAATACCACGACCGTCGCGTTGTCCGGCGGAGACGTCGAAGCCGCCGCAATCATCATCCCGGAAATCACGGCAAAAAGAAGGAAAAGCGCCCCGCCTGCGGTGCAGACGGCACTCAAAAACAAGCGGCCGCCCCGCCGTTTCCACAGTGCGCGAAGACATCGTACGATGCGGTTATAGAAGAGGCAGAGGGCCAGCAAAACGATACCTGCCAGCATCAGTACGACGCAGCCCACATGGAGCCGGCTGGAGAAAACCGGAATCAGGCCCCAAGCGAAGAGCAGAATGCCGGCCGCTCCGGCCGTCGCCCTGATGGGCCCCTGTTTTTCTGTTCTGCTCCTGATTCCCGGCATAGATAAGCCTCCCATTGGCGTACTGTTACCCCCCTATCGTACCAGATCCCGCGCTGAATGGCCATAGCCTGTCCGGAATCTCAAGGTTTCCTTAAGGAAAAAATAACAAGGCCCGGCGGATGCCGGGCCTTGTTGGATTACACCACGATATTGCAGAGCTTATTCGGCACGACAATGGCCTTGCGGACCGGTTTGCCCTCGAGCAGGGCCTCCACCTTGGCATCGCCCAGGACACGTTCTTTCACCTCGTCCTGCGGCAGATCGCGCGGCAGAATCATCTTGAGCTTGACTTTGCCGTTCACCTGCACCACCAGCTCGATTTCATCCCGAACCAATTTGGCGGGATCGTACACCGTCCATTGTTCCTTGAAAACCGACGCCGTATGCCCAAGTTTTTCCCACATCTCCTCACCGAAATGAGGCGCGAAACAAGCGAGGAGCCGCACGAAATCGTCCAAAACACCTTGCAGGAAGACCTTGTTCACCGCGCCGTCCTTGACGCTGCTCCTGTAAGCAGCCATCGCGTTATACAGCTCCATAAGACGGGCGATGCACGTGTTGAACTGGAAGACTTCCACATCGGTCGCCACGCAGCGCAGGGTATTATGCCGCACGAAATCCAGTTCCTTTTCCGCTTCCCCATATGCCTCTTTTCCCGCAGGATCTTTCAGGAAAGCGTCGATAAAGGACTCGATCCGGGAGACGAATTTCGACACCGCCTTGATGCCGTCGTCACTCCAGGGGCCTCCGTCCACAAAGGAAAAACCGAAGGCCAGATACATCCGGAACACATCCGAGCCGTACCGGTCGATATAGTCGTCCGGATTGATGGTATTGCCCTTGGATTTGCTCATTTTATTCCCGTCCGGACCCAGGATGGTCCCCTGATGAACCAGACGCAGGAAAGGCTCGTCGAAATCGATCAGGCCGATGTCATGCAGCACTTTGGTAATAAAGCGGGCATAGAGCAGATGCATCGCCGCGTGCTCGGCTCCGCCAACGTACATATCCACAGGCAGCATCCGGTTGATGCGTTCACTGTCGAAGATTTTGTCCGCATTCCGGTTGTCGGGATACCGCAGGAAATACCAAGACGAATCCACGAAGGTGTCCAGTGTATCCGATTCCCGACGGGCCGGACGGCCGCATTTCGGGCAAACCGTATTCATGAAAGAGGGACACTCAGCCAGAGGGGAATCGCCATCCGGCGTAAACTTCACATCATAAGGCAGCTTAACCGGGAGATCCGACTCCGGTACGGGGACCTCGCCGCAGTGGTCGCAGTATATAATCGGAATGGGCGCTCCCCAATACCGCTGCCGGGAAACCAGCCAATCCCGCAGACGGAAACACGTCTTATGCTCGCCGAGCTCCTTGGATTCGAGGAAGAGCGCGATCTTGTCCCGTGCTTCCTCGCTGGTCATGCCCGTATACTCTCCGCTGTTTACCAGACGACCATAGGCGCAGAACGGCAGCTCCTTTTCGCCATCCGGAGATTCGATGACCTGCCGGATCGGCAGCTGGTACCGCGTGGCAAAATCAAAGTCCCGTTCATCATGGGCCGGCACCGCCATCACGCAGCCGGTTCCATAGGTGTCGAGTACATAATCGGCCACATAAATCGGGATTTCCTCCCCATTGACCGGATTGACCGCATAGGATCCTGTGAAGACGCCCGTGCGCTCCCGGACCGTGGAGAGCCGTTCGATCTCGCTGACCATCTTGGTCTGCTCAATATAACGCGCCACCTCGTCCCGCCTCTCGGGCGTCACGAGATCCATCACGCCCTCCCGTTCAGGAGCGAGGACGACAAAGGAAACGCCGAAAATCGTATCCACCCGCGTGGTAAAGGCGGGCAGGACGATATCCCGGTCTTTCACCCGGAAAAGGACCTGAGCCCCAGTGGATTTCCCGATCCAGTTGACCTGGATCTTCTTGGTCTTTTCCGGCCACTGCAGGCCCTCGAGTCCGTCCAGCAGGCGCTGCGCATAATCCGTGATTTTAAAGAACCACTGGGTGCGGTGTTCCTTTTTCACTTCGGTATGGCAGCGTTCGCAGCAGCCGTCCACCACTTGTTCGTTGGCCAGCACCGTTTTGCAGGATGGACACCAATTGACCGGGGCCTTGGCGCGGTAAGCCAGGCCTTTTTCATACAGTTTCAGAAAAAGCCACTGTGTCCATTTATAATACTCTTCGTCGCTCGTCACGACCATATAGTCGAAATCATAGGAAGCTCCCATCCGGGTCAGCTGTTCCTTCATGCAATCGATGTTCCGGTATGTGGAATCCTTGGGATGGATACCGGTCTTGATCGCATAGTTTTCCGCAGGCAGACCGAAGGCATCGAACCCCTGCGGATGGAACAGATTATAGCCCTGCATTTTTTTCGCCCGGGCCCAAATGTCCGCCAATCCGTAGTTGTACCAATGCCCGACATGCAGCTGCGCCCCCGACGGATAGGAGAACATCTCCAGACAATAGAGCTTATTGTCCGCATCCGGGTTGAAACGGTAAAGCTTTTCCTCTTCCCAGCGTTTCTGCCATTTTTCATCGACTTGTCTGCTGTAAGCCATCGTTTTGTTCTCTCCCAGCGTCATGAATTGCCTTTAAAAGGTCATCTCCAAGAAGGAGGTGGTCACCAAACCCTTTCTATCATACTACAAGTTGCCGCAAAAGGAAACACCTCTCCGAAAATTGATGCGGTTTCAGACGGTTTTTCCACACAAACGGCGACCCCAAGGACAGGGAAAAGTAGAAAACACCCGATCCAAGGAGGATCAGGTGTTGAGGATGTCGGCGCCTGCCTAT
>CABUNG010000044.1 GCA_902492895.1 uncultured Oscillospiraceae bacterium | reverse complement strand
ATGGTCACGAATGGACAGCAACGGTTAAGAGCAGGGCGTTAAACGGCACAGGCTGCCCGTATTGCGCTCATAATAAAGTGTTTGAAGGTTTTAACGACCTTGCAACTCTCTTTCCGGAAATCGCCGCAGAATGGTCTGAGAGGAACTTACCGCTTCTGCCGACAATGGTAACACCTTTTACTAATCGGAAGGTCTGGTGGAAATGTAAGGACTGCGGGAATGAGTGGTATACCCTGATTTCTACCCGTTCTGGAGGCAGTCAATGCCCGTATTGCAGCGGGTACACGCTGTTAAAGGGATTTAATGATTTGGCAACTACACAGCCGAAGATCGCTGCCGAATGGTCGGAAAAGAATGAACCGCTAAAAGCTGATGAGGTCAATGAAAAATCAAGGCAAAATGTATGGTGGCGATGTCAGACCTGCGGCAATGAATGGAAGGCGGTTGTCAATACCCGTGTAAAAGGTGCAGCTTGTCCCGTATGTACAGACAGAGCGGTGCTTGCAGGTTACAATGACCTTGCAACGACCGACAGGCATTTGCTTGCCGAATGGGATTTTGTGAAAAATACTATTCTCCCCACAGAGATTTCAAGATTGTCTATGAAAGTTGTATGGTGGAAATGTCCCTTCGGTCATATGTGGAGGGCAAAGATAAGCGATAGGACATTGCTTAAAAAAGGCTGTATAGTCTGTGATAAGGAATATGACAGAGTATTTCCGGCACTGACAGTCGGATATTACGCAAGTCTGAAAGGCTTGAAGGTGCAGCTTGGTTCGGATAAGTTGCTCGGCATAACTCTTGAAGCATATCTTCCGTCAGAAAAACTGGCGATAGAATGGACAAGTGGAACAGAACAAATGGAAATATTGAAAGTACATTTATGTCGGCAACGCCAAATCAAATTGATAAAGCTGCCATACGAAAAGCAGGAGGATAAAAAAGAATATGCTGATAAGGTCAAAGCCGTGCTCCGCAGGTAGCATATCTTTATTTCTACTAATACGGAACAGGATATAGCAGTCATACAAAAAAGATTTATGGAGTGGAGGAAGAACAGGTGAGAGATGCTTATCACCTCTATTTGAATGGAGAGGAATACAGCCATATCAACGGAAGTCAATGGTATGCAATTCACGGTGAGGCTGCTGTGGATCGCAGACCCGTCTTTGAAAACGGCAAGCCCGTTTATGACGGTGACAACGTGCGAACAGTCAATGTTGATACGGTTCGTTATAAATCAACACCTACTCGTTATGGAGAACCTGAAGCCAGAAATGATGGCGAAATCAAGTCTCCGAAGCGTAAGAGGTAAACAAACAGCGACAGCCGAATCGGTTTTCCGGTTCGGCTGTTTGCTTATCTAAATTTGAAAATAACACTGCCAAATGCAGTTGAATATAGGAGGTGCAGATAATGGCAGAGCCGAACAAACAACAAATCGGTGATGGCGCCGATAATTACGGCAGTGCGGTCAATAATGCAGCGAAAGCAGCAAAACAAGCTACCAAAGCCGGTAAAGAGGTTGCCAAACAAGCTGCAGCGAAAGGTGCAGAAGCAACTGCAAATGCGGCCGCAGCAACGGTGAAAGCAGGTGTTGAAGGCGGTAAAGCTGTGGCAGAGATTGCAGCCGGTACTGCTTCGGGCGGTCCTTGGGGTGCAATTATTTCTGCAGCGTGGGCTATGCGTCATACACTTTTTAAGATCCTCGTCTGCATCTGTTTGTGTGTGGTTTTCTTAATCGTGCTCATAGTAGAGCTTCCCGGTATCCTTATAAACCGAGCTTTAGGGCTTGATGGCAGTCAGCCAACTGAACAGGTCACGATTGTTACTGTGTTCGAAACAGTAACAGATGTGATTTCTAACATTATCTATATTTTGGAGCTGGAGGTGCATTGGGCTTTGATACAATCGCTGCCTTTGCGGTTCTCAAATTGAAGGAACGTTATCCTGATATTCGTCTGATCCTCGTGCTTCCTTGCTTCTCTCAAACGAGAGGATGGTCGCAGGAAGATATAGAGATATACGATGACATCAAACAGAAGGCCGATAAAGTTGTATATACTTCTCAGGAGTACACGAGGGGCTGTATGCATAAACGCAATCGCCATCTGGTTGATAACAGTTCTGCTTGTATTTCTTATCTCACAGAAAACAAGGGCGGAACTTTTTATACAGTGAACTACGCTAAGAGCAAAGGTGTCGAGGTAATAAACATTGCAGAGTAAACAGAAAATAATCGTACTCCTTTCCCCTGTATTTTAGCTTCTTCACCTCGTTGGAAATAAAAAGCGGTAAATGTCTATGGCTGTAAAAGGAGCCTGTAAAAGGAGCGGCTGCTTTCTTTTGGCTTAACATTTGTAAAAATATGTGACATCTCATAAAATCCATTGACTTTTCACGATTTTTGTGCTATACTGTCTTCCATAAACAAGGCGGGAGATGAAGCGTATGGCTGTCCAGTACAACCGGCTGTGGAAATTGCTGATTGATAAAAAGATGAAAAAATCCGCCCTGACAGAGTTGGCAGATGTGTCCTCCTCTACGATAGCAAAGCTGAACCGGGACGAATATGTGAGCCTGGAGGTTTTGGAGCGGATCTGCCGGGCGCTCCGCTGTGACATCGGGGATGTAGTGGAGCTGACGGAAGAATCGGAGAAATAACGGGACGCCTGCAGCGGCTTCTGTGGAAAGGGTGGTACGATGAAAGGGGAACTGAGAAAGCCGGCGTCTGTCAACGCCATTCTGCTGATCGGTATTTTTACTTTTGTCTTTTTAGGGGCGGAATATCTGTTTGTCAATATGATTTCTCTGTCGGTGACGGAAGGGAGAACTGTCATTGCCCAGAACTATGCGCTGGGCGCCAGCGCCGTCGGCTTTTTCTTGTATCCGGCCATGGAACGCTGGGGCGGGAGGCGCTATAAAAGCGCGCTGACCTTTATCCTGGCGCTGGGTGCGATTATCTGTACCTTCATTGTCCAGCAGCATATCTCCTATGCGGCGACCATGACGGCAGGGATGGTGCTCTTCCTGCTGCTGGGCGTTTTCGGCAGCGCCGTCCACTATCTGGCTGCCGTCACCATAGACGGCGACAATGCATTGGCACGGCTGGCGGGGATCGCCTACGCCCTGGGAATTCTGCTCCAGTATGCAAACAACAACCTTGTCAACCTGGAGGTTGCGGAGGCGGCGTTTCTTTCGGTATTCCTGGCGGCTTTGAGCCTGCTGGTCATCCGAACGAGACAGGCCGCCCAAAGCCGCATCGAAATGACGGAGACTGCGGGCGCCTCTTCGGAACCTGCGGAAGACATTTCCCTCACCCGGAAAAAACGGACGGCGGGCATTATGCTGGCGCTACTGGTAGTGCTGATGGCCTGCGTGTTCAGCACACTGGACAATGCCGTGACTCTCCGTCATGCGAGCGGGACGGATATCGGGCAGTGGCCCCGCCTGCTGCTGGCATTCAGCGGCCTCGCCGCAGGCTTTGTCTTCGATATCCGCAAGCGGAAGTATATGGGGCTTATTATGTACTGCGTGATGATGATGTCGGTTCTGTCCATTGTGGTACTGAACCTGGGCGCTCCGTTCCTGATCGGACTGGTGGTCTTTTACCTGTCCTCGGGCTTTTTCGTTGTCTTCTTTACAGCGAGCTTTATGGAGCTTTCCCGGCATATGCGCCTGCCGTCGCTGTGGGCGGGCATGGGCCGCGCCATGAATAACGTGAGCGCCGCCCTGATCACCAACGGATCGGTGGCGCTGCTGGCCACTGGCAACAGCCTGGCCGCCATTGTCATCGCCCTGGTGCTGTTCGTGGCGGTCAGCGTTGCTATGGCCGTGTATACCGCCCGCATGAACGCCGTCATGGAGCCCAAGGAGCCGCCTGCTTCCCAAAAGTCGGACGAAGAGCGCAGGGAGGCGTTCATCGCAAAATACGGGCTGACCGAACGGGAATGGGATGTATTTTCCCAGATGATTTCTTCGGACAGCAGCGCCCAGGAGATCGCCGACTGCCTATTCCTGTCCAAGCGGACGGTGGAACGGCATATCTCCGCCCTGTACGAAAAGACGGGCGCAAAATCCCGCATCACTATGTACCTGCTTTACCGCAACGATTAACATACAGGATAAAAGAACACCCTGCTTTCTCTCAGGAGAGGCAGGGTGTTTTTGTGTGCGGTAACGAATTGTCCTGATAAAAAACATCGTTTTCCCCACTTGAAAAATGAAATTTACGCCATTCGGCATCCGGGAAAGGAAAAATCAGGAACGAAAAGTACACCTCAACCCCTATTTGGAACGATTAGAAGTTGTGCATATATAAAGCCTCAAAATAGTTGCTTTGATTTATATAATATGCACAAATGGCGGTTGACCGCCATCGGTTTTTTGAAAAATGGCGGTTCACCGCCACCTGTTTTGATACGATTGGCGGGATTTACGCATAGACAATCCGGCCTCTTTTCACCTAAAATGAGGGCGTAAGAATCCACTTCCCGGCGTCTGCCGCGGTTCCCCAAAAATTCAGGAGGAGAAGAAATGATGGAATACGTTCAAAGAGAACTTCCCTATGTGCGCTCCTTTGTCCTGCGCTCGGTGTACGGCGTGCTGCGGCAGGAAGGGATTACTTTTGGGGAGGAAGAGCCGGGAAGGGTTATTGCCGAATGGAGAGAGGACGGAACAGACGTCTCCCTTTCTATAACGGCGGAGGAAAAAGCGTTTGGAACCGAACTGACGGTTTCGCTGCGCCGCCCCTGCGACGGGATACCGGAGCAGAGAGCGTACCGGCTTCTGCAGGAGATGCTGGACCAGATCGTCCGGCATTTGGAAAATACCCTGATGACGAAAGGGGAGGAAGACGCTTAAAAAACGCCGCTTCAGGGGACAGGAGGTGTGAGAAATGACGGGGATAAAATGGAAGAGAATGCTCGCCGCCTTGTGCTGCGCTTTCATCGCCATATCCGGCGGGTGTGCAAATCCCAGCACTTCTTCGGGCAGTTCTGTTTCCCAGGAATCCGGCATACCGGCGTCGCAGGAAACGTCTGAGACACAGGCTCCATCTCAGATGGCGGAGAGTGCGTACGAACCGTCCGCCCCGTCGTCAAGCGTTCCTGAAAGTCAGAGCAAGCCGCCGGAGAGCGGCAGGCCCTCTGTCGCCTGGAGCAGTATAGACGATATTTTGGCAGGGATGTCTCTGCGCGGTAAGATATGCCAGATGCTGGTTCTCAGCCCGGAACTGCTCACCGGCGTTTCCGGTGTAACAGCGGCCGGAGAAACCACACGGCAGGCGCTTGTTGATATGCCGGTGGGCGGCCTGATATACAGCCGTCCCAACCTGAAAAGCCGGCAGCAGGTATGTAAAATGCTGTCCAACACCCAGAGCTATTCCAAAATACCGCTCATACTGACCTGCGACGAGGAAGGCGGGCGCGTCAACCGGCTGATGAGTACGGTGGGTACGACATATATCGGGCCGATGTTCGGGTATAGGGACCAGGGGGGCGGAAACCGCGAGGCAGAACGCCCACACCATTGCTTCGGATATGCGGGTGCTGGGATTTAACGCCGACCTGGCTCCGGTGGCGGATGTGTGGTCGAATCCGGACAATACGGTCATCGGCGACCGGGCTTACAGCGACGATTTCGCACAGGCGGCTGAATTGATCCCTGAGGCGGTCCGGGGCTTTCACAGCGGCGGCGTGGCAACCACGCTGAAGCACTTCCCAGGCCACGGGGATACGCTGGCCGATTCCCATGACGGCGCTGTATATGTGTCGAAGCCCCTCGAACAGCTGCGCCGGGAGGAACTGCTGCCCTTTCGGGCGGGGATTGCCTCCGGCAGCGATATGGTGATGATCGGGCATTTGATCCTGACCGAAATCGACGCCGCCCAGCCCGCGCCGTTTTCCTACCGCATCGTCACGGAGCTGCTCAGGGAGGATCTGGGCTTTCAGGGAGTGGTCATTACCGACGGGCTGCAGATGAAGGCGCTGACCGACTCCTATACCAGCGGGGAAATCGCCCGCCGTGCGGTGTCGGCAGGAGTAGATATCCTGCTTTGCCCGTCAAACCCGCAGGCGGCCGTCTCCGCTTTGGAGGAAGCGGTCGCGTTGGGAGAAATCAGTGAAGAGCGGATCAACCAAAGCGTGCGCCGGATCCTTGTCATGAAGGTAAACCGCGGGATTTTGAAACTGGAGGGCTGAGAAAGCCCTGCTGTCCGCATACCAGCTTCAGGAGGAAAGAGAATGAATGAACAAATCAATTTGATTCAATATACCAAAAAGCGGAGTCTCTGCACGCGGCTGCTGCCGCTTCTGCTGGCGATGGGGTTGCTGCTTGTCGGCTGCTCCGGCGGGACGGAGCCTTCGGAGCCGTCTTCCGATACAGGCAGCTCCACAGCGTCCGCCGGCAGCACGCCTGCCGCTTCGGCGCCGGAGCCGGAACCTGAGCCGGAAACGCTGGAACAGGAGCTTTTGAAAAAGCGGGGCGTCGCCTTTGACCAGTCGGATTACAAAACCTTTACCGGCGCAGAAGGCGTGCTGAGCCTGCAAACCGTCTTTTCGGATCTCAACCCCAAAAAGGCCGGCGGCAATCTGTCCAGCGTCTTCCTGTCCGGCGGAAAAATCTATCAGTACCGCTGCGACGCGACCCTGCCGGGGGGACAGAACTGCCGGGAGGTGGGAACCCTGCCCCTTGCGGAACAGCCCGTCTACCTCCAGGCCAACGATTTCAACGGCGCCGACCTGGAGGTGGTCTACCGGGGCGGCAAACGGTATTCGGTCAAGTCTGCCAGCAACAACGGCCCGTACACTGCGACGGAGAGCAAGTATCTCCATCCTGTCCTGACGCACGCCTGGCGCTACAGCGCAGACGGAAAAACGCTGACCGAGGACGTCGGGCTGCGGGACAGAGCCCAGCGGATTGTGCACGTCGGAGGCAGCTATCTGCTGATCGCAGACGGGAAGCTGGAGGCGGCGGCAGAACGACAGCTCCCCTCCGAGAACTTTGAAGGGTACTATTTTGACGACGATGAGGACGGCTATATTGTTTACGAGGTGGCGGACGAGGCCGTGGGGGACGGAGAAAAAGCGGTTGCCATCTTAAATGGGAACATCCTGGCGACCGATCAGGCGTTTTACCAGATCATGTACGACGATATCTCCGAGAATAATCTGAGCTATGAGGAAAAGACCACTAACGCCGACGGCACCCCCGCCGCCTATCTCCCAAAATTCGGCGGCGGCAACCGCTACCGGCTTGTAAAGCTGGAGCTGCTGAGCCGGTATTACAGCGACGTGCTCACCATCGCCCATGATTATATCATCACGGCGGACTACAAGCTTCTCCCCGCCACGGAGGCGATAGGCGAGGACTATGAATCGGGCTACATCGCATACCCGCCGGATGTGATGGAGAAGCTCCTCGCTCTGAATGGCTATTGAAATTAATAAAAATCGATCAGGAGGCGTTCTGCTATGAAAAAGAAAAGCGTATTATCCTTGCTGCTGGCGGCGGCGCTGGCGCTCTCTCTTGCCGGCTGCGCCGGGCAGGGGCAGCCGGGCGAAAAGGAGCCTGTCGTCAACAGCGACGGGACCATCACGAAAGAAGAAAACGACGTAAAAATCACTGAGACAGCGGCCAGGTCCATCGAAACCGAGCTGTATGAAACGGCGGATTTCAGCCTGCAGATCCCCAAGGGCTGGACAGTCACCAGCGGCGGTACGGCCATGTACCATTCCATCCGGGTGCAGGATCCCAGCCAGCCCCTCAACCAGATGTTTGTCCTGCTGAAGGCGGAGGGCCTGCTGCACAGCCAGGAGGGAAAGGACGCCTATGCGTATAACGTCACCATGGGGAACACATGGGCGCAGATGCTTTCCCAGGCGCCGGTGCTGACAACCCCCTCCACCGAAAACTTTTTCAAGCTGTTTTCGGAATACGCGGTGTTTGCAGAGCAGTGGGAGCCGAGCTATGCCGGCTATACCTTCCCCCGGTTTGACGGCTTTACCGTCACCGACCGCTTTGCCTCGGCCAGCCTCCTGTCCTCGTATGCTCTGGGAGAAGAGACGCTGCGGGCGTCCTTTACCGAAAACGGCAAGGAGGGCGAGGGGATGTTTGCCGCGTCGGTGGTGGACTTCGGAAGCGCTAATATTGCCGCAGGACCGCCGTCGGGCTATATCATCCCCCAGGCGGACGGCGGCTACTACATGGCATACAACGTCATGGCGGTCACCGCCGCGAAGGATACCTTCATCGAATGGGAGAGCGTCCTCACCAAATGCCTTGGAACGCTCGCCTATTCTGAGAGTTTCGTAAAAGCCACTGAGCAGGCCGGTGAAGAAAAGGTGGCGATGTCAAAGGAAATCAGCCGCATCACCAATGAGAGGCTGGAAATCATCATGGCGGCCTGGGAGGACCGGAACGTCGAGCAGGACATCACCAGCCAGATGCAGAGCGACGAAACCGGCGGCTACGAGCGCGTGTACGACACGCAGACCGGCGAAATCTACCGGGCGGAGGCCGGATGGTATGAAAGCACCGGCAGTGACCGCTACAAGCCGGTGACTGAAAACAAAATGTATGCAGAGCCCATCAGCGGTTACATCGAATAGGGAAGCGGCGGAAAACCGCAAACAAGGAATACATGACAAGGAGGGAAACGGAATGCGTCAAGTGAAAAGGCTCCTTCCCTATGTCCGGCGGTATGTGCAGATGGCCGTTTACGACGTGCTGGACGCGGAGGGGGCGGAATACCGGAAAGAGGAAAGCGGCGCGGTGGTCGCCCGGCTTTCGGTTTACGGGAACGTCAGCACCTTCAGCCTTTCGACAGAGATACAGGATGTGGGGACCGGACTGACGGTTTCCATGCGTGAACCCTGTCCCGGCCTGTCGGCCCAGGGAGAGGAACGGGCGGTGACCGCCGTAGCCGATAAGGTTGCCCAGTACCTTGAGAACGAGCTGATGATCAACCGCCGCTGTTTCGTGCCGGACCGGCATTATGCCGTATAGGGAACAGCGGCGCAGGCACAGGCGGAAATCGGCCGGATCCGTGCGGAAGCGGAAGCGGCCAAGGCTGCGCAGACTGCTGCACAAACTCCGGCCGCGCCTGACGGTACGGTATGCCCCTCGTGCGGCGCGTCCGCTGCCCCGGGCGTGAAATTCTGTCCGGAATGCGGGGCGCCGCTCTCCCGGCAGAGCGAATAAACAGACAATGAATCTGAATATCTGGAGGGATATCTATGGCAAATGAATCGAGAGTATTCCGGCTGCCCGCCGGTATGAGTACCCAGGTAGTGGCGAACGCCGTATCGTCGTTCCTGTCCTCCGCCAAAGGGATGGAGGTACAGAGCGCCGAAACCACAGAAGGCTATGTGGTGCAGGGCCGTCAGGAAAAAGACGGCTGGAAGACCATTGCCGGCATGAGGATGGCTACGACGGTGCAGATGATCCGAATGGATGACAACTTAAACGTCACCGTGGGTCAGGGCGAATGGTCGGATAAGATCGGCGCCGGCGCGCTGGGATGGTTTATCGCATGGCCGCTGGCGGTGACTGCCGGTGTGGGCGCCTACAAGCAGAAAAAGCTGCCGGAAGAGATTTTCCAGGTGATTGAGCAGTGCATCGTCTCCGGCGGCCGCTCGGTGGTGGTGCGAAACGCCGGGGCGGAACTGAACGCGGGTATGGTGGTTTGCCCCGCCTGCAAAACCCAGTGTGCGGCCGGCGCCAAATTCTGCAACAACTGCGGGGCGAAGCTGGAAAACAAATGCCCCCAGTGCGGGGCGGAGATACCGCCCGGAAGCCGCTTCTGCGGAGCATGCGGAACGCCGCTTTCCCCGCAGGGCGCTCCGGTGCGATAAAGGGAGGAGATTGCGTATGCGCAGGGAAAAACCGCCGGGGCGGCAAAAAGGCGCACGGCTTTTCAGTATGCTGCTGGCGGTATGCCTGATGATCGCGGCCCTTCCCCTGTCCGTTTCGGCGGCGGGGGAATATGTGCCGGGAAATCCCCGCTGGTCGGGCTACCAAAACCAGGTGCAGTGGGATCGGCCGGCGGGAGCGGCCTCCGGCGACAGCTTTGAATACGAGGCGCAGCTGCTGCTGGGCGACGATGTGGTCGAGTCCAAGGCAGTGGAAATCGACACCTATTTGTTTTTCACAAACGACGTGGTGACGCGGCCGCAGGAAGAGTACACCATACGGGTGCGTGCCAGATGGATCATGATCGTGGGCGACCCGGACGGCCAGTATATGGTGGCGGACGTCGGCGAATGGGGCCCCTGGGCGACCAAGGCGGGGTCGGGCGGCGGAGAAGCCGAACCGCCCCATGAGCACAGCTATACCCAAAAGCACGACGCGGCACAGCACTGGCAGGCGTGTTCCTGCGGCGACAAAAAGGATGCGGCGGATCACAGCTTCGGCGCATGGACGGCGGATGGCAATACAGAGAGCCGCACCTGCACCGTCTGCGGCTACGCCGAGACAAGGGACGCCGCGCAGACGTCAGCCACCGGGGAAACCACGGATAACGGGCAGGATTCCGGCGGCGAAGGCATCGCGGAACTGACCGATGAAAATACCGGCGTTTCCGTCTCCCTGTCCGAAGCGGTTCCGGAGGGTGTGGAGCTGTACGCCGGCGTCATGGAGGCGGAGAGCCTGCTTGAAGAGAAGCCGGAGCTGAAAGAAGAACTGGACGGCCTGCTGTCGGTGTATGAGATCAGCATCCGCCAGAACGGGGAGCCGGTGGAAATCAAAGACAGCGCCATGACGGTGCGCATCCCGATGAACAGCCATCTGGAGGGCTACGCCCATTACCAGGCGGTGCGGGTGGACGGCGAGCCGGAGCGCATAGAGGCAAAGGCCGAAGACGGCAGCCTGGTCTTTGAAGCCGGCGGCCCGGGCCGGTATGCCGTACTCGGTTCCGATACCCCCTTCTCCGTTTCTGCAATCATCCAACCCGACCCGTTGCCGGGAGACGAAAAGGATGGAAACGCCGTCTACATCGTTCTGTTGGCCGCGATACCGGCGGCTGTCCTGCTGGCGCTGCTGCTTGTATTCTTATACAGGAAAAAGCGGAAGGCACAGGATAACCCGCCAGCCGGAGGAAAGGATCCGTCCGAACCGGACGGCGGAAATACCAAAAACTGATTCTACCTGTAAAGGAGAGAATGAAGATGCTTCGAAAAAAGAGTTTGCTCGCGCTGCTGCTGTCCTTATGCATGGTGGTAGGAATACTGCCGGCGACAGTGTTTGCTGCGGGGCAATATGTGCCGGAAAATCCCCGCTGGTCGGGATATGGAAACCAGGTAATGTGGGATAAACCTGCCAACGCATCAGGCAGCACGTATCTTGAGTATGAGGCGCAGCTGGTACTGAACGGCCAGGTACTCCAGACAGAAAGCGTTGAGATAGACAGGTGGGTATTTTTCGATTCGAAGAATATCACTCAGTCGAAGGATGCGTATACGCTTAAAGTACGGGCCAGACAGATTTACCTTACCGGCGATCCGGACGGCTATTATACCGTATGGAAGAGAGACGCCTGGGGCGACTGGGCAATCGGCGGCAATACCGGCGGCGGAGAGGGGCCTACTCCCCCCCATGAACACAGCTTCGGCGGCTGGAAAAATAATGGAACCCAGCATTGGAAAGAATGCCGCTGCGGCGAGAAAACTGAAGTGGGCAACCATACTTTCGGTGATTGGACGATAACAAAGGAGCCTACCACAACCGAAACAGGTTCCAGAGAACGCACCTGCTCCATCTGCAAATATACGCAGACAGAGACGCTGCCGGTTCATACGCACGATGTTCACGATGAAGCATGGAAATATGACGAAACCCAGCACTGGCAGGAATGCTCCTGCGGTGAAAAGCTGAATGTGGCAAACCATACCTACGGCGATTGGAAAGTAACCAAAGAGGCCACCGAGACTGAAGCGGGTTCCAGAGAGCGCGGCTGTGCGGTCTGTGAATATGTGCAGGTTGAAATCATCCCGGAGATCGGGCATGAGCACGGCATCCATGATGAAACGTGGAAATATGACAAAACCCAGCACTGGCAGGAATGCTCCTGCGGTGAAAAGCTGAATGTGGCAAACCATACCTACGGCGATTGGAAAGTAACCAAAGAGGCCACCGAGACTGAAGCGGGTTCCAGAGAGCGCGGCTGTGCGGTCTGTGAATATGTGCAGACTGAAGCCATCCCTGCAGCGGGAACCGGAGAGCCAACCGATTCGACTGATCCGACCGATTCATCCGATTCGCAGGGTCAGCAGGATCCTTCCGGCGACACCGGCAGCCCCCAGACCGGGGACAGCAGCAACATGATGCTGTGGATCAGCCTGATGCTGGCCTCCTGCGGCGGCGTGCTGGGAATGCTGCTTTACAGGCGGAAAAAGGCGGCGGCCGGGAAATAGCCCGTCTGCCTGAAACCAAACGGAAAAGCCGGCGGGAAGCGGCGGACGGAAACGGGACTATGTGTCCTGGCCGCCCTTCCCCGGCTGGACCGGAAAGAAACGGAGGCGACTTATGAAAAAACTGTTTGCGGCGCTGCTGACGCTCTGTATGGTGTTTGGGATGGCCGTCCCGGCCTTTGCGGCCGGAGATCCCCTTACCATCCGCTTTTACTACGGCGGCGCGGACTACGGCAGATATAAGGAAGGCTGGATTGACGTCGGCAATATTGATACCGGCGCCGGCCGGTTCTATGCGGCAATAAACTTCGGGGATGAGGAAATTGGAGGGGACATCAATCCTGCGGACAAAAGCATCACCGGCAGCCATGACCTCATCGGTTCAGCGTGGCTGTATTATGATGTGGAGGCTGCGGACAGCTCCAGCTTCTCCGTTACGCTCCCCAAGGGTCCGAGCTACCACTACCCCGGCAGCGAATACAGCCCGCCCGAGACCACCGAGTTTGCCGCATGGGTGGTGAGCGACGGAAACGGCGGGTATAAGGAGCTGGATGGTTCCGTCACGGCGGAGGATGTTCAGAACGCAATCGTGACGGACGAGGAAGGAAAAAGAATCGCCGTGATCAAGGCGGCTTTTCCGGCGGTTGTCATAGACAAAAACGCACTGACCTATGAAGAGACCGGACATCCGAAATATGCCGTCATCCTGCGAGCCAATGGCGGAACCTTTGCGGAGGATGGCAGCGACCATTTGTATGTGTGCCCGCAGTCGCTGGAATATTCCGCTCTGAACGACTTTTTCGTGGAGGCATCCTGTCCTAAGCCGTCAAACGGCGATATGGTGTTCGCCGGCTGGTACAAGGACGAGGCCTGCACCGACGGGCCGGTCACCTATCTGAACATTAACGATGATTTGAAGGAAGAACCCGCCTATGTCGCGCCCTATGTGCCGATGGATTTGTACGCAAGGTGGGAGCCGGCCGGCTTTGTGCCGGGCAATACCTCCACGCCGGCGGATGAGCCGGGCGGGCCTTCGGAAAACAATACCCCCGCCCCTTCGGACAACAGTGCCCCCGTCCCTTCGGACGAGGGAAACAGCAACCTCCCGTTTGCCATCGGCGCGATTGCCGCCATTCTGCTTTTGGGCCTGCTGACTCTGCTGTTCCTGCTGTGGAAGGGACCCGTTACCCTGAGCTTTTACTACGGCGGCGCGGACTACGGCAGTTACAGGGACGGCCTGGTGAATTTGGGCCGTGTGGATACAAAGGCCGGCAAGCTCCAGGCGGTTTACCGCTACCTTGACCCCGAGACAAAAATGTGGAAAACACTGGTCGGGACGATCAATCCGGAGGATAAGAGCATTGACAACGATGACCCGCGGCTCCTGAAGGGCAAGCTCTATTACAACAGGAAGCCGTTTCTCAGGCTTAAGTTTTCTGTCCCCCTGCCGGATGGTGTGGACTATCACTTCCCTGGCGGCGAGGGCGCCGAGCCGGTCACCGTAAGCTTTGCCGCATGGATGTTAAAGGACGGAAACGGCGGCTACAAGGCCCTGGAAGATCCCGTCACATCCAAAGCGGTAAAGCCTGCCGTGGAGACGGAGAAAGTCAAGCGGCGTAAGGTTCTCATCACGGCGGCGTTCCGTTCGGAAATGGCAGATGAGTATGCCCTGAATGACGAGAACGGGAATCCCCGGTACGCCGTCAGGCTGCATGCCAACGGCGGGGCTTTTGAAGCGGACGGGACCGATCTGCTGTATATGAAGCCGCGGTCGCTGGAATTTGCAGACCAGGAGCTTTTCTATGTGGAGGCTACCTGCCTGAAACCGACGAGCAGCGGCAAGGTATTCACCGGCTGGTACAGGGATAAAGCCTGCACCGCCGGCCCGGTAACAGGGCTTAAAATCCTTGAAGAGCTGAAAGAGCGTCCCGTCAGGGAAGCGCCCTATGCGCCGATGGATCTCTACGCCAAATGGGAGACGCAGGAAAGCTGAAAACGCAGAAGGGATATCCCTTCTTTATGCTTTGGTATTCACCAAAGCATAAAGAACTTTAACTGCGGCAAAGAAGGTTATTCGTTCCGCCCTGGCTGCCTGAACCGACGCACCGGGGAACGGATGGCATAGAAATATAGAGAAAAAGGCGGTGATACCCTAAAGAGAATCATCAAACCGTTTATTCACATGAATTTTATCTTGAAAGGAGAAAAATCAGTTATAAAATTGAAGCGAAAACTGCTTGCAGGACTGCTGACGCTTTGTATGGCTGTTGGAATGGCTGTGCCGGCATTTGCGGCGGGAGACCCCCTTACCATCAGCTTCTACTACGGCGGCGCGGAATATGGCTACTATCAAATGGGCTGGGTCGATGTCGGTGATATCGATACCGATGCCGGACGGTTCTATGCTACAATAACCATCGGACATGTGGAAAACCCAGGCGATGAGCCGGTGTATACCACCATTGAAGGCGATATCAATCCGGCGGACAAAAGCATCTCCAGCATTGAACCAGACATCACTACGGCGCATCTGTACTATGATGTGGAGGTCGCAGACGCATCTTCCTTTACTGTTCCGCTTCCTGACGGACCAGAATATCGTCCGGAAGGAGCCGGCTTCTATTATACGTTTGCCGCATGGATGGTAAAGGACGGAAAGGGCGGATATAAGGCGCTGAAAGGCTCCGTCACGGCGGAGGACGTCCGGAACGCGATCGAGACGGACGAGAGCGGCAATAAAAGCGTGGTTATCACTGCAGCATTTCATTCAGAGATTGTAGACAAAGATGACCTGACCAATAAAACACCTTCCGGAGAGTATCCGAAATACGCCGTCATCCTGCGGGCCAACGGCGGAACCTTTGCGGAGGACGGCAGCGACCATTTGTATATAAAGCCGCAGTCAATGGAATTCTCCGGCCAGGATGACTTTTTTGTGGAAGCGACCTGTCCCAAGCCGGAAAACGGCGATATGGTGTTTGCCGGCTGGTACAAGGACGCAGCCTGTACCGACGGGCCGGTCACCTATCTGAGCATTTATAATGATTTGAAAGATGAGCCCTACGGCGCCGCGCCCTATGCGCCGATTGACCTCTATGCCAAGTGGGAGTCTAAAGGCGCTGAGAGCGGTACAACCGTTAAGGATTTGACTGCTTCCGACACCAGCGTTTCCATCTCCCTGACCGATGGAGTGCCAGAGGGTGCAGAGCTTTATGCCGACACCATTGCACAGGAAAGCGTGCTGGGAAGCCGTCCGGAACTGAAAGAGG
>CABUNG010000043.1 GCA_902492895.1 uncultured Oscillospiraceae bacterium | reverse complement strand
CGGCCTATAATCGTGGGGTTTATGAATCGGTCAGAGGCCGGCCTGGTTCTCTTTTGAGGAGAACCTCCCCAGCATGGACACCTGAAACCAACGATACAAGCAAGCAGGGCTGCGGCCCAGGGGTTTGGGTGGCCACATACGTGTACCTTTCGTCACCGGCGCTTGCGGGAAAGATTCCAAACCGCCAGAGCATAAAACACGGCGGCGGTCCCGACCAGGATCAGAACACTCCCGTAAGCGGGGAAAACCGTATCTCCGAATTTGAACGTCACTCCCACCAGCTCTTTGAACTCGTCGGCGGCCGCCGCAGGAGCGCCCGCAAACGAGGTCTCGAGCGGCCCGGCCATCATCACCTGGCGGAACAGCACGGCCGCGTGGGAAACGGGAAACAGCTTGACGACCCACTGCACGGCGTCGGGCAGCTGTCCAACCGGCAGATAGATACCGGTGACGAATCCGATGAGGGTGCCGAGGATAGTGCTCGCCGTGGCGAAGGCGTTGGCGCTGCGAAAAAAGGAAACGAGGAACAGCACCAGCGCGGTATTGGTCAGGGCGGTGAGCAGCACGAGGCCGACGACCTGCACGAACGGCAGGATGCCCATGAAGTCCCCGCCCTCTATCAGGATATAGATCTGGACGAGCACCAGGGCGACCAGTGTCATGATCACCCCCACGGTATAGGAACTGACGATGTATCCCCCGGCCAGCCGGACACGGCCGACCGGCGAGGAGGCGAAATCCTTCGAGATCTTCTTGGTCTTGTCGTCCACCATGACGCCGAAGGCGCCCATCGTGGTCGTAACCGACGTGACAGCCAGAAGCCCGGCCATGATCCAGGTGTCCATCAACACCCGCACCTCGGCCACGCCCTCCATGCCGCCCGTCCAGACGTCCCCCAGGAACAGGGCGTACAGGCCGATGATGATGAACACCGCGAGCAGGGAAAAGAATACCGCCGACTTATCCCGGAAAAACAGCTTGAGATTCCGTTTCGCAAATCCGATCATTCCCGCAGCTCCTTTCCCGTGATCGCGATGAACGCGTCGTCCATATTGCCCCCGACGACCTCGAAGCTGTCGAGATATGCACGGCACTCGTCCAGAACCGGCAGAGCCTCCATCGTGGAGGCCAACGGCACCGCCAGACGGCCTCCCTCTTCCGTGAAGGCGAGCCCGCGGTTTTGCAGAATACCACGGACTTTCTCAAAATCGGAGCATACTAAGGAAAGGGTATCCTTCGTGTAGGTTTCCCGCAGTTTTTGGGGCGTCCCTTTCGCGGCGATCTCGCCGCCGTCGAGGACGATGACGTAATCGGCCCCGGCCGCCTCCTCCATATAGTGGGTGGTCAGGAAAACGGTCATGCCGGTATCCTTCTGCAAGCGGGTGACGGTTTCCCAGACGCTCTGGCGGGTCTGGGGATCGAGTCCGGTCGTCGGCTCGTCGAGGATCAGGATCTTCGGAGTGTGCACGAGCGCCCGGGCGATGTCGCACCGGCGCCGTTGGCCGCCCGACAGCTTGCCGTACCGCCGGTTTTTCAGGTCCGTCACGCCCGTGACCTGCATCGCCCGGGCGACGGAATCGTCCAGCTCCCGGCCGCGGATGCCGTAAAACCCGCCCCGGGTGCGGAGATTTTCCTCCACGGTGAGCAGATTGTCCAGCAGGCTGTCCTGAAACACCACCCCGATCGAGGAGCGGATGGCGCCGTCCTCTTTTCCGAGGACATGGCCGTCCACCGTCACCTCGCCCCTGTCCGGCTTCAAAAAGGTGCAGATCATGTCGATGGTGGTGGATTTACCCGCGCCGTTCGGGCCGAGAAAGGCGAACAGACGGCCCTGTTCCACATAAAACGAGAGGCCCTTCACGGCGTGGACGTCACCGTAGGATTTGTGAAGATCGGTCACTTCAATAATATTCAACGTCTTCCTCCTCGCTCTTTTAATTGATACCGCGAATCTTTACAGGCCCCTTTTCTGCCATACGTGGTCTTGTTTTCGGACCGGGCGCGGATTTCGTCCTTTGTTGTCCGCGCGTTCAAAACAGGGACCCAACCAGCCCTAGTGTAGCACATCTCCCGCCGATTATAAAGCGTTTTTTGCGCCCGGCTGCTTTCGAACCGGCCGGCCGGAAAAATCGCCCAAAAACCGTCCGCACTCCGGACCGATTTCATCCAAATTCCAGATTTTCTGTTTTTTGATTGGACAATCCTTCCGTTTCGAGAGGATTTGTGCTATAGTGTAACATGGGGTGGATTTCGGAAATGGATTCCAGCCCGACTCTTCTGTTTATGCCGGCGCAGCTTGGTTTTTTCCATTCTGCCCGCAAATCCTGCCGCGCATGGCAATCCCGGAAAGGCGTGTCACAACGATGAGAAAAACCAAAATCATTTGCACCCTGGGCCCTTCTACCGATGATCCCGCCATCCTGCGGGAGCTGATGCTTTCGGGCATGGATGTGGCCCGCATCAACATGTCCCACCAAAGTCACGACGCCCACCGCGCCCGTATCGAGATGGTCAAAACTCTGCGGGACGAACTGCATCGGCCCGTGGCGATTTTGATCGATACGAAAGGGCCTGAAATCCGCCTGGGCACCTTTGCCGAAAAAGTGACGCTCCAGGCCGGGGATTCCTTTACCCTGACGACAGAGCCCGTCGAGGGCACAGCCGAGCGGGCCTCCGTCAGTTTTGCCGGTCTGCCCGGCGACGTGCAGGCGGGCAGCCACATCCTCATCGACGACGGGCTGATCGATCTGATCGTGCGCCAAACCACCGACACCGACATTCTCTGCGAGGTGCAGAACGGCGGTGTCGTTTCCTCGAACAAGGGCATCAACGTCCCCGGCGCCGCGCTCTCCATGCCCTTCATGAGCGAACGGGACAAAGCGGATATCGCCTTTGCCTGCGAGATAGAAGCCGATTTCATCGCCGCCTCCTTCACACGCCGGGCCAGCGACGTCCTCCAGGTGCGGCAGGAACTGGAACGGCATCACAACCACACCATCCGCATCATCGCCAAAATCGAAAACGCCGAGGGCGTGGACAATATCGACGATATTCTGAAAGTGTCGGACGGCATCATGGTGGCCCGCGGGGATATGGGGGTTGAAATCGCGCTCGAGGAAATTCCGAGCATTCAGAAAACCCTCATCCACAAAGGTTACAATGCCGGCCTGCAAGTCATCACCGCCACCCAGATGCTCGATTCCATGATGAAAAATCCCCGTCCCACCCGGGCGGAAACCACCGACGTCGCCAACGCCATCTATGACGGCACCAGCGCCATCATGCTGTCGGGCGAGACGGCCGCGGGCGCCTATCCCGTGGAGTCTCTGCGCACCATGGCACGCATCGCAGAGCGGACCGAGCGGGACATCAATTATAAAAAGCGTTTCTCGTCCCGCGAACTCCAGGACGCGCCGAACGTCACCAATGCGATTTCTCACGCCACCGTGACCACGGCCCACGATCTCGGCGCCAAGGCGATCATCACGGTGACGAAATCGGGCACCACGGCCCGGATGATTTCGAAATTCCGACCCGACTGCCCCATCATCTGCTGCACCCCGACCCCTTCCGTCCTGCGGCAGATGAACCTCTCCTGGGGGGTCATCCCCCTCATGGCGGAGGAAAAGACCAATATGGACGAACTGTTCGACCATGCGGTGGACTGCGCGGTGGGGGCCGGGTATCTGGCGAGCGGCGATCTGGTGGTCATCACCGCGGGTGCCCCCCTGGGGATCTCCGGAACCACCAACCTGCTCAAGGTGCATCTCGTGGGCAACATCCTGGTGCAGGGCGTCGGCGCGACGGCCTATGCTGCCTGCGGCAATCTGTGTGTCGTCAGCGATGAAGAGGAAGCCCTCCGCTCCTTCCGCCCGGGCGATATCCTCGTCATTCCGCAGACCACCAACCGCATTCTTTCCCTGCTGCGGGAAGCCTCCGCCATCATCACCGAGGCGCCCGGGCTCAACAGCCATGCCGCCATCGTCGGCATGACGCTGGAAAAGCCCGTCCTCGTCGACGCGGCCGGAGCCACCCGCATCCTCAAGAGCGGCACCACCGTCACGGTCGACGGCGAACGCGGTGTGGTGCTCTATGGCGACACCATGTGATTTTATAGAAATTTAAGAATCCGAACATTACGAAAAAGCCCGGCTTCGGCCGGGTTTTTATCTGTAGAAAAACGGCTCTGCGGATATCATCCGCAGAGCCTTCGTATTCTATGCCCTCTGCCTGCATGGGCGCAGTGCCTTACAGATATTTTTTCAGCTGTTCGACGTTGTTCTGCTCGAATTTCAGCAGCCGTTCCGCCAGTTTTCGGACGTCGGGGTCAACCTCTTTCATATCGTTGAGATGCTTGGTGATCTCGATGATCCCCTTATTGCTGCCCTTCATCATCATCTCGGCCATCGAGGAGACTGACCCGTCGGCCATGGCGTTGACGTTGATCATAATATAGGAGGAGATTTTCGCCATCGGGCTGACGCCTTTGGCCTCCTTGTGGCGCTCTTCGAGCGCGTTGCTGGCGAGGTCGTAAATCTCGTCATATTCCCGGTACTGGGATTCGATCACCTTCCGGAACTCGGCGTGATCGATGGTATCCAGCAGCTGCTGGATGGAACTCTTCCCCATCTCGGTGTTCTGGGTGATATACTGGAGCAGTTCGGCGTTGGCGTTCATAGGCGTTGTCCATTCCTTTCGCATATTCCGGGATTTTTAAGAACACGGCCCGGCCGGAAAGAATCCATCTCCTTCCGGTAACCGGGCTTAGCTTTTCCCGGAGGTCTGCCGAATATACATCAGGACAACGAAAGGAACCCCTGTTCCGCCATGCTCTGCACAGCCAGAAGCACCCCGAGCTTGCCGGAATGGAAATTGAGCCCGCCTTGCATATAGGCCGCGAAGGGCTCCCGCAAAGGCGCGTCGGCGGACAATTCGATGGACGCCCCGTTCGTAAACGCGCCCGCCGCCATGATCACCTGGCTGTCATAACCCGGCATATCCCAGGGTTCGGGCACCACAAAAGCGTCGACGGGCGCGCCCCGCTGCATCCCCTGGCAGAAGGCGATGAGCGCCTCGGGCGTGCGCAGGCGGATGGCCTGGATGATGTCGGCCCGCTCCTCGAGCGGCCCGGGCGTCACGTCATAGCCGAGCAGATCCAGCAGAGACGCGGCGAAAACCGCGGTTTTGAGCGCCTCTCCCACAACGTGGGGCGCGTTAAACAGGCCCATGAACAAGGTGCGGTTGTGCCCCAGGGACGCCCCCACTTCCCGGCCGAGTCCCGGGGTGGTCATCCGCGCGGCACACATCTCCACAAGGTCCTCCCGGCCGCAGATATACCCGCCGTTTTCCGCAATGCCGCCGCCGGGATTTTTGATCAGGGATCCCGCCATCAGGTCGGCCCCCACCGCGGTCGGTTCAGACGGCTCCACGAATTCGCCGTAGCAGTTGTCCACGAACACGACGGCATCCGGCCGGACCGACCGGACGGCCCGGATGATCTCCCCGATCTCCGCCACCCGCAGCGAGGGGCGGAGGCTGTATCCCCGGGATCGCTGGATATGCACCATCTTCACCGACGGATCGGCTCTCAGCGCCTCCATGATCCCGGACCGGTCGGGACGTCCGGCCGGGTCTAGCGGCACCTCGCGGTACCGGACGCCGAATTCCTTGAGCGACCCCGTGGCCGCCGCCTTTTCCCCGATCACGCTTTCGAGCGTATCGTATGGCGCGCCGGTCGCCGCCAGCAGCGTGTCGCCCGGACGCAGCACCCCGAACAGGGCGACGGTGATCGCGTGGGTACCGGACACGATGCTGTGGCGCACCAGCGCATCCGGGGCACCCATGGCGTCGGCAAACACCCGGTCGAGCACGTCCCGGCCCCGGTCCCCATATCCGTAGCCGGTCGTGGGGGCAAAGTGGGATTCGCTGACGCGGTTTTGTATGAAGGCACCGAGCACCTTCCGCTGATTCTGTTCCGTCACCGCTTCTATGCGGGCAAACGCCCCGGCCGCGCGGGTCATCGCCTCTCCGGCGAGGACTTCGAGGCGGGGGTCTATAGCGAATACTGAGGATTCCAAAAAAAGGCCGCCTTTCTATGTTTGAACTTCCATCTCCGTCCGCTCGGGACGGCTTATGCACGGCAAAGCTCGCCCCACCGTCCGCATCCGGTAAAGCCGAGCTGCTGATACAGGCGCTGCGCGCCCTCGTTTTTCGGGCAGAGATATATCTGACGCCCCTCCTTCGCGAGCACGTCCGCCAAGGCGGTGACGCAGGCCGACGCATACCCCTTCCCCCGGCATTCCGGCCGGGTCGCGACGGCCCCCATGACGGCGCCGTCCGTCCACTCCGCCACCGTCATGGCGCAGGAGACGAGCGTCTCCCCCTCCCGGACCACAGCCGCACGGCACGCGCCGTGCCGCATCCGATGGGACACGTCCGCGTACCAGACGTCGAAGGGCGGCAGTCCCTCCCCGAACCCTGCCTGCAGAACGGGATAGAGGTCCCGCGGCGAGGTGACGATCACCGCCCCGCCGGACGGAGAGAGGGGAGTCTGCGGTGTCATGATGAGGCCGGCGGTCAGCCGGGAACGCGGCCAGAGCGCCGCGAGCAGGCGGGCGCTGTCCTCATCCGTACGCACCGATCGGATTTCGGGCTGCATGGTCAAAAAAATGAACAGCTCGTCCCGTTCCTCCTGCCGCACCTCCATCACGGCGTGGCCGTCCATCAGGGAGATGGCCGACCCGTATTCCCCCCTCCAGAAGCGCAGAAACGGCTGATCCACTCCATAGGTCTGCGCCAGGGAGAGAATCCGGCCACCCGCTTCGCTTCCGGGGAGGTATTTGTCGAAACTTTCCGGTGTCGCCGTCTGAATCATATTCACCTGTCCTCTCATAGGGTCCGCCGGCTGAGGAAACGGCTACGCCCCGCAGGCGGGGAGCCGGTCCCGCAGCAGACGCAGCAGGGCGAGGGTCTCCCGCAGATCCTCCTTGCGCAGCGCGCAGGAGGGGGAATGAATATACCGGCAGGGCAGGGAGACCGCCGCCACGCGGCAGCCTCCGCCGGTCAGCTGGATGGCTCCTGCGTCGTTGCCCCCCGCCACCGCGGTTTTGGGCTGAACGGCAATGCCCTCCTTTTCTGCCAAAGCGGTGATCGTTTCATACAGCTCCCGATCGTACAAGGTACGCTTATCCATAAAAGACAGCACCGCCCCTTTTCCCTGGCGGCAGACCTGCCGCTCGGCCGGAACGCCCGCGGTGTCCGCTGCGGTGGTGGCGTCCACCACCACCGCCAACTCGGGCTGTACGGCAAAGGCCACGGCGCCTGCTCCCCGCAGGCCCACCTCTTCCTGCACCGTAAAAGCCAGGGTGATGTCGTAGGTCGGCACCTCCCCGGACAGGGCGAGGAGCAGGGCGCAGCCCGCCCGGTCGTCGAGGGCTCTGGCCCGGAACAGGCCGCCCTCCAGCTTTTCATATCCGCTGTCGAACACCGCCACATCCCCCGGCGCGGCCAGCCGTTCGGCTTCCTCCCTGGAATCGCAGCCCAGATCGATCAGCAAGCGTGCAGCGTCGGGCGGGGTTTCCTTTTCCTCTTTGGTGCACTGATGGACCGCCTTGCCCCCGATGACGCCGGCATGCCCGTTCACCCGCACCCTCCTTGCGAACAGTACCCGGCTGTCGATGCCGCCGACCGCGGCAAACCGCAGATAGCCCTCGTCGGTGATGCCGGTCACGATCAGCCCCACCTCGTCCATGTGCGCGGCAAACAGCACGCGGCGAGGGGCGGCTTCCCGGCCCTTGATCCGGGCGATGACACTGCCCAGCCGGTCCACCGTCACCTCCATCTCAGCCGGAGAAGCGGCGAGACAGTCGAGAATATACGCCCGCACGGCGTCCTCCCGCCCGGAAACGCCCGGCAGTGCGCAGAGTTTTTTCAAAGTCGCATGGAGGCTCATCAGCGGCTCCTCTCCTTTTCCATATCCAGCACGTAAGCGGCGAGGAGCCGGCCGACGTCTTCGACGTCGCTCAGCTGCACCACTTCGGTGGGGGTGTGCATGTATTTCAGAGGGATCGACACGAGACCGGAGGGCACGCCCGTCCGCACCGATGCGATGGCGTCGGCATCGGTGCCGGTATCGCCGCCCATAACCTCGGCCTGGCTCGGGATACCCTCTCGCCCCGCAAGCGCCGTCAGGCGGCGGGAGATTCCCGCATCGAGACAGGGGGACCAGCCGATCATCGGGCCCATTCCCATGACGCCGCACTTATGCGGATCGGCGTCGGGGGTGCGGGCAAAGCTGACGTCCACAGCCAAAGCGACGTCGGGCGCCAGGGAATAAGCCGCCGTCCCCGCCCCTCTCGTGCCGAGTTCCTCCTGCACGCAGAAGGCCACAGCTAAATCGCAGGGCAGCGGGCTCTCTTTCAACAGATCGAGCGCATACAGCACGGACGCCACGCCCGCGCGGTCATCCAGGGCTTTCGAGCAGACTCTTCCCCCCGCGAGATCCGTGAACTCCGCGGCAAAAGTGGCGCGCGTTCCCGGCGGCAGGAGACGGCGGGCGTGCCGGGCATCCAGCCCGGTGTCGATGCCGAGTGCGGAGATTTCGGGGAGCTTGTCCGCGTCGTTTCCCGCGAGATGAGGCGGCGTGGAGGTAAAAAGGCCGGACACGGCCTTCTCTCCCCACAGCACCACGCGGGCCCCCGTGACCGCGCGGCGGTCGACGCCGCCGCACGCTTCCGCAAATACAAACCCACTGTCATCCACCCGGGTGACGACAAACCCAATTTCGTCGATGTGCGCCTCGAGCAGCAGCAGCGGCGCCCCGTCCTTTCCGCAGCGGCGGATGCCGATGACGCTGCCGAGCGTGTCCACCCGCACGTCCTCCATATATGTCCGCAGCATCCCGGCAGCCAGTTCCCCGGCCTCGGTCAGCCCGGCTGCTCCGGGCGCGGCGCACAGATCTTTCAGACAAGTCCGCAGGTCCATAACCAAACCCCTTTCCGTTCACAATCGCGCACGGCAGGCCGTCAGCCTTCCATGAGCTCCAGGACGAGGCGCTTGAAATGATTGCCCCGCTCTTCAAAATCTTTGTACATGTCGAAGCTCGCGCTGGCCGGGGACAGGAATACGACCTCCCCCGGTTCGGCCAGGCGGCGGGCGGTGAGCACCGCCTCCTCCATATCCTTCACCCGGTAAATCGGCAGCGCCGAGCAGGCGCGGATGGCCGTTTGAATGGCCGGAGCGGTATCCCCCATCAGGATGGCGGCGCTGACGGTTTCGGCCGCGACCGGGCCGAGGGGATCGTACGGGATGTGCTTGTCGTAGCCGCCCGCGATGAGGATGACGCCGTGGCCGAAGGCCCGGAGCCCCGCGATGGTGCGGGTGGGGCTGGTGCCGATGGAGTCGTTGTACCACTGCACGCCGTCGAGTTCCCGGACCAATTCGCACCGATGGGGCACACCGCCGAATCCTCTCGCAAAGGCGCCCATGACCGCCGGTGTCACCGTCCCCCACACCGCCGCGAACGCCGCGAGGAAATTTTCAACCATGTGATCGCCGGGCAGGCGGATCTCCCGCGCAGGCAGGATGGGGACGGCCCGGTCCCCGTCCCGACCGTACAGGATGCCGTCCTCCCCGAGATAGGTGCCCCGTTCGACCGGATGACGGCGGGAGAAGAGAAAAACGTCCCCCGGAAGCCCGGACGCGAACCCGGCCGTGATGTCGTTGTCCGCGTTGAGGACCGCCCGGCCGTCCGACTGCTGAAAACGCACGATGTTTTTCTTGGCGTCGATATATTCGGCCATATCGGTGTGCCAGTCCAGGTGGTTGGGCGCCACATTCGTAACCACCCCCACCTGCGGGCTGTGTTCCATCTGCATGAGCATGAAGCTCGACAGCTCCACCACAGCGGCGTCGTCCGGACGCACCTCCTCGATCCGGGGCAGCAGGGGCCATCCGATGTTGCCGCCCAGATGAACCGTCTTTCCCGCTGCCTGCAGCAGCCCGGCGATGACGCTCGTGGTCGTGGTCTTGCCGTCGGACCCGGTCACGCCGTAAACGGGCGCGGGGCAGAGCTCGATGAACAGCTCTATCTCGGTCGTGACCCGCACGCCCCGCCCGCGCGCCTCTTCAAACGGCGGAAGGGTGGGCTTCATGCCCGGGGCACGGAGGATCAGGTCGACCTGCAGATCGTCGAGGTATCCCTCGCCCAGATGCATCTCGGCGCCCGCCTTTTCGAGCTCATCCGCCACCGCCCCCAAAGAGGCTCGGTCCCGTTTATCGCAGGCCAAAACCCGGGCGCCGTGCTCCAGGAACTGGTGCACCACCGGTATATGGGTCCGTCCCAGGCCGCAAATGGCCACTCTTTTTCCTTGAAGCGAGGACAAAAAGGCCCCGCCGCTCGTCTGCGTCGACATATTGATGATCCCTCCATGCGGCAGGCTGTGAAAGAAGAGGCATTTCCGTTTTCTGCCTGCCCGCCGTTTCCATACTCGGTATATTATACTGAGAAAATGGGAAAATATCAACAACTTGAGGAAAAGACCAGGGGATTCGTTAACTTTTTATAAACGATCCGGTATTTGGTTGCAGGCGGAGAAAAAAGAAGGTAAAATAACAGGCATAGAGACGGGCCGGCGGTGTTCCCGCCGGCCTGCAAAACGGTAAGCGAAAAGATGTGAGGGCAGTTTATGTTCTTTTATGAAGGCCAGTCCTGTCCGGTATGCGGGCAGCCTTTCCGGGAGGCGGACGACATCGTCGCCTGCCCTCAGTGCGGCGCGCCTCATCACCGGGAATGCTGGAAACGAGAAGGGCATTGCCATTTTGCCGCCGCTCATGGAACCCCGGAGCAGTGGAAACGGCCCGAACCGGCGGCGGAACCGGCCGCTGGAGCACCGGCCGCACCGCCTGCGGGGACTGTCGGCAAGATTTGTCCGGGCTGCGGCAAGGAGAATCCCCAATACGCCGAAATCTGCTCCCGCTGCGGCGGGGCGCTTCCGGCTGACGACTGGTCCAGCGCGCCGCCCCCGCCTCCGCCTTCCGGAGGACCGGTGCCGCCCTATACTCCGCCCGGCACATACGGCGAATACGCGCCTTTCCGCGCCCCTGTCTATGACGCCATGGGCGGCGTCCCGATCCGGGAAGATATCGAGGGCGTCACGGCCGGGGAACTCGCCCAAACCGTCGGTGTGAACACCGCCTATTATATTCCCCGCTTTCACCGCATCAGCCGGAGCGGATCCAAGGTTTCCTGGAACTGGTTTGCCTTTCTGATCACGCCCAGCTGGCTTGTATACCGCAAAAATTTTCTAGCCGGGGGATTGACCCTCCTGTTCTGGATCGCCCGCCAGCTCCTGTCCTCTTACATTTCCCTGCAGTATATCTCTCCCCTGCTGACGAACGGCGGCAATCTCTATGCCGATATGCTGTCGGCTGTCAACACCCTGCTGCAGTCTCCCAACACCCGCCTGCTGATGATCGCCCTGGCAGTTGCGGGTATCGCTGAGCTGCTCCTGCGGGTTTTCTTCGGTCTCTTCGGCAACTATTTTTATATGCGCAGCGTCGTGCGGAAATCAAAAAAATGGCAGGCCGATCCCGATGCGCGCTATCACCAGAACGTCTTTACGTCGGGCGGCGTATCCTTTGGACTGGGCACCGCCGCGTATATGTGCATCTTCCTGTCGCAGTACCTGCTGCTCTTTTTTTCCATGTAGCGTCCGCCGATTCTCCCAAAGCCGTTCCGTCCTCCGCTGACTCTGCAGGATCAAGCCATACCAACCCGGCCGGACGGGGTCCGCATGTCCGGCCGGAGAAACGGACGGTATCTGTTATGCCGGATTACACCAAAACCTCCTGTCCCGTCTGCGGGCAGCCTTTCCGCCCCGAGGATGATGTGGTGGTCTGTCCCCTCTGCGGGGCTCCCCACCACCGGGGCTGCTACAGACAAAATGGCCGCTGCGCCTTTGCGTCCGATCATGGGACGGCCTGCCAGTGGAAGCCGCCCCTCTCCCGGGAGGACGAGGACGCCCGCGTCTGCGGCAACTGCGGCACGGCCAATCCGCCGGACGCCGTCACCTGTGCCTGCTGCGGCTATCATTTGGACCAGCCCCTCCCGCCCGGGCCGACGGAACAGCAGCCGCCCATCGATGCGAGTGTATTCTACGCCCAGTTCAGCCCGTATATCGGCATCGCTCCGGACAGCCAGATCGACGGGCAGCCGGCCATAGATGTGGCGACATTTTTGGGCCCGAACGCGGGGTTTTATCTGTCCCGCTTTCATTTCATGCGGGTTCAGAAGAGCAAGATGTCCTGGAACTGGGCAGCCGCCCTCTTCCCGGCCGGCTGGCTTCTCTACCGCAAGATGATCAAGCCGTTTATTCTGGTGCTGCTCCTGTCTCTGCTGCTCCATCTGCCGGGCCTGCTCATCGCGGGCACGGCCGCTAGGCAGCTGATCATCGATCCTGCGGCGGCGCAGGTTTACCTGCAGGGCGGGGCCTTGTCACAGCTCGATATTCCGCCCGTGCTGGGGCTTCTGTTCAATCTGGCGACCACCCTGCAGTTCTTTCTCCGCTTGCTGATGGCGAGCCTGTCCAATCATCTGTACCGCAGGCATACCATCGCCGCCATTGCGAAAATCCGGACCGCCCACGCGGATCCGCTTGCCTATCGTTTCGCCCTGACCAAAAAGGGCGGGGTCAGCGTCGTATCCGTGCTGGTGTACATCCTGCTGCTGGCCGCCGCGGCGACCACGGCGTTCTGCCTGCTGGCCGTTTTTCGTCCCCTGTAACCGGGGATTATCAAGATTGAGAGGAGATACCCCATGCATCAGAAAGTCCGAAAGGCCGTTATTCCGGCCGCGGGACTCGGCACCCGCGTGCTGCCGATCACCAAGTCCATGCCCAAAGAAATGCTCCCCATCGTGGACAAGCCCGCCATCCAATACATCGTGGAGGAAGCGGTGCGTTCCGGCATCACGGATATCCTCATCATCACCAACCGCGGCAAGGAGATCCTGGAGGATCATTTCGATCACAGCATCGAGCTGGAGGAGCGCCTTGCGCAGAGCGGTAAAACGGAGATTCTCCGGCAGGTGCAGGAAATTTCGTCCCTGGCAAATCTCTATTTCATCCGCCAGAAAGAGACCCGCGGTCTCGGCCACGCCGTCGGCCGGGCCCGCTCCTTTGTGGGAAACGAACCGTTCGCTGTGCTCTATGGAGACGACGTGATCATCGGGGAGGATCCGGCCTGCGGGCAGCTCTGCCGCGCATATGAGGAATTCGGCCTCGGCGTCGTCGGCATCAAGGAAGTGACACCCGAGCAGATCGTACGGTACAGCTCCCTGAAGGTCGCGCCCCTGCGGGACAACCTCTACCGGGTCACCGATATGATCGAAAAGCCCTCCCCGGATAAGATCCTGTCGCTCTTTTCCATCCTGGGGCGGTGCGTACTGCCGCCTGAAATTTTCGATATTCTCGAACAGACCCCGCCCGGAGCGGGCGGCGAGATTCAGCTGACCGACGCTATGCTCACCCTCGCCAGGCGGGACGGCATGACGGGCGTGGATTTTACCGGAAAACGGTACGACATGGGCAACAAGCTGGGCATTCTGGAGGCGACCTGCGAGGTCGCTCTGCGGCATCCGGAAGTCGGCGAGGGCTTCCGCGCCTATCTCAAGGAGCTGGCCAAAACCCTGTAACCACCTTCGTGCCTACGAAACGCCCTGATATTGTATAAGGACGCCAGCCCACACTGAAAAGCCGTTGCTTATCAGTGCGGGCTGTTTTATAATAAATCGAAAGCTGAAAGGGGGGACGTCATGAAATATCGGATAGATTTTATAGCTTTAGCGCTCTTATATGCTATCGTTTTTTTCAAAAAGTGGAAAAGTCAAGGCAACGATATATGGCTTGTCAACACGCTGATGTATGTCTATCTTTCCTTTGTGCTCTATTTCACCTTGATGCCGATCCTAACGTCTATCCCATTTGTTTTCAATCATCCCTATACGCCGATGAATTTGGTGCCGTTTATCGATGTTTCGGAGGGGAGAGGGGATTTTTTCAGGCAGATAGTCTTGAACGTTGTGATGACCATACCATTCGGCTTCCTGTTTCCGTTAACCCGAAATAGAACGGCTAAATTGGGCAGAACGGTATTTTACTGCTTTTTGATGAGCTTGGGTATTGAAGTATTGCAGCCGCTCCTCAATGGTTTCAGATCTTCGGATGTCACGGATCTAATTACGAATGTGACCGGCGGAGTGCTCGGATATGGTTTTTATATGATTTTCAAGCCGGTCACATTTCGGATTTTAGATTTTATAAAAACAAGGAATTAGGAATTCCACTTCCGGTTTATCGCTCTGCCTCACAGACACTTTCCCCGAAAGTGTCCTAGTGAGTTATACCGTATGAAAAGGGCAAGACAAACCCAAATGGGTCTGTCTTGCCCTTCCGTTTTTATGAAGCCTCACCCTCGTCCAGTCCAACCCACGGCAAGCCGAACCGTTCCGAACGCACGCCGGTCGAAACCACGCTTTCGGTCCGGGAAAAGGCTCCCCCGTTCCTCCGGGATCCGGCCCTTACGGGGCTGATCCGCCGTTCGGCGGGGCGTCCTCCAGCGCCCGGATATGCCGGTCGCGGCGGAAGAGGAGACAGGTCGCCTCCCCCATCACCGCCAGCAGCAGGAACAGCACCGCGGCGCCCGAGCCCTTCCCTTCCCCGAACAGAAGGAGAAAGGGGCTGCCCGCCTTCTGCGCGGCCATCAGGGGCTCGAATACCCGGTCGACCAGCACCCCGCCGAGCAGATACCCGACGGGGATCGTGAAAAACTGCAGGGTATTCCGGGCGGAAAACACCCGTCCCTGCATATCGAGCGGAATACGGGAACGCAGCAGGGCGTTTAAGTTGGTGTTCATCACCGGGATGAGCAGCCAGCCCAGCACCCCGCCGAGGCACCACACGAACCGGGTCCGCCCGAAAGCCAGCAGCACGTTTTCAATCCCCATCGAAAGGAGAAGCGTGTTGCAGATCACCCGCACCCGGCTTTTGGGGGGCGGGGCCAGCGAAGCGATCACGCTGCCTGCGAGTGCGGCAAAGCCGGTACAGGTGTTGACCAGTCCCAGCGCGGCCTGGCCGCCGCCCTTGCGCGACAGCAGCATGGCGGGCAGGGCCGCGTTGTACAGCGAGGCGGTCAGGTTGATGGCCGCAAGAAACAGGATAAGGTCCAGCACCCCTCGGTTTTGCCGCAGATAGCGCAGGCCGCTGAGGCTGTCCCGCCACATGTTCGTCCCGGACACCTCCGCCTTCCGCGGAACGGGCGGAATGCGGATGAAAAACGCCAGACCGGTGAACGCCACAACGAAGGTGGACAGGTCGAGGAGAATCACCGCACCCATCCCGCCGAACGCCAGCACCGCTGTGGCGGCGGCCGGAGTCAGGATGGTCACCAGGGAATTTGAAAAGGACTGCAGCCCGCTGACCCGCTGATACTGCTCCTTTGGGGCGAGAAGACTGACGGCCACGTCCGACGCGGGCTGCTGGACGGTGTTCATCAGGCCGTTCAGGGCATTGAGCAGATACAGGTGCCACACCTCCAGCCGGCCAGCCGCGAGCAGCCCGTATACGCACAGGGTACTGACGGCGGCGAGGCTGTCGCACACCAGCATGGTCCGTTTTTTGTCGAGACGGTCGCTGAGCGCCCCCGCAAAAAGGCTCATCAGCACATATGGCGCATACGAGCACACCGACAACAGCGAGGTGGTCAGGGCCGAACCCTGCTGCTCGTAGGACCAGACGATCAGGGCGAAGCTGGTCATGGAACTCCCAAGAGCCGAAAGGGCCTGGGTGGACCAGAGAATCAAAAAAGGGCGCATACCGGACAGACCCGGCATGCGAAATACACGTTTCATCGGAACTTTGCTCCTTTGTATGCCGGAAATCCGGCAAAATCATCGGATCGCAAAGTCCTTTCGGACGGACATCCGGCCGCCGCAGATCAAACGGCCGGCCCGCTCCACGCTGTCCCGTCCTCAGACTCTGCGTGGAGCCGCCGCAATGCAGAGGCGCATACCGCCACCGCCTTTCTCGATTTTCATACCTGTATGCAGTGTACTCCCCCGCTGCGATTCTGTCAATGCGCGCCTTCCGGTTTAGCGCCGCGGCGGGATTCATATTTTGGCAGCGGCGGGCATACTATACAGTAGCCGGCCACGGAAAGGAGGCAGCCGCATGCATTCTCTCACCAAGCAAAAATTCGATTTCCGCGCCTTTGCATTTTTTGAAATCCTCACCCTCGGAGCGGGGCTTCTCAGCGGATTCCTCAGCGGGACGTCGGGTTTCGACAGCCTCGTCAAACCCCCGCTCACCCCACCGGCCTTTGTTTTCCCCCTGGTCTAGACGATCCTTTATGCGCTCATGGCCTTCGCGGCCTATTTGGTGTACAACACCGACGACATCGACCGGGGCGCGCCCCTGCGGATGTATCTGCTGCAGCTGCTGGTCAATGTCCTGTGGCCCGTGTTCTTTTTCCGCCTCGAATGGCGTCTGTTCTCCTTCTTCTGGCTCCTGCTGCTCATCGCTCTCGTCACCCTGACCATGACGGGATTCAAACACATCCGGCCGGCGGCCTATTATCTGATGATTCCGTATCTGCTGTGGTGCCTGTATGCCGCTTACCTGAACCTCGCGTTTTATCTCCTGAACCGCTGAAAAAATCCGGCTGCCTGCGGCAGCCGGATTTTGGCGTAGTCCGGACGGCATCCCCGCGCATCCTCTGCCGCTTTCCGCGTTTTTTCAGAGGGCGGACCCCTTTTGGGGAACGTAAAAAGCCGACAGATCGACACCCTCCAGCGCCAGCAGCTTCTTCTTGGTCTCAATTCCCGCTGAAAAACCCGTCAAACTGCCGTTCGACCCCACCACCCGATGACAGGGAATGATGATCGATATCGGATTGTGGCCGACGGCGCCCCCCACGGCCTGACTCGACAGGCTGCTTTTCCCCAGCTTGGCGGCCATCTTTTTGGCGATATCCCCGTATGTCACGACCTCACCATAGGGAATTTCGCGCAGAAGGCTCCATACCTCCTGCCGGAATTCGCTGCCGATGGGCGCCAGAGGCAGATCCGTAACAGAGGGTTTGTCCCCTGCGAAATACCGCTCCAGCCATTTTTTGGCATCATCCAAAACCGGCACATTCTCTTTGGGAAGCATGGATTCGGAAATAGAGCCGCCGTAATATTTCTGCCCCTCCATCCATAACCCGACGAGGCATTCGCCATCGCAGGCGAGCGTCAGAACGCCGATGGGAGAAGGATAGGCGGTTGTGTAATACATGGGATCTTCCTCCTTGCTCTTAGGGATCCGGGGAATACCCTCATCATACCACATCGCAGAAAAGAAGTCGATTGCTTTCCGGCAATCGACTTCTTTGTCCGCATATGAGCCATGAGCTTATTCCTTTTTATACTCCGCAATATCGGAAATGTCGCAGTCCAATATCGAGCAAAGCTTGTTTAACGTCTGGGTCGTAACCGTACCGTTCTGCCGCAGTTTGGCGATTGTCTTTGTGTTAAATCCGTGAGATTCACGCAGCCTGTACGTCGAAATCCCTTTCTTTTTCATCGTAGCCCAAAGCTTGTCGTAGATAATCATCTCTTCACCCCTTGACATTCACCATTATGATCTATATAGTATTCATATATAAGCAGGCGATAGTGTTCATATGGGAGGGTAAAAATGAAAGAATACACCATTGCATTAACCGATGAATTGGCCGTCATATACGAAGACATTGCCAAGATGAACCAGAAGGACGTCGAGGACTGTCTGGTAATTATTTTGGAACGGGTGATCCGCACCATGCTGAACCACTCGGATGAAAAATCCGAACCCCGCCCCTGAGGTTCGGATTTCATGCCCATGCGGCCGGGCCGACGGCCAAACGTGACCTTGTTGGATTGACGGAGCCGTATGAATTCACCATTTCTATCCTTCAAAAAACCTCACTATTTTTCAGTGTGCAGAATAAACTGGTATCGGATACCGGATGCGTACCGCTTATAAGAATGCATCGAGGAAGAAAGGATATGAATACTATGAATTTCGATAACTGCCCACATGATAAATTTCATAAAAACTGCAATTGCTGCCATTGTGAGTGCTGCCGCGGTCCTCAAGGCGAGCCCGGTCCGCAGGGGGAGCCCGGTCCGCAGGGGGAGCCCGGTCCGCAGGGGGAGCCCGGTCCGCAGGGGGAGCCCGGTCCGCAGGGCGAGCCCGGTCCGCAGGGGGAGCCCGGTCC
>CABUNG010000042.1 GCA_902492895.1 uncultured Oscillospiraceae bacterium | reverse complement strand
TACGCCCCCGCCGATCCGGACCCGCTCTGCCGCCTGCCCCTGACACGCTATGTCCCCTTTGCCGAGGAGGTGCCGCTATGATGAAACGGCGCCCCGGCTGGATGGGGGCCTCCTCCATCCTGATGATTTTTGTCGTGCTCGCCCTGACCACGTTCGGCATGCTGTCCCTCCTGTCGTCCCGGGCGGACCTCCGCCTGACGCAGAAGGCCGCTGCTCACACCACAGCCTATTACGAAGCGGAGGACACCGTCGAAAAGACGCTCGCCGCAATCGATGACCTGCTTGTCACCGCCCGGCGGGAAACCGCCGCCCTGTCCCGGACCGGACGCCTCCAAACTCCCGGCCTTACGCCGCCCGACGCGGCCCAGGGGCCGGAAGCGGTCTATCTGGCCCTGATCCGGCAGCTCCTCCCGTCCCTGGAAACGGTGGCCCTTGCCGACGGCCGACTGACCTTCTCCGTCCCGGCCGGCAGCCGGCAGGAGATCGTCACCGAACTCGAAATCCTGCCGCTGACCGAACCCCAGCGCACCAAACTTCTGCGCCGCGTACTGTGCGGCACAAATGAGCCGGCCGAAGAGAGCACCCTTCCCGTTTGGCCGGGGAATATCTGAGGAGGCGGACATCATGCCGGTCGAATTGCTGCCCATGCTGGAACACGCGATGAAAGCGGGCGCTTCGGATATCCTGATCGTGTCAGGCAGCTCCATCGCCTATAAAATCAATGGACGCGTCGTCCAAACCCAGGGCGGTCACCTCATGCCGGAGGACACGGAAACCCTGATCCGCTCGATTTATGCCCTGGACAGGCAGCGGGATATGACCCCGCTCCTGGAAACGGGCGACGACGATTTTTCCTTTTCCGTCAGCGGTCTCGGGCGTTTTCGCTGCAGTGCGTACAAGCAGCGGGGATCCCTGTCCGCGGTTCTGCGGATCGTCTCGTTTTCCCTGCCCGACGCGGACTCCCTGCACATTCCCTCTTCGGTGCTGAACCTCTGCCGCTGTCAAAAGGGGCTGATTCTCATCACCGGTCCCGCCGGCAGCGGCAAATCCACCACCCTCGCCTGCATGATCGACCGGATCAATCATACGAGGGATGGCCATGTCATCACGCTGGAGGATCCCATCGAATACCTCCACACACATGACCGCTGCATCGTCAGCCAGCGGGAAATCACGCACGATACCGGAGGGTATGAAGCGGCTCTGCGCGCCGCGCTCCGTCAGGCGCCCGACGTGATCCTGCTCGGCGAAATGCGGGATTTCGAAACCATCCGCACCGTCATCACGGCGGCGGAAACCGGGCAGCTCGTCTTGTCCACCCTGCACACGGTCGGCGCCGCCAAGACGATCGACCGGATCATCGATGTTTTCCCTTCAAGTCAGCAGCAGCAAATCCGGGTGCAGCTGTCCATGGTGCTGCAGGCCGTGGTCTCGCAGCAGCTCATTCCCACCCTCGACGGCCGGCTGGTTCCCGCCTTCGAAATCATGGTCGTCACTCCCGCCATCCGGACCATGATTCGGGAATCGAAGATTTATCAGATCGACAACGTGCTGTATGCCGGCAGCTCCCTTGGCATGCAGTCTATGGACGCGGACATTCTGCGCCTGGCGGAAGCCGGAACCATCTCCCGGGAAAACGCGCTCCTCTACAGCGCCAATCCGGACACGATGGCCAAAAAACTGTCGTAATCAGGTCACGTCATCTCCTCGCCGGCGCTTCGCCTTTCTTTTGTGACCGGCCTGTGACCGGTCACTTTTATAATCAAAGGTAAGGAGAGGAGGCCGCAACCATATGCTCGTTTCCGTGAAACCGTTGGTCACGGCGATGTCGACCCAGGTGACGGTACATATCTCATCCTTCGAAAATCGGATACCCTGCGGCCAGGTCTACAACGCCTATTACGATAAAACCCTTCCGTTTTGCAACGACCGGGAACTGCTGGCTGTTCTGGACGAGCTGTTCGACTCCCTCTCGTTTCCCAGCCGTTTTGACGAGTACCGCTGCTTCTCGGACAAGAAAAGGCCCGCAGCCCGCAAAGAAAGGATAGGCACCGGAATCATGAGTGAAAAAGACAAGGCCACTTTCATTATCCATGTTCAATTCCGCCGCAATTCCACATGGCAGGGGTCTATCCAGTGGGTGGAATCGCAAAAACAGCAATCCTTCCGCAGCACGCTCGAGATGCTCCGCCTCATTGACGAGGCGCTCGAAGACGGTTCCGAACCGCCGCTTCAGTGGGAATAAACGGAAGCCGGTCACCGGCCGGCTTTTCTTTTCGTCAGCCGCCCGTGTGGGCGGCTTTTTTGGTGGCCCGGCCGCCGTCAGACCGTTCGGCCGCCTTCCGCGGGCCAGTCTCACATATCGTTCTTTCGTTGCCAAAAAGAGCAGCCGGACAAATTGCGTGACCCGATGTGTGTTTTTTTTACAAAAACGCCCCCCCGTATCTAGACATTCTTCGCATAGAAATACCCTTATTTTTACATATTCAACAAAAAGTCGGGATTTACTCTTGCTAAAAATCGGTTTATTCGATACAATCTCTTTGTGTCTCTTCCGTAAGGGACACCGATGTGTTCTTCATGCCGTTTCGGAGTGATACAGCCGGGCCACGCTCCGGCTGCTGAGGGAGGACGGGGACCCGACATGCTGTGGATATGGCCCGGAATCGCCGCCTTTCTTCTGTTCTTTCTCTATGATATAGCGAGCACAACCGGCCGGATGCGGGTGTTCAGGGCCGGCTTTTTTGTCGGCGGCCTGCTCCTCCTCCTCTCCACCGCCGGTCTCGTGCGGCAGGGTGCCGCCCTCCGGCGGTTTGGATGGACATGCCTGATTGTGTTTGGGGCGTTGGCGCTGCTTTTTCTGGCGCTGCTGCTATATACGCTCTTTTTTGCCCTTCCCTTCGGTTCCACCTATCTGTCTAAGGAAACCCCGGTCGTCTGCCGCCGGGGTCTGTACGCCTTATGCCGCCATCCGGGCGTCCTGTGGCTGGCTGGTCTGTATCTCTGTCTGTATCTCGCCATGGGGACCGCGGCTTTGCTGACCGCCGCCATTCTGTTTACGCTGCTCGACCTCGCTTACGTGGTGCTGCAGGACCTCTGGTCCTTCCCCAGGCAGTTCCCCGATTACGGCGATTATCGAAAATCCACCCCCTTTTTACTGCCGAACAGCCGGAGTATCCGGCAATGCATTCGAACGCTGCGCAGAACGGGAGACGGGTCGCATGAGATTTGAAGACAAACTGAAAAAACGGCAGTATGACCAGATGTGGTCCGAATACTGCGGTTTTCTGGATCTCGATATCGACGGTTACATGCGCATTCAGACCCGTCTGATGGAGGAGCAGATCCATCTCTGGAGCGGCAGCGCCCTGGGGCGTCAGATTCTGGGGGATAAACAGCCTCAGACGATCGAGGATTTTCGCCGGATGGTCAAGCTGACGTCCTATGAAGATTATGCGGATATCCTGCTGCAGAAGCGGAGCGACATGCTGCCCGATACCCCCATCGTCTGGATCCAAACCACCTGGGAGGGCGGCCGCCACCCGGTCAAGGTCGCGCCTTATACGAGCGGTATGCTCGAAACCTACCGCAGCAACATTCTGGCCTGCCTGATGCTCTCCACCAGCACCGGACGGGGCAAATTCAATGTGCGGGCCACCGATAAAATCCTATATGCCCTGGCCCCGCTGCCCTATGCGACGGGGCTGTTTCCCCTGGCGCTCCGGGAAGAGATCGGCATGGAATTTCTCCCTCCGGTCAAGGACGCGGTCAAAATGACCTTCAGCGAGCGCAACAAACTCGGCTTTAAAATGGGACTGCGCCGCGGCATCGAGTTTTTCTTCGGCGTGGGCAGCGTCGCGACCTATGTCAGCCACAGCCTGTCTTCCATGAGCGGGCATTCGCCGGGATCCTCCGGCGGCCGGCTGTCCGGCCTCTCGCCTCTGCGCCTCATCCGCCTGGCCGCGGCGAAATACCGCTGCAAACAGGAGGGACGGGCGCTCAAACCCCGCGATCTGTTCCAGCTCAAAGGCTTTATGTGCGCGGGCACCGACAACGCCTGTTATAAAGACGAGCTCGAAGACCTCTGGGGCGTACGCCCCATGGAGCTTTTTGCGGGGACGGAACCCTCCTGCATCGGAACCGAAACCTGGACGAGAGACGGCATGGTCTTCTTCCCCGATACCTGTTTCTACGAGTTCATCCCGGAAAACGAAATGGAAAAAAGCCTGGATGACCCCGCCTATGAACCCCGGACCTACCTCATGAACGAGGTGCTTCCCGGCGAAACATACGAGCTGGTCATCTCGGTGCTCAAGGGCGGCGCCTTTATGCGGTACCGCGTCGGGGACGTCTACCGCTGCATGGGCCTGGAAAACAGCGGAGACGGCACGAAAATCCCCCGGTTTGCCTATATCGACCGGGTCCCCACCATCATCGATATCGCATCCTTCACCCGGATCTCGGAGGCCACCATCCAGTCGGTCATCACCCTGTCGGGGCTGAAGTTCCGCGGCTGGGTCGCCATGAAAGAATACAACGAGCAAAAACGCCCCTATATGCACCTGTATGTGGAGCTCGAACCCGATGCGCTCATCAGCACCGCCGTCACCAAAGAAGTGCTGCGGGAGCATCTGGGGATTTATTTCAAATATATGGATAACGATTACAAAGATCTCAAACGGCTGCTCGGCATGGAACCGCTCGAAATCACGATTCTCAAATGCGGCACCTTCGAGGCCTATCGGAAGAAAACCGGTAAAACCCTGCGTCACGTGGGCCCTTCGGCACACGATCTCAAAGACCTGATCGGCTAGACAACGCGTCGGCAAGGAGGTGAACAGGAAATTGGGCGATTTCATTTATGTTCCGATTATTGCGCTGTTTTGCTACATATTCCTGTTCATGACCCTGGCCGCCGCGCGGAAAGACCGAATCATCAATTCCTTCCTGCTCAATCTGGTCGCCCTGATCCTGTGGACCGGCGGTTCCTTCCTCATGCGGCTGCAGGTCTGGCCGAGCGTCAAATTCTGGTTCGACGTCTCGATTCTGGGGCTTCTGCTCCTGGGGTTTGCGCTGTTCAATTTCGCGTTTCAGTTCGTGGGGAGCAAAAACAAGCTCATACAAATCTTTTGGTTCGTCGTCACGGTCGTCATCAATGTCGTCAACATCACGACCGGCGTCTTTCTCCAAAGTCCGGAGCTGGTGACCGCCCCCAACGAGGAAACCGCCTTTTTGTATCACACCACCTGGCCGGTCGTGTTTTTCTTCATCTTCTGCACGGCCATCATCGCGCACATGTTCCTCCTTTTGTTCCGGTATTTTAAAGATCACGAGGTCGCCCGCCGCCAGTTCGCCCCGGTTATGGTGGGGATCGGCTTCATGTTCCTCGGCCATATCGCGTTTGTCATCCCGGTCTTCAAAGGCATCCCCACCGATATCATCGCGGGCGTCCCGTTTGCGCTGTGTATGTTCTACGCGCTTTACCGGCGCCGTCTCTTCCGTCTGACCCTGCTCGCCTCCCGCGGCAGCTGCTACGCGCTGTCGGCTGGCCTGTCGGTCATCGTCTTCATCAACCTGCTGGGGCCCATGGCCTCCTTTATCCAGAAACATCTGCCGATGCTGGGCCATTACGATACCCTCATCATCGCTCTGTCTTTTACGATTTTCACCTGTCTCGTCTATTTCTGCATGAAAAAGTTTATCGACAGCGTGTTTGTCAAAGAGGAAATCCTGCAGGCCGAGAACCTCAAGGCCTTCAGCCTGGCCGTCTCCCGCAGCCTGCAGATCGAGGAAATTCTGACGGAACTCGTTGATATTATCCAAAAAACCATCGCCGTGAGCCGTGTCTACGTCAGCGTTCCCTCCCCGGACCGGCGGTATTACCAGATCGTGCGCAGCACCAGCCCTCTCGACCGCCCGTCGTTCGTTCTCGGGCGCGACAATCCCGTCGTTCTCTGGCTCCGGGAACACGATGAGTGTCTCCTGATGAGCGAATTCCGCCGGACGACCGCCTATAAATCCATGTGGGAGGCGGAAAAGCGGGCTCTCGAAGAGCTCGACGTCGAATGCCTCGCCCCCCTCAAGGACAAAGACTCCCTGGTGGGAATCGTCCTGCTGTCGGCCAAGGAAAAAAATCACCGGTACAGCTATGAGGATCTCAATTTCCTCGCCTCCGTCAATTCCATCAGCTCCATCGCCGTAAAAAATTCCCGCTTATATGAACGCGCCTATCTCGAGGCTAGGACCGACGAACTGACCGGCCTGCTCAACCGCAAATACTTTTATGAAACCCTGCAGCAGGCGTATGATGAACACCGGGACCAAGGGCTGTCCCTGATCATCCTCAACCTCGACGATTTCAAGCTCTATAACCAGCTGTACGGCAACAAAGAAGGCGATTTGGCGCTGCAGAAAGTGGCCCGCCTGATCCAGGCGAGCGTCGGGGAACACGGCTTCGTGGCCCGCTACAGCGGGAAGGAATTTGCCATCATTCTGCCGGGATATGATCTGCTCGCCGCCAAAGAACTGGCCGAAAACATCCGCCGGCAGATTCTCGACATGAACAAGGCCGCCACCGACTACACCCTCAAAGTGCTGACCGTCAGCGGCGGCGTCTGCGCCATTCCCTACGCGGCCGCTACGGTCAAGGAACTCATCGACAACGCGGATATGGCGGTCTATCACGTCAAGCACAACGGGAAAAACGCGATCCTCGCGTATACGACGGGCGATTACCGCATGGAGAAAAGCCCAGGGGTGCCCGTGGATAAACACAGCGCCTATTCGGAATACGAGAGCACCATTTACGCCCTGACAGCCGCCATCGACACCAAGGATCACTACACCTTCAACCATTCGAACTCCGTCGCCTATTACGCAACGGAGCTTTCCCGTGCCATTCAGCTCAACCCGGAGCATATCGACATGATCCGGGAAGCCGCCCTGCTTCACGATATCGGCAAAATCGGCATCCCCGAGCATATCCTCAACAAACCCGGCAGCTTGACGGACGATGAGTACGAAATCATGAAATCCCACGTGGAAAACTCCATCGGCATCATCCGCCATCTACCTTCCCTCGATTATGTGATCCCCTCCGTCATCGGACATCACGAGCATTTTGACGGCCGGGGCTATCCCCGCCGGATCGCCGGGGAAGACATCCCGCTGGGCGCGCGGATCCTGTGCATCGCCGATTCCTTCGACGCCATGGTTTCCGAGCGTTCCTATAAGCAAGCCTATCCGCTCGAAAAAGCCCTGGACATTCTGGAAGAAGAGGCCGGACGGCAGTTCGATCCGAAACTCGTCCCCGTGTTTATCGAATTGATCCGCAGCGGACGGGTACAGGTCCAGGATAAAAGCGCCGAAGCCTCCTGATTTTTTACCCCCCCTCCGGAATCGGAGGGGGGTACCCCATCGGACCGGCTGAGTGGCGCGTCAAACGAAGCGCAGCCGGAAAAGAGCCGAAAGTCTCTTGGTTCCTGGGCAGAATCGAAGTTCAAGACCTGGCGTTGACAAACGCCAGGTTTCGTTTTTAAGACCGTCTTCGCTCAAAGATCCCATGAACGCCCTGTCCTGGAATCGGATGTACTCCGTTTCCCTGAAAATAGGGAATCCGCATCCGCCTATGCTCAAAAAGCGTTTTCCTTCCGGCAGCCCTGTTTTCTCTCGCCGAAAACAAAAAATGCCGCCGGAACCGACGATCCGGCGGCGGATAGGGCACGGATTACGCGGCGAATCTCTGCAGCTGCCGGGATTCGAGCGCATGCAGTTTGGCCCGAGCCGCGCGCACGCGTCTCTCGGTCCTGGCACGGGCCAGCGCCGCGTCTTTCCGCACCGCCAGCACACAGCAGGCGGCCACGGTCAGGCGGCACGCTGCCAGGAGGGCCCCCAGGACCGGAAACGCCAACACATCCAGCACCTCGGCCAGCAGGATCTCGATCAGACACATGCTCAGCGGAATCAGCGACAAACGGCGGGTAACCGCCCGGCGGGCTCCGTGAAGCGTATAGAAAAACAGGATCCCCAGCAGGACCACATGAAACAAATTGATGAGCATCGGTATCGTCCTTTCTCTATTCCCCGAAATCAGAACAAACGTTTCGATGCCTTTATTATACCAGCTTTTTCATAAAAAGCAAGAGAAAAACGAAAATTTGTTCGATAAATTTGTGCCTACCTATTTTATAAAAAAACCGGGGCGCCGTCTTTGCGGCGTCCCGGTCTGATTTCTTATTCGTCCTTGTCTTTGGGCTCTTCGTCGGCCGCAGGCTCTTCCGTTTGCAGAGAATCCGCCTCATCCGGCGTTTCCTCCGTTTCGGGCGCCTCCTCTGCCTGTCCATCCTCCTGCGCGGATTCCGTCGTCTCCTCCGTCTCCTCATCCGCCAGCGGAATGGTCGGAGCCGGCTCTTCAACGAACAAATCTTTGGGTGAGCGCTGCTCCATAGCCCGGAACACAAACAGCAGAATCGCTCCGCCGATGACGGACAAAATAGCGACGAGCTGGGATACCCGCATGGTGCCGAGCATCAGGCTGTCGGTCCGGAGCCCTTCGATCCAGGCCCTCCCGAGACCGTACCACATGATGTAGGAGGCGAAAATCTCGCCGCGGAACTTATAGAATTTCTTGGACAGGATATGCAGCAGGATAAATCCGGCCAGACACCACAAAGACTCGTACAGGAAGGTCGGATGGACCGGCTGAGACAGCGTATACCCCGACCCGTTCATCCCGGATTGGATGATGTTGCCGGTCATGCCCCAGGGCATCGTCGTGTTGGCGCCGAAGGCTTCCTGATTGAAGAAATTGCCCCAGCGGCCGATTCCCTGGCCGATCAGAAAACCGATGGAAGCGAGGTCGAACATCCGCAGCGTGTCCACTTTGCGGACCTTGCACATCCAAAGCGCGGTCAGGAAGGCGAAGATCACGCCGCCGTAAATGCCGAGTCCGCCCTTCCAGACCTGCAGGATCGACAGCGGATCGGCAAAATAAGCGGCCCGGTCCTCGGAGAACAGGACATAATAAAGACGGGCGCCGATAAAGGCGAAAATCGCCGAGACCAAGACGACGTCGATCATCCGGTCGGGATCGATTCCGAAGGACTTGGAGCGCCTGAGTCCGTAAATCATCGCGAGCAGAAATCCGAGCGCGATGAGCACCCCGTACCATTTGATCGTAATGCCCCCGCCGATCGGGATGGTGAAAATATCCGGAGAAAAGGGAAAACGCAGACCGAGTCCCGGAAATTCAATGTAATTCTCCATCGGAACTTGACATCCTTTCGCTATGTAATGGGAAGCCGGCCCGGCTTCCCCGGCTCAACCGCCCGACGACGGACGGATGATCGAAAGAGCACTCGCCTCTTCGCGAAAATCCTCCCGCAGCCGCCGATAGATTGATTGTATATCAAGATGGGCCGCCGCGTCAAGCAAATCAAAGGGTTTCCGCCCATAAAAATGACCGCTCACCAGCATTTCCCCGCAGCCTTCCACGCTGTCCAGCTGTGCAACCAGCCGCCCGTAGACGGCGCTGCGGGCCGCGGCAAAGTCGGCCGGATCCACGCCGTCCTCCGCCAAACGGCGGATCTCTTGGCGTATGGCGCCGCATACGGCGTCCGGATCCCGCGATTCCCCGCCCATCAGCCAGGAAGCGTAGCCCGGACCGTCGAAATAATCCACGTCAAAGGAAGGGTTGATGAGCCCTTCCTCCATCAGGCGGGCGTAAAGGGGGCTGGCCCGGCCGCCGAGCAGCTCCGCGAGCACGGCGGCGGATATCACCTCGCCGGGGCTCGAGCAGCGCACGGGGCCGTCGGCCGGGAACGGCACCTTGTATCCCAAATAGAACAGCGGAGCCGCCACCGGCATGGTCTCTTCCACACGGGATTCCGCCGCCTCCGTCGGCTCGTCGAAAGGCAGGCGCTCGACTCTGCGGTCGGGGGCCGGCTTCAGCGTCCGGTCTGCGATGCGGAGGACCTGTTCGGGGGTGACGTTTCCGGAAACGGCCAGCACCATGTTGTGCAGGTTGTAAAAGGTCTCGTAGCAGCCATAAAGGAGCTCGGGCGTGATCTTTGCAATGGAATCCACGGTGCCCGCGATATCGAGGCGGATCGGATGCCGGACATAGAGAGCCCGCAGCAGATTGAACAGCACGCGGCGTCCCGGATTGTCCTCGCACATGCGGATTTCCTGCCCGATGATCCCCTGCTCCTTTTTCACCGTTTCCTCGGTAAAATAGGGCGACTGCACAAAATCCAGCAGGATCTCCAGGGACTCCTCAAACCGCTCGGTACACGAAAACAGATAAGACGTGCGGTCGAAACTCGTATACGCGTTGGCGGACGCCCCCGTTTTCGCATAGCGGGCGAAGGCGCTGCCGTCCTCGCTTTCAAACAGCTTGTGCTCCAGATAATGCGCGATGCCGGCCGGCACCACGGTCGGTTCGGCGTCGCCTTCGCGCTGAAACGCCGTGTCGATCGAGCCGTAACGGGTGGAAAAGGCGGCGTAGCAAGCTTTAAAGCCCGGCTTCGGCCAAACGTAGATCGTCAGGCCCGACGGATGCTCCAGCCGGCAGCACTGCTCTCCCATCCGGGCATTGGCCAGTTTCGTCCATTCAGGCATCGGCCGTTCCCTCCCCTTTATGATCTTGCGCCAGCAGAAACACGCTTTCGAGCGTCACCCGCCCTGCCGCTTCCACGATCCGGTCCCGCGTCACCCCGGCCAGTGCTTTCGACGCTTCCTCGGGCGTGGATACGGCCGGCAGAAGACTTTGTCCCAGATACCAGGACGCCTGTGCCGCCTGGGAATCCCCCACCGCTGCGAAGGAATTGCAGGCGCTCAGACGGGCGGATTCCATCTCGTCATCCGAAAACGCCCCCTGCTGCAGGGCGGAAAGCTGACGGAGGATTTCCTCTTTGGCCCGTTCGACGTTCTGTTCGTCCACGCCGCTGTCCACCAGCAGAATGCCCTTGAGCCGGTCATAGGACGACGCACAGTAATAGCACAGGCTCAGCTTCTCCCGCACATTCTGAAAGAGAAGCGAATGCGGCGTCCCGCCGAACAGCGCGTTCATCAGCCGGGCGGCGGCCACGTCGCCGTCCGGTTCCGCCGTCCCGGTCCGGAATCCCATCACCAGTTTGGAGCCTCCCACATCCATCCGCTCCACCCGTTCCCGCACGGGCGGATAGGCGGCGGCGGTATCGGTCTTCGGATCCAGGGGTTTCCGTCCCGGAACCCCGGCCAGAGCCGAACGCAGCGGCCCGGCCGCATGCATGGCGGCGGCGCCCCCCTGCAGGATCAGCTGCACCCTGGCGCCCGTCAGGGCCGATTTCCAGGCGGCGGTGACCGATTCCGGCGTCAGGGCGGCCGCCGCCTCGGGCGTACCGTACCGATCGACCGCATATGCCTCGTTTTCACAAAGCAGTTCTTCGCACCGGCGGCGGGCATACCAGCGCTTATCGTTGATTTCCGCCTCCATCCGCTCGATCAGGACACGCTTCTCCAGTTCCACATCGGCGGCGCGGAACAGGCCGTTTTCCAAAACCGGATCAAACAGCATCTCGCGCAGCAAAGCCGCGCAGCTCTCGGCAACGGGTTCCCCCGCCAGGGCGAAACGGTCGTCGATGGCCGCGGCGGTGAGGACAAGGGCCTGCGCTTCGCCGATGCGGGCGACCTCGGCCGAGATGGTGGCGCCGTACAGCTCATTCAAACGGCGCTGCAGCGCGGTATAATCCGGGTAGGCGGCGCAGGAGCGCCGCAGTAAATAGGGAACGAGAGCGCAGGCCGAAGCCGTTTCCCTCCGGAGCGGCAGCAGCAGCACCGCCGTCAGGCGGCTTGTTTTAAAACGGCTGTCGGGCAGCGACAGGCAGCGGACGCCATCCGCCAGGACCTCGTTGATGAGCTGCACGATCATTCCTCCCATTGGCGATTGATTGACACACGCGTGCCGGCTTCGATCTCCGGCAAACGGTTATCTTAGTATACCAAACTTTGGCAGAAAAGAAAAGCGGGAAAGCTCCGCCCGGTCATCCTTCCCTGCGAAGCGCCTCCACCGGACGCAGCCGGGCGGCTTTGACCGCCGGATACACCCCGAATATGCAGCCGATTCCCACCGCGACCGCGACGAGAGCCGCGAAACTGCCCGCCGGCAGCGGTACCGGCCATCCGAGGAGCCGGGACACGAGGAACATCAGCCCGCCTCCCAGGATCAGGCCGCTCAGGCTGCCGATCAGGGAAATGACCGCCGCCTCCATCAGGAATTCCGCCAGAATCCGCTTTCTGGTGGCGCCGATGGCCTTTTTGATGCCGATCTCCCTCGTCCGTTCATTGACGGATACCAGCATGATCGTCATAATCCCCAGCCCCGACACCACCAGCGACACCCCGCCGATAGCGGTGAGCAGGAGGGTGACGAGATCCATCAGCCCGCCCAGCCGTTCCTTCTGCACCGCCAGATTGTCCGTCCGGTATCCCCCGGTCTGGCCCGAAACCCGCTCGAGCGATTCCACGATCCGCGTTTCCGCGGCGTCCACATTCGCGTCGGCCCGCACCCGCACCGCAATCTGATCGAAACCGTCCCGGGCGGTCATCTCCTGGAGGGTGGTATACGGAATATAGACCATCCCGGGAATCAGCCCGGTCAGGTTTTGCAAAAGGCTGCTCCCCGTTTCGGTCACGCCCACAATGTCAAAGGTTTCGTCCACGCCGCCCAAATTCAGCGTGATCCGCTTGCCCACGATATTGCCCCGTTTATACGCCTCCAGTGCGATCGATTCGTCGATCACACAGACACGCGCGCTGCCCTTGACATCTCCCCGGCTGATCAGCCGCCCATGTTTGAGCGTCAGGGATATCGCCTGGGTGGCTCCGGCGTCGATGCCGCAGATCATCGCGTTGGTCGTCGTCTCCCGCAGCGTCGCCCCCGAAAACTCGATGAGCAGGGGCATCGCGGTGTCGACCGACGACAGGGCGCGGATGGCTTCCAGATCATCCGCGGTCAGAACCGTGCCGTCTCCCGATGCGCTGACCGACAGGCCGCTGACGCCCAGGCTGTCCAGTTCCGCATTCACCGCGCTTCTCCCCAGAGACGCGATCATCGAGATGATCGCCACCATTGCCACCCCGACGGTGATCCCGCTGACCGTCAGCAGGGTGCGGGACCATTTGCGGGACAGGCTTTTGAACGCACACTGCAGAATATCCCTCATGAGACAGCGCCTCCCGGAATAACGGCCGCCCCGTCGTGGGGCACCTTGTCGGGATCGAGAATGACCTGGTCCCCGGCCTGCAGCCCGGACACCACATGGAAGCCGGCGCTCCATTCCTCCCCGGACACGATATCCCGCCGAACGGCGTGTCCGTCGGAAAAGGCATACACATATTCGCTTCCCTCCTCATCCTGCATCACACATTCATACGGCAGCACCAGGGCCTCGGGGATGGAGGATACCCGGACGGCCGCCTTGGCGTTCAGCCCGGCGCGCAGGGAGGCGTCCATTTGATCCTGATCGAACATGACAACGGCATCCACCACGGTGTCGGTGACGGTTCCCACCAGCTGCTGTCTGGCCGAAGCCGACAGCTCGGTCAGGATCCCCGTATACGCGGATTTCCGAAACCCAGAACCGGTGATGGTCACGCTCTGCCCGATCGCCACCTTCTGCAGATCCTGTTCCCGCACCGCGATCTTGACCTGCATTTGATCGCTCGACGCGATCACGGCGCAGGGCTTCGATGTATCCGCCAGAGATCCGGACGTGACATTGAGGCTGGAAATCACCCCGGAAGCCGTGGCCGTCACCTCTTTCGTGATCATCTCCTCGTCGATCTGGGAGGCCGCCAGCCCTCCCGCCTGGGCGAGCACCTGCCGGGTCGCGTTCACGTCGACCGTAAACAGCACGTCCCCCCGGTTCACTTTCTGGCCCGCCTGCACATACACGTCTTTCGCCACGCAGGGCATGTCGAGATACACGTTTTGGCTTTTAGCCGCCTCCACCTTCCCGGAACAGCTCACCGTCTGTTCCACAAGCTGAGGCTCCAGGGTGATCACCGACACCTCCACAGGCGGCTTTTTCATCAAACGGCCGCCCATCAAAATACCGGCTATGGCGGCCAACGTCAGTCCGAACAGCCACCCGTATTTTTTCCTCATTTTTTCAACCACGCCTTTCCAGCATCCATCACACGCCGCACACAGAGGCCGCGGCATCTGTGTGTCCTGTTTAGTCTTTGATAGAAGTGGAAAAATATGAGGGGCAGAAACTGGATTGTCCGATTTTTTTGCGCCGCAAAATCGCCTCTTCACCGGCCGCCGTCCCCGGAGCCCCGCCGCCTGCATCCCGCGGCATTTGACAGCGGCCGGCCGGCGGATGTATGATGGGTCCAGAAAACGCGGCCGCGGGAAAGGGGATCCATATGGATGAGCTGAAAAAACAGATCGCATTCGTCAAACAGGCGGAAGGGTTGAAAGCCGTGCTCCGGGAGGCCTGGGGTTCCGACGGACACAGGGAAAGCACGGCGGAGCACTCCTGGCGGCTGGCGCTGCTGGCGGGGCTTCTGGCGCCCTCCTTCGAGGTGGATATGGGGAAAACGCTGATGATGTGCCTGATCCACGATCTGGGTGAGCTGTATATCGGCGATATATCCGCCGTTTCCGGACCGGACGAGACGGAAAAGCACAGGGCGGAGGAACGGGACGTCCGGCGTGTGCTGTCCCGGCTGCCCGAGGAGCAGGCGGCGGAGCTGCTGGCTTTGTGGCAGGAATACAACGCCTGTGACACCCCGGAGTCCAGACTGGTCAAAGCCTTGGACAAAACCGAGACCATCCTGCAGCACAATCAGGGGAAAAATCCGCCCGGATTCGATTATGCCTTCAATTTAGACTACGGGAAACGGTATTTTGACGATCATCCGCTCCTTCGGCAGCTGCGGGAGCTGCTGGACGGCGAAACCGCTCTCCATATACAGGCGGACAGCACCCGCAACGATAGCGGAAGCTAAAACGCGCAAACAGTCCTGTTCGCTTGCCTTGCGCATCCCGCCCGGCAAAAACCCTTCCCGGCTTTGGACCGGGAAGGGTTTTTATATGGTTTATTACAGTTGTTCATAGGCGTCCCGCAGGGTGCTTACGCCGACCACCTGGATACCGGGCGGGCACGGCATCGTTTTCAAATTGTGCGCCGGTACGAGAATGCGGGTGAATCCCAGCCTAGCCGCTTCCATCACCCTAGCCTCGGCGCCCGTGACCGACCGGATCTCCCCCGCCAGCCCCACCTCGCCGAACGCCACCACTCCTTCGTCGACCGGCTTGTCCTTGAGACTCGAAACCAAAGCCAGGGCGACCGGCAGATCGGCGGCGGGCTCATCCAGCCGCAGGCCGCCCACGACGTTGATATAGGCGTCCAGATTCGAGAAAAAATACCCGGCCCGTTTTTCGAGCACCGCAAGGAGCAGCGACAGCCGGTTGTAATCAAAGCCCGTGGATGTCCGTCTTGGATTGCCGAAGCCTGTGGGAGAAACCAGCCCCTGCACCTCGGCGAGGAGAGGCCGGGACCCCTCCATCGAACAGGCCACGCAGGTGCCGCTGACGTTGACCGGACGTCCCGACAGCAGCATCATGGAGGGGTTTTCCACCTCCGCCAGCCCCCGGTCCCGCATCTCGAACACGCCGATCTCATTGGTGGCGCCATACCGGTTTTTCACACAGCGGAGCATCCGGTAGCTCGTGTGGGGATCCCCCTCGAAATAGAGCACGCAGTCCACGATATGCTCCATCACCTTCGGCCCCGCGATGGCGCCGTCCTTGTTGACGTGCCCGACGATGAAAACCGGAATATCGGCCGCTTTGGCCGCCCGCATCACAGCCGCGGTGCATTCCCTCACCTGGGTGACGCTGCCGGGGGAGGACCCGATCCCCGAAAGACACATGGTCTGAATCGAATCCAGAATGAGCAGATCGGGCCGGTGCTCCTGCATGGCGCCGATCACGGTATCCATATCCGTTTCACACAGCACCGAGAGGTTTTCGCTCTGCACCCCCAGCCGGTCGGCCCGCAGCTTGATCTGCCGCTGGGATTCCTCTCCCGAAACATAGAGAATCGATAGTTCCCGCCCCACGTGCTCACAGATCTGGAGCAGTAAGGTGGATTTGCCGATGCCCGGATCGCCGCCGATGAGCATGAGCGCCCCCCGGACAATGCCGCCGCCCAGCACCCGGTCTAGCTCCGAAAGTCCGGTGCGGGTACGCTGTTCCCCTTCGGGATGGATATCCCGGAGGATCCGGACATCCGCCGCACGTCCCGCGGCGGACGCGGCTGCGGACGCCGCTGTTTTCAGAGGTGCGCGCACCTCCTCCGTCAGCGTGTTCCATTCCCCGCAGGAGGGGCATTTGCCGCCCCAGCGGGGGGATTCAAACCCGCAGCTCGAGCAGACATACACGGTTTTCGCTTTTGGTGCCATGCTTCGCTGTCCTTTCGTTTACACATCCGGCCGCGGATTCAGGGGCCGTACTGCAGCACACCGCCCATGACGGCAAACGCCATCTTCCGCTGATATTCCGTGTCCTTGAGCTTTTGGAGCTCGGCTTCATTGGACAGAAAGCCGCACTCCACCAGCACGGCCGGGCGGGTCACCTTATATAACAGATAGATGCTGGAGTCCCCTTTTTTGAGCTCCCGGGTATTCTCCGGCTGCAGTAGGGAGAGAACGCTTTCCCGGACCGCGGAGGCGAGAAGGCGGCTGTCCTCGTGATTGCCCGAATAGAAAATCTGGGTGCCGTAATACTGGGACTGGGTGAATTTGTTCTGATGGATACTCACGGTAACGGTGGCTTGTTCCGCCTGGGCCAGCCGGTTTTTGATGTCGTTGACCTTTCGCTCCCGCATAGTGCTGCCCACGCCGCCCACCATCTCGTCGGTGGTGCGGGTCAGGCTCACCTGGTACCCCATAACCCGCAGCATATCCGCAAGCGGCAGGGAAATGGCGAGGTTCAGATCTTTTTCCTGGGTCCCGTCGGGCGCCACGGCGCCGCCGTCCGCCCCGCCGTGGCCGGGATCGATCAGGATCAAAGGCTCGGCCGGCGTGACCGAGGCCGGCTGCGCCCGGTCGACGATCCCGACAGCGGCCGTCAATACAATCGCGCAGAAAATGGTGACGATGGCGATGTCCAGCCACGGATTCATCCCGTTTTTTTCCGATTCTCCGGTTGTACGCACATGTCGTTTCATCAATGCAACCACCCCGTTCATACCTATTGCACGGGAGGCGCAAATATGCCAACCGCGTCAGCGGCGGCGCTTTTTCTTTTTGTTTTTATAGATGAGATGTTCGCTGATGGAATATTGACGGTAGCCGAGAGCGTAAGAACCCCAGCTGACCAGCGGCAGCACCGCCACGGTGAAGACCAGCAGCAGAATCCAGCCCCAGCCCACATCCGCGGTCATCAGGATATCGTGGCCCTGCGCCCGCATGATGGCGTTGATCGTGGGGGCAAAACAGGCGTTGAGGATCTGGAAAAGCTGGACAAACTTGTTCCAGAACAGTCCGAGACGGCTGAGAAGCAGGAAAAGATACAGCAGCGCCGAGGGGATCGCGGCAATCAGCCCGACTTTGAGGCCTCTCCATTTGTCCGCCTGCAGATGCCCGAACTGTACGCTGTTGCGGTCCCGGTCCCCCTGGCTCCAAAGAATCCCATACGGGAAGGCCGCCAGCAGCAGAAGCATCAGGATCTGGGACAGCACGTCCCGGAATATCGCGGCGCCGGCCGGCACTTCCGACCGGACCGTTTCGCGGTATTGCCGTTTCGTCGTTTCGGTCGTCGCGGTCTCCCCGTCCTCTGTAGAGGGCGTTTCACTCGAAGGTTCCACCGAGGATTCCTCGTCAAGCGAGCCCTCTTCCACCAGGACCGGCTGGCTGTTTTCATCGTATTCGTAGATGCGGTAGCCGATCGCGTGGGTGCTCAGCCCGTTGACGATGGCCGTAATGGAAAAATAGAGAAAAAAGCTGAGGATCGCGGCGAGAATCGTCCGCAGAAAAATTTGAAGAGCCAGTTTGACATTCTGACGGCTGACCTCTTTCGGGTCCATCATGCCCGCCTGTGCCATCCGGCAATCACCCTTTCGTTTTTTAGAATACCGGGTCTTTTCCCTTAGTATAGCATGCCTGTCCGTCCGGGGCAACGAGAAAATAAAATTCGGCCGGCCGAGGCGTTTGGGGGGATCGGAAGCCATAGAGTATCTGCCTTGGGGTAATCCTGGGGCCGCAGCCCCTTATTGTATCATGGATACCAGGTGTTAGCGCCGGGGGGGCTCCTCAAAAGAGAACCAGGCCGGCCACTGAGCGAATCTTTGATTGCCATACTCCTGGCCGGCCTCCGCTCATTTCAGCTAAAGCTGCACATTCAGC
>CABUNG010000041.1 GCA_902492895.1 uncultured Oscillospiraceae bacterium | reverse complement strand
TCCGTCGTCGTGGTAGTCGGCTCCGTCGTCGTGGTAGTCGACTCGGTCGTCGTGGTAGTCGGCTCGGTCGTCGTGGTAGTCGGCTCGGTCGTCGTCGTGGTCGACTCGGTCGTGGTAGTGGTCGGCTCCGTTGTGGTCGTAGACGGAGTGGAGGAACCGAGGCCGAAGATGAAATGGCTCACGCTTTTGGTGCTGCCAATCGTTAAATAGAAGGTGCCGCTTGTCTTGACGACCTCATACCGGCCGAAGCTGTTTCCTTTTTCCCAGAAAGAGGGTTTTGCAAACACGCCGGCCTCTCCGTGGTAAAAGGCGAAATCGGTGTAATTCGACGGATCCACGTTCCGGAACCCGATTATGACATCCTGCCGGGCTTGTTCATTTAAGGATTCCCGGCTCCAAACGAGCATATAGGTCGACTGCTTGATCCCGATGACCTCTATGGTGCTGAGATCGATCCGGAAACTGCCGTCCGGATAGGATACGGTCATCTCCTGGTCGTCCAGGACGTCCCGGACTTCCCATTTGTCATATACGGGACCCTGCGGTTCCGTCATCGCGCTGGCAAACGACACCAGCCCGGCCATTAAAAACAGACAGGTCAAAATGAGGGGCAGGATACGGAGCATGCGTTTCTTCATGAAAAACACCCTTTCATCCATCGGCAGATGCGCGGAGCTTCTGTTCTGTCTCCCAGTATAGCGGGACCCGGTCATAAGTCGGTCACAAAAAAGGCCGGCCGGATGCGACAAGAAACGGTTGTGATTCGCGTTAAAATATGCTATAATCCAGAAAACATTGCCGAACAGGCACTGAGGAGGTTCCGCCATGTTCTTGTTCACCCCCCTTCTTGCGGATGTCAGCTCGGGGGCCGAAACGCGGCCGGCCGTACCCAACACCTCTTTCGGCATGCTGTTTGCCTGCTGGGCGATTGTGATCGTCCTCCTCGCGATGGTCGTGGTTTTCATGCGGGCCAAGAAAAAAGAGTATGCGCTGGCCGTTCTGCCCCTGACGCTCGTGCCGTTCGCGCATATCGTCAGCGGGGTGATCGCGCGGCTGGTCGATCCCCTGATTTTCTTGAGCTACACGGAAATCCGCGTGCTCATCGATCTGACCGCCGCGCTCTTTTCCTGTCTGCTGCTGGGCTTTTCCTCCCGCGGCATCGAAGAAAAACGCAGCCGCCGTCTCTTCACGATTTTCTGCGCCGGATTCACGATCCTTTTGACGTGGGTGCTGGTATATAACACCTTGTCCGCTTCGCACGTTTAGGCGGCTCGGTATCGGTTCCTCCCGCGGCGGACAGGCCTGTCCGCCGCTTTTTTTGCGGGAAGAGCCTGTCCGCGCCTTGATTCCCGCGGCGTTCGGGGGTATAATGGACACACGATGAAAGGGGCCGTTGCCGTGTCGGATTTTCTCAAACGTACCTGGGCCGAGATCGATCTCGACGCCCTGCAGGATAATTACCGCGCCATCGCGGATTCCCTTTCCGGGAACAGCCGGGTGATGGCCGTCGTCAAGGCCGATGCTTACGGGCACGGGGCGGGTGTGGTCGCCCGCTCTCTTCAGGAGGCCGGCGCCTCCTGGTTCGGCGTGTCCAATCTCGATGAGGCGATGCAGATCCGCTCGGCCGGCATCACCGAACCGATCCTGATCTTCGCCTATACGCCGCCGTCCGAGGCGGCCAGCCTGGCGCGGCTGGGCATCTCTCAGACCGTGCTCAACGGGGAATACGCCCGGGAACTCGACGCCGCGGCCGCCGCCGCGGGGGTGACGGTCCGGATCCACGTCAAAATCGACACGGGCATGTCCCGGGTCGGGCTGCCCTATCACAGTGAGGCCGAAGACCGGGATACCCTGCTCGAAATCGAGGCGGTAAAGGCCCTCCCGCATCTCGTCATGGAGGGGGCGTTCACCCATTTCGCCTCCGCGGACGAGGAGGACGACGGCGGCTACACCCGCCTGCAATACGCCCGGTTTATGGAGGCGCTCGCCCTGCTGGAGCAGCGGGGCGTGGTGTTCCCGCTGCGTCACTGCTGCAACAGCGCGGGGGTGCTGCGCTATCCCGAGATGCACCTCGACCTGGTGCGCCCGGGCATCATTCTCTATGGCCTGGCCCCGGCTCCCTGGATGGAGGGGATGCTGCCGCTGCGCCCGGCCATGCAGCTCAAAACCGTGGTCTCCATGGTGAAAACCGTGCCGGCCGGCACCCCGGTCAGCTACGGCCGCACCTTTGTCACCGAGCGGGAAACCCGGCTGGCGACGGTGCCGGTCGGATACGCGGACGGTTACGCCCGCACCCTCTCCAACCGGGCCCATATGCTGCTGTGCGGCCGGGAAGCCCCGGTCGTGGGGCGGGTGTGCATGGACCAGTGCATGCTGGATGTCACCGCGATTCCCGAGGCCGCGGAGGGGATGACCGTGACCGCCTTCGGCCAGGACGGCGATGCGTTTCTGCCCGTCGAGGAGATCGCGGCCCTGGGCGGTACCATTCACTATGAGACCATCTGCCTGATCGGCAAGCGGGTCCCCCGGGTGTTCCGCCAAAACGGCCAGATCGCCGGGCGGCTCAATTATATTCTGCCGGAGCGGTAAAGCCGGCAGCGGATGTTTCAAACGGAGGAGGCGAACGGATGCCCACATTTGTTCCCACAATTCCCAGGCGGGAGATGGCGGTCGAAGCCATCGTGACAGTGCATTATTTTGAATACGCCAAAAACTATGTGTTCGAAGGGGAAAAACACGATTTCTGGGAATTTCTCTATGTGGACAAGGGCGAGGTCGAGGTGATGGCGGACAGCACGGGCTATCGGCTGCGGCAGGGGGAGATGATCTTCCATAAGCCGGACGAGTTCCACAACGTCTTCGCCAACGGCGTCGTCGCCCCCAATCTGGTCGTGGTGTCGTTCGTCTGCCGTTCGGCCGCGATGGCGTATTTCGAGGGAAAGGTGCTGCGGGCCGACGGGGATGAGCAGGAGCTGCTCTCTCGCCTCGTATCGGAGGCGCGGGACGCCTTCGCCTCCCCGCTGGACGATCCGGGAACCGTGCAGATGATCCGGGCGTCGTCGAGTGCCTTCGGCAGCGAGCAGATGGTGGTGTCCCTGCTCGAGCAGATGCTCATCCGGATGGTGCGGCGCGGAGCGGAGCAAGCCCGGGAGGTCAAAGCCTCCTCCTCGGTCAAGCGCCGCTCGGACCACGACCTCGCCGAGCGGGTGATCTCCTATATGGAGGACAATCTCTGCGGCGGGCTCTCCTTTGCCCAGGTCTGCCGTTTTTCCGCCCAGAGCGCCACCAATTTGAAGACCATTTTCAAGGCCGCCACCGGCATGGGCGTGATGGAGTACTACCGGATGCTCAAAATCGAATACGCCAAGCGGCTTCTGCGGGAGGGCCGCGGCAATATCACCCAGATCGCCGACCGCCTGGGCTACGCATCGGTCCATTATTTCTCCCGCCATTTCAAGCAGGCGACCGGCATGACGCCCAGCGAATACACCCAGTCCATCCAGTCCAAATAGGTTTGGTGACTAGGTCACAGACGGAACCGCCCGGCGGGCGTATACTGACAGCAGAATGAAACACAGGAGGTTGTGGTCATGGCTGTTGTCACTTGTACCAATCAAACGTTCGAAAAGGAAGTTCTCACGTCGGATAAGCCGGTGCTGCTCGATTTCTGGGCGCCCTGGTGCGGTCCTTGCCGGATGCTGTCCCCCATTGTGGACGAGATCGCCGAGGAGGAACGCGGCCGGGTGAAGGTCTGCAAAGTCAACATCGACGAGCAGCCCGAGTTGGCGTCCCGGTTCGGTGTGATGAGCATCCCCACCCTCGTGGTCCTGAAGGACGGCGAGATCCGGGCGACGTCGGTGGGGCTGAAGCCCAAAGCGGCGGTCCTCCGGCTGCTCGAGGACTGAGCGGCGGATCCCGGAGATCCGGAAAAGGCCTGCGGTCTGCGGTATGGGGAAGGAACCCCTGTTCGCCAGAGGCGATATCGGGGTGGATGAGGAGGAAAGCGATTGCTGAACTGCACCGTTCTGTGCGTTGGACGGCTCAAAGAAGAGTACCTGCGCGCCGCCTGTCTGGAGTATGAGAAAAGGCTGGGCGGATTCGTGAAACTGCAGATCGTGGAGGTGGAAGAGGAGCGCCTGCCCGCCTCCCCGTCCCCGGCCGAAATCCGTCAGGGGCTGGAGGCCGAGGGGCGGCGTCTGCTCGCCAAAGCCCCCGCGGGTGCGGCCGGCATCGCGATGTGCATCGAGGGCACGCTGCTCTCCTCTGAAAAGCTGGCCGAAACGATCGGCAAATGGATGGTCGGCGGGGCGGGGTCCGTCGCCCTGTTTATCGGCGGCTCCCACGGCCTGTCGGACGAGGTGAAGAGGGCGGCCCGCCTGCGCCTGTCCATGTCGCCGATGACGTTTCCGCACCAGCTCGCCCGGGTTATGGTGCTCGAACAGCTCTACCGGGTTATGCAGATCCGGGCGGGCGGCAAATACCATAAATAAAATTTTCGGAAATGGGTTGTGCAGCCGCGCGGATTTGGGTATAATCAACCAAAGCGCAGAAAAGGGGCGGGCAGATGAGAGGCATGCGGCAGGTCCGGAGAAAAGTGAGCTATGACGAGGCCAGGGCGATTCTGCACCGCGCTTCCTACGGCGTGCTGTCCACCACCTGCGACGACGGGATGCCGTATGGGGTGCCGCTGTCGTTTGTCCTGTCGGGAAATTCCCTGTATTTTCATTGTGCTGCCGAAGGACAGAAGCTCGACAACCTGGTGCACGACAGCCGGGTCTGCTTTACCGCCGTGGCCGATTCGCGTCTGGGGGAAAATCACCTGACGATGGCATACGAAAGCGCCATGGCGTTCGGCACCGCGCACATCGTCTATGCCGAGGACGAGCGCCAGGCGGGCTTTCGCCTGCTGGCGGGGAAATACGCGCCCGAACTCCAGGGAAAGGCGCTCGAAGCCTATCTGAAAACCTTTGCCGGGGATGCGGCGGTGGTGCGCCTGGATATCGAATATATCTCCGGCAAAGCCAATCGCGGCGTATCCTAAATCCGGCGAAAGAACCAGGGAATGTTTCAAAATACATAACTCCGGGGACCTGCGCCCCGGAGTTGGACTTTTTAAACGAACAAAGGGCATGAGGACTCGTCCTCATGCCCTTTGTAAACTTTATGAGCCGCTCTCCGGCGTCGGGGCTGGTCCTGTTCCGGATTCCGGCGGATCCAGCACCATGATCAGGAAATCCCCGGCCCGTGTATAGGGCCGGAACCCGCATTTTTCGTAGCAGCGGATGGCCCGGGCGTTGCGGTAATCCGGATCGATCGAGATTTTCCGGGCGTGCAGCTGCCGGAAGAGAAACCGGGTCATCTCCCGCAGTGCCCGGGTGCCGAACCCCCTGTCCCGGACCTCGTCCTCGCCGATCAGCAGATCGACGCCGTAAACGCCGTCCTCCTCCCAGTGCTCCCGGATCGGGTAGTACTGGATATAGCCGGCCGGGCTTCCGTCGATCAGAATAAAGCAGGGCCGGGTTTCCTCTTCCCGGAGACGGCGCACCGCGTATGTTTGTTTGACCTCTTCCACAGTCGGAGGGGAGGGGAAATCGTCCGCGCCGTACCATTCCCGAACCTTCGGGTTGCAGAGCCAGCCGGCCAGCCGTTTGTAATCCTCCTCGTCGTCGGCCATCTCCCGAAAGGACACGATGCCGTCTTCAGTCATTCGGAAAGCCTCCTTCTCCGGGCGCCGCCTGTTCCAGCTCGATATAAAATTCCACGCCGGTTTTTTCACCGTCCCGGCGATTGAAGACGCCGTAGGGCATGCCGTGCGCCCGCATGATGGCCGCAACGACGGACAGGCCGATGCCGGTGCCGCCGTAGGCGCGGGTGCGGGCCTTGTCGACCTTGTAGAAGCTCTCCCAAATGCGGGCCAGATCGTCCGGCGGGATGAGGTCGCCGTCGTTGTAGATCGAGATGCGGACCCGGTCGTCCCCGGCCCTCCGGATGGTCCCGGATATGCCGCCGCCGTCCCGGACATGGTGCAGTGCGTTGGACAGATAATTTGTGAGCACATTTTCAATCAAGAAGGCGTCCGCCCGGACCGGAACCGGCCGGTCGGCCGGCAGGATGACCTGCGCGTGCTTTTCCGCAAACAGGATGGCGTTTTTCTGCATGAGATTGCGCAGCAGCTCGCACACGTCGAAGCTTTCCGGCTCGAGCTGGCTGCTGCCGTCCTCGAGCTGCATGAGCAGGGTCATCTTCTTGATCATCTGGGACATTTTCTGGGATTCGTCCTCGATCACTTCGCAGTAATACGCGCGGTTTCCCGCACCCGCCGCGATATCCTCCCGCAGCCCCTCGGCATAGGTCTGGATCAGCGCGATCGGGGTTTTGAGCTCGTGGGAGACGTTCGAGATGAAGGCGCGGCGGGCTTCATTCTGCCGGGTTTTCTCCTCGACATCGCGGGAAAGGCGGGAATTGGCCTCCCGCAGATCCCGGATCGCGCTTTCCAGCGTGTCCGACATGACGTTGAGGCTGTTGCCGAGATCGGCCAGTTCATCCCGGCCGCGTCCGTCATAGCGCTCGCTGAAATCCAGCCGCGCCACGTTTTGCGCCAGGTGGGACAGGCGCCGGATCGGCCGGGTAAAACGGCGGGCGGCCAGGGAGACGATCAGCAGGCTGATGACCAGCGTGACCGCGCCCGTAAAAACCAGGAACCGGTTGGAAATCGCGATGCTTTCCTCGATGGCCGCGAGCGGGGTCTGGATCAGGATGTATTCTCCCGACTGCAGGCGGCCGTAGAGCTTGATGGAGCGGGACTGGAGGTAATCCTCCGGGAAGACAAGGGATTTTTCGTCCTCCACGATCTGGAAGGTGCCGGGCGCCGTGTCAAAGACTGGCACCTGCACGAACCCGCTCGTCCGGTTCTGGAAGTCGTATACCATCCGCCTGGCGTTCCAGATCAGGGCGAAAATGTTGCTGTTCTGGGCCAGATCGTCCATCGTCTGGCGGAACGCTGCCTCGTCTCCGCCGATCATCTGGTTGGCTTTGGCGTAGGCGTCTTCGAGACCGTCCGTCTTTTGCCGGGTGTAGAAGGACTGCAGGACAAACGTATTCAGCAGCCAGTTGAAGACGAGCAGCAGCAGGATGCACAGCGCCATCATGGCCGTGATTTTCCAAAGGACCGAATGCCGGCCCTTGTGCGGTTTTGCTTCCATAGGGGCCGCCCTTTCTACGCTTCGAATTTGTAGCCGATTCCCCGGATGGTGCGGATATGGTCGCCGTATGCGCCCAGCTTGGAGCGGAGTTTTTTGATATGGGTGTCCACCGTCCGCGCGTCGCCGTAATAGTCGTAACGCCAGACATTGTCGAGGATTTTATCGCGGGACAGGGCGAGCCCCGCGTTGTTCATCAGATAGAGGAGCAGTTCAAATTCCGTGTAGGTCAGTTCGACCGGCTCTCCGTCCACCCGCACCACCCGCCCGGCCGTGTCGACGGAGAGCCCGGCCGTCTGGTGGGGAAGGGCGGCTTCCGGTTCGCGCGCGGTCTGCCGCCGCAAAACCGCTTCGATGCGGGCGCTCAGGATTTTCAGGCTGAAGGGCTTCGAGATGTATTCATCCACCCCGAGTCCGAATCCCTGCAGCTCGTCCTCCTCTTCCGCCTTGGCGGTCAGCATGATGATGGGGACGGCGCTTTTGCTCCGAATATGGCGGCACACGTCAAAACCGTCCATACGCGGCATCATCACGTCGAGCAGAATCAGGTCGGGCGCGAGGGCTTCGAATTTTTCCAGCGCTTCCATGCCGTCCCCGGCCTCCGCGGTGTCGTACCCCTTGATGCGCAGATAATCGGTTATGACGCGGCGCATCCGCATCTCGTCGTCCACAATCAGAATTTTGGTTTTCCTGGCGTCCAAAGAGGCATCGGCCATGTCGTCCCCTCCTTTCAGCATGGATAGATTTATTCTATCCGATCATTATGTCCGCTTTGTGAAGATTGTGAAAAAACAAGAGGACTTGTCCCGATTCGTATGCTGACAGTATACCATATATTTTCACGGAAGAACAGAGACCCGGAGGAATCCGGTTCCCTTCGATATGAACACGGGGGAGGGGAGAGGCCGTGTTCGGACTTCTCAACATTTAAAAAAATATCAAAACCCCGTTGACAAAACCAAAATTCTGCATATAATAATATATGAACAATAATTCATATGAACGGACGTGATTGCATGGCCAACCAAACGCCGCATCCGCTTCCCGAAGGGATACCCGCCTCGGATAGTGTTCCCGAGCGGGGGGAATTCATCCACGCGCACGAGGATCTGGTCGATAAAGTCAACCAAGATATGCCGGATGAGGAAATCCTCTACGATCTCGCCGAACTGTTCAAAATCTTCGGCGACTCCACCCGGATCAAAATCCTGTATGTGCTGTTCGAAAGCGAGATGTGCGTGTATGACATTGCCCAGCTCCTTCACATGACCCAGTCGGCGATCTCCCACCAGCTGCGCGCCCTCAAGCAGAGCAAGCTGGTCAAATACCGCCGCGAGGGCAAAACCGTGTTCTACTCCCTGGCCGACGGCCATGTCCGCACCATACTCGGCCAGGGCATGGAGCACGTGGCCGAATAACCGGCGCCCCTATCCATCAATGAAAGGATGCATGCCTTATGAAAAAGACCTTTAAGCTCGACGGCCTGGACTGCGCGAACTGCGCAGCCAAAATGGAAAACGCGATCCGTAAAATCGACGGTGTCCGCGGCGCATCGGTGAGCTTCCTGACCCAGAAGCTGACGATCGAGGCGGAAGAGGAGCGCATGGACGAGATCCTCCGCAGCGCCGTGTCCCTTTGCCGCAAAATCGAACCCGACTGCACCATCCGGGTTTAAAGTCCGCCCGGAACGAAAGGGGAAACGCCTCATGAGCCGCAAACAAACGAAAACCCTCTGCCGCATTCTGGCCGGCGCCGTCCTCCTCCTCGCCGCCGTGCTCTTCCCCGCAAAGGGACTCCTCCGCCTGCTCCTTTTCCTCCTGCCCTATCTGCTCGTGGGCGGCGACGTGCTGTGGCGGGCGGTGCGGAATATCCTGCACGGTCAGGTGTTCGACGAAAACTTCTTGATGGTGGTGGCGACCATCGGCGCCTTCTGCATCGGGGAATACCCGGAGGCCGTCCTGGTCATGGTGTTTTATCAGGTCGGCGAATGGTTCCAGTCCTATGCCGTGGGCCGGTCCCGCGCCTCCATCGCCTCCCTCATGGATATCCGGCCCGACCACGCCAACGTCGAAACGGCGGAGGGCCTGCGGCAGGTGGATCCCGAAGAGGTCGCGGTGGGCGACGTCATCGTCATCAAGGCCGGAGAACGCATCCCCCTGGACGGCGTGGTTCTGGAAGGCCGGACGACGGTCAACACCGCCGCCCTCACCGGGGAATCCCTTCCCCGCGAAACCGGCCCCGGCGACACCGTCATCAGCGGCTGCATCAACATCGGCGGCCTGCTGCGGGTGGAGGTCTCCAAACCCTACGGCGAATCCACCGTGGCCAAAATCCTCGACCTGGTGGAGAATTCCAGCAGCAAAAAGGCCAAAGCGGAAAACTTCATCACCCGCTTTGCCCGGGTCTATACCCCCCTTGTCGTCATCGCGGCGGTGCTGCTGGCCGTCCTGCCCCCTCTGCTGTTCCAGGGCGTGTGGAGCGAATGGATCCAGCGGGCGCTGATTTTCCTCGTCATTTCCTGTCCCTGCGCGCTGGTCATCTCCATCCCTCTCGGATTTTTCGGCGGCATCGGCGGGGCTTCCCGCCGCGGTATCCTCGTCAAAGGGAGCAACTACCTCGAGGCCCTGTCCCGGGCGGAGATCGTCGTGTTCGACAAGACCGGCACCCTCACCCGCGGAACCTTCAGCGTAACCGCCGTCCACCCCGATGTGGTGCCGGAGGAACGGCTGCTCGAGTTTGCCGCTCTGGCCGAGAGTTATTCCGATCATCCCATTTCCCGTTCCCTGCGGGAAGCGTACCATAAAGAGATCGATTCCGCCCGCGTGTCCGACGTCGAGGAAATCCCCGGACACGGCGTAACCGCCCGGGTGGACGGCCGCTTCGTCGCCGCCGGCAACGGCAAGCTGATGGACCGCATCGGCGTTCCCTATCGGGACTGCCATCGGATCGGCACCATCGTCCACGTGGCCGTGGACGGCTCCTACGCCGGCCATATCGTCATCGCGGACGAAGTGAAGCCGGATGCCGCCGAGGCTGTCGCCGCCCTGAAACGCCAGGGCGTCCGCAAAACCGTCATGCTCACGGGCGACCAGCCCGCCGTAGGCGAAAGCGTGGCCAAAATCCTCGGCATCGATGAGGTGCACGCCGGCCTTCTTCCTGCGGATAAGGTGGAGCACGTCGAACAGCTTTTGAAAGAAAAAAGCGGACGCGGCACCCTCGCCTTCGTGGGCGACGGCATCAACGACGCGCCGGTCCTCTCGCGGGCCGATATCGGCATCGCCATGGGCGGGCTCGGTTCGGATGCCGCTATCGAGGCCGCGGATGTGGTGCTCATGGACGATAAGCCCTCCAAAATCGCGGATGCCATCCGGATTTCGCGGAAAACCAGGCGGATCGTCCAGCAGAACATCGTGTTTGCCCTGGGCGTCAAGTTGCTGGTCCTCATCCTCGGAGCATGCGGATACGCCACGATGTGGGAGGCGGTTTTCGCGGACGTCGGGGTCTCGGTCCTCGCCATCCTCAACGCCATGCGGGCCCTGCGGACCGAAAAGAAGAGGTCGTAAACGGCCATAGTCTGCCGGTTTCGCCGGGAGATTCAGAAACGGGCCAACCCCTTTGATCGCGTCCCGTCGCGTTGGTATGGACTGCCGGCGGCGAAAGCGTTTTACCCGCCTTTCGCCGTTTTCCGGGACCGGTTGCTCCCCCCGCTTTGTCCTCACCCAACGGATGCCTGATATATTCCCATATTTTTTCGAATTTTTGCTGGCGGTGTCCACCGCCCTCGGCGCCTGAATGCTCGGTTTCGATATGTATGCTTTCGTTCCGGAACCGTCTCGCAGATCCGCAGACGGCCCGCTATCCCATTAATGGATACCGTTGCCTTCGGACCAAGGGCGTTTTTTATGCCTTCATCACAGGAGGGGGACCACGCGCCTTGCGCGTGGTCCCCTCTTATCCAAAACGGGCGGATTCCGATTGGAATTCGCCCGTTTCATGCAGCAAATCCTTCAATTAATACCGAATTCGGGCGGGTATATGGCCACGCCGTCCAGCTTCCCATCCGTCCCCTGCAGGTTCAGCGCCATGTATACCTCGTCCGGCACCTCGAACGGCGCGCGGATGCCGAAGGCCGAGGCCGGCCGGTACCCAAACCGGGGATAATAGCCCGGATGGCCGAGCACAACCGAGAACGTGTAGCCCATATCCCTGGCGATGCAGTGCCCCTCCCGGATGAGCTGTCCGCCGATCCCCATCCTCTGCAGGGACGGGACGACGGATAAGGGGGCAAGCGCCAGCTGGGTCGTGTCCGCGATCCGGATTTCCGTAAACAGGATGTGTCCCGCGATCCGGCCGTCCGATTCCGCCACCAGGGACAGCTCCGGCACGAAGGCGGAGCTCTTCCGCAGCCGTTCGACGAGATGGTGCTCGTCGTGATCGGATGGCAGGGCGTGTTCGAATGCGGAGCGGACCACCTCAAAAACGGCGCCGGCGTCTCCTGCGGTTTCCCGACGAATGCGGCACTTCATAAGCGGCCTCCCTCCTCTTTACCGACCATACACCTTTACGGACCATACGCCGGACGCCGCCCTCTCCGCCCGGATCGGTAGGGGGGAACGGAAACCGGCTGGTCCATGGTCCTCATCCGAACTTTAGGCGAGACGGAGCGGAAAACGGATCGCCCGTTCCGGCGGAATTGTTTAAAAAAGCCCCCGGACCCCGGTCCCCTCCGGATCCTGTCCGCAAAGCCGGGTATGCGGGAAATGGTCCAAGAGAACGGGGGAGGGCCTTGTCGCCATCGTGCCCCGGCGGCCCGCCCTATACCCGCAGAAAATGGCTCATTCCCAAAGCTGCAGCGTTCCGGTCAGTTCCGTGATGCTCGACAGCTTCTGGCTGTCCGCGTAAGCGGCCAGCCCGTCGATGATCTTGGGCATAGCGAAGGGATCTCTAAAATTGGCGGCGCCCACCTGCACGGCGGCCGCGCCCGCGATCATCATCTCGGCCGCATCCTCCCAGGTGGAAATGCCGCCCATGCCGACGACCGGCACCTTGACGCGGCGGTAAACCTCGCTCACCATCCGGATGGCGACCGGCAGCACGGCAGGGCCGGAAAGCCCGCCGGTGTTGTTGTGCAGAATGGGACGGCGGGAGCGGAGATCCACCCGCATCCCGGTCAGGGTGTTGATTAAGGAGATGCAGTCCGCCCCGGCCGCCTCCGCCGCCGCGGCGATATCCCCGATGGAGGTGACGTTGGGGGTCAGCTTGACCATCAGGGGCTTGCTCCCGCAGCGCTTTTTGACCAGCGCGGTGACCGCCTCGACGCTGCCGCAGGAGGTGCCGAAGTTCACTCCGCCCTCCTTGACGTTCGGACAGGAGATGTTGAGCTCGATCATGTCGACCGCGCTGTCCCGTAGCCGGTCGGCCATGTCGCCGTACTCCTCGGGACTGTGCCCCGCGATATTCGCGATCACCACCGTGTCCTGTCCCTTCAGCCAGGGGAGATAGGTGGACAAAAACGTATCCACGCCGGGATTCTGGAGCCCCACGCTGTTGAGCATGCCGGAGGGGGTCTCCGCGATCCGGGGGGACAGATTCCCCTGACGTTCCCGGAGCGTCGTCCCCTTACAGGAGATGCCGCCGAGCGTCGAGACCGGATAAAATTCGTTATATTCCATGCCGTAGCCGAAGGTTCCGGACGCGGCGATGACCGGGTTCTTCAGTTCCACCCCGCAGAGATTCACCCGCATGTCGCTCATGTCCAGTCCACCTCCGTCGAACGGAATACCGGGCCGTTCAGGCAAACCCGGGTCATCTGCGTTCCGCCCTGTTCGTTTTTGGTTTTGCAGGTGCAGCCGAGGCAGGCCCCCACGCCGCAGCCCATCCGTTCCTCCATCGAGACGTAGCAGACCGCTCCGGCCGCCTCCGCGAGCTTGGCGACCCCCTTCATCATGACCTTGGGTCCGCAGGTGTAGACCACCTCCACGTCGCCTCTCGAGAGCCGCTGTTCGAGCGCCTCGGTGGTAAAGCCATGGAAGCCCGCCGACCCGTCGTCGGTACAGAGGATCGTCTCCGCTCCGGAGGCGGCGAAATCCGCCTGCAGGATCGCGGCGGAGGCCGTGCGGAAGCCGGTGATGACGGTGGCGTTCGCCCCGTGGAACTGGGATAGCGGCAGCAGCGGCGGCGTGCCGATGCCGCCCCCCACCATCACGGCCTTCTTCGACGCATCCGTGAGCGGAAACCCGTGGCCGAGCGGCCCGATCAGATCGAGGAGATCCCCCTTCTTCCGGCCGGCCAGCCATGCGGTGCCCTGGCCCCGCACCTCAAAAACCAAGCGCAGGATGCCGAGGGAGGCGTCGAAACCGGCGATGGAGATCGGCCGGCGAAGCTGGTAAGAATCGCAGAGAACCTGGACGAACTGCCCGGCCGTCGCGGCCCGGGCGATCGCTTTCGCGGACAGTATGCTGTTGTAAACGCCGGGGGCGATTTCCTCGATATGGAGAATCGCCGCCTGCTCCTGCCTATAGCGCATAGATGTCTCCTTTTCAGACGGGCCGTCCCCGGTCCGTCAGACCTTCGTGATGTCGATGAGCTCCATATCCGCCATGGTCTGATCCATGGCGAGGCAGCGCAGCAGCGCCTCGGCCGTATCCACCGAGGTAAAGACCGGGATGGCCCGTTCCACCGCCAGCCGCCGCATCCGCACGCTCGCGAGCTTGGGATCCCGCCCGTGGGCGTCGGTGGAGAGGATGTAGTCGATTTTGCCGCTTTCCAGCAGATCGGCGATGTTCGGATGCTCCTCGTGCAGCTTGCGCACCGCCGAAGCCGGGATCATCTCTTTGTTCAGGCGGTTGGCCGTGCCGGCCGTCGCGTAAATATCGAAGCCCATGGCGCGGAAGCGGTCGGCCACGTGCAGCGCCTCGTTTTTGTCCGAATCCCGCACCGTGATGAGGACACCGCCCGATTTTTTCATCTTGTATCCCGCGGCGACCAGCCCCTTGAGCAGCGCGTTGCCGAAGGATTTGGCCAGCCCCAGCACCTCACCGGTGGATTTCATCTCCGGCCCGAGCTGGACGTCGAGATCCCGCAGCTTTTCAAAGCTGAACACCGGCACCTTGACCGCCACGGTATCCCGTTCCGGGAACAGCCCGGTGCCGTAGCCCATATCGGCGAGCTTTTCGCCGAACATGCAGCGGGTGGCCAGCTCCACCATCGGGACGTTCGTCACCTTGCTGATGTAGGGCACCGTCCGGGAGGAACGGGGATTGACTTCGATGACATACACCGTGTCCTGATACACCACATACTGGATGTTCACGAGGCCGATGACATGCAGGGCCTTCGACAGCCGGCCGGTGTAATCGATGATGGTCTGCCGGATCCGGTCGTCCAGGGTCTGGGTCGGGTAGACCGAGATCGAGTCGCCCGAATGGACGCCCGCACGCTCGACATGCTCCATAATGCCCGGGATCAGATAATCCTCCCCGTCGCAGATGGCGTCCACCTCGACCTCCTTGCCCATCAGATACTTGTCGATGAGCACGGGATTCTCGAGCTTGTGGGAGGTGATGATCGCCATATATTCGGTCACGTCGTTGTCGTCGTAGGCAATGATCATGTTCTGCCCGCCGAGTACGTAGGAGGGACGGAGCAGCACCGGATAGCCCAGCCGCCGCGCCGCTTCGAGCGCGGCCTCGGTCGTGAAGACGGTCGTGCCCTCCGGCCGCGGGATGCCGCACTGTTCGAGCAGCTCGTCGAACCGCTCCCGGTCCTCGGCCGCGTCGATGCTGTCGGCCGGCGTGCCCAGGATCTTTACCCCGCGTTTTTCCAGGTGTTTGGTCAGCTTGATGGCCGTCTGGCCGCCGAACTGCACCACCACGGCGTCGGGATGTTCGGTTGCGAGGACATTGTCCACGTCCTCCGGGGTGAGCGGATCGAAGTAGAGCCGGTCGGAGGTGTCGAAATCGGTCGACACAGTCTCGGGGTTGTTGTTCGCGATGATCGCCTCATACCCCAGCTTTTTCAGGGTGCGGACGCAGTGGACCGAGCAGTAGTCGAACTCGATGCCCTGTCCGATCCGGATCGGGCCTGATCCGAACACGATCACCCGCTTCTTTCCCGATGCCAGCTTTTCATTGTGGATCGCGGCCTCGTTCTCCTCGTCCCAGGTCGAATAGAAATAGGGGGTTTCGGCGTCGAATTCGGCGGCGCAGGTGTCCACCATCTTGTAAGCGGCGTGCAGTTTGACCGGAACCTTCTGGCCAGACAGGCGTTCGATGGTGCCGTCGAGGAAACCGAGCCGCTTGGCGCGCAGATAGGTTTCCTCATCGAGCGGCGCCGCGGCGAGCTCGTTCTCCATCGCCACCAGGCGGTTGAGCTTGGAGAGGAACCAGCGGTCCACCTTGGTCATATCGAAAATTTCGTCCGGGGTCATGATCTTCCGCTTGAGAGCCGCATAGATCGCGAAAATCCGCTCGTCGTCCATGTGGGCGATGATCTCCCGGATTTCCTCGTCGCTCTTTTTATCCAGCTTCGGCAGGTTCATCGTGTCGATGCCGAGCTCAATCGACCGCACCGCCTTCATCAGAGCGATTTCAAACCCTGAACCGATGGACATCACTTCGCCCGTCGCCTTCATCTGGGTGCCCAGACGGCGGTCGGCATAGACAAACTTGTCAAAGGGCCATTTGGGGAACTTGATGACGCAGTAATCCACCGCCGGCTCGTTGCAGGCGTAGGTTTTGCCGGTCACGGCGTTGAGGATCTCGTCGAGGCGGTAGCCGATGGCGATTTTGCAGGCCACCTTCGCGATGGGGTAGCCGGTCGCCTTGGAGGCCAGGGCGGAGGAGCGGGACACCCGGGGATTGACCTCGATGACCGCGTATTCACGCGAATCCGGCTTCAGGGCGAACTGGACGTTGCACCCGCCCTCGACGCCGAGCGCGGTGACGATGTTGAGCGCCGCGGCCCGCATCATCCGGAACTCGGAGGCGGACATGGTCTGGGCGGGGGCGACGACGATGGAGTCGCCGGTGTGGATGCCGACCGGGTCGACGTTTTCCATCGAGCAGACGTCGATGGCGTTGCCGGCGCCGTCCCGGATAACCTCGAACTCGATTTCCTTCCATCCGGCGACGCTCTTTTCGATGAGCACCTGATGGATCAGGGAAGCCCGCAGCCCCCCCGCGCAGATCTCGCGCATCTCGTCGTCGTTATGGACGAAGCCGCCGCCGGTGCCGCCGAGCGTGTAAGCGGGCCGTACAACAACGGGGTACTCGATTTCGTGGGCAAAGTCGAGCGCGTCCTCGACCGATTCCACCACTTTCGAGGGGATGCAGGGCTCGCCGATCGAGAGCATGGTGTCTTTGAACATCTGCCGGTCCTCGGCCTTGCGGATGGTTTCGGGGTTGACGCCGAGGAGCTTCACCCCCCGTGAGGAGAGGAAATCCCCCTCCGACAGCTCCATGCCGATATTCAGCCCCGTCTGTCCGCCCATGTTGGCGAGCACGCTGTCCGGTTTTTCGATGTCGATGATCCGTTTGATGACCTCCACCGTGAGAGGCTCGATATAAATCATGTCCGCCATGGTCTTGTCCGTCATAATGGTGGCGGGGTTGGAATTGACCAGCACCACCTCGAGGCCCTCTTCCTTGAGCGCGCGGCAGGCCTGGGTGCCGGCGTAATCGAATTCCGCCGCCTGTCCGATCACGATGGGGCCGGAGCCGATCACCAGTACTTTTTTCACATCTTGCCGTTTGGGCATATCTTACCATCCCTTTCTGCCGGACCTTACAGCTGGGCCGGCGGTCCCTGTATCCAGCCAAACGGCTTTGTCAGCCGCGCTTTTCCCGATCTTCACGCAGCATACGCACAAACGCGTCGAATACCCAGGCGGTGTCCTGGTATCCGTTGCCGTCGGAGGGTTCAAACTGCACCGTCAGGATCGGACGGCGGTAGCGGAGCCCTTCCACGGTGCCGTCGTTGACGTTGCGCAGGAACGCCTCGGCTACCTCATCCTTCACACTGCCGAGCGCCACGGTGTACCCGTGATTCTGTTCCGTGACCATCACCCGGCCGTTGTCGAGGTTGCGGACCGGCTGGTTGCTACCCCGGTGGCCGACCGGCAGCTTTTCGATCTCCATCCCCGCGGCGACCGCCATGAGCTGGTGTCCGAGCCCCCAGCCGAATATCGGCCGGCCGCTGTCCGCCAGAGCGCGCAGGATCTCCACGATCTCCGGATTGTCCCAGGGATCGCCGGGCCCGTCGGAGAGCACGAGGCCATCGGGGTTCGCCGCGAGAATATCCGCGGCGGGGGTGTAGGCGGGGTAGAGGGTGCAGGAACAGCCCCGGCTGAGAAAATGCTCCAGGATCGACACCCGGAACCCGTAGTCCGGAATGGCGATTTCGTACAGGGGGCGTTCCGCCTCCCAGCGCTGGGGCTTGCTCAGCGTGATTTTGCCGACGGCCGGGGGCACCCGGTAGTCTTTCAGCCGGGCGATCCGGTCGGGCCGGGCGTCGGGCGTGTCCACGATCATGCCGTTCATGACGCCGTGATCCCGGATATGCCGGGTCAGGGCGCGGGTATCCACACCGCAGAGACCGGCGATGCCGAGCCCGCGGAGATAGTCGTCGAGGGTGACGAATTCGTGGGCGTCGGTGGGCTCCACGCACCATTCCCGCACCACATAGCCGCTCGCCACAAATTTGGACGGGCTGACCGGATCCACCCCCCGGTTGCCGATGAGCGGATAGGTCTGCACCACGATCTGGCCCGAATACGTCGGGTCCTGGAGAAGATCCTGGCTGGTGGTCATGTCGGTATTGAATACCACCTCACCGATCGCCTCGCCGGCGGAGAGATCCCGTTCGGCTCCCATGGCATACCCCTTATAGGCGGTTCCGTCCTCTAAAAGCAAATACGCAGTTTTCATTCTGATGCCCATCCCTTTCTGGTGGTGTGCAAGGTCACTTTGCCTCGATTTTGCCACTATTCTGCCGCGTTTCAGCCGCGCAAAAGCGGGGCTTTGCTTCCTCTTTTTCCCCGTTTCCAGGGCTTCAGCCCCGTTTTTCCAGCGCCGCGAGAATGTCCTCCTTCATCCGGACGGCTTCCCGCAGGGCCGCCCCGGCATACTCCTCGGGCGGGCAGCCTTCCTTTTTCCAGGCGCACATAATGGCGCGGGAGGAATTGATCACCGCACCTCCGCCGTCTTTATCGAAGGCGGCGGCCACATCCGCGGCCCCGCCCCCCTGCGCGCCGTATCCCGGCACCAGGAAGAAGGTCCGGGGCAGCGCCTGCCGCAGCTCGGCGAGCTGCGCGGGATAAGTAGCCCCCACCACGGCGCCGACGCCGGAGTAGCCGTACCGGCCGGGGAGCTCCTCTCCCCACGTTTCGCACATGGCGCCCATCCGGCGGTAGACCGGTTCTCCGTCGATCAGGCGGTCCTGCAGCTCGCCGGAGGAGGGGTTGGAGGTCTTGACCAGGACGAATATGCCGGTGTCCCGCTCCCGGCATACGCTCAGCAGCGGCCGGATGCCGTCGGAGCCGAGATAGCCGTTGACCGTCAGCGCGTCCCCGCCGAAGGGCTCGCACAGGGCGGAACCCACCGTCACCTGCCCGAGATGGGCGGCGGCATAGGCCTCCATCGTGGCCCCGATATCGTTGCGCTTGCCGTCGGTGATGACGAACATCCCACGGCTTTTGGCGTAGGCGATGGTGTCGGCCAGCGCCCGGACACCCGGCCAGCCCAGCCGTTCATAATACGCCGCCTGGGGCTTGATGGCCGGGACCGTGCCGCAGAGGGCATCGATCAGCCCGCGGTTGTAGGCGAGGACCGCGGCCGCGGCGCCCTCGAGCGTCTCGCCGTGTTCCCGGAACGCCTCCCGAATCAGAAACGCGGGTATGTAGTCGAGTTTCGGGTCCAGCCCCGCCACCGTGGGGTTGCCGGTCTGCGCGATCGCGTCGATCAGTCTGTCCAGTGCCATGGTACGCCTCCATTGATTTGAAATTGAATATACATACATAGATTTATGAGCAGCCATCCCTTGGGGCCTCGGGCCCCTTCCTGTATGGCCGTTCGTTCGGGTGTCCGCGCTCCTGCCGGTTTCCCTCAAAAGGAAACCGGCCGGTAATTTGGGGTTCCAAGGGGACAT
>CABUNG010000040.1 GCA_902492895.1 uncultured Oscillospiraceae bacterium | reverse complement strand
CACCGCCCCAGCCGCGATATCCTCAAACCGCCACCAGCTGCCGAGGGTCAAAAACATGTCCGCCCCCGTGATGAGATACCAAGACGCATCGGGGTATTGGCCCCGCAGGGTATCGAGGGTATCCGCCGTAAAACTGGCGCCGCCGCGGGTGATCTCCAGATCGGAGACGGCAAGGACATCGTATGGTGCCGCGGCCAGGCGGCACATTTCCAGGCGGTCCGCCGCTCCCGCCATATCGCTGCGCAGCTTGTGAGGCGGCACATACGACGGCATGAGCAGCACCCGGTCGAGCTTCAAACGGCGCGCGAATTCCAACGCCAGCCGGATATGCCCGTTGTGAATGGGGTCGAAAGCGCCCCCGAACAGCGCGATTTTCTGCGGCATCCGCCGTCCCCCTCTTTTCGTTTGACGATATCGTAGATCCGTCAGCCTTTCGGCAGCTCGATTTTCGGCTCTTTCGGATTCCGCCGGTACAGGACGAACGTCCGGCCGATCACCTGCACCACCTCGGCCAAAACGGCTCCGGCGACCTGTTCGGCCGCCTCCCGGCTGGTAAAGGGAGCGGTTTCGAGCACCTTGCCCTTGATGAGTTCTCTGGCAGTCAGAGCATCCTCCGCCTGCCGCAGCAGGGTGTCGGACAACCCGCCTTTTCCCACATGCAAAATCGGCTCCTCGGTATTGGCTTTCGAGCGCAGAAACGCCCGCTGTTTGCTGGTCAGCAAAGGGACCATCCTCTCTATTTTTCGGTACGGCGGCGATCCTCACGGTTCTCAGCCGCCCTGTCCGGTATCCTCCGGAGCGTTTACAGCCCCAGTTTTTCCCGCAGCCGGGCGGAAAATATCCGCAGGGCGTTGCCGCGGTGGCTGACCGCATCCTTTTCCTCCCCGGAAAGCTCGGCAAAAGACCGGCCCGCCCCGGGCAGTCCCTCGGCCACGAGGAAGAGCGGATCGTAACCGAACCCGTCTTCTCCCCTCGGCGCATAGGCGATGCGGCCGGGGCATTCGCCCCGCGCACAGACCGTGCTCCCGTCCGGGAATACACAGCAGACGACCGAGACGAACCGGGCCGTGCGCCGTTCTTCCGGGACATCCGCGAGCTCGCTGAGCAGCTTCACGTTCCGGTCCGCGTCACTGGCGCCCTCCCCGGCATACCGGGCGGAATAGACCCCGGGTGCCCCGTCCAGCGCGTCCACCATCAGCCCCGAATCGTCGGCCACGGCGGGCAGGCCGCTCTCTTTGCAGGCTGCGGCCGCTTTGATATACGCGTTTTCCTCGAATGTGGCGCCGGTTTCCTCCGGCTCGGTCAGGGTCACGCCGATTTGTTCTCCCGTCACCGCCTCGATGTTCAGGTCGGACAGGATTCGGCCGAGCTCTTTGAGTTTTTTCGCATTGTGAGTGGCAATGACAAACCGCATGGTGAATGCCTCCGTTTATTCAATATCGCGCAGATCCCGCCCGGATTCCGGCGCGGCGTTTCGGCCGCCGTCGGAGCAGAACCGCGGCCGCAAAGGGGACCGCCGCCCAAAGCCCGGCCGGATACAGCAGGATCGCGGCCGCTCTGACCGGAAGGAACCACAGTCCGGCCATAAAGACTATGGCCAGCAGATAGCCGGCGTATAGGCCGATGTGGCAGACGGCTGGGAATACCCGGTTCCAGGAAATCCCAACCCCTACCCGTCTCCGGCGGACGGAAAATAGATTGCCGAAAGCATAAGCGATGCCGCCCGCAATGTACAACGTTAGAAAACCGAATAAAAAACCGGCAGCCGTACAGGCGGCCAGACAGAGGCCTCTCTCCGGCTGCAGGAGTTCCCGCAGCCAGGCGGCAAGCCCTGTGTTGGCCGTCATGCAGCCGAACAGGATCAGAGGCGGGCCCAGCCCGATTCGGGTTTCTTTTATCGGCAGGGTCCCGGATGACAGCGGCATAGGCGTCCTTCCTCCCCGTCTTTTTCGGTTATATCCAAGGTATACCGATATTTTACACGGCCGTCCGGCAGGATGACGCGCTCCGGATTCCTGCCGCCGCAGGCATGGATGACCGCTCTCGACGCGGCGTTTTCCTCCTCATGGCCGACCATCAGCCGCGTAATCCCCCGTTCTCTGGCCAGCGGAAAGCAAAGGCGGAACATCGCTTTGGCGTACCCCTTCCCCCGTTCCGACGGCTGGATACCGCAGCCGACATGTCCGCCGTACCGCCGCAGCCAATCGGTGCCGAGCGAATGGCGGAGATCGAGGCACCCAAGCGGGCGCCCCTCCGATTCCCCGATCAGAAAATAGAGGCTGGAGGGGAGCAGCCCTTTCGGAGGATCGGTCTTCATCCGTAGGTCCGCCAACCGGCGACATCCCGTCCCTTCAGGTCGGATGCGGCAGGCACCAGGGTTTCCCCCACCGCACGCCATTCCGCATCGTAATCCCATACGGCCGCATCCGGCAGGGAAGCGGCCGGGACGAGGCACAGCGTCATGCCGCACGCCTCCTTCAGCGGGATTCTCCAAACAGGCCGCGGGCAAAATCGTCGGGATCGAAGGGCATCAGATCGTCCACGCCCTCCCCGACGCCGATGAATTTGACGGGTACGTCGAGCTCCTCCCGGATGGTGAGAACCACACCGCCCCGGGCCGTGCCGTCGAGTTTCGTCAGCACGATACCGGTGATGCCTGCGGCGTTTTTGAATTCCCGCACCTGATTGACCGCGTTCTGGCCGGTGGTGGCATCGAGGACGAGCAGGACCTCCTTGTCCGCCTCCGGCAGTTCCCGGTCGATGACCCGCCCGATTTTGTTCAGCTCATCCATCAGGTTCTTTTTATTGTGCAGCCGGCCGGCGGTGTCGCAGATCACGAGGTCGGCCCCCCTGGCCTTGGCGGCAGAGAGGGTGTCGAACACGACGGCGGCCGGATCGGAACCCTGGGTATGCTTGACGATCGCGGCGCCGGCCCTGTCGGCCCAGATTTCGAGCTGTTCGATCGCGGCGGCGCGGAAGGTATCTGCCGCGCCCAGCACCACCTTTTTCCCCTCCGCTTTGAAACGGGCGGCGAGCTTGCCGATGGTGGTGGTCTTGCCCACCCCGTTGACCCCGATCACCAGGATAACCGCCGGTTTGGAGTGCAGGTTCAGATCCTGCCCGCCCCGGAGCATCTCCGCCACGGTTTCCTCGAGCAGGCCCTGGATGCGGCCGGGATCCGTCTCGCCCCGCTCCTTGACCTTGCGGCGCAGCTCCTCGCAGATGCGGCCGGCCGTGGCGGCACCCACATCCCCCATAATGAGGATTTCTTCGAGTTCTTCGAACAGCTCCTCGTCGATCCGGGTGAACGAGTGAAGCATCGCGTTCATGGAATTCAGAAGAGAATCCCGTGTTTTTTTGAGTCCTTCGCCGATCTTGCTGAAAAAGCCCATATATACGCCTCTTTCCACTGTGACGGCGGGGGAGTCCCCCGCGTCAAAGCCAGGATTATACCTTTAATCTCTTATAGGATATGTCGGGGAAAGTCCGCAAATACGCGACCAGGTCTTCCGGCGACCCCTTTGTGAAATCCGTTTTTTCCAAGATGTCCGCGCGGGACTTATTGTGATAGAGCAGAATCAGCCCGTCTGTCTCCACGACCTTGTATAAGGAGGCATAAGCCGTCCGCCACTCTCCCAATGCGTTTTTCTCCGCGTATTCCTCCTCGTAGAACCGCAGGGTATAGGGCTGATCCACGAAGCCGGAAGCCGAGCGGATCACCGATCTCGCGTTCTGGCGGGGCAGGACATAGGCGACGAACCCCATGACGAGCGAACACCCCATCATCGTCAGCGCCGTGCCCCGCACCTCGTGCCCGCCTTCGGAATACCGGAGGTCCAGCACCAGCAGAAAGGTTCCGGCCGCAAACAAAAGGGCGCACAGAAGAAGCATCGCCCGTCCCCCGCCCGTCAGCTTGAGATGCGCGCGGGCAAACCGGCCGTATAGGTCCTCCGTCAGCAGGCTCCGGGCCTCGAACAGCGGTTCTTCGGTCATATCCGGGATGTTCCCTTCCATGGGCGGCCTCCAATCCCTTATTAAACGTATTTATCTCACGCGTTTGTACGGCACATGGCATACCTCCGTGAGATACGCCGTAAGTGCCTCGGGCGTGCCTTTGCGTAAGTGGGACTTTTCGAAGACATGGGCCTGCGCCCTGTTGATATACAACAGGAGCAGATCATCCGATTCCACGACCTTATACAGCTCGGCAAAGGGATACCACTTTTGGCCGCGCGGTGAATACTCGACCATCTTGTCGGCATAAAACCACAGGGCATAGGGACGGCCAATCAGCCCTTTCGCCGTTTTGAGCATGGCGCGGGAGCTGATCTTCGGGGCAAACTGCATAAACACTACGAGAAAAAGACCCAATATCAAAATCCATACGATGGGAAACAAATCCCCGCCATCGGCCTCTGAGAAAATCTTAGTCAGAAGGCCGAACAGACCTATGACGATAAACACAGCGCCGAAAATCGTAAACATCCGCCTCATTCCAGTTGCTTTCAAATGTATCCGGTTGAAACGGATATACAAATCCTCCGTCAAAACCTCTTCCACTACGAATTCCGGCTCGGGCGGCACCTCCGACGGGGCGGCCGGGGTCTGGGGGAACAGATCCGGGTTATAGTTCATGTTTATATCTCCTCTCCTCGGAAGTATCCCTCTTTGCCTATTATCCCTTATCCACCTGAATGCCGAGCTTCTCCTCGACCTCGCTCGCCCGCAGTTCGAGCAGCTTGGAGACGCCCTGATCCTGCATGGTTACGCCGTAAAGGACGTCCGCTTCCTCCATGGTCCCCCGCCGGTGGGTGATGACGATAAACTGGGTGTTCCCCGTCATCCGCCGCAGATATTGGGCATACCGGTCCACGTTGACGTCGTCGAGAGCCGCCTCGATTTCGTCGAGTACACAGAAAGGAGAGGGCGTCACCTTGAGAATCGCGAACAGGAGCGCAATGGCCACCAGGGCCTTCTCGCCGCCCGACAGGGCGTCGAGGTTCAGGATCACCTTGCCGGGGGGCTGCACATGCATTTCGATGCCGGAGCCGAGAATATCGTCCGGATCGGTCAGCTTCAGTTCCCCCTTGCCTCCGCCGAACAGCTCGGTGAAGACGATGCCGTAATTATAATTGATCTGGCGGAACCGATCAAGGAAAATTTCCCGCATCTGCACCGTCAGATCGCCGATCAGGCGGAGCAGCTCTTCCTTGGAGGTTTCCACGTCCTTGACCTGGGTGCTGAGGAACTCGTAACGTTCGCTGACTTCACGGTATTCCTCGATGGCGTCCACGTTGACGCTGCCGAGCGCCCGGATCCGGTTTTTGAGTTCGGAAAGGCGCCTCGTGGCCTCCGGCACGTCCTCGACCGGACGGACGAGCTCCTCCGCTTCGCTGCGGGTGAGCTCGTATTCCTCATACAGGCGGCGGACCACGTCGTCCGCCTCCCGGCTGGCGGAGGCGCATTTTTCCTCGATACGGGCGGCCTCCAGCCCCGCTTTTTCCCGTTCCTCGGATTTATCCCGCGACTGCTGGCGCAACGAGGCCTGCTCAGCCTCGCCTCTGGCGCGCTCCGCCATCAGCTCGTCGATCCGGGCTCCGGTTCCGGCCGCCTCAGCCCGCAGCACCCCGGCCTGTTCGGTCAGGGAAACCGCGCGTTCTTCCAGCGTTTCGTTCGTTTGAGCGAGCTCTTCGGCCTGACGGCGCAGGGATTCCCTGGCCCCCGCTTCATCCTCCAGACGGATCTGCAGATCCGCGATGGCCGCGTGCTCGGCCTCGATTTCCTTCTCGATCGCCAGCTTCTGCAGCCGCATCTCCCCGATGCCGGCGGCCAGCTCTTCCCGGCGGCGGGACAATTCCTCCCGGTTGCCGCTCAGGGAGGCGAGTTCCGCTTCCACGGCCTCTTTCTGTTCCTTCACATCGGCTGCTTCGGCGTCCGCTTCGGCGGACTGGCGGCGGCAATCCTCCGCCCGTTCCCCGAGTGCGGTCCGTTCCGCCTCCCCTTCCTCGAGAGCGCGGCGGGCGGCCTCGGCCTGCTCGGACAGGCGGCGCACCTCGCCCTCCAGCCGGATTTTCTCCTCACCCGCGTTCGACAACTCGCCTCTCGCCCCGGTCAGGGACGCTTCGGCGGCGGCGACCTCCTGAGACAAGCGGGCAACCTCTTCCTTGGCGGCGCGCGCCTTTTCCGTGAGCGCTTCGGCATCCTTCCGCAGCCGTTCGATCTCGCTCCGGCGGGACAGCAGACCCGCGCCCTTGACGCTGGATCCACCCGTCATGGAACCGCCGGCGTTGACCACCTGGCCATCCAGGGACACGACCCGGAAACGGTAATGATAACGCTTGGCAATCCGCACCGCGGCATCGAGATCCTCCGCCACGGCGGTGCGGCCGAGCAGGCTGCGCACCACACCCTCATAGGCCGGCGCCGCCGAGACGAGGGCGGAGGCGAGGCCGACAAAACCCGGCTCGTCTTCCAGGCCCTTTTCTGTCAGCTCGGATCCCTTGACGGACGACAGGGGCAGGAAGGTCGCCCGGCCGCCCTTGGTATCTTTTAAGTATCGGATGGCCTCCTTAGCGTCCTCTTCCCGGTCGCAGACGAGGTTCTGCGCCGCAGCCCCCAGGGCGGTCTCAACCGCGAGGGCATAGGCCGGCGCCGCCTGCACCAGACGGGAAACCGGGCCATGGATCCCCGTAAGCTCGCCCCTGTCGGCCTGTTTCATCACGGCCTTGACGCTCTGGGCGAACCCTTCCAGGTTCCGCTCCATCTCTTCGAGCAGCCGGACCCGGCGCACCTTTTCCCCGGCGTCGAGACTGAGCTTGTCCGCCTCTTCCTTGGCGGTGCCGAGCTTCGCGGCCCGGGAACGGTACCGCATCTCATATCCCGCCAAGCTGTTCTGGAGCTCCTCCACCCGCTCGCAGGCGAGGCGCAGGTCCGCCTGCTGCGCGGCGAGCTCCTTTTCCGCGGCGGCGCTCTGCTCGGTCCGCAGGACGATGCCTGCGGCCAGCTGGGACAGGCGCATGGTGATTTCCGTCAGGGAGGATTCGCTCGTCACCGAACGGACCCGGATATCGGACAGGCGGAGCGCCAGTGCCGCCGCCTCTTTGGACAGTTTCTCGATCCGGCCAGAGAAGGAGTCGTGGCTTTCCAAAAGCCCCGAAAGCTCGTCCTCGAGCGCCAGACGGCCGTTCTCCTTCTCAGCCGCGGCGGTTTCCTTGGCCGCGATGGCGGCTTCCCTGGCGGCGATGTCCCGCCGGATGCCCTCGCCCCCCTCTTCGGACTGGGCGAGCTGGGCGTTGAGGCGCCCGATCGTCTCCTTGTTGTGGAAGATATCGTTGCGCAGGAGCCCCGCGTCGCTCTCGCAGCGGGCGGCCTCCTCTTCAAACCGGCGGGCCTCCTGCCGCACTTCGTCCATCCGGACCGTCAGCCGCTGAGATGCTTCCGCGATCTCGTCGATGCGCGCCTCGATCTCCTCGGCAGCCTCTCCCGCAGCGTCGTACTGGGTGCGGGCGAGCTCGAGTTTCGCGTTCAGGTCACGCAGTACATCCCGGCTCTGCTCGATGGTGCGCAGCCACAGCCCGATCTCGACCTCTTTTTTCTCCCCCGCCAGGGCGAGGTATTTTTTCGCCTTCTCGGCCTGGATTTTGAGGGGGCCGACTCGTTCCTCGAGCTCGGTGACGATGTCCCGCAGACGGAGCAGATTGTCCTCCGCCGCGCTGAGCCGCCGTTCCGCCTCGTTCTTCCGGTAACGGTATTTCGAGATGCCGGCCGCTTCCTCGAAAATTTCGCGGCGTTCCTCCGATTTGGACGCCACGATATCTCCGATCCGGCCCTGGCCGATGATGGAATAGCCGTCCCTTCCAAGACCAGTGTCCATAAAGAGCATCTGCACGTCTTTGAGCCGGACGGACGCGCCGTTGAGCAGGTATTCGCTCTCCCCTGACCGGTAATACCGGCGGGTGACTTTGACGTCATCGGCGTCGAAATCCAGCCTTCTGGCGGTGTTGTCCACCGTCAGGGACACCTCCGCAAAACCCACGGCCCGGCGGTTCGCGGTGCCGTTGAAGATGACGTCCTCCATTTTCGATCCCCGCAGGCTTTTGCTCGACTGCTCGCCGAGCACCCAGCGGATGGCGTCGCTGATATTGGATTTGCCGCTGCCGTTCGGGCCGACAACGGCGGTGATGCCCTGTCCAAAGGCGAACACCGTCTTATCGGGGAAGGATTTAAAACCCTGTATTTCCAAGGATTTGAGCAGCACCGTTTCACACTTCCTTACTGGATGCGGCGTCGCCGCCGATCCGAACCTGATAAAAGGGCAGGGCAGGATCCCCCGCCGCGTTCACGGCATAGCCGCGTTCCTGAAACCAGCGGACTGTCTCCCGCCGCTGTCCGATCATTTTGGAGAGAGCACGGGGATGGACAAACAGGCGGACGGGTCCGGGCGGGATCCGTCCCTCCTGCAAAAGAGCGGCCGCGCGGTCCCGGTAGATCCGCGATTCGCACAGCTCCCGGAAGGCCGGATGCCAAGGCCCCGCCACCCGGCCCTTCTCGAGCTCGGGAGAGGCGTGCAGCCCCAGCCGGATGACCGGGATGCCGCGCTCCTCCTCAAAAAAGAGCAGAAGAGCGGCGCACAGCGCCACGGTATCGTCCAGTTCGGGCGGCGTATAGGTGCCGGCTCGTACAAAATCTGCGAGCGGCGTGCCCCGCAGCACGATCGTGGGATAAATCCGCACCGTATCGGGACGCAGTTCCGCGAGACGGCGGGCGGTTTCCCGATCAAGGTCGGGAGAACTTCCGGGGAGTCCCGTCATCATCTGCAGCCCCAGGGAGAGGCCTGCGTCCTGGATCCATCCCGCCGCCCGCTCCACATCGGCCGCGGTATGGCCCCGGCCGTTCCCCGCGAGCACGGCGTCATCCATGCTCTGGTCGCCCAGTTCCACCGCCGTCACGCTCCGCGGCAGCAGATCGGCCAGGACCGCTTCGTCCACACAGTCGGGCCGGGTGGACAGGCGGATTCCCGCAAAGACGCCCCGCCTGACAAACGGGAGCGCGGCGTCGAGCAGCGCACACATCTCTTCCCGCGGCAAAGCGGTAAAGCTGCCGCCGAAAAAGGCGAGCTCGGTCTGCTCCCCCCGCAGCGTCATCCGCGTCTCGGCTTCCCGGCAGGCGGCCTCCACATCGGAAGGCGTGACCGGTTTCCGCACCCCGGCGATGGTCCTCTGGTCGCAGAAGCTGCACCGGTGGGGACAGCCGGCATGGGGAACGAAAATCGCCACGTTGCCATGCCGCAGGGCAGCGGCGCCGGCCGCCTTCGCCTTCGTCTGCCACGGATTACCCATCGTAGCCCATGAGCTTCAGCGCTTCGCGGGCGGCCTGCTGCTCCGCTTCCTTTTTGCTGCGTCCCCGGCCGGAACCGATGACGTTGGAATGCAGGCACACGTCAACCTCGAACACTTTGTCGTGATCGGGACCCGACTCGCCCTTCAAGACATAGTCCAGCCGTTCCTCCGGGTTCTGCTGGACGATCTCTTGGAGGGTGGTCTTGTAATCCTTGAAATGACGGCGGCGCTGGTTGGACGCCTCCCGTTCCAGATAAGGCATGAGGAACGCGCGAACCGGTTCGAGACCGCCGTCGAGATAGATGGCGGCGATGACCGCCTCAAAGGCGTCCGCCAGAATGGACGGGCGTTCCGCGCCGCCCGAGCGCTGCTCTCCCCGGCCGAGCAGGAGAAACGATCCCAGACCGAGAAGCTGCGCATAGGAGCAGAGCGCCTTTTCGCACACCAGGGCGGCGCGCAGCTTGGTGAGCATCCCCTCCGGGCCGGTCTCCTTTTCAAAGAGATACCCAGCCGTGATAAAGCCGAGCACCGAATCCCCCAAGAATTCCAGGCGTTCGTTGCTCTCGAGTGCGTGATGGCCCTCGTTCGCATAGGACGAATGGGTCAGCGCGTTTTCCAGCAGGGCGGGGTTCCGAAATTGGTACCCCACCCGGTCCATGCATTGCTTGGTTTCCTGACGCATGCGGCATCATCCCCTATTCTGCTCTGCCTGTCGGACGGCAGATGGATTTCAGAGCCTGTCCTCGATATACCCCACGATATCCTCCACCGTCGTGAAGCCGTCCAGCGCGTCGTCCGGAATCTCCACGCCATAGAGCTCCGCGAGGGTGAAGGCCAGCTCGGCGCGGTCGTCGGGAGTGAGGTTCAAATCATCGAGCAGGGCGTTCATGGTCACGTCCTCTTCCTCGCAGCCGTATTGGTCCGCCAGCAGGAGGACGAGTTTTTCCAGCACCATCGGATTACGCCTCCTCCACCGACGGACGCACCGCGGCGGCGATGTCCTCGATCACATGGGCGGCGGCAAACTCGGCCGCGACCCGGATCGCGTTTTTGACGGCCGGAGCCTTGGAGTTGCCGTGGGTCTTGATAACCGGCTTCGCCACGCCCAGCAGAGGGGCGCCGCCGTATTCGGAGGTGGAGAGCTTCTTTTTCATGCCGTAGAGCGGCTTCTTGACCACCAGAGCGGCCAGCTTGGTGCCTATATTGGTGTAGAGTACCCGCTTCAAATTGCTCATGAGCATGTCGGCGGTGCCCTCCATGGTTTTGAGCAGCACGTTGCCACTGAATCCATCCGCCACCAGCACGTCCACCACCCCGGCGGGCACGTCTCGGGCTTCGACGTTGCCGACGTAGTTGAGGCCGCTCGCTTTGAGCAGGGTGTTCGCCTCCTGCTGGAGCGGTCCCCCTTTGTGATCCTCGGTTCCCACGTTAAGCAGGCCGACCGCGGCCGCCTTGCCGTTGTGCATCACTTTCGTCATATAGATGCTGCCCATGTGGGCAAACTGCAGCAGCATCTCGGGACGGCATTCCACGTTGGCGCCCGAATCGATGAGCATGAAGGGACCCTTGTCGGAGGGCACCAGCGGAGCGAGGGCTGCGCGGGACACCCCCTTGATCCGCTTGACGAAGAAGGTGGCGCCCATGATGAGGGCGCCGGTGCTGCCGGCCGAGACGAAGGCTTCTCCCTTCCCCTCGGCCAGCAGGCGCAGGCCGACGGCCATGGAACAGTCCTTGTGCTCCTTAAGGATGCTCTTCGGCTCGTCGTCCATCGTGATGATGCCGGGAGCGTCGGCAATCTCCATGCCGTCCAGGGACACGGCGTTTTCCGCCGCGACACGGCGGATCTCCGCCTCCTGTCCCGTCAACACGATGGTATGGCCGTATTCCGCGGCCGCGAGAGCCGCGCCCCGCAGCACCTCGAGGGGGGCGTTGTCTCCTCCAAAGGCGTCGACGATGATGCGCCGCCCGGATTTTTTCATGGGTTCGTTGGCTTCCATGATGCCGCATCCTTTCTCTTACAGGTTGTCGTGATGTATCCCGGCCGTGACCAGCGCCGCGTCCAGGCTGTCCAGCGCACGGCGGGCCAGGGCCTCATATCGCAGCCGCTTGTCCCGGATCGGTTCGGACAGCGGCGGCAGAATGCCGAAATTCGCGCCCATAGGCTGAAAATCCTTGATCGCGGGATCGCTGACATAGGCCATGAGCGCTCCGATCATGGTGTCTCCCGGCAGCACCAGAGGGGCCTCCCCCTTCATGGAGCGAGCCGCGCTGAGGCCGGCGACGATCCCCGATGCGGCCGATTCCATGTATCCCTCCACCCCGGTCATCTGTCCCGCGAAAAACAGGCGGGGCTCCGCCTTAAAACGGCAGCCGGAATCGAGCAGGCGGGGCGAATCGAGGAAGGTGTTGCGGTGCATGACCCCGTACCGGACGAATTCCGCCCGGCGGAGAGCCGGAATCAGGCCGAACACCCGCTTCTGCTCCCCGAATTTCAGGTTGGTTTGAAATCCCACGAGGTTCCAGAGCGTTCCCTCGGCGTTCTCCGCCCGCAGCTGGAGCACGGCCCAGGGGCGGTGGCCGGTGCGGGGATCCCGCAGGCCGACCGGCTTCATAGGACCAAACCGGATGGCATCCAGCCCTCGGCTGGCGAGCACTTCGATGGGCATACAGCCCTCATAAACCTTGGGTTTGTCAAACGCGTGGAGCTGCGCGGTTTCCGCCGATACGAGGGCGGCATGGAACGCCTCATACTCCTCCTTGTTCAGCGGGCAGTTGATATAATCCCCTTCGCCCCCCGCTTCCCCGCCGCCGGAGTCACGGCCATAGCGGGAGGCACGGAAAGCGTGGTCCATATCGAGGCTCTCCCCCGTGACAATGGGGGCTGCCGCGTCGTAAAAACTCAGGGATCCGCCGCAGCGGCGGGCGATCCCCTCAGCCAGAGGAGCCGCCGTCAACGGCCCGGTGGCGATCACCGCCGTTCCCTCCTCCGGCAGCTCGGTCAGCTCCCGGCATTCCACCCGGATGAGGGGATGGGACCGGATCCGGTCGCTTACAAGAGCGGAAAATCGCTCCCGGTCCACCGCGAGGGCCCCCCCGGCGGGTACGGCACATGTCCGCGCGGCCGCCACGCAGACCGAGCCGAGACGGGCCATTTCCTCTTTGAGAAGCCCGGCCGCGCTTCCAAGGCGGGACGCCTTGAGGGAATTGGAACAGACCAGCTCCGCAAAATCCGGGCTGTGGTGGGCTTCCGTATATTTGGCGGGCTTCATGTCGATTAACCGGACGGGGATACCGGCATTCGCCGCGGCAAACGCCGCTTCACAGCCGGCCAGCCCCGCTCCGACGACAGTTAAACCGGCGCTTTCACCGGTCGGGATCGATTCAGGCACACAGGCGCCTCCTTTACAGTGCGGGGATACAGGCGTAAGCCCTTATTAAAACCATGGGGTTTATGAATCGGTCGGAAGCCGGTCTGGCTTTCTTTTGAGGAAAGCCTCCCCAAAGTTATCATCCGAACCAACCTTTGTCCAAGTAGGGGCTGCGGCGCCTGGTCTTACATTTATGCTTTTATTCGCCGTCAGGGGGCGGCGCGTCCTTCTTGCCGCCCTTTTTGGGCTCGGCCTCTTTCTCGAAGCCGCATCCCTCGGTCATGCAGAACACTCCGGCGTTCCGGCCCTTTTTCTTGAACAGCGTTTTGCCGCAGTTCGGGCATTTTTCGGCCGTCGGCTCGTTCCAGGTGACAAAATCGCAGTTCGGATAGTTGGAGCAGCCGAAAAATTTGCGGTTATTCTTGGATTTCTTCGCCACGATAGCGCCGCCGCATTTCGGGCAGACGCCGGGGGTCTCCTCCACGATCCGCTTGGTGTTTTTGCATTCGGGATACCCCGGACAGGCGAGGAACTTGCCGTACCGCCCCGATTTAATCACCATTTTCCGGCCGCACAGCTCGCATACGACGTCGCTTTCCACCTCGGGGACCTTGATCCGCTCGCCTGACGTGGCCTCCTCGGCCTTTTCCAGCGTTTTGGCGAAGCCCTCGTAGAAATGGTCGAGGGTCTCGATCCAGTCGGCCTTGCCCGATTCCACCCCGTCGAGCTGATGCTCCATGGTCGCGGTGAAATCCACGTCCACGATCTCGGGGAACTGCTCCTCCATCAGCGCGGTGGTCACCTCGCCTAGGGCCGTGGGCTTCAGGGCCTTACCCTCCCGTTCCACATATTCCCGGGCCAGAATGGTCCCGATGGTGGGGGCATAGGTGGACGGGCGGCCGATGCCGTTTTCCTCCAGCGTTTTGATGAGGGTGGCCTCGGTGTAGCGGGGAGGCGGCTGGGTAAAATGCTGGTTGCCTTTGAGCTCCCGCAGGGTGAGGACGTTCCCTTCCTCGAGGGGCGGCAGCGGGCCGCCGGTCTCGGTTTCCTCGTCTTTTCCTTCGACGTAGAGGACGGTATAGCCTTCAAACCGGACGGTATAACCCGACGCTTTGAACAGATATTTCCCTGCGCCGATATCCGCCTGGCAGGTGTCCTGCACGCAGTTGGCCATCAAGCTCGCGATGAAACGCTCCCAAATCAGCTTATACAGCCGGTATTGGTCGGAGGTCAGAGAGCTTTTCACCCGCTCGGGGGTCAGGGAAGGCACGGAGGGACGGATCGCCTCGTGCGCATCCTGCGCGCCCGACCGGGATTTGAACACCCGGGGCTTCTCAGGCAGGTATTTGTCGCCGTAGCGCTCCTTGATATAGTTGTTGCCCTCGTTCCGCGCGTCGTCCGAAATGCGCAGCGAATCGGTCCGCATATAGGTGATCAGACCGATGGCGCCCACGCCCTCGACTTCGACGCCCTCGTACAGTTCCTGCGCCGCCTTCATGGTGCGGCGGGCGGCGAAGCCCAGCTTCCGGCTGGCTTCCTGCTGCATGGTCGAGGTGATGAAGGGCGGCGCCGGGGAAATCTGGCGCACGCCCCGCTTGACCTTGTCGACGGTGAAGGCTGCGGCCTTCAGCTCGGCCAGGATCGCGTCGGCCTGCTCCTTATTTTCAATCTTGATTTTCTTGCCCTGCTTGTCCCCGTGGAACCGGGCCGGGAAGGGACGGCCCTCCGGCTTGTCGGACAGCAGCGCGTCGAGGCTCCAGTACTCCTCGCTGACAAAGGCGCGGATCTCGTTTTCCCGGTCGACGATGATCCGCACCGCTGCCGACTGCACCCGCCCGGCGGAAAGGCCCTTGCGGATCTTCTTCCACAGAAACGGGCTGAGCTTATAGCCCACGATGCGGTCGAGGATGCGGCGGGCCTGCTGGGCGTTGACGAGATCCATATTCAGCTTCCGGGGCTGGGCCATTCCCTGGGACACCCCGGTTTTCGTGATTTCATTGAAGGTCACGCGGTTGTCCTCGGAGACATCGGTCCCGAGCAGGCCGGCGAGGTGCCAGGAAATGGCCTCCCCTTCCCGGTCGGGGTCGGTGGCGAGGATGACGCCGTCGCTCTGAGCCGCCATGGCCTTGAGCTGACGGATGAGGGCGGTCTTGCCCGGAATATCCACATAACGCGGCTTAAACCCATGCTCGATATCGACGCCGAGCAGGGTTTTGGGCAGGTCGCGGATATGACCCATCGAAGCGATGACCTCATAGCCGGGGCCGAGATATTTTTGAATGGTTTTCGCCTTGGCGGGCGATTCCACAATCACCAATTTTGACATAAGCGGTCCACCTGTTCTTTTTATATACGGAGGTTCCCCCGTTACACGGGCGGCACATCCGGGTTCGGCGGCATCAAGCGATCGGCTGCAGCGCGTACTGCCGGCCGGGATAATTCCTGGCGCAGCCCGCGATTTCGAGTTCCGTCAGGCTGGCCAGTGCATCGGAAAAAAGAAGCCCCGCCTTGTTCGCGAGCACTTCAGCCGCGAGGGGTTCGGGAGTGAGCATCTGATAGAGCAGCGCGGCCTTCGGCGAAGCGTCGGCCGGACAGGGACAATAGACGGGTGCGGGAGGCTCCGGCATCTCCTTCTCAGGTTTCGGAGAAGCGGCGGCCTTTTTAGGGGCTTTTGCGGCCGGGCCCGGCCCCGGCTTTGCGGAACGGCCAAAGGCCCCCTGAGCGGCGTCGGCTGCCCGCAGGTCCAGGATATCCGGAAACCGCGCGCCGTATTCCCGGAGGATTTCGCCGGCGCTCGTAATCAGGGAAGCGCCGTCCTTGATCAAATCGTTGGATCCGCTGCTGTTGCTGGAGGTGATCTCCCCCGGGACGACGAAGACGTCCCGCCCCTGGTTGCGAGCGAGCCTCGCTGTGATCAGGGATCCGCTGACCTTCGGCGCCTCGACGACGCACACCGCCATCGCCATACCCGCGAGCAGGCGGTTCCGAACCGGGAAATGCTCCGGCAGCGGCGGGGACCCCGGCGGATATTCCGTCACGATCACCCCGTCGGCCTCCAGGATTTGTTCCCGCAGGCGGCGGTTGGGTTTGGGATAATCGACATCCAGGCCGCAGCCCTGCACCGCGATGGTGAGGCCCCCTCCCTCGAGCGCGCCCCGATGAGACGCGGCGTCGATCCCCACGGCTCCGCCGCTTACGACGATGCAGCCGCCCGCCGCGAGTCCCGCGGCGATGCTGCCGGCGGCCCGGCAGCCGTACTCCGACGCTTTGCGGGTGCCGACCATGGACACGGCGGGCAGCCGGTCGAGCGGCGGCAGCACCCCTTTCCCATACAGGACCAGGGGCGGCATATAGGTGTTGTGCAGGCAATCGGGATAGGCTTCGTCCCCCATGGTGAGGACAAACGCCCCGTCCTTCAGCGACGTTTCGAGGATTCGGGCGGAGGCGTCGAGGGACTTGCGGCACAGGCGTTCCAGGAGGGCGCCGGTAAAACCCGCCCGCATCAGCTCGGACCGGGAGGCTTTGAAAAGCGCCTCGGGCGAACCGAAGGCCGAAAGCGCCAGCGCGGTTTTGACACCGCTCGGTTCCAGCGCCTGCTGCAGCCATATCCAATAAAGCCGGTTGTCCGTCATCCGAATCCCTCCGTTTCCCCGCCGATGAAGCGGGGATGCCGTATCGAGGCCGTTCAGGAAAGCGTTTCCGGATCATCCGGACAGCGCACTTAGCCTGAACGGGTCATTTCCCATAACACGATGGATGCCGCGATGGACGCATTCAGGGATTCCGCACGGCCGCTCATGGGGATGGTGATCCGTCTCCCGCAGGCCGCGACGGTCTCGGGCCGCAGGCCCGCCCCTTCGTTGCCGATGAGGCAGACCGCCCCCGCCCCGAGCCCCGCATTCTGAACCGGACCGGCGTCAGCCTCCGCCACACAGGCGAAGCAGGTCAGACCCGCAGCCTTCAGGGATGCCAGCAAAGCCGGCAGGTCTTCCGTCCGGGCCGTGGGGAGGCGGAAAACGCCTCCCATACTCCCCCGCAGCACCTTCGGATTGTATAAATCACAGCAGCCGGAGGTGAGGAACAGCCCATCGATTCCGAACGCCTCGGCTGTGCGGACGATGGTGCCGAGATTGCCCGGATCCTGTACATCCTCGAGCAGAAGATACCGCCCGTTTCTCTTTATTTTACCCAAAGGGAGGCGGTTGTCAAGCCGTCGGCAGATACAAAAAATCCCCTGGGGGGCCTTGGTATCCGAAAACCGGGCGGCAAGAGCGGCGTCGATTTCCCGGCAGTCGGAACAAGCGGCCAGCAGGGACCGCAGATACGGCTCATAGGCCTCCCTGGCCCGGGCCGTATACAGAACGGTGCGGATCTCCACCCCCGACGCGGCCGCGTCGGCGCAGAGCCGCTTTCCCGCCGATACGGCGCATCGGCGAGCAGCCGGGACAGTTCCTTGAGAACGGGATTGTCCCGGCTGGTGATGAGCCCCGGAACCGCACGGCCGGGGCCGGTATGAGAGGCGCTGGACTGCCGGCCCATAAAAGGCCCTCCTTTCCGTCGGACCCGACCGGTCGTGATCGGGCGCGGAGAATGCCGAAATATGCGGAAAACCCGCGGTTTCGAGGGGGATTGGACAAGGCAAGCGCCCGCTGGCAGGGCCGGCGGGCGCAGTTCGAGCTTATTTCAGGGCATCTTTCGCCTTGTTTGCCAGCCCCGCGAACGCGGCGGCGTCGGACACGGCCAGTTCGGCGAGCATCTTGCGGTTGAGGGTGATGCCGGCCTTCTTCATGCCGTTCATGAAGGTGGAGTAGTTCATGCCGTTCATCTTCGCCGCGGCGGAGATGCGGGTAATCCACAGACGGCGGAAATCGCGCTTTCTCTGTTTGCGGCCGATGTAGGCGTACTGGCCGGACTTCATGACCGCTTCTTTCGCGGTACGGAACAGCTTGGATTTGGCGCCGTAATATCCTTTTGCCAGTTTGAGCGTCTTTTTCCTTCTCTTGCGCGTCATCAGCGCACCCTTCACACGTGCCATTTCTCTATGTCCTCCGTTTCTGAACGATTATTTGTAGGGGATGAGGCGCTTGACCTGCGCCACATTCGTCTTGTCCGCGACCGTGGTTTTGCGCAGGTTCCGTTTGCGCTTGGTGGTCTTCTTGTTCAGAATGTGGGACTTGTAGGCATGGGCGCGCAGGACCTTGCCGCCTTTGCTCAGCTTGAAGCGCTTTTTCGCGCCGGAATGCGTTTTAATCTTGGGCATGACAGTTATCCTCCTTCATTTTCGCGGTCATTTGGCAGCTTTGGGTGCCAGGAACATCAGCATGTTGCGGCCTTCCATTTTCGCGGGTTTTTCCACGACAGCCGTCTCCGAACAAACCTCGGCAAAGCGCTTCATGGTTTCGAGCCCGATTTCCGGATGGCCCATTTCCCGGCCGCGGAAGCGGATGGAGACCTTGACCTTGTTGCCCTCCTGCAAAAAGCGCAGGGCGTGCTTGGCCTTGGTATTGAAATCCGCCACATCGATGTTCAGCGAGAGACGGACCTCCTTGAGTTCCACGATATGCTGATTTTTCCGCGCTTCCTTTTCCCGCTTCGACTGTTCGAAACGGTATTTGCCGTAATCCATGATGCGGCAGACCGGCGGCGTGGCCGTCGGCGCGATCTTGACCAAATCGAGTTCCTTCTCATCGGCCAGCCGCTGGGCTTCACGCGTGGCCACCACGCCGAGCTGTTCGCCCTCGGCGCCGATCAGGCGAACCTCATTGTCCCGGATCTGTTCGTTGATCTGCAGTTCCTTACTTGCGATGGGTAAGCACCTCCATACACACTCAAATGATGAATAAACGCGGGCAGAAAACTGCCCGCGTCACACAACCCGATTCACCCGTTAAAAACGGGGAAAAGACCGTATCGACCCAACAGGAACGGAATCCGTGGGTGAGAGCGGGCAAACGCTCTGCTTCGTTTTGTACTGCAACAGTATATCATCGGGCCAGGAAATTGTCAAGCGCTATTTTTCATTGTCTGGTGAGGGTTCCGGCGCAATATCGTATGTGGTATAGGGATGGGAGACGCGGTAGCCGAGCTTCTCCGCCAAAGCGGCGGAGGCCGGATTAGCCGCGTCCCAATTCGGGTGGAGTCCCCGTTCGAGGCAGGCGAGGATCAGTTTGGCTGCGCAGGCGGACGCGAGCCCCTGCCGGCGGCAGTCCTCTCTCGTATCGATCTCGATTTCAATGCCCCCGCCGTACACGCTGTAGGAAGAGGCTCCGGACAGAACCTCTGCGTCCCGGACGGCCACAAAGCCGATGCCGTCGCGTTCGTATGCCTCAAATGTGTCAAACTGAGAGCAGAAGTCCCGGCCCCAGGAATCCCGGCTCCAGTCGTACCACCGCCGCCCGATCGGCTCCAGCCGGACACCCTCCGGCCGGGCGGCGGCCATTCGCGCAAGCGCTCCACGATCAAAAACCGGATCCTTCCGGAAAGCGATGCGGGTGATCGTCCGGCAGCGGTTCCCGTGGACGGCCAGCAGGAGCGGGCCCCACGTGGGCTCTCTCGGAATGGTGAGCAGCCGCCGGGTAAAGGACCGGATGAGGGCTTCCGCTCCCGGCGCCAGAGCGTCTCCGGCCAGAAACGCGAAATCCCCCAGAACGATCCGCGCGCAGGCGGGCGGCAGGGCATCGGCATGCGCCTGACCCATCCGCCCTTCCAGGCAGGATCGGATCATGGTGTCCTCCATGCCCTCAAACAGCGGGGCAATCTGGGCCCGATCGGCCGGTTTCACTTCCGTCATGGCATCGGGGGCTCCTTTTCATGGATGTGTGGAATTTATAGATTTATGAGCAGCCATCCTTTGGGGCCTAGGGCCCCTTCCTGTATGGCCGTTCGTTCGGGTGTCC
>CABUNG010000039.1 GCA_902492895.1 uncultured Oscillospiraceae bacterium | reverse complement strand
AAGCATCCGCGCAGAAAGCAAGCGCGATATGACCGCCGCGGATAGGGATTCCGGCCCGGTTCATCGGGCGGCGCAATAAACATTGGACGCCGAGACGGAGGGCGTCGGTCGGCCGTCTGGCCGGAATGGGCCGTATAGAGAAACAAAACGGCCGCGATGGAATCCCGTATCGTGTCATCCACGCCTATGAAGACCCGCACATGCCGCTGTATATCCTTATAAATGGTCTTATCCTTCCCGGGCAGGATGTTACATATGACATACGGAAAATAGGGAGGCATGAGGATATGGAACCCGATAATGCCCCATATTTGAAAGAGGAGAGGATTGTTGATATAGGAAAAGGCCGTAACACGGATCTGTTAGGACGCGCCGTCCGACCGCACGGCGTAAGTATCGAGATCGGACGGAGGCGTGACGCCGGTATCCTGTCCGGGCGAGGGAAAGGTGACCGTGCATTCCAAACTCATCGGCAGATCGCCCGCCGCGCCCGGAATGGTCGCCTGATACGAAGAGGAAAAAGAGGTCAGACAGCCGTCCCGATTGATAACGGCGGTGATCTGGGCCGCTTTGAGGTTGTAATCGCCGAGCATATCCTCGGACAGCTGGAAGGCGGTGAACGCGGCGTCCAGGAAGGCGGCGTCACGGTCTGTTCCCAGCCAATGGGCCGGAACGCTCCCCTCCAGACGGATCGAACCGTCTTCGCCGCGGGAGCCGGTCAGGGCTTTCAGAGCGTCGGCGGACAGGGCATAGGGCAAGGCGATGCCAACCCCGACGGTCGCTTGGTCGGGGCCGAGAACCGGCATGGCGTATTTTTCCGCGTCCGCCTGTTTATAAAGGCGCTTGGCGGTTCCGTCGTAATATTGGGAAAATGTCGAAGCGTTTTCCCCGGACAGGCTGCCCGTGACCAACAACCGATCGATCCCGCCATTCTTGAGGGACAGCGAGGTCTCATTTTCGATGGATACGGCAGCCCAGCCCCGTCCGTCGTTCAGACTGATTTTGGTATGACACGCAAAGGACACCGCCTCAAAATTCTGCAGGCGCGCATACGCCTCGGTATACGCCTGCGCAGCTTCTTCCGCGCTCAAAGGAGGCAGGGGGGCGGTCGTCACGGAAGGAGCGGCGGAGGAATCCGCGCGGCTTTCCGGATCTGGGGCGGCGGGATCGGCGCAGGCGGCCAAAAGGCCCGCCATGGTCAGAGCGGCCAGCAGGGCCGCCGTTTTTTGAAGATGTTTCATAGCGTTCTCCTTTGTCGGGGTCGATGGATCGTCTGTTCATACTATACCGCTTTCCGGCCCGAAAGGCAAGCGGAGAGGCGGGATCCGAAATTGCCCAAAGACGTTTGGCGCTGCCGGGCCGTTCATTTGCAGTGTCCGATAAATTTTTTAAATTCCAGTGAGTGTATGGGCGGGTTCGTTCGCCTAAAAGATGAAGGAGCCAAAAGAGGAAGGAGGCTGCCGATGGATACCGGTACGGTTTGCTACCGCCGATTTCAGGAGGGGGACGTGCAGGCCCTTGAAGAACTCGTGGAGCTGTACAGCGACGGCCTGCTCTTTTTCATCAACGGTTTTGTGAACAATCTCACGGTTTCCGAAGATTTGGCGGACGAGACGTTTTTCGAGGTGATGTCCGGAAAGAGCCGGTTTAAAGAGCGGTGTTCCTTTAAAACCTGGCTGTTTAAAATCGGCCGGCATAACGCGCTCGATTATCTGCGCCGTCAGGCGCGATTTCCCAGTTTGCCCCTTGAGGAGGCCGAGCCGGAGCTGACGGACGGGATTTCCTTAGAACGGCAGATTTTGAAGAATGAGCAAAGCCGGCAGCTGCACAAAGCGCTGCGGACGCTCCACGGGGAGTACCGCACGGTTCTCCATCTGCTGTATTTCGAGGATATGAGCTGTATCGAGGCGGGGGTTGTCCTGCACAAAACCCGCAAACAGATCGAGAATTTGGCCTATCGGGGCAAAAAAGCACTGAAATCCGCCTTGGAAAAGGAGGGGTTTGAATTTGAAGACATATCATGAGCGCGCACAGGATATTCTGAGGCGTTTGGAGATCTATGAAAAACAGAAGCAGAAGCGGCAGAAACGGCTGTACAAGGGTTTGGCTCTGGCAGCCTGTCTGGCGGTGGCCGTTTGCGCGGCAGTCGTTCTTCCTCCCCTCCTTCATCGGCCGGAATGGCCCTCCCCGCCGCATTCGCAGCTGCCGCCGGTCTCCGTCCCCGCTACACAGCCGCCTGTCACACAGCGGCCGGAGAGTTCCGATCCGGGAGTACCCCAGGCCTCCATGAACCGGGAAAATGTGTCTTTTGGGGAAGCCAGGCAGGCGCTGGGCTGGAATCTGGTTCCCTGTGAGGATGAGGAGTTTCTCGGTTATGTTTTGCTCTCCCTCGATAAACCGAGACGGCCGGTCGGTCTGATTTATCAGTTCCGGAACGGGTCGGTGCAAATTCTCTCCGACGCAAGGGAGGGAGAGGGGGAGCTCGGCATCCGCCGCGTGTCATACCGGGGACGGGAGTTTCTCGTTCCGACCGGAACGGCGGAAACCACGGCGCTGTATTACGAGGGGAACCTTACCTATAGGGCCAGCTTTACAGGTGTGACGCAGGAGGAGACATTTGAGTCCATTTTATCACTGTTGATTTCATGAGAAAGGTGTGATATGCATGTTTAAAAAAAGCAGCGCTGCCGTGATCGTGCTGGCGGTCGTCTGCGGATTGGCTGGCTGCGCGGAAATCCCCGCTGCGGTCGGCAGTTCCCAAACGGCTGGTGCAGAGGCGAAGACGCATGGGTACGCGGTGCTGAAAGAAGAGACCGAAGACCGAAGCGATGCGCCCGATTGGGAGGAAACCGCCTCTGACGGACAAGAGGCGGACAAAACAACCTCCACGCAGGGAATCGAACGCGGGCAGACGACAGCCACGCAAGTAGGGCTGACAGGCTGGACGACGCCATCGTCCGAGTCGGCGGACGTGCGGATTGACCGCCGCGAACTGCGTTCCCTGCTGTTTCAGAATCTGACATCCCATCCCGACCGGCAGGAGGGGCAGAAGGAGATCGCCGACCCGCTTTTGATTCAAACGATTTTGGACCGCATCGAACGGGCCCTGAAGAGGGAAACCGTTTATACGCCGGTGCCGGGCACCACATTGATTCTGTCCAACAGGGAAACGGGTTTCCATTTGTCTCTGCAACATGGGGGGATCGTGCTGTATCAGGATAAAGCCTATCAGGCCGACGCCGGCCTGTTGCATGATCTTTTGGCGTTATTCGATCAGGCCGCCGAAGCGGTGCAGCCGATCGAATGGTCTGCGCAGCCGGCATCCGAATAGCAGGCCTCTTTTTTTGCATGGAAAATGAACCGCCCCGTCCGGAGGCCTGTCAACCGGACCGGCTCCTGCGGCCCGCTTTAGGCAGAGACGTATGGGGATTCAAAAACCAAACCGGGCCCCCGCCAAATGGCGGAGGCCCGGTTGTTTGCATAACAGAACTTATTTCTTGCCGTAGAGAGTGCCCAGACGGAGCAGATGATCATACCGCTCAGCCGCATTCTTTTCGGCTTTGGCGAACAGCACCTCGGCACGTTCCGGGAAGGACCGGGTCAGAGAATTGTACCGTACCTCGCCCATGATGAAATCGCGGTACGAAGCGGACGGTTCCTTGCTGTCCAGCGTGAAAGCATTTTCCTCCTTGCGGGGATCGAAGCGGTAGGTGTGCCAGTATCCGGCTTCGACCGCTTTCTTCTCCTCAAGCTGGGAGATGCCCATGCCACCCTTGATGCCGTGGTTGATGCAGGGTGCGTAGGCGATGATCAGGGACGGGCCCGGATACGCTTCGGCTTCCTGGATGGCCTTGAGCGTCTGGTTCATGTCGGCGCCCATGGCAATCTGAGCGACATACACGTAGCCGTAGCTCATGGCGATGGCGCCGAGATCCTTCTTCTTGACCGCCTTGCCGGCCGCGGCAAACTGCGCGACCGAACCGGTCGGGGTGGCCTTGGAGGCCTGGCCGCCCGTGTTCGAGTACACTTCGGTATCGAACACCATGACGTTGATATCTTCACCCGACGCGAGGACATGGTCCACGCCGCCGAAGCCGATATCGTAAGCCCAGCCGTCGCCGCCGAACATCCAGAAGGATTTCTTAACCAGCATATCGGCGTTATTCAGAGCTTCCTTATACAGAGCGTCGAACTCACAGCCGCAGCTGCCGCAGGCGGCATTGGCCTTTTCGAGGGCGGGCACCAGCTTGGCGGCGGCCGCTTTCGAGGCCGCGGCGTCGTCCTTGCCGGCGAGCCACTCGGCGGCGGCTTCTTTCAGGCCCCATTCGGCGGGCAGATCCGCTTCGGCAAACGTCTTCATGATGTCGGCCAGGCGGGCCCGTCTGGCGGTGACGCCGAGGAACATGCCGTAACCGTACTCGGCGTTGTCCTCAAACAGGGAGTTCGCCCAAGCCGGACCGTGGCCGTCCTTATTGACGGTGTAGGGCGTCGAGGGGGAAGAACCGCCCCAGATGGAGGAGCAGCCTGTGGCGTTCGCGATATACATCCGATCGCCGAACAGCTGGGTGATCAGCTTGGCATAGGGGGTCTCGCCGCAGCCCGCACAGGCGCCCGAGAACTCGAGCAGGGGCTGCAGGAACTGGCTGCCCTTGACCGTGGTGGTCTTGAATTTCTCCGAAACCTCGGATTTCACCGGCAGGGAATATCCGTAGAGGAACTTCTCTTCTTCCTCGCGCTGGGTGTCGAGCGGGTTCATCACCAGGGCCTTATTGCCCTTCATGCCGGGGCAGACCGAGGCACAGGAACCGCAGCCCGTGCAGTCGAGGACCGAGACGGTCATGGCGAACTGATACCCAGGCAGGCCCGTCGCGGGTTTCATCTTCATGCCGGCCGGCGCGTTTTTGGCCTCTTCCTCGTTCATGATAGCGGGGCGGATGACCGCGTGGGGGCAGACATAGGAGCAGAAGTTGCACTGGATGCAGTTTTCCGGGATCCAGGTGGGCACGTCGACGGCGATACCCCGCTTTTCATAAGCGGCGGAGCCCAGCGGCACCGTGCCGTCCGCATCCTCGAGGAAGGTGGAAACCGGCAGCTTGTCGCCCTGCTGCGCGTTGATCGGGGACAGGACGTTGTCGATATAGCCTTTGATCTCCGGCCGGCCGGTCGTTTCGGCCACCGCCACCGCGGTATCCTCCGCTTTCGCCCAGGAGGCGGGGACCTTGACCTTCTTGACTTCCTTGACGCCGGTTTCAATGGCATCGTGGTTCATCTTGACGATGGCCTCGCCCTTCTTGGAATAGGACTTGGTCGCGGCGTCTTTCATGAACTTCACGGCATCATCCACGGGGATGACGCGGGCGAGTTTGAAGAAAGCGGCCTGCAGGATGGTGTTGGTGCGGTTCCCGAGGCCCAGGCCCTTGGCCAGATGCGTCGCATCGATGGTGTAGAATTTGATATCGTTTTTGGCGATATAGCGTTTGGCCGCCGCCGGAAGGTGGGCGTCCAGCTCCGCGTCGTTCCAGGAGCAGTTGAGCAGGAAAATGCCGCCCGGCTTGACGTCGGAGACCATATCGTACTTATCGACATAGGAGGGGTTGTGGCAGGCGACGAAATCCGCCTTGCTGACAAAATAGGTGGACTTGATCGGCTTCTTGCCGAAACGCAGATGGGAAATGGTGACGCCGCCCGACTTCTTGGAGTCATAGGCGAAGTAGCCCTGCGCATACATATCGGTATGGTCGCCGATGATCTTGATGGAGTTCTTGTTGGCGCCGACGGTGCCGTCCGAACCCAGGCCCCAGAATTTGCAGGAACGGGTGCCGCGCGGGGTGGTGTCCAGATTTTCCTTGACCTTCAGAGACAGATGGGTCACATCGTCGTTGATGCCGATGGTGAACCGCTTTTTGGGACGGCGGGCCTCCATGTTGCGATAAACGGCGATGATCTGGCCGGGGGTGGTGTCCTTGGAGCCGAGGCCGTAGCGGCCGGTATAAACCGGGACCGATTCGAAGGCCGAGCCCTTGAGGGCGGCGCAGACATCAAGGTAAAGGGGCTCGCCGACGGAGCCGGCTTCCTTGGTGCGGTCAAGGACGCTGATCGACTCGACGCCGTTCGGGATGGCGGCGATCAGATGCTTCGCGGAGAAGGGGCGATAGAGGCGGACCTTGATCAGGCCGACCTTGTCGCCGGCCGCGTTCATGTGGTCGACCGTCTCTTCGATGGTCTCGCAGACCGAACCCATGGCGATGATGACGCGCTTTGCGTCGCGGGGGCCATAATAATTGAACAGCTTGTAGTTGGTGCCGATCTTGGCGTTGACCTTGTTCATATACTCTTCCACAACGCCCGGAATCGCTTCATAATAGGTATTAGAAGCTTCACGCGCCTGGAAGAAGATATCGGGGTTCTGCGCCGTGCCGCGCTGAACCGGATGCTCCGGATTCAGGGCGTTCCGACGGAAGCGGTCCACCGCTTCCCAGTCGAGCATTTCGCCGAGATCCTTCTGGTCCCAGACCTGGATCTTCTGGATTTCGTGGGAGGTGCGGAAGCCGTCAAAGAAATGCAGGAACGGCACCCGGCCTTTGATGGTGGACAGATGGGCGACGGCGCCGAGGTCCATGACCTCCTGCACGCTCGAAGAGCAGAGCATGGCATAGCCGGTCTGACGGCAGGCATACACATCGGAATGGTCGCCGAAAATCGAGAGGGCATGGGAGGCGAGAGCCCGCGCGGACACATGGATGACGTTCGGCAGCAGCTCACCGGCGATCTTGTACATGTTGGGGATCATCAGCAGCAGGCCCTGGGACGCGGTGTAGGTCGTGGTCAGCGCGCCCGCCTGCAGGGATCCGTGGACCGCACCCGCGGCGCCGCCCTCGGACTGCATCTCCGCGAGCTTCACGGGACGGCCGAACAGGTTTTGCTGCCCCGCCGCGCTCCACACATCCGTCACTTCCGCCATCACCGACGAAGGGGTGATGGGGTAGATGGCGGCAACGTCGGTAAACGCATACGCTACATGAGCGGCGGCGTTGTTACCATCCATGGTTTTGAACTTTCTTGCCATACCATATCCTCCTTAAGGAATAATTGGATAATGTTTTTGGTGCGTTATCCCCGATAAAAGTTTCACATGCACCAATCCTTAGTCTATCACTTTTGGATTTGCCTGTAAAGGCGAAAACGTGAGAAAAATCAGGTTTTTTTCAAAGCTTCTTTGACTTGATTTCAAAAAACTGCGAAATGGGGCAAAAACGGGGGTATGCGGGGCTGCGGACGCGATGATGGGCCAAATCGCAGTGTATAAGGGTTTTTCCGTCTTCACAGCCTCGAAGCGGACAAAAGCGGCGTTTGACAGTGGACAAAAAACCCGATATTATGAAAGTATCGAAAATCCGCCCTTTCAGGAGGGGTTGGAAAATCGAAATCGGCATCATTCCAAAGAACGGCCTTTGGCCGTATACGAAAGGGGAAATCATTTCTCATGCCTGACCCCAACCCTGCGCAATCTGGCAATCTATGGCTTCAGCTCTTGCTGCTGGTCGTCCTGATCCTGTGCAACGCGTTTTTTGCCGCCTCGGAAATTGCCATCATCACCCTTAACGACAATAAGATCCGGAAGATGGCGGAAGAGGGGCATAAAAAGGCCGGACAGGTGCTGAAGCTGACCGCGGATTCTTCCAATTTTCTGGCCACCATCCAGATCGGCGTCACCCTGGCCGGGTTCCTGACCTCAGCCACGGCGGCCCAGTCCCTGGCCGAACCTCTGGCCAATTGGTTTATTGGCCTGGTTCCGTCCATGCAGCCTTATATCGGTACCATCATGGGCGTCAGCACGGTGGTCATCACTCTGATCATGTCCTATTTCTCGCTGGTGTTCGGCGAATTGGTGCCCAAACGGATCGCGATGCAGAAAGCGGAGACGCTGTCCTTTGCGTTTATCGGCGTGCTGCGGGTAGTCGCTGTGGTGACCAAGCCCTTTGTCAAGCTGCTCTCGGTTTCCACCAACCTGGTGGTCCGGCTGTTCGGTGTGGATCCCCATGCCGATGAGGAAAACGTCACCGAAGAGGAAATTCGGATGATGGTGGACGTCGGTGAGGAGAAAGGCGTGATCGAAGGCGTCCAGAAGGACATGATCAACAACATCTTTGAATTCGACGATATCACCGCCGAAGATATCATGACGCCCCGCACCGATGTGGAGGCTCTCGAGGCGGACGAGGCCATCGAAGAGGCGCTGCGCATCGGGGTGGACGAGGGATATTCCCGCGTTCCCGTATATGAAGAGGACATCGACCATGTGATCGGCGTGCTGTATATCAAGGACCTTCTCCCTTATGTCGGCCAGAAACTGCCGCAGGACGTTTCCCTGCGTCATCTGGTGCGGGACACCTACTTCGTGCCGGGCACCAAGAGATGCGGTGAGCTGTTCTCGGAAATGACCGAGAAACATATCCAGATGGCCATGGTCGTGGATGAGTACGGCGGACTCGCCGGCATCGTCACGATGGAGGATCTGCTCGAATCCATTGTGGGCAACATCCAGGACGAATTCGACCACGAGGAGGATGAGGTCACCACTCTCGGTGACCATATCTTCGATGTGGATGGCGCCATCGATATGGAGGAGCTGGGGGAACTGCTCGATGTGAAGCTTCCGGACGGGGATTACGATACCCTGGCGGGATTCATCATGGATGAGCTGGGCCGCATTCCCGGAGAAGACGAACAGCCGGTGGTCGTTTACGAAAACGTAACCTTTACCGTTTTGAAAATGGACGACCGGCGGATCGATCGGGTGCACATCGAGGTTGCCCCGCCGCCGGAGCCCGAACCGGAGGAAACCGGGCGGGAAAAACGGAATCGAGACAAGGACGAAAAGGATAAGGAAACGGCATCCTGATCTTTCGGAACACATAGAAGGCGCGTGGTCGGCTGACCACGCGCCTTGTTTTTTAGGGGAGAAGCCGGGGCGATCTCCGAGTGGATATCTATACCTAACCCGGTATGATTTTATCCCTTAGAATACAAGAGTCACCCGGTTATTCCCCGGCTTTCATGGATTCCACCATGTCGATCTTCCGCAGCTTGCGGGCCATTACCACATCGACCAAGGCGGAGAACACCAGGGTGAGCAGCGCGGAGAGAACGTAGCTCATGGGGGAGATCGTCCGGCCGAACATCACGATATCCACCTCGGCCGTGCGCACGACAAACGCGTGCAGGAAGATGCCGAGAATGAGGCCCGCGGCTGTCCCGATGACGCTGAGAATTCCGGTTTCACGGAAAATATAGGCGTTGACCTCCCGATCGAAGAAGCCGAGCACCTTGATGGTGGCGATTTCCTTCTGCCGCTCGGTGATGTTGATGTTGGTCAGGTTGTACAGCACCACAAAGGCGAGAAGGCCGGCCGATACGATGAGAACGATGACGATGTAATCGATGTTCTTGAGGATGTCGTCAAAGGATTTGCTCGCGTCGGTGGTGAAAGAAACTGACGCCACGCCGTCCGCCTTGAGCAGCTCGGTCGAGACCGCGTTCCGGTTTTCCTTCGAATCGTCCGTCACCTTGGCGGTGATGAGATTATAGGCGGGATCCGCGCCGAAGGATGCGCGGTATAGGGACGGCGTCATATACACATAGTTGTATACATAGTTTTCCGTAATGCCGTCCACCTTGACCTGCGCGGTCCGGCCGTCTCCATCCTGGATCCGGATCGTATCCCCGGCCTTGGCGCCGATCTTGCCCGCGAATTTTTCAGTCAGGATCACGCCGTTTTCCGAGAACGGCACCGTTTTGCCGCTTCGGCGTTCCCGGAGGGCGATGAAGTCCGGCAGGCTTTCGGCCTTTTCCGGAACAAAGAGGTTTGCGGCGAGCGTATTGCCGGAACCGGTGACGTCCACGCTGGTCTGCTGCACATAAAGGGAATCGGTCGCTTCCGTTTCCAGAGAGCGGCGGATTGCGTTGTCATCCCGGTCTTTTTTCAGGCCGACCATCAGGTTGTACTGGGCGATCTCCCCGAATTGTTTCGTTACGATGTCTCCGATGGAATCCCGCATGCCGAACCCGGTCAGCAGCAAGGCGGTGCATCCCGCGATGCCGATCACCGTCATAAAGAAGCGCTTTTTATAGCGGATGAGATTGCGAGCGGTCACTTTGTGGGTGAAGGTCAGATGCTTCCAGATGAAAGGGATCCGTTCCAGAAAGACCCGTTTGCCGGCCTTGGGGGCCTTCGGCAGCATCAGGCGTGCGGGATTTTCGTGCAGGGTGCTGGTACAGGCGTACCAGGTGGCGACCATGGTGCACAGCACGGCCGCAGCCGAAGACATCACGGCGTACGGCAGATGGAAGGCGCCGACCAGCGGCGGCAGATTGTAGAGAATCCCATAGGCGCCCCAAATGACCGCGGGAAAGACCATAAACCCGACGAGCAGGCCGAACGCGCAACCGCAGACCGTCGCCACGCCCGCGTAGATCATATATTTGGCCATAATCGCGCCGCGGCTGTAGCCGAGCGCCTTGAGAGTGCCGATCTGGGTGCGCTCCTCCTCGACCATACGGGTCATGGTCGTCAGCGCCACCAATGCGGCCACAAGAAAGAAGAAAATAGGAAACACCTTCGCAATGGCGGCAACTTTTTCCGCGTTGCCGTCAAAGCTGACATAGCCGGCGTTGGAACTGCGGTCAAGCACGTACCATTCCGCGCTTGCCAGTTCGTCGATCTGCCTCTGGGCATCGTCGAGCTGGATTTTTGCATCGTTCAGCTTCTCGTCCGCCTCCCGGCGGCCTTTTTCGTATTCGGCCTCGCCGTCGGCGAGCTGGGCCTTCGCGTCCGCGATATCGGCTTCGCCCTCCGCGAGCTTTTGGCGTCCGTCGGCGAGCTTCGCTTCGTTGGCTTCGATCTCGTTTTTGGCCGCGGCCAGCTCCGCTTCGGCGGAATCCAAGGCGGCTTTCGCGTTGTTCAGTTCAGCCTCGGCGGCGGCGAATCCCGCCTCGGCCTCGCGCTTGCCGTCGGCGAGAGCCTGTTCGCCCGCCAGAAGCTCCCGTTCCTTCTCATTAGTAAGAGACACGCCGGCCTCATATTCCTGCAGGCCCTTCCGGTATTCCTCTTCCTGCGGAGCCAGCTGAGCGAGCTGCGCGTCCGCCTGTGCCTGGGTGATCAGCCCTTGCGCGAGGGCCTGCGCGATCTGCGTTTTTGCGGCGTCGAGGAGTGCGCGGGCGGAGTCGAGTTCCTGCTTCGATTCCGAAAGCGCCGTACGGGCGGCGGCGAGTTCCCGCTTGCCGTCCGCAATCTGCCGTTCCTTTTCTTCAACCGTGGCCCGGTATTGATCGCGCTGCTCCTGCAGCTCCTTTTGGCCGTCCTGCCAGGTTTTGAGGCCTTGGCGATAGTCTGCGAGGCCCTGTTCATAGTCCCGTTTGCCGTCCGCCAATTGAGTTTCGCCGTCTGTGAGGGCCTGGCGGTTCTGCTCGATCTCCTTTTCGCCGTCCGCGATCTGCTGACGCGCGTCGTCCAGTTTGGTCTTGGCGTCGCTCAGCTCGGATTCCGCCTTGGCCTTTTCCTCTTCATAGGTCGCTTTGGCGTCGTCCAGCTCTTTCTGCGCATCCCCGCGGACCTCGCGGAGCCGCAGATCCGACCGGTCTTGGCCGAGCGCCTCGAGCGTATCCATGACCGGGCCGGTCACGTCGTCATACGCGTCTAAGAACGTGTTTTCGGCCGCCGCTCCGTCCACCAGTACGTAGAGGCCGGTATAGACGTCGAACGAGAACGATTCGTCCCCAGTGTAAAAAATCAGCGCCACGGTGCCGTTGCCGACCGTGCTCGTCTCTTTTTCGATGGAAAAATAATACGCGCTTTTCACCTTGCCGACCACGGTAAAGGTGGATACGGCGAGGGAATCCGACAGATCCGCGTTGTCCGGCGACAGGGAAAGCGTGTCCCCGAGCTGGACGCCGTGATCGGGCAGACTGGACACATCGAGCACGCATTCTCCCGCGTTTTCGGGCATCCGTCCTTCGAGGAGCTCCACCCGGTTTTGATAATCGGGCGAATCGCCCTCGAGGAGTGAAAGGGGCAGTGAGTGGATGCGGGCGACCAGATCGTCCCCCTGCGGTATCCGGATCAGGGCATCGGCCGAATAGGCCGGCATGACCCCACTGACGCCGGCCGTATTCCGGACCGCCTCGACGTCGTTCTCCGTCAGGCCGAGGGTGGAGGCAATCCGGATGTCGAACAGGCGGGCCTCGTCATAATACCGGTCGACCGATGCCCGCATAGCCGGCGTCGTAGCGAGTAGTCCGGCGAGAAATCCGACCCCCAGCGCCACGATGCCGAATATGGCGAGAAACCGGGAGAGCGTATGGGTCACTTCCCGGACAATGACTTTACGATAGGATTTTTTCACGTATGTCCCCCGTCCTTCCCTGCGGCGTTATGGTGTTACCATTCGATCTCTTCCACCGGTGTGGGATGGGGATTAACCTGTGAGGACAGCACGGTGCCGGAATGGATCCGGATCACCCGGTCGGCCATCGAGGTGAGAGCCTGGTTGTGGGTGATGACGATGACGGTACGCCCTGTGTTGCGGCAGGTGTCCTGGAGCAGCTTCAGCACGCTTTTGCCCGTTTTGTAGTCGAGGGCGCCCGTAGGCTCGTCGCACAGGAGGATTTTGGGGTTTTTCGCGATGGCTCGGGCGATGGAGACCCGCTGCTGTTCTCCGCCTGAAAGCTGCGCGGGAAAATTCCCCATCCGGTCTTCAAGGCCGACTTCCCGCAGCGTTTCTCTGGCGTCGAGAGGTTCACGGCAGATTTCGGCAGCGAGTTCGACGTTCTCGAGAGCCGTCAGGTTCTGCACGAGGTTGTAGAACTGAAAGACAAATCCCACGTCATACCGCCGGTACTCGGTCAGCTGTTTGCGGTTATAGCGGCTGATCTCATTCCCGTCGAGGCGGATGACACCCTCGTCACAGCTGTCCATGCCGCCCAACATATTGAGGACGGTGGTTTTGCCCGCGCCGCTCGGCCCGACGATGATGGTAAACTCGCCTTTCGCAATCTGGAACGACACCTTGTCAGCGGCGGCGATCCGATGACTGCCCATCTGATAAAATTTACTGACGTTCTCGAATTCCACAAAATTCTCCATAAATTCTTCCAGATCCTTTCTGTCCCTTCTATCCGCGGAACAAGGCGGAGCAGACGATGCATCAAAGCGGACCGGAATGCACAGGGTCCTGTTCCGGCCGGAAAGCTCTTCGGTATCCCCAATGGGTGAAGTTTTCTTTATTTTAGCAAAGAGCGGTCGGTGAGTTGTGAATGGAAAGCAAATTTTTCTGAAAAAAGGGGCTGGTCCGCCTTCTCATCTCCATAGAATCCCTCGGCCGCCTTTGGCCGATGATTCCCATTTGACAACCCGCGGCCGGCGTGCTATACTATCGGCATATAGTTTGATAATCAAAGTAATTGTGAGGAGGCTTCCTATGTCCGTGATCATCATTACCGACAGTGCCTGCGACATCGATCTTAAGGAGCGCAGCCGCCTGCGGGTGGAAACCATCGGTATCCGGGTGTTTTTCGGCGAGGACACCTATCTGGAAGGGGAAAATATGACGGCCGCACAGTTCTACGGAATGCTGGCCGAGGCGGCTGAGCTGCCCAAAACGGCGCAGATCACCCCGCTTGAATTTGAAGAACGGATCCGGCCGCATATCGATGCGGGGGATGACGTAGTGGTGCTGCCCCTGTCCAAGGAGCTCAGCGGTACATACGGCAATGCCGTCGCCGCTGCTGCACAGTTCCCGAAGGGACGGGTGTATGTCGTGGATACCAAGCAGGTGACCTTCGGTCTTGCGCTGATGGTGCAGGAGGCCGCGGATATGCGGGACGCAGGGGCCGGAGCTGAGGAGATCGCCCAGGCGATGGAGGCTCTATCAGGCCGCATCCGGCTGTACGCTGTCGTGGACGATCTGAAATATCTCCGTATGGGCGGCCGCCTGTCGTCCGCGGGGGCGGTGGTGGGAACCCTTCTCGGGGTCAAGCCGATCATCAGTATCGAAGAGGGCAAAGTCGTCTGTGTACAGAAAGTCAGGGGCCTGAAAACGGGCTACGCGAGCATCCTCGAACGGGTGCGGAACGAGGCCGATCCGGCCCGGCGGATGTGCATCGGACATTCGGACGCGCCCGCCCTCGCGGATGAACTGGCCGCGTCTGCGGGAGATCTGCTGGAGGGCGTGTCGGTTTACCGCAGCAGCATCGGCCCGGTCGTCGGCACCCATGCCGGTCCCGGCTGCGCGGGCATCTCCTTTATATCCAAATAAACTTATAAACGGACCGGGCTCACCGCTATGGGGGGTCCGGTCCGTTATTGTTGATAAAAGTCCTAAAAATATTGCTGAAAATACAATGAAATTACATCTATTATAATGGTAATATGATATAAACTATAACACACGCTGTTGAGAAAGGGGCTGGATTCATGCATGTCAAAATCCGCATCATGTCCTTATCCATTTGTCTTATGTTCCTGCTTTCCATGTTTTCAAGCGCCGATTTTGCCGATCAGGCGGAGGGAATCCGAAGTATTGGTGTTTCTGACCTCCAGATCCGCAAAATCGAGCCTGCATCAAACAGCGGGGAAGATCAGCTCGGTGATGAAAGCCCGGACGCAGACAGCATAAGCGAGATGGACGCCATACGATATGAGTTCTCATATGAACTTCTTCATGGGAACGAAATTCAGAGGCTGAAGTTTACCTGTATCATACAGAAGATGGAAACCCAAAACGCTTATAATGGGATTCTGATCGCCCGAGACATACAGCTGACAGAGGATAACGAACTGCAGGCCGAAGGGATACAATGTGTATTTGAAACACCGGAATACCGGATGAAGAGCCAGGCTTTGGAATCGTCGGAGGCCGATACTCCGCAAAACAGCATATCTCTCTATATAAACGGCATACAATATGTTGGAAGCCGTCCGGTTCATCTTGATTCGACGGCTATCGACGAGTATGAGATTGTCACCGAAGCGGATGGGCTGACTTATCTGGAAGCGATTCAAAGTCTGCGCTATGCGGTGGTCTATACCAACACGGAGGATACCGCAGTAGAGGATGAGCCGTGGTCGCCGGCAAGTGAAAACACGGCGGCAGCGGTGCCTGCCCGGGCGCTCTCTTCGGCCGGGGATGCCGTAAGGGCTATTATCGGAAACGATTCCTGGTTCAAGTCGTCCGGTAAAAGCATGAAGGAAATAAGCGGAAGCCGCCGAGTCTGCGTGAAAAACACCGGGATGATTTTCGACTCCTATCAGACGGATGTGCTGATTTGGCAGTATACGCTGACGAACGTGAACCTCAGCGGGGCGCAAACGGCATCGATACAGTTGAATCTCCTCTATAGTGTGACGATTTTATATAACAGCAGGACCGGTACCTGGAGCGATTACGGCGCCAATTCCAGTTCCATGTTCATACGGAACACCACCGTCGGGATTAAAACGACAGGCACCTGCAACAACGATTATTTCTACAAGGTGGAGCAGCGAGGGGCATATAATACGGGCTCCAGCGGTTCGTCACCGGTAGCGGATGTGCTGAAAAAAGTGTTCTTCAAAGTCGTTCCGTATGGCAGCCAAATTTCGACAGGACTGGACATACTCAGCTCATTTGTAAAAAGTGATAATGGTGATTTTGCGAGCGGTTTTGGTGTAAAGACTTTTGATACGGAGCCCTCTGCGCATTTTTTGCAAAACGGCGGGTATGTACGAAGCGCCTTGATGAATTCGAACAATTATAATTTGTGCAACGATTCCCATTATCAACAGCAGTTGGTGTACGTGTACAAACGTCCGTCCAACTGTGTAAAGTCCTTTGTCTATCAGTCGCATTATGAAGTAGTGGGGTATTATACGTCCGGTATCACCACGCTGTATAACAGCGGGAGCTGGTTCCAGCAATCGTATTCGTAATCCAGATCGGGCGGTGGTGTCATGAAAAAGACAATCGGCATAGCGATTTTCTGCGTCGGCGCCGTCGGGCTGGCGCTGCTGGCGTATTTTCTTCTCCGAACCCCAAAACCGGTTCTGAAAGTAGACGGAGAGGGAGAGCTCCGAATCGAACATTTGGGATCCCCCAAAGAGGGCGATGCGTATACCATCATCTGGGAAACCGATGCAGGCTGCCTGGATACGGTTGGAGAGCCTTTACTGATGTCCTCTTCAAAGGAGGGCTATTATCTCTATACAGCGTCCGACGGCCGGGTTCTGTGGAACGAGAAGGATGCCGACGGCCACCGATACACCACCGCCACTATTCGGGCTTTTGCGTTTCCGTACAAAGACTGGCCGAGCGATAAAATCGGAGACGACTTTTGTATCGGGGAGATCACAGTTACCAGACAGGAGGGGCTTGTCGTGCAGGCGCCGGACAGACGGTTCGGCAATCCGGTCCGGGAGGGCGGGGAGCCCGACTGGAGCCAGATTGTGGTGCTGGACGATCAGCATCATTACTGTACGCTCCGGTACCGCACCGGCCGGGAACTGGGGAAAAACGAGGTGTTCGGCTGGCAGACCAATATGAAGATGCTGACCAAGGCCTCGGTTCAGGATGCTCCTTTTTATATAACGGGACAGTACAACTGGGGGCCCTATGTGTTTGATACCGACACGGTTTGTTTTGACATCACGCGTTATGATGGGCTTTATTTAGACGATACGCCGCAGGTGGAAAACGGGGAAACGGCGGTTATCCGGATCCGCGCCTTTGGAATCGATCAGAAGGCGAGCCGGGAAGATTCGCCTGATCTGGATGGGATACGGGGGGCGGCCGAACTGGAAATCCGGTATCAGCCGCAGAACCCGCCCTATACCATTGTCTATCCCGAATGATTCCGCTGCACCGCCCCGGAGAGCCGGGGCGGTGCTTTTTTATCGCCGGAATGCGGACAAAGCCGGCAAAAAGCCCGGAAAAGGACTTGTCTCCGTTCTCTGCTTGTGTTACAATAATCGGTAATTCACTGCACAATGTGCGGCATCATGTGAAACCGTGGGAGGAGAACCGTCATGGCGGATAGGAAAGAACTGGCAAAAACCTATGATCCCGGTGAGGTGGAGGACCGGATCTATCGTTTTTGGGTCGAGGGCGGATATTTTCATGCCGAGCCCAACCCGGAAAAGAAACCCTACACCATCGTCATTCCGCCTCCCAATATTACGGGCCAGCTCCACATGGGCCACGCCCTGGACGAAACGTTTCAGGACATCCTGATCCGTTGGCGGCGGATGCAGGGATATGAGGCGCTGTGGCTGCCCGGAACCGATCACGCCGCCATCGCGACCGAGGCGAAAATCGTCGCGGCCATGGCGGAAGAGGGCGTGACCAAAGAGGATCTCGGCCGGGACGGGTTTATGGAACGCGCCTGGCGCTGGAAGGACAAATACGGCGGCCGGATCGTGGAACAGCTCAAAAAGCTCGGTTCCTCCTGTGACTGGGAGCGGGAGCGCTTCACGATGGATGAAGGCTGTTCCAAGGCCGTGCGGGAGGTGTTCGTCCGGCTCTATGAAAAAGGACTCATTTACCGCGGTGAACGGATCGTCAACTGGTGCACCCACTGCAGGACGTCGATATCCGATGCAGAGGTGGAATTCGAGGAGAAGGACGCCTCCTTCTGGCATCTGCGCTATCCCATCGCGGACGAGGAGGGGAATCCCTCCGGGGAATACCTGGAACTCGCCACCACCAGACCTGAGACCATGCTCGGCGACACGGCCGTTGCGGTCCATCCCGACGATGAGCGCTACCGCCATCTGGTGGGGAAAAACGTGATCCTTCCCCTGGTGGGCAAGCGCATCCCGGTCGTGGCGGACACGTATGTCGAGATGGATTTCGGCACCGGTGTGGTGAAGATCACCCCCGCCCATGACCCGAACGATTTCGAGGTCGGCCAGCGCCATAACCTCGAGGTCATCACGGTCACCACCGAGGACGGGCACATGAACGAGCTCGCCGGGAAGTATCAGGGCATGACGCTGCTGGAATGCCGCAGGGCGGTCGTAAAGGACCTGGAAGAACAGGGCTATCTCGTGAAGACCGAGCCGATGAAGCACAACGTCGGCTCCTGCTATCGCTGTCACACCGTCATCGAGCCGCGGGTATCCCTGCAGTGGTTCGTCAAGATGAAGGAGCTGGCGGGTCCGGCCATCGACGCGGTGAAAAACGGCGAGACCAAATTCGTGCCCGAGCGGTTCGATAAGGTGTACTTCCATTGGCTGGAGAATATCCGGGACTGGTGCATCTCCCGCCAGCTTTGGTGGGGCCACCGCATTCCCGCGTGGACCTGTGGCGACTGCGGGGAGATGATCGTGTCGAGAGAGGATCCGACCGTCTGCCCGAAATGCGGCAGCGCGCATCTTCATCAGGACGAGGATACCCTGGACACCTGGTTTTCCTCTGCCCTGTGGCCGTTTTCCACCCTGGGATGGCCCGACAAAACCCCTGAACTCGACTATTTCTATCCCACCAACACCCTGGTCACGGGGTACGACATCATTTTCTTCTGGGTGGTGCGGATGATGTTCTCCGGCCTCGAACACATGGGGCAGGTGCCGTTCGACACCGTCTTCATCCATGGATTGGTGCGGGATGCCCAGGGCCGGAAGATGTCGAAATCCCTCGGCAACGGCATCGACCCGCTCGAAATCATCGACCGGTACGGCGCCGATGCGCTGCGCTTCATGCTCTCGACCGGCAACAGCCCGGGGAACGATATGCGGTTCATGCCGGAGAAGGTGGAATCCTCCCGGAACTTCGCCAACAAGCTGTGGAACGCCGCCCGGTTCCTGCTGATGAACCTCGAGGGCCACGAGGTGCCCGCCGGTCTGCCCGCGGCCCTGACGCTGGATGAAAAATGGATCGTGTCCCGTTATAATACCTTGGTGGGGGCGGTCACCGACAACCTCGAGAAATTCGAGCTGGGCCTGGCGGTGCAGAAACTGTACGATTTCATCTGGGACAACTATTGTGACTGGACCATCGAGCTCTGCAAATCCCGCCTGTCCGGCGAGGACGAAGCGGCGGCAGAAAATGCCCGGCGGGTGCTGCTGTGGGTGATGCAGGGGATTCTGAAGCTGCTGCATCCGTTCATGCCCTTCATCACGGAGGAAATCTGGCAGGCGTTGCCGCACGAGGGCGGCGCGCTGGTGGTGGCCCCCTGGCCCGCGGTCGAATCCGCCCTGTCCTTCCCCGAAGAGGAGAAGGAGATGGAGCGGCTGATGGAAGCCATCCGGGCTGTCCGCAACCGTCGGGCGGAAATGAACGTTCCGCCCTCCCGCCGTGCACTCGTATATGTGGAGACGGGATACCGCGATACGTTTGAGAAGGGAGCGCCATTCCTCTGCCGTCTCGCATCGGCCTCCGAGGTCCGGGTGGGCGATGCGTTCGATCTGCCGGGCGCCGTGAGCATCGTCACCCCCGATGCGACGATCAAAATCCCGATGGACGAGCTGGTGGATAAGGAAGCCGAGCGCGCCCGCCTGCAGAAAGAACGGGAAAACGTGCAGAAGCAGCTCGACGGTGTGATGTCGAGACTCGAAAACAAGGCGTTTACCGATAAGGCGCCCGAAAGCGTCGTGGCCGGAGCCCGGGAAAACGCCGCTCGCCTGAAGGACAAGATCGCGCTGCTCGATCAAAGCCTGGAGGCTCTGCAATAGGAATAAACCAGGCCGGGGCCTTCGGCCTGGTTCGGAATTTCGCCATAACGCGGAACACATGTCGATGTGTTCCGCGTTATTTCATAACATTTAGTTTAAACATTTTCTATTTTCCTATTTGTATAATACAATTCAAGCAAACCGCCCGCATCTGACAGGCGGATGCGGGCGGTGGCTCCTGTTCTCACCAAGCGGATAACCATGGACAAACCAAAACCGGCCCCGAAACGGGGCCGGTTTTATATGAGGGGCAAATCATTCGTGGGTCCGGCGTTTTCTGGAATACAGAAGCGTTCCGGTCAGGCCGCCGCAGGCCAGGACAAGCAGGGTCATGCAAAGGACAAGGCTGCTGCTGACGCCTGTCTGCGGAGCGTCGGGATCTCCGGTGGCGGGAATCTCCACAGCCGCCTTTTTATAGCCGCAGGTCTCGCACTCCTCATGCTTCGAGCCCTTCTCGGTGGCCGTCGCTTCCTTGTCTGTCACCCATTTGAAGGTGTGCTCGGCGGCGTCGGCCTTATCCCCGCAGGCACACTCATGCCAGTGGCCATTTTCGTCCGTTTTCCAGTCCTCGCCGTAGGGATGCTTCCATTTGGCCGTAAACGTGACATTTCCGGTTCCGTCGGCCGTCGCGGTGTAGCTCTCCACCTTATGGCCGTCACTGTCAAACCAGCCTTGGAAATCGTGCCCGTCCCAGGTCGGCACAGGAAGCGTCTCGGTTTTTCCGGCTTCAACCGTGAGGGTTTGATCCTCGGCCGCACCGCTGACCAGCGTAATCGTATCCGTCGCAGGCGCAACGGTAAAGGTGCCGTCGCCGTTATCCTTGCTTACATAACCCTGCGCTCTGTACGCGTCCACATTTTCAGGGAAAACGCCGTTTACGATGCCTGTGGTTTCAGGACGCACCGCCGCATTCGCCACAGCTGTTTCGACCGATTTTCCATCCCAGTAGTTGTGCTCCAGCGAAACCGCACTGCTGTCGGCAGGGAAATCACCCTTAATCAGCTCGCCCTCGCTGTCGCCCGAGTCCTTGATGACGTTGTTCTCAATGGTGATCTTCTCCGCATCGGCGGCATTGCCGAAGCGAATGGCCCGGTCGCTCGCATTCTTGATGATGTTCTCCTCGATCACAATCTCGCCGCTGACCTTGTTGGAAGCGCCGTTCTGGATCGCGATGGCGTTGTGGGTGGTACCGTCAAACACGTTGTTATTCACCTGGATACCGTCGGAGCCCTGGGAATAAATCCCCTGAAAATAATTCGTAATTGTACAGCCGGACACCTCGATATCTTCAAATATCCGGGAATCGGCTTTCAGGCTTATAGCCGCGTAACCATTGGTCGCCATTTTAGCGGCATCACCTTGGAATGTGCAGTTTACAATCTTGATGCCGGTATTGGTTGCCGTTCCGTAGTTGGCGATGGCGATGCCGTCCTTGATTGTCAGGCCGCTGAATGTAATGTTTTCCAACGAGCAGGCGCCGTAATAACTGTTTGTCGTGTTGACGATTTCCACCTCTCGGACATAGTCATATGCCGCTCCGTAGACGTGGCCTGAACTCGACGTAAATCCGGGAAGGACAACGCCTTCCTCTCCCGTAAAAGTTACGTTGCTCACTTTACGCTCATATGTGACGATATTGCTGGAATTCTGGATAAACTCCTCATAGGGCAGCGGCTGATCTTCCTTAACCCAGCCGGTTTGCTGCGTCCAGTTCATGTTGTAATATTTCGTGTTGCTTCCTTCGTACTTGGTAGGACGGGCCAATACAAGCACTTCGGAATAGGTCCCCTCGCTGAAATGGATCGTCTTCCCGTCGATGGAACCGAAGGCTCCGTCCAGTGTGGCCTGGGCATTATCCGGGTTTACCGTCCAGACGTCCCCATTTTTTGAAGGTTCCTCTTCATTCTCTTCACCTTTCATTCATTTGATTAACCGTATAGGTTGTTATACCACGGTGTATGTACTATAACGCAGCCTACACCTATGACGAACGAATTATACCATATAACTCCCAATTTTTCAAGGGCCGTAATGTAATTAACGGCTCTTTCTTGAGGGCGCCAAAACACACGTTTCCGGATTTCCAGAAAATGCATTTCAGATGTCTGTCGAACATAGCCGATTTCGCAACCCGACAGGATTTTACAAGCGGAAAAGGGCAGGAAAACCGCGAAAACTGAACGCTGTAGTTCGGTATGCATAAACGCAAAAAATGGCTTGTTTTCTAGGTTTTCCTATGCTACACTTGGCCTGTAACCGTGGGGTAAAGAGCGGGAAATACCAGTCCCGTTCAGATCAAATTTTGAAGGAGCGAAACGATATGAATCAGGGCTGCAACCACGCGAGAATCGGGATCCGGCCGATCATCGACGGGCGCCGATTCGGGGTGAGAGAAGGACTGGAAGAGAAGACGC
>CABUNG010000038.1 GCA_902492895.1 uncultured Oscillospiraceae bacterium | reverse complement strand
TTTGGACCGGCCCCCGCTCATATCCTCCGGATATGGCCCCGCGTGTTTTGACGATATCACGACCCCAACCCGCTTCCGATTCCCGCGTCGTTTTGGACCGGCCCCCGCTCATATCCTCCGGATATGGCCCCGCGTGTTTTGACGACGCCACGGCCCCAACCAGCTTCCGATTCCCGCGTCGTTTGGACCGGCCCCCGCGCAATCCAACGTAAACTTCCGAACCCACGACAGTACCGAAGAGGAACTCGCTCCTCGCATAATTGTGAACAATGAATTTATATGACGATTCCTTATTTTTCCGGATTTAACGGCTTAGACGGCGTTAAATCCGGTATTTTTTATAGTCGGATGCATCCGACCCGTATAACGGCGCCGCTCTGCGCACATACTTTTTCATGAAACAATCTCTTCTGGTAAAGACGGGTGGAACATGCTGAAGATCGTGGAAAACGCCCTGACGGCGGAAACGTATGGCCGATTGCGGAACAAAGTACAGTTCCGTCCCTATTCACCGGACGACGCGGCCGCCGCCCTGCGCAACAGCCTTTTTACAACCGAAGTACGGGAGGGTGCGGAGACACTGGGGATCGCCCGCGTCGTCGGAGACGGCCGCATCGTCTTTTTCATCAAAGATGTGGTAGTGGATCCGGCCTGTCAGGGCCGGGGGATCGGCCACATGCTCCTGGATTCCCTCCTTCGGTATATCAACGGCGCGGGATGCGAGGGCGCGTACGTCGGACTGATGGCCACGCCCGGAACCGAGGGATTCTACAAAAAATATGGTTTTATCCAGCGCCCGGCTCCGGGATTCGGTCACGGCATGGTGCAGTTCACCCCCGTACCCCTGCCCGAACCGGCCGCGGCCCTTTCCGGCCGGACAAGCCGTACCTAACCCATTAGCCCCACTGCAAAAGGAGGAACTCCCATGAACAAACGCCCCATCATCATCGATACCGATCCCGGAATCGACGACGCCGTCGCCATCGCCATCGCCCTGTTCAGCGACGAACTCGACGTCCGTCTCCTCACCACGGTTGCGGGGAACGTATCGCTCGACAAAGTGACCTACAACACCCTGCGGCTGCTCAAGTTTTACGGCAAGGAGGTCCCGGTAGCCAAAGGCGCCGATGCCCCGCTGATCCAGCCGTTCCTTGACGCGAGCAACGTCCATGGCGTCAGCGGGATGGAAGGCTTCGACTTCGATGAGCCGGACGATCACCTGCTGCTGAAGGAAAACGCCGTGGAAGCGATGCGGCGGGTGATTCTGGAAAGCGACCAGCCCATCACGCTCGTACCCATCGCCCCCCTGACCAACATCGCTCTGCTGTTAAAAACGTTTCCGGAGGTCAAGAGCCGTATCCGGGAAATCGTCATGATGGGCGGCTCAGCTTCCCGCGGGAACAAGGGCGTCATGTCGGAATTCAACGTTGCCACCGATCCCGAAGCGGCCAAGATCGTGTTCGATTCCGGACTCCCCCTCGTCATGGCGGGGCTGGACGTGGGCTGGAAAGCGCTCGTCCTGCCCGAGGACAGCGCCAAGCTGCCGAGTCTCGGGGAGGTGGGGCGGATGGCCTACTGCCTGTTCCAGAAATACCGGGGCGGCAGCATGAAAACCGGGCTGAAAATGTACGACAGCTGCGCCATCGCCTATCTGCTCGAGCCGTCCATGTACCAGATGGAAGACGCCACGGTGGATATCGAACTTGCCGGCAGCATGACCGCCGGCTGCACCGTCGTCGATCTCAAGGGCTATCTCGGCCGGCCCCATAACGCTAAAGTCTGCATGGACATCGACCAGGAGCGTTTCCGCGCCTGGTTCTTGGAAAAAATCGCAACCTGCATCTGACCCCGGAGGGGGATCGTATAGAGTCTGAAGGAGGCAATTTCATGTCCGCTGTTATCATGTACGGTTCGGCGATCATCGCCGTGGCCGTCGTGATCTTCATGCTCATCAAAAAGATGGACATCAAGATCACCCTGTTTCTCATGGGCGTCCTGCTCATGTTCATCGGCATCGCCATGGGCAACGGTATCGGGGTCAAGGACTTCGCATCGACCGGAGCCGTCTGGCTCGATCCGCTCAAGGCCATCGCCGACCAGTTCAAAGACACCCTGCGTTCGGCCGGTTTCATCATCCTGATCCTGGGCGGCTATTCGGCGTATATGAGCCATATCGGTGCCAATGACGTCACAGTCAGCGTCCTGACCAAGCCGATCCGGCACATCAAGTCCGCCTATATCCTGGTTCCGGTGGTGTTCCTGCTCGGAAACCTGCTCTCCCTGGTCATTCCGAGTGCGTCGAACCTCGCCATCATCCTGCTCGCGACCCTCTTCCCCGTTCTGGTGAAATCGGGCATGAGCACCCTGACCGCCGCGGGCGTCATCGCCACCACGGCCACCGTCATGCCCACCCCGCTCGGCAGCGACAACGTCGCCATTGCGGAAGAACTGGCGAAAACGACCGAATTTGCCGGTCTGACCCCGACCGATTACGTGTTCCGCTTTCACGCGATCGTATCCATCCCCACCCTGATCGTCATGGCCCTCATGCACTATTTCTGGCAGAAGTGGATGGATAAAAAGGCCAAAGCCAAGGGCGAACTCGGCTCCGCCGGGGACGCGGATATCCAGGAGGCCAAGCACATCGAGGGCGGCGCGCTCTTCAAGACCGTCTACGCCATTCTGCCCCTGCTGCCCATCCTGCTGCTGATCGTGGTCTTTTTCATCGGTTCTTTCACCGATCTCAACGTGAACATCAGCGTGGAAGTCGCGGCGCTCTTCTCCTTTGTTGTGGCAATCGTGTGTGAGATCATCCGCCACCGCAAAGCCCGGGCCGCTCTCGACGGCACCGAAGCCTTCTTCAAAGGCATGGGCGGCGCGATGCCCATCGTCGCCCTGCTGGTGGCGGCCTCCGTATTCGTCACAGGGCTCAAGGCCATCGGCCTGATCCAGGCGCTCCAGGATGCTATGGTCGGCATTCAGGGCGGCGGACTCGGCTTTGTCCTGCCCCTGATCCTGGTCGTCCTGACCGCCCTGATCGTGCTGCTCAGCGGCAGCGGCACCGCCCTGTTCTTCGCCATGGTGCCGCTGATGGTGCCGCTGGCCGCGGCGGCGGGCATCAATGTCCTGGCCATCAGCATCCCGATGGGATTGGCCGGCAACCTCCTGCGGGCGGTCTCCCCCGTTGCCGCCGTGACGGTCATCGTGGCCGGGTCGGTCAAACGAAGTCCCATCGAAGTGGTCAAGCGCACTTCGGTACCCATGATCGTCGGCACGGTCTTCATGTTCGTTCTCTCCATGATCGTTTTCCTGCCCATGGGCGCGTAAGCCGGCCGGTCTCCGAGTCCTGCGGCTATAGCCTCTTTCAACCGGCGTGGCGTGAGTCACGCCGGTTGTGCTATGCCGTTTATGAAAAGGATTCCGCTGAAAATCCTGCATGGCCTCCGCACATCGGATGATTCAGCCGGCTATTTTCGTCAACATGAAAAAGCGGCGCGGAGGTTTCGCCTCCGCGCCGCTTTGTTTCGATTATTTTGTTTGCGCGCTCCGCTTTTTGGAAGTGGAAATCAGCGTGCACAGACTCGCCGCAGAAACAGCCAGCAGCGAAATCCAAAGGACCAAATGGTTATGGTCACCCGTGTCAGGGTTCGGTTTTTCGGAACCCACCGGGATCTCCTCGGTCACTTTATAGCCGCAGGCCGTGCAGACCTTTTCCCGGCTGCCGGCTTCAGTGGCCGTCGCTTCTTTGGTGACTGTCCAATCGCCAAAGGTATGAGCGGCTTCATCGGCCTTATCGCCGCAGGAGCACTCATGCCAGTGATTGGTTTCGTCGGATACCCAATCCGATCCGTACTGATGTTCCGTTTCCGGAATCGTCTTCGTTTCGCTGCTCATCTTTTCCCCGCAGACCGAACAGTATACGACAGAATCGTAGCTGCCCTTTTCGGTGCAGGTGGGGGCTTTTTCGTTTTCTTTCACGGCCTCAGCGCCCGTATGCACATGAACCGAGAAGGAACCATCCTCATTTTCGTTGGGGTGGAAATTCTCCGCACAGAGCTCTTCCGGAACCTTTTCGCTGAATACACCGCCGGAAACCGCAAAGCTGCGCTTTTCCCAATTGTCATTTTTTCTCAGCAAGGTACCCGCTACCTTCGTGGAATCCCCTTTGATCGTGATCGAATACCCCTCGGTGTGGCGCTGCGCAAAGCTGCTTTCCGACAGAACAGCCTGCTTGGAGGTTCCCTTGCTTTCCGCGTTGATCACACAATTGTTTATCGCGATTTTGATATTGTCATCTTCCAGCACAAAAACACCAAAATCGCTGGAATCGCCGCCGTGCACATTGGGGCAGTCAAAGGTGCTGTTTTCAGCGGTCAGGACAGAGCCATGAGACCCTTCCGATGCGTCTACTCCTTTAAAATAGACACCGCAGTAACCCGCGAGTTTGCTTTCGTTCGTAACATCCAGCTTCATCGGGTTAAACGCAACGATGGGATAACCCGCGTTTCCGGCGTCGAGGGTGGATTTGTCAATGAGGATTTCGGCCGCATCGCTTTGGCTGCCGCCAACGGTCAGAAGCTGGGTATTGCCTCCGCCCGTGCACGCAATCTCACAGTTCTTGATGGTCAGGCTCCCAATATTCCCCCGTGTCTCAATCGCACGGCCTTTGGGTGCATCGTTGACGATTTTCAGGTTTTCCAGAGTAACATGGACTTTGTCGGTTCCACCGTTATTGATGGCCAGCGTCGTGCTGTTGCTGGCTCTTTTCCCGTAGCCGGAAATCGTATGACCGTCGCCGTCCAGCGTAATGGATTTTGTGATATTGAACAGACCCGTGCCGTTGGTTTCATATTGGATATTCGCCAGCAGCTTGATGACATGGCCGTTGTCGGCCTCAGCCAGCGCCTTTTCCAGGCTGACATAGTATGTGCCGGTCGTCGTGTTCAGTATCGGACGGATATCCTGTTCGCCCTCAGGCGCAGAACCGATCTGCACATTGCCGTCCTCATCCTGCCAGATGTCCTGGTCTTCGCCGTTCGCCATGGCACTCAGCTGTTCCTTCGTGAACGAATAGGAATAGCCGCCCCCGGTTTTGCTGAGCATCACGGAACCTTTGAGTTCAGAATCTTTCAGAATAAGCTTGCCTTTTTCGATAGCGGCCTCTTTCGCATATATCGAGTTGCCGTCTTCACCGCCGGAAATGACGCTTCCTTCTACCGTAACGGCGATATGATCGTCCGCATCGCTGCCGCCGAAGTTAATCGCCGTTCCGTCGGACGAGAAGACAGGGCCTGCGCCGACCAATACGGAGGAGTTTTCAATGGTAAATGTGCCTTTGGCGGAGTAAGAACTCAGATCGATAGCCGTTCCGGCATATCGTCCGCCGTCGCCTCCGACGACTGTGGAATTCTCTTTTACGACAACCGTAGACGGCCCCATAAGCGCAAACGCCTTGCCGCCTTGTCCATTTTCGGAATTGCCGCCCACGATATCCACATCAGAGAACGTCAGATCCACCTTAGAGCTGCCCGGCGCATACACAGCCGCGCCGCCCGAACCGCCGTTGTTGGTTTGATTCGATGCGCCGCCGGTGAGCGTTCCGCCGGTGACGACCGCTGTGCCTTCATTTTGAATCCAAAGAGCGCTGCCGCCGTCAGCTTTGTAGTAGTCTTCCAGCGTGCTCTTGGCGCTTCCTCCGGTGAGCGTGCAGTTGTTCAAAGAGGCCGTGCCGTTCTGAACGTAAACGGCACATCCGCCGCCGTTGCTTACCGCGCCCGTTCTTTCGGCAGCGCCGCCGATGATGGTGGCGTTATCGGCTGTGAGCTGGGAATTGCTGCCGAAAACATAGACAGCATTACCGCCGTAACCTTTGCCTATGGAATCCCCGCCCTTGACCGTCGCGCCGTTGAGCACAAGGGTTCCGGCCGACACATAAACGCCCGTGGTTGCAGCGGCCGTGCTGCCGCCTGTCTGGGTTTTTCCGGGCTGCACAACAACATTGTCCAAGGTCAATTTGGCGCCGCCGCTGACCTGAAGCATATAGGCCGTAGCGGTAGGGGAACTGGACTCACGGTCAGCGCCCTGGATGGTGCCGCTGCCGGTGATGGTTACGTCGGCTTTTATATCAAGCGCGGTGCCTTTGACAACCGTGCTGCTTAAAGTGTATGTACCGATATTCAGGGTGAGCTTTTTGTCAATGACGAGCTTTTCCGTCAGTTCCACGTTGCCCAGAAGCACAATTTCCTGCCCATCCGCCGCCTCGGAAACGGCGCCTTCCAACGTCGGATATCCGGTTTCTCCAATTTTGCAAACGTTGTTATCCGCCGCGAAAACCGCAGTGGGCACCAGCGTCAGCATCATGGCGACCGTCAGTAGGATGGCCAGCAGCTTGCTTTGTTTCGTTCGTTTCATGTCGTATCTTCCTTTCTTGGTATTCTGCACTTTTTTCGGTGTGCATCCGATTACATATTGTTTCGCCTGCCCCGGCGTTTCAACGGAATGGCTTTGCCCGGTCTGATAGGCACAGCATCCTCCCATTCCCGCAGGGTGAATGCAACCGCATCCATATCCCGCAGGAGTACGGAAGACGAATAGCTCCCCCGTTCCCGCCAAATCGGACCGATATATACGATTGCCAGTCAACCATATTCGACTCCGGCTGCTGTCCAACTGTATGCACTGGAAGGCCCTTGATTTTCGGCCGCCGGGTGGTTTTGCCGTTCTCGCGATATCATAGAATACATCCTTCTGTGGTACTCTTATAACGCGTCCATACTATGTACTCACAGAGAAACGTACACATTATAATGGATAAAAGTAAAAATTTCAAGTATCTTACAAAATTTTCCTTTTAAACTATATGTCAAAAAGCCTGAAACATTCCGTATGGCGGCTGGCTTAGCTTGCGTGCGCTTATAAGGGGCCTCCAGAGTACAAAACCCGCGTCTTTTCTTCTTTGTGTATACTACTGCATATTTTATGTATACTTTATGTATCCTTTTCGCTGCCGGCAAAAGATTTTTTACCACAGAAGGATTATTCCGCGGTGCTCGATTGAAATTACCAATTTCCTTTTGTCTAAAATGCGCTCATGGGTTGTCGTGCTGACCCACATAAACCCAGGTCGGCATATTTCAGCCGTATGCCCCGCAGTTCTTTTTGAAGGATAATAATCCGGTTCTTGCCCCTTCATACAGATTTCATCCCCCCCGCCTTGAGCGGGCGTTTTTTGTAGGGCGCACCGCTTCGCGCTTCACCCCACTTGCTTAAACACTACAAAAAAGGGGCCGGACGCCAAGCGCCCAGCCCCTTTTTTGTATATGTCGAGAGCATCCGACCTCATCCAACCGCCTGGGACAAGCCCACGACCAACGGCATGGTCAGCATGGAAAACAGCGTCGACATCGCCACCAGATTGACCGACAGACGGGTATCTTTTTCATAACGGGTGGCGAACATCGTGGTGGCCGCGGCGGCCGGAGCGCTCGCCGCGATGACACACGAGGTGAGCAGGGTGCCCCGCATCCCGAACAGATACAAAACCCCCAGCGTGAGCAGCGGAACGGCCAGCAGCCGCAGCCCCATCGACAGGAGCAGACGCCTGTCCCGGACCGCGCTTTTCAGATCCGCGTCCGCGAGGTAAAAGCCCACGATCAGCATGGGCAGCGGCGTATTGAGAGAGGCCAAATGCCCCACCGGAGCTTCCAGAAACGCAGGCAGACGGAGGCCCGAAAAAAAGAGGAGCAGTCCCGCCGCCAGACCGATGACGCCCGGATTAATCAGGAGCTTGCGGGGCGACAGGTTTTTCCGTTCGCCGCTCATCGCGAGAACGCCGTAGCTCCAAAGCACCAGATTGAACACCGCCACATAGGCGGCCCCGTAAAACACGCCCTCTTCCCCGAGCAGGGCCTTCTGCAGCGGAATGGCCATATAGCCCGCATTCGAAAACACGACGCCGAACCGGAGCACCCGGTCCCGCGCTTCCGTCCCCCGGAAGGTCAGGTGAGCGGCCGCGATGCCGAGACCGTGAACCGCCAGGGCCGCAAGCACCGCGAACAGCAGACCCAGCAGCATCTGCGGGTCTTTTTCCCGCTCAAACGATTGGAGGATCACGCAGGGAGTGGCGAACAGCAGCACGATTTCGGCACAGCTGCGGACAGCCGGCTGCGTGAACACGCCCTTTTTACCGCAGATCACACCGATACAGACCAGAACAAACAGACCGAGCACCTGCTGCCCGACCGTTAAAAAACTGTCGAGGAGAAGCGTCATATCGATCCCTCCTCAATCGGTTCCGTCACTTTTTCGATGCGGACTTCCTCCACCCGCCGGAGAGCCGTTTTGGTCACGGTGACGGCGTACCCGTCCTCCGTAAACGACTGCCCCACCACCGGGATCGCGTCCAGCCGTTCCGATACCCAGCCGTTGACGGTCTGAGACTCGCAGTCGGTCGGGAGATCCAGTCGCTCCCGCACCTCGTCGAGGCGTTCATCCCCCGCGACCAGCCAGGTTTTCTCCCCTGTCTGGCGGAAGCTCTCGACCGCTTCGTCGTGCTCGTCCCAGATCTCGCCCACCAGCTCTTCGAGCACATCCTCGAGCGTCACGATGCCGGCGGTGCCGCCGAATTCGTCGACGACCACCGCGAGGTGCTCCTTCTGTGTCTGGAACTGCCGGAGAAGAACCGAAATTTTGGTTCCCGGAGGGACGAACAGCACCTCCTTGATGATCGGAGCAATGGAATCCCCGCCCTCGTACAGCAGGGAATAGTAATCCCGCTCATGGATCAGGCCGACCACCGTGTCGATGGTATCCCGATAAACCGGCATACGGGAAAACCCGTGTTCCCGGAACTTTTCGCCGATCTGCGGAAGGGTGCTGTCCTCATCCACGGCGGCCACCTGGATCCGGGGCGTCAGGATTTCCATGACCGTCAGGTCATCGAACTCGATGGCGGCGCGGATGAGCTCGCCTTCGTGCTCGTCGATGGAGCCTTCGTTCTGCACTTCGTCCACAATGGTCAGGAGCTCCTCGTCGGTCATGCCGACGGTTTCCTTCGGCGGAAAAATGCGGTTGAGCAGCTTCTTCCACAACCGGAACACAAAGTTGAGCGGAGTCAGAAGCACAATCAGCACCCGCAGGGACGGCGTCACTGCCAGAGCGACCGCTTCGGCGTTCTGCTTGGCCAGGCTTTTGGGGGAGATCTCTCCAAAAATCAGCACCACCACCGTCATGACAACGGTCGAGAGGGTAACCCCGGCATCCCCGATAAACCGTACGAACAGCACCGTAGCAATGGACGCCGCCGCAATATTGACGATGTTGTTGCCGATGAGAATGGTGGAGAGCAGCACGTCGTACTGCTCCGACAGGCGAAGGGCGGCGGCCGCCCGCTTGTTGCCGGACTGTGCCTGGCTTTTCAGCCGGATGCGGTTCAAACTGGAAAACGCGGTTTCCGACGAGGAAAAATAGGCCGACGCCGCCACCAGCAAAGCCAGGACGGCGATCTGTATCCAATCCACTGTACCCACGTGTGTCCCATCCACTCCTTGATCCGTATTCATAATAGGGTTTGGATTTCCCGGGTCAGGGTGAACCGCCCGGCTTTATAAATATAAAGCAAACGGCGGCCGATGTCAACGCGGATCTTGCCGCCTGATCCGCATAAAAACCGGCAGGGCCTCCATACAGAAGTCCTGCCGGTTTCCCGGCGGCGAGCCGTCCGCCGTTCCGGACGCCGCGGGATCAGGCCGCCGCCAGAGCGGAATTCTCTCCGGCGGTTAGGCCATCCATCCACATGTTCATCTGTTTTTCCAGCAGGGAAAACGGCACCGGCCCTGTTTCCAGGATCAAGCGGTGGAATTCCTTGACGTCGAAAGCTTCGCCCAGCCGTTCCTTTGCGGCGGCCTTCAGCTGCAGGAATTCCAGGTTGCCCACCACGTAGGGCAGCACATTTCCCGGTTCCTCCACGATCGACTGGAAAAACGCTTCCGCGCCGTTTCGGTCGATGCTGTCTCCGTAAACCGTTTTCAAAAATTCCAGCGTCTCGGATACGTCCCATCCATCATAATTGACCCCGATATCGACAATCGCCATCGTCTCCAAAGCCGCCAGACGGTCCGCCCTTTCGATCCGGACAGCGGGTTCCGGCCGGCCGCTGTAGGCATAGCCGTATTCGCATTCCACATAAGTGGCCCAGCCCTCCACATAACCGCTGTAGCTCAAGACGCTGCGGACCGGCGCCGGATTTTGCGACAGGAAAAACACCGACTGATACAGATGCCCCGGATACCCCTCATGCACCAGAGTGGTATACAAATCCATGCTCTCGCTGTACGTCTCGTTGATATAGATGACGTTGTTCTGAAAATCGTCAAGCGGCGGGATCAAATAGAAGGCCGGGCTGACGTAATCCGCCAGAGCCTCATCCACTTTTTTCACGGTGTAGGAAACAGGGGGAGGCTCGGGGAAATCCATCTGCAGCTTTCTCTGCATATCCTTGAGCATGTCTTCCGGTTCGGTCAGGGCGGGTTTGTACAGCTGCCAGGCCGCGACATCCTCCTGCGTGAGGTTCTCGAGCGTTTGCATATGGGCGTCCAGATCCCGCTGCAGCCTGTCGCGTATGTCGTCTATGGACCGGGAAGACCCGGTGAACTGTGCCACCATATACGCGTAAAACTCTTTGCCCTTTTCCAGTCCGCAGAGGCCGCCCGGGTTCTTTCCGGTTCCCTTCAGGGCCTTCAGGCCTTCCGACAGGGTGCGGTAGGCGCTGAGAAAGGGCCCCTTGACCGCTTCCTCGTTCTGCGAGGTGAAATTCGCTTTTTCCTCGTCGGTCAGCTCCGCCTGTTCCAGGCGGCCTGCAAAGGAGGTGATGAGCATGTTCTCATCGGGATTCCGGAGGAAACTCTCACACTGCGCGACAATGGCGTCCACGGCAAAATCGGCCATAAACAGCCCGGCCTCGGACTTTTCCTTCTCATAAGCGAGGATTTCCCCGAAATACCGTTCCGTGTCCTTCAGAAGAAGGAGATACCGTTCCACATCCTGCTTGCTGCGCAGGGCGTATTCCGCCAGCAGGGAGGGCATCTGGGCCTGCAGACCCACTGTGGCGCTCAGCGCCTCTTCATATAAAGGAAAGGCCTCTCCCCCGGCGCTTTGCTCGAAACCGGTCAGAAGCGTGTCGTATGTCAGCTTCTGGTCATCCGTCAGCTCGCTGTAGGCAAACGTTTTGAGCTCGCTGAGAAAGCTTTTCGTTTTGTCCACCGTTTCCGGCGTGGGAACAAAAGACCCCCATGAAGCCGGAACCTCTTCCAGACCGTAGTTTTCGGGATGTGCGACCGTATACTGCAGGGAAAGGGCGTCCTGCGACAAGGCAAACCGGAAGACCTCTTCACAGAACTGGTCGAATTTTTCCGCCGTGGTGGGTTCCGGCTGTGAGGAAACCGCGCCGCCTTCCCCTGAGGATGCATCCGGAAGCTCTCTGGCGCATCCCGCCAACAGGCCGAGACAGAGAACGGCCGCGGCCGCCGCGGCTGCTATGCGATATTTTTTCATATGCCCTCCCCTTTCTGTTATGGAATAGTATAAACCATCCGTGCGGGTTTTTCCACTAGAATATTCCCATTATTTGCCGCCGGGCCGGAAATGAAATTCCATTCCGATGGGATATGAAAAAATCCGGGTTTTTTTAATGAGAAACCCGGATTTTTGGTGGACGTTCATCATCGCATTTCAAGTCCCGTCCTCAAAGACAAAAAGAAGCGGACTGCTTTTTGGGGGAAATAACCCTAATTTTGATAAAAATAAGTCTCTTTGTGTTAGGGGGTTCCCATCTTCTTTAGGAGTGCATTTTAGAATAAGGAGCTCATTTTCCGCTACTCTTCTTTCATTTGTAATGCTTCTATTGCCATCCTACAACGAGTGATTTCAAGATCATGTTAAAAAAAACAGGGCAGGAATTCCTGCCCTGTTTTTCATCAAAGAATATAATCGGTGATGCAATCGTACCAATGAACATAGGTTGCGCCATTTACATTAAGCCTATCGTTTTCCGGTAACTGTTCACTCCATTTTTTCTTGTAGCGGTCGATTGCCCAGTCATCACGATTGAATCTGCGCCATAGAATTGTTTTTCCGTTCCTATCAAGGAACTGCTCAGACACCACACCGCCATTATAGGTTTCAATATCCATAACGCAAACGGTATCATAACTTTTCCCGCCAATTGTAACCGTATATCGTCCTACAATATCAAGCAGGAAGTCCTTGTTGGCACTTGTAACAGTCTTGCCGGTTCTCTTGATATCCCCCTTGACTGCCAGATTGGTTTCGTTACCGCAATTATCTTCACCGAATCCCCAGTTAGGCAGAAATTCATCGCCATCAAGGAATGTAATATAATTGCGAACGCCGTCATCGTTTCTGAATGTTGCAAGATAGCGGCAATGCGTATCTGTCAGTTGGGCGACAAAGGTGCGATGGATTACATCCTCCTTATCCGAGTAAGAGGCTTCTCTTGCAGTCAGTTCTACGCCTTCGAGGCCGTGAACTTTAGCTTTGCCGGTAACTTGCATATCGTATGCATGACTGCACCGGCGGGACGGGATATCGTACATACCCCAGGACATCTTTTCGCCGAGTTTCGGCACCAGGAACCATCCCATAAGCTCTTCCCATTTTACTGCAAAAGGGGCCTCGATACCGGCTTCGATTTTATATTCTGGAATAAATTCAGGTAATTTTTTCATGCTGCGTGCTCCTTTCGATACATCGGTGCGATATGGATACTTATTTCGAAAGTTCTGCTTTGCTGTATGCAATCTGCTTTTCACTGTCCCCAAAGGAATATTTAACTGCTTGGCAATTTCTGATTGCGGCATCTCTTTCCAAAAATAAAGATAAAGGATTTGTTTATCCTTATTACCGAGAAGGCTCAGGGTTTCTCTAACAATATTGACTATAGAAATGCCATGTCTGCCGTCTGACAGGTGCTTTTGCGTCAACTCATCAATCGGAATCTCATACGCAGTGGCTTTTTTTCGGAAATAGTCATTACATTTGTTTCTGGCGATGCTGAAAATCCACGCTTTGAAAGAATCTTTATTTTTTAGCCGCGGAAACTTTTGGTAGGCTGTAAGGTACACTTCCTGTAATATATCGTCCGAATCAGATTTAGAGTTTATGCGAAATCTTATAAATCGTTCTACAGATACGCGCTCTGCTTCCAGCAAATTTTCAAACTCATCCACATCCTCACCTCTTTTGGTCTATGAGTGATTAAAACCGGTTTCACTTATATAGACGGATGCCGGTATCAAAAGGTTCATTTTACAGCGAATGTTTTTCGGCCGCGATTGCCAATAATTAGACGATATCCTCGTTGCTCGAGTTTTCTTTTTGGAACAGCCCCGGTAGAGGGGGAATTCGTTTCGGTCGCGGCTCAAAGAAGAAACCCTTAATATAAGGGCTTTTCGACAAAAAGCAAGCACCTTAGCTCTGATACATATCGCATCAAAATGACGGTGCTTAACTTGGTGGACGTTAACGGACTTCGAACCGTCGCGTTTCAAGTCCTGTCCTCCAGGCCAAAAAAGAACAGCCCGCTCTGTTGAGCGGACTGCTTTTTTGGTGGACGTTAACGGACTTCGAACCGTCGCGTTTCAAGTCCTGTCCTCCAGGCCAAAAAAGAACAGCCCGCTCTGTTGAGCGGACTGCTTTTTTGGTGGACGTTAACGGACTTGAACCGCTGACCCTTCGCACGTCAAGCGAATGCTCTACCAGCTGAGCTAAACGTCCATTTGCGGAACGAGCATCATTATACAAAATAAACCCCTGCTTGTCAAGCGGAAATTTCGCATTTCCGATGCATTTCGCGTCCCCCTCCCCTTGTTTTATCGGAAAAGTTTGGTATAATACTAACCATATCGGAAAAAATGGGACGTATACAGTCCCGCCGATGCCCCTTTTCTCAGGGGATTCCAACCAGAAAGGCATGGTCAGCCATGAAACGTCACGAAATCGCGTCGGTTTACGCCGATGCCGAGGCCCTCGCGGGTCAGACGCTCACCGTATGCGGATGGGTGCGGACCCTGCGCGAATCCAAATCCCTCGCGTTTATCGAACTCAACGACGGCAGTTGCCAGCGCAACTTTCAGATAATCGCCGAGCGGAACGCTCTCGCGAATTTCGAAGAGATCGCCCACCAGAACGTCGGTGCCGCCTTGTGCGTGAAAGGCTGTCTGGTCCTCACCCCCGAGGCCAAGCAGCCCTGTGAGCTGCACGCCTCCTCCATCGAGGTCGAGGGCGCGTCCACGGCGGATTATCCGCTGCAGAAGAAGCGCCATTCCCTCGAATTCCTGCGCACCATCGCCCATCTGCGTCCCCGGACAAACACCTTTAACGCGGTGTTCCGGGTGCGGTCGGTTGCGGCCTACGCGATCCACCGCTTCTTTCAGGAGCAGGGTTTCGTATACGCCCACACCCCCCTCATCACCTCGAGCGACTGCGAGGGCGCGGGGGAAATGTTCCACGTCACCTCCTTTGATTTGGAAGATATCCCCCGGGACGAGAACGGCAAGGTGGACTATTCCAAGGACTTTTTCGGCCGCCACACCTCTTTGACGGTCTCCGGCCAGCTGGCCGGAGAATGCATGGCCATGGCGTTCGGAAAGATTTACACCTTCGGTCCGACTTTCCGCGCCGAGCGCTCCTTTACCGCCCGGCACGCGGCGGAATTCTGGATGATCGAGCCGGAAATCGCCTTCGCCGATCTCGAAGACGACATGGCGCTCGCCCAGAATATGATCACCTACGTCATCGCATATCTGCTCGAACACTGCCCGGATGAAATGCGGTTTTTCAACGATTTTTACGACAAGGGCCTGCTCGAGCGTCTGCAGGCGCTGGTGAAGGCCGATTTCGCCCATGTGACCTATACCGAAGCCATCGCCCTGCTGGAACCCCACAAGGACGAGTTTGAGTACCCGGTCTTCTGGGGCTGCGACCTGCAGACCGAGCACGAGCGGTATCTCACCGAGCGGCTCTACGGCAAGCCGGTCTTCGTCACCGATTATCCCAAAGAGATCAAAGCGTTTTACATGCGCCTGAACGACGACGGCAAAACCGTCGCGGCCATGGATCTGCTGGTCCCGGGGGTGGGTGAAATCATCGGAGGCAGCCAGCGCGAGGAACGGCTCGATATACTCGAGGAACGGATGGCCGAGCTGAACCTGAACAAGGACGATTACTGGTGGTATCTCGACCTCAGGCGGTTCGGCGGCACCAAGCACGCGGGTTTCGGCCTCGGCTTTGAACGGCTCATCCTGTACGTCACCGGCATGGCCAACATCCGGGATGTGCTCCCCTTCCCCCGCACGACCGGGTCGGCGGATTTCTAACTTTCTTATTTCCAATAACAGGGGACCGAAAGCGGATTTCGGTCCCCTGTTTCGTTTGAGTCTTTTTCGTGATAGCCGATCGCCCCTGACAATGCCTCCGGGGCGCTTTTCTGCATAAATCCTCCGCATAGCGGCCAGCCTCGCAGCCGTCCGTTTCCTTTTCCTCGAAAAAGTGAAAAACTATCCGAGCAGCCCTTCGTTTTCGTGGGAAACCCTCGGTAATTTTGACAAACTTTTGCAAGATATTGTTTTTGCACTTGCAAAAATGCGCGGCATATACTAGAATAAATAGAACGATTGATGGAAAAATGGAAGGAGACCTATTCATGGCGGCATGGCAGGAACTCGACCGGTCCGCGCTGGAGGCCATCGCGGCGGAGAACGAGGCGGCTTATGAATCCTATAAGGCCAGGGGGCTGAAGCTCGACATGTCCCGCGGCAAACCGGGACCCGAACAGCTCGACCTGACCCTCGATATGCTCGACTGTGTCAACGCGCGGGACGGCTATCGCACCGCGGACGGCGCCGATACCCGCAACTACGGCATCCCCGACGGCATTCCGGAGGCGCGCGGACTTCTCGCCTCCATGCTGGGCGTGCCGGCCGAAAATGTCATCGTCGGCGGCAATTCCAGCCTCAACCTGATGTTCGACTACATAGCCACGGCCTATGCCAAGGGCGTTTGCGGCCACGAGCCCTGGTCCCGCCAGGGGGCCGTCAAATTTCTCTGCCCCGCTCCCGGCTATGACCGGCATTTCAGCGTGACCGAATATTTCGGTTTCGAGCTGATCACCGTGGACATGACGGAAACCGGCCCTGATATGGATCAGGTGGAAGCTCTCGTCCGCGACCCGCTGGTCAAGGGCATCTGGTGCGTGCCCATGTACTCGAATCCCGACGGCATCACCTATTCCGACGAAACCGTCCGCCGCCTGGCCGCGCTGCGTCCCGCTGCGCCCGACTTCCGCATCATCTGGGACAACGCCTACTGCGTGCACCATCTCACCGATACCCCCGATGTGCTGCTGAACATCTATGACGAGGCGAAAGCGGCCGGCAACGAGGATATCGTGATCCAGTTTACCTCCACTTCCAAAATCAGCTTTCCCGGGTCGGGAATCTCCGCCATCGCGGCCAGCCCCCGGAATCTCGCGGATATCCGCGGGCGCCTCAGCATGCAGACCATCGGGTACGACAAGCTCAACATGCTTCGCCACGCCCGGTATTTTAAGGATATCGACGGCATCAACGCGCATATGAAGCTGCACGCCGCCATCCTCCGGCCGAAATTCGCCGTGGTGCTCGATACCCTCTCAAAGGAACTCGGCGGCACCGGCATCGCCTCCTGGCACGAACCCCGCGGCGGCTATTTCGTCAGCGTCAATCTGCTGCCCGGCAGTGCGAAGGAGACCGTCCGCCTGCTTGCGGAGGCGGGTGTCGTCATGACCGGGGCTGGGGCCACGTATCCCTACGGCCGGGATCCCAAAGACTCCAACATCCGCATCGCCCCCACCTTCCCGTCGGCAGAGGAACTGCAGACGGCCATGGACCTGTTCTGCATCTGTGCGAAGCTCGCCGCCGCCCGCTGCCTCCTGAAAGCATAAACGATATCCCCATTCTGACGCCCTGCGGATTCGTTTGGGAATCCGCAGGGCGTTTTTCATATGCGGAAAGCAGCGGAAAAACCGGCGATTTATGGTAAAAATTCACCCAAAAAATCGGCCATTTCATAAAAAAAGTCCGCTTCCGGGCCGGATGCATTGACTTTTGACCCGTCAGCCCCTATAATAAGTTTCATGCGATGCCGCGGCCTGATGCGGCAAATGGAAGCAATGGAGGACAAGCCGATGAAGCGAACTGCAAAGCCTGTATTCTTCATCGTGGCGCTGCTGATCTTCGCCTTGACGTACACGGCCTTCTTTGGCGTGTATACGCATTATGGCGACCGGCGCGATACGATTATCCGGGGCGCGGCCGACATCCGGTTCGGTATTGACATCCGGGGCGGTGTGGACGTGACGTTCGCGCCGGAGGATGAGACCATCGACGTAACAGCCGATCAGATGAACGCCGTCAAGGACGTCATCATCCAGCGTCTCATCCGCAACAACATCACCGACCACGAAGCGTATGCCGACGTAACCAACAAGCAGGTGATCGTCCGTTTCCCCTGGAAGAGCGACGAGGCCGATTTCGACACCTCGGCCGCCATCGAGGAACTGGGCAAAACCGCTTCCCTGGAGTTTTACCTGGACCGGCAGGGCTCCTCCCTCCCCACCAAGAAGCCGGCGGCCGAAAATCTGGTCTTGACCGGCAAGGATGTGGAAAGGGCGGCCGCCGCCTACGAACAGGACTCCAAGAACAACACCAACACGCCGGTCGTCAGCTTGGAACTGAAAACCTCGGCGGAAGACGGCGGAAAGTCGGGCAAGGAGAAGTTCGACGAGGCGACCAAGCTCCAAAAGGAGCGCAACGCCTCCAAGGCGAGCACCGAGGACCCCTACTCCATCTCCATCTGGCTCGATGACGAATGCATTTCCAACCCGAAGGTTGAAGTACATATCACCGACGGCAAGGCCTCCATCACCGGCATGGCCGATTACGCGGAGGCCGTCTCCCTGTCCAACCTGATCAATTCGGGCGCCCTGCCTTTCGGCATCAAGGTGACCAACTCGGGCATCATCGCCCCCTCGATGGGTGAAAAGGCCCTGGATCTGATGGTGCTGGCCGGCGTCATCGCGTTTGTCCTGATCTCGGTCTTCATGATCCTCTATTACCGCCTGCCCGGCGTCATCGCGGTCATCTCCCTGATGGGGCAGATCGCGGGGTCCATCGCCGTGGTTTCGGGCTACTTCGGCTTCCTCAATAGCTTTACCCTGACCCTGCCCGGTATCGCCGGTATCATCCTCTCCATCGGCATGGGTGTCGACGCGAACGTCATCACCGCCGAGCGGATCAAGGACGGCGTCCGGATGGGCAAAACCATCGACGGCGCCGTCAGCAGCGGCTGCCATGAATCCTTCTCCGCCATTTTCGACGGCAACATCACCGTCATCATCGTCGCCATCGTCCTGATGGGCGTCTTTGGACCGCCCTCCAGCTTCTGGTCGACGATTCTCTATCCGTTCCTCTTCATGTTCCCGGTCTCCACGAGCGGCGCGGTGTATTCCTTCGGATTCACCCTGTTTGCCGGTATCATCTTCAACTTCGTCATCGGTGTGACCGCCACCCGGCTGATGATCCGCTCGGCGACCCGGTTCCGGTTCCTGCGCAAACCCTGGCTGTTGGGAGGTAAACGGAATGAAAAAACAGTTTGATTTCGTCGGACGCCGCAAGGTGTTCTTCTGTATCTCGATCGGCATCATTCTCGTCGGCATCCTCTGCAACATCTTTCTGGGCGTGGAGCTGGACATTTCGTTCAAGGGCGGTACGCTGCTCAAGTATTCCTTTGAAGGCGATATCGACAACAACGGCGTGGAACAGCTGATCAAAGGCAAGCTGCCGGACGCCGCCGTCACGGTGACGGAAAACGATCTCGCCACCAACACCATTTCGGTGGAGCTCACCCGCAAGACCAGTCTGGAGGAACAGGAAGAGGTTTTCAAAACTCTGACCGATGCCTATCCCGACAACAAGCTCGATCAAATCGGCGCCAACTCTCTGGAGCCCGCCAACGGCCGGATGTTCTTCATCAAATGCCTGGTGGCCATCGCGCTCGCCTCGCTCTTCCTCGTGATCTACGTGGCGCTCCGGTTCCGGAAAATCGGCGGCTTCTCCGCCGCGGTTATGGCGCTCCTCGCGCTCTTCAACGATATTCTGGTCGCCTATTTCGTCTTCGTGATCTTCCGGATCCCGCTCAACGACAACTTTGTCGCCGTGGTCCTGTCCATTCTCGGCTACTCCCTGAACGGCACCATCGTCATCTATGACCGTATCCGGGAAAACCGCCGCGTCATGGACAAAAAGACCCCGATCGCGGAAGTGGTGAACGTCAGCATCAACCAGAGCTTCGTGCGGACCCTGAATACCGCCCTGTGCACCTTCATCGCGGTCGCGACCGTCGCGATTCTCGCGCTCGTCACCTCGATGGACTCCATTGTGAGCTTTGCGGTGCCCATGATGTTCGGCGTGCTCTCCGGTTTCTACACCTCCACCTTCCTGAGCAGCCCGCTGTGGGTCACTTGGGTCGAACATAAGGAGAAACGGGAAGCCGCGCTGAAAGCGGCCGGCAAACCGGTTAAGAAAAAGAAAGCGTAATGTCAAAAAGGCATCCGTGGGAACACCCCCGGATGCCTTTTTTCTCCGCATAATTTCTGCCGCTTTCTGTAAAATAATGCTTGACCTTGACGCTGCGTCAAGGTGTATGCTCTTCTTGAAGCGAAACGCCTGAAAGAGATCTCTTTCATACGACGCTGCTTCCAATAAGGAGTGGTCAGGCACATGGATTACACCGTGGATAAGCTCGCCAAGCTGTCAGGCGTCACCCCGCGCACGCTGCGGTATTACGACCAGATCGGGCTGCTTCGGCCGGCCGGAACAGCCCCTAACGGATACCGCCTGTACGGGGACCGGGAGGTGGATTTGCTGCAGCAGATCCTCTTTTACCGGGAACTCGGCCTGTCCCTCGAGGATATCCGCCGTCTCCTTTACGCCCCCGGTTTCGACCGGCAGGCGGCTCTGGAGGAGCACTTGACCGCCCTGATTGCCAAACGGGAGCGGGTGGACGCCCTGATCGGGAACGTCCGCAAAACTCTCCGTTCCCTGAAAGGAGAGGAATTTATGACAGACAAAGAAAAATTCGAGGGTTTCAAGCGGCAGGCGCTCGCAGAAAACGAACGGCAGTACGGTGAGGAGATCCGCCAAAAATACGGAGACGCCGTCGTGGACGCCGCAAACGCCCGGTTTCGGGATATGAGTGCCGAAACCGTCCGGAAGGCCGAAGACCTGAACCGCGAGGTGATCCGGCTGCTCAAGGAAGCCAAGACCGCGGGTGATCCCGGCGGGGAGACCGCCCGCCGCGCCTGCGATCTGCATCGGGAATGGCTCGAGCTCCACTATCCCGAGGGCCTGTACTCCAAGGAACTGCATCGCTCCCTCGGCGAGATGTACGAGGCGGACGAACGCTTTAAGGCCTATTACGACCGGGAAGGGGACGGCCTCGCGGCTTTCTTCCATCAGGCGCTGGAACTCTATTGCCGGTAATGCAAGTCCCCGGGAGAACGCGCGTCTCCCGGGGATTCGCCTCACTCTGGACAAATCGGCCTTTCAGTTGTATGATAAATACAGCCTTAGAATGGCCACCATACTTTTATAAAAGAAGGAGACGCCGCCATGCTGGAATACAAATTCGACACCCAGCTGCTCATCGAGGGGCAGAATCTGTCCGAGGACGACATTCACGACTACATCACGGAACATTTCAAAGGCGACTGCCTCCTGGCCGTGGGGGACGACACCCTCATCAAGATCCATTTCCATACCAACGAACCGTGGGACGTGCTCGCTTACGGCGCGTCTTTGGGTGAGATCTTCGACGTCGTCGTGGAAAACATGGAACGGCAGGAAAACGGCCTGAAGGGATAGGGAACCCGTATAGACCCACGTCCGGAACCGGCCTTGGGGCCGCAGCCCCTGATTGTATCGTCGGTTCCAAGTGTCGGCGCCGGGAAGGCTTTCCTAAAAAGAAAACCAGACCGGCCTCCGACCGATTCATAAACCCTACGGTTTTAGGCCGGTCACCGCCCATTTCAGCTGAGGCTGAAATGGCCCGGTGTAGATTGGGGTTCAGGGGGAATCCCCGGCGCGTCTTTGCCTTTTGTACTGTTGTCAGCCCCGGACAAATGCAGAAGCATTTGTGCAGGCTAGTTCGTTCACGTGACCGGCCTGGCCTAGGATTCTTTTGAGGAAAACCGGCGGCAACGATTTCACCTAAACCGACCCATGCAATAAGGGCTGCGGCCCAGGATTGCCCCTCAGAAGAGTATTTATAAAGAATAAAAGCGACGGAACGGCCAAAGCCGCCCCGTCGCTTTTTTGCGTATATCGCGCTGTTTTTCCGTGTGTTCCCGGCTATTCACCGGCCGGCAGCCGGGCCTGTGGCGCGTTTTTCCGTCCGCGCGTCCCGCTGTGCAGGGGCCATCCCGTCCGCGCAGGGTCAGCGTCCAAGCAGACGGCCCATGAGGGAATCCGCCCGTTCCACGAACACCCCCGTGCCCGCGGCCTCCCGTTCGGTGAACGAGGCGGCGCCGCTGTCCTTTTCCTGCCCGCTGCGGTAAAGCAGGTACGGGATGGGATCGGACGTATGGGTACGCAGGGCCAGAGGGGTGGGATGATCGGGCATGATGAGGAGCGAAAATTCCCCGAACGCGCGCATGTCCTCGAGCAGCGGCGCCAGGATACGGCGGTCGATGTCCTCGATGGCCCGCACCTTGTTCTCAGCCTCGCCGCGGTGCCCGCATTCATCCGGAGCTTCCACGTGAATGTATGCCACGTCGCAGCCCGCACGCAGTTCCCGCAGAGCGGCGTCCCGTTTGCCTTCGTAATGGGTATCGATGTACCCGGTCGTACCCGGAACGTCGCAGACCGTCATCCCGGACAGCCGGCCGATTCCCTTGAGCAGGTCGACCGCCGAAATCATCGCGCCCTTGACGCCGAACCGTTCCTCGAAATTCTGCAGATGCGGGCGGCTTCCCTGTCCCCACAGCCAGATGGCGTTGGCCGGATGCAGGCCCCGGGCGGCCCTCTCCCGGTTCACCGGATGCTCCCGCAGCAGCGCATAGCTCTTCTCCATCATGTCCAGAAGCTTGGCCGCCGCCGGATCCTGCATGAGATACGGCCCGATCACCCGCCCGGTGATGTCGTGGGGCGGCGTGACGGTGCCGAGTGCGGTCTGACCTGCGTGCCATACCAGACAG
>CABUNG010000037.1 GCA_902492895.1 uncultured Oscillospiraceae bacterium | reverse complement strand
GTGATGGTCTGCCCGTTCCAGCTCGTGAGCTGATCCTTCCATGCGGTATTGCCGTATCCGTAGGAAACCGACGAAGCCGCGGTGCCGAGAGTATCCTCCGTGGTGTAGGGATAGCTTGTTTTCGAGGTGAGATTCCCCGCGTTGTCGTAGGCATAAACCGTGGTTTCGCCCGCCGCTGCGTTGTCCTCGCGGATCAGCTGGTTCTGTGCGTCGTAAGTATACCGGCTCTGCAGCGTTCCGTCAAGGGATATATGCGTGATATTCCCATTTCCATCGTATGCGTAGGTGTAGCTGCGCATGCCGCCTGCGTACTGCTGTTTATACGTGTCCAGCACCTGACTGGTGCCGAAATCCATAGAATCCCTGTACGTGAAGGTCTGCTTATAGACCGGATCATCGCCGTTATAAAACACGACCCCCTTGGCGCGGTCGAAGCCGTCGTGGCGCTTTTCGCTCCGCAGGCTGCCGAAGGCGATGCCGTTGCGCTCCTGGCTGGCATCCTCGAGATACCGTGTGGTAAAGCTGCGGCTGCCGATGGATTCGACCAGATTGCCGTCCTCGTCATAGCGGCAGGTGCGCAGCGGAGCGTTGGTGGAGGTCAGGTACTCCTCCACCGTGCCGTCGTCACGGTATTTGGTGGTGATGCCGCTGTAATCGTCGATCCGGGAAATGAGCACGCCGTCCTCGTTGTAATCATAGGCGAACAGGCGATGGGTGCCGAGCTCGTTTGCGACAATTGAGGTGACGAGATCGGGATGCGCGGAGTCGGCATATTCGTATGTGCGGCCGATTCCGCCGTATGCCATGGTTTTCAGACGATTTTGGCTGTCGAAGCTTTGACTCATGAGGACATTGCTGCCGATCTTGACAGCGTTTTGATTGCCCCATTTGTCATAGGTGAAGGTGTAGGCTGTGCCGGCGTTGATACCGGTCAGCCGGTCTCCGTCGTAGGTATAGGAGATGGAGGTGCCGCCCGAACTGGCGGAGAGCATCCGCTGCAGGCTGTCATAGGTATAGGTGGTCACGGTACCCTTGGGATCGGTCATGCTCGTCAGGGTGCCGAGGTTTTCATCATAGGTGTATGTGGTGGTGTTCCCCAGAGGATCGGTATGGCTCGCGGTATAATTGCCGGAGGCGGTGTAGGTATAGGTGTCCCGGATGCGTTCCCCATCCCGGATAGTGTCGGCCGTCAGGGGATTGCCGAAGTCGTCGTAGGTATAGGCCATGACGGTGCCGCCTTCGTCGCCCGAGCGGATGACGCGGCCCTTGCCGTCGTATTCATCGTGGGTGTCAGCGTCCTCCTCCTGCGTCGTTTGGGGGATGAATTCGCCCCGGAAGAGCTGTATGGCGTCGAAATACGCATAGTTCATCTGTTTGTCATAGCGCAGGCGGAGGTAGACTTCTTCGACGTCCCGGTTCAGGGTGAACCCGGCTGCGGCAAACTGGGCGTCCCGGATGAAGGAGCTGAATTTGGCTTCACCCAGCACTTCCATGGTGCCGTCCGATTTCGGAGCCACCACCTGAATTTCAAAGGTGCGCCCGTTGGAATCGGTCACGGGCAGCGCGTCGGCTTTCGCCCATCCGCCGACAGTGAAGCTGTCGCCGGCTTTGCCGCAAAGGCGGATGAGCTGGGAGATGGTCCGGTCGGCCGTGCTCGCCCCCTGCATGTAGAAGGCAGTTTTGGAGGCGTGCGGGATATCCATATTCTTTTGGGCCAGACCGGTGACGCTGCAGCCGTTGTCGTATGTCCACGGGCGGTATGCCGACGTATCGCCGAAGGTGGCGTCGCTGTTCATCACGAGGTTGAATCCAGACGCGGAATCTCCTTTTTCGAGCTGCATGTCGTCGAACCGGATCGATCCCGACCCGCCTTGGAAACCGACGGATATCTTGACCGATGATCCGGCCTCTGCGGTGAAAGTGCAGGTCAGCCGCTGCCATGGATCGGCAGAAGCGGACGAACTGCCGTCTGGGGCCTGGACATACCGGGTGGACTGGAGGGAGCCGTTTTTATAGACTTCCACCAGGAATCCTGCGCCGTCGCCTCCCAGAACGCCGCTCGTAGCCATATAACCGGATAGGGTATAGCTTCCGCCTTCCGAGAGGGTCTTGGTGGTCTGCAGCCAGAAATTTGTCGAGGTTGCGCCTTGCAGACGAGTCATAGAGAAGGCGTATTTCCCGCTTCGGGCCAGGTTGGTGATGCTGCTGTTGACGCCGCTTCCTAATGCGGCGTTGGCCGTCCAGTCATACAGGCTGCCGTTTGCGACTTCGGCGCCGGGGTTGGGCAGCAGATTGATGACAGTCTTCTGGATGTCGGACGATCCCATCAGCTTGTTTTTCTGTTTGTCGTCATAGGACATATAGACCGCGTTCCCGTTTTCATCCCGGATTCCGGTCGTTTTTCCGTTGGCGTCGTACTGTTTGATCTCCATGCGTCCGTTTTGGTCGGTAAAGGTCGTAACGCCGAGAGCATAACGAATAGACAGAGTGTCGCCGACCGTACCGTCGCTGGCCTTGGACGTGACGGTTTTGACGCGGTAGGACGATGCGGAAACATAGGTAAACGTCCAGGAGCGGCCGTCCACGTCAGTGACGGATTTGAGCCGGTCCTCGCTGTCATAGGTATAGGAGACGGACTTGCCGTCGGGATACTGTACGGATGTGAGGTGATCCCCCTGATAGGTATAGGTTACGGTGCGCAGGGCGGCCGTGCCGTTGCCTTTATAGATCAGGGTGCGTGTAGCCCCGGTAGTGGCCGGAAGCTGGTAGACACGCCCGGCGCCGTCGGTGATCGAGGTGCTGTTGATGACGATGGCACTGGATTCATCCTGCTCGGTTGGGAGGATTCTGGCGATGTTGGCATTTACCTGGACTTGATTCCAGTTGAAGCAAAGGGTCGTCCCGTCCGGCGTCTTGACGCGGGGGCCGATGGAGCTGTTGTCGTTCAGAAGGAGATCATACCCCAGGCCGTCCCGATCGGGATACCGCACCCAGCCGTAATTTTCCCGCGATCCGTTGGCGTTATCCGTGCCTAGTTCAAAAGCAACGAAATGATAGTCGTCGGTGCGCAGTTCGTATCCCCAGTAGGAGGGGCTGCGATAGAGCGTATGGCTGTACCGGCGGCTCCACGTCTCCACCAGTCCCAGATAGTCCATGCCGTATTCGACCGGCATCCGGTTTCCATCAATGGACAGATCGTCGCGGCGGACGGTCAGGAATCCCCGCACATCGTCAATCGAGGCCGTGCCCGCGCGGCCCATATCGACGGTGTGGTGATCGACGGTCTCGTCATAGCCGATCATGGGCTGATATGTCAGGGCCAGATAGGGCCGGTATGCGGCGTTGTCACCGGTGGCGTCCCGGGAGACAAAATAAACCGGATCCTTGGTGCCGACCGCCTGCACCATGAAGCCGTGGACGGTCTCACCGCTCCACCAGCGGCCGAGGCTGTGGGTGACATCGAGGGCGTTCCATCCGGTCTGGATCGGCACGTAGTCCTCGATAACTGAGGAAACGGATGGCTTTGTGTTGTAGGTGACGGTCGCCAGATCGACGCTGGAGGTCAGCTCCTGTACCTTCACATAATTCCGCGTTTTTTTATCCGTGCAGTACAGATTGAGCGTCGCTTTGTTCAGCAGGATGTTTTCGGGTATTCTGGACAGGCCCATAAACTTGATGTAGGTATCGATGCGGCCCAAATTGCCCATGTCGGCGGACATCCATGTGCCCATGCTCGGATAATAGTTGTAATTCGGCATCTGTTCGGGGGTATAAGTGCCGTCCAGAGCCGCCACGCTTTGCTCTTCCATGGTGGGGTCGATGGTGACCGGATACACCCGGTCTTCGTCGGACAGCCAGTCGGGGTCAGGGGTATAGGTCAAGCGGTAGATGCCACGGCCGGATGACTCCAGCGCCACCTCGACGGCGTCGCTGCAGACAGGAATAGAAGCGCTGTCCGACATAAAGGGCGCGGGCATGTGAAATACAGATTCCTCCGTATCTTCGCTGACAAAATCAACGGAACCGTCTTCGTGTAGCTGCGCCAGCATACCCTCGGCTGTTACCTCATAGGTATAGGATACGGCTTTGCCCGGCTTTTTTGTCAGTATGATGCTTTCCTTGAGCTGGTTGCTGAGGACATCGTACCGGATGGTGGTGCCGTCCTGGACGTTTGGATAGACGACCGCGGTGCTCTTCTTTTCAAACTCGAGGAGTTCTCCAGGGCTGTCGGTCTTTCTCACCCGGGCTGATTTGGGATTTTTCAGCTGGTTTTTTACACGGCCCTTGGCCTCAAGAAGCCGGAAGGAGAGCGCATGCTCGTCCTTTTTCATCGTCACCGTGCTTTCCGCGCTCAACCCGGTGGGGAATTCCACGCGATATCCCGCGGCCTGATTGGCGATGACGGTCTGGCCGTTTTCCGTCTGTTCGGACAAGGTGTTGTCGATGTCCTGCCACTCCTGTTTCTCGTCCCGGTAATGGACCGGGGCAAAGCTGACGAGCTCCAGATAAGAGCCGTCTTCACGCAGAAAGGTTTTGGAGTTTTCCGTGCGTTTGCCGACGATTTCCCGGATAATACCGGGTTCCCCAGCCGACGCAGAGGCTTCGGCGTTCGCCTCGGGGAAGGGATTGATAGCGCCCTGCGGGATCAGGCAGATCAGCATGGACAATACACTGGCTATGGCAACCGACCGCATCATGCGCTTGATTGAACGTTTCATTTTACCCATCCTTTCTGTTAACAACCCTCTTTGTTCCAGTGCCGCGGAGACCCTAAAGATGCGTGATAAAAAACCACATTTTGTCTTGAGCTGTAAAAGAATTTTTATACCATCGTATTCTATATAAATACAAATAAATAGAAGAAAATTTAACCAAAATTCCACAATATAGTTAAAGATTACTATATGATTTAGGAAAATTCAAGGACTATTTTTGTCTAATTCACAAGTCTATTTTTGCTTTTGTGATATTATTACACATAAAAAGGAGGCCTGCACGCTGCAAAAAGATAAACAGCCGCTGGCGGCGCGATCCTGCAAAAGAGAGGGCTGATGGAAAAGCCGGCCCTTGTTGCAGGCGGATAAATATGGTATACTGTGCACAAGAAACAGGAAGCAGAAAGGGTGTCGCATATGGTGGAGCCTCGCAACATAGCGGACATGCAAGAGGCCGTTCGCAGCTTGAAAAAGGAACAGGATGTTTGCATATTGGCGCACAGTTATGAAGCGCGTGAAATTGCGGAAGTCGCCGATTTTACGGGGGATTCGTTCCAGCTGAGCGTCATGGCCAGCCAGGCCCCGCAGAAAACCCTTCTGCTCTGCGGTGTCCGTTTCATGGCGGAAACGGCGAAGCTACTGTCGCCAGACAAAACCGTGTATTTGTCCAATCCGATGGCGGGCTGTCCGATGGCCGAACAGTTTTCCCCCGACGATGTCCGGCGCTATAAAGAGGCGCATCCGGATGTGCCGGTGGTGGCCTATGTCAATACGACGGCGGCGCTGAAAACCGTCTGCGATGTCTGCGTCACCTCCTCGTCGGCGGTCCAGATCGTCCGCAGACTGCCGCAGAAGAAGATTCTGTTCATTCCGGACTGCCATCTCGGCCACTATGTGCAGGTTATGGTGCCGGATAAAGAGATTGAGCTGTTCCAGGGCGGCTGCCCGATCCATGGGGCCGTGACGGCCGACGACGTCAGCTGGGCCAGGGCTGCCCATCCGGAGGCGCGGCTGCTGGTCCATCCGGAGTGTTCACCCACGGTGGTAGAGGCGGCGGAATTTGTTGGATCCACCTCCGCCATCATGGATTACGCCAAAAAAAGCGAGGATCGGGAATTCCTCATCGGGACGGAGATCAGCATCGCGGAGCATCTGCAGTACGACTGTCCGGGGAAACGTTTTTACCCGCTGACCCCCCGCCTCATTTGTCCGGATATGAAAGCCACCACGCTCGCGGACGTGTATGCACTGCTGGCGGGGGAAACGGATCGCGCAGAATCCGAAATCCTCCTCGATGCCGATACCCTGCGTCTGGCCCGCCGCTGCATCGATGAGATGATCCGGCTGGGATAATCGCATCCTTTGCCGGATGCAGGAAAGGAAGAACGTCGATGGAAGATCCGTTTTCCCGTGCCCGGATGCTGCTCGGCGATGAGGCGATGGACAGACTCCAAAACGCTTCGGTAGCGGTTTTCGGTGTCGGCGGTGTCGGCGGTGCGGCGGCGGAAGCGCTCGGCCGCGCGGGGATCGGCCGCCTGGATCTCTTTGACCCGGACCGGGTCGCTCTGACCAATCTGAATCGGCAGCTGGCCGCCCTGCACAGTACGATCGGGTGTTTGAAGGCGGATGTGATGCGGGACCGGCTGCTGGATATCCATCCGGAGGCGTCCGTCACCGCCCGCCCGCTTTTTTATGCGGCGGATACCGCCGGTGAGGTGGAACTGTCGGAATATACCTATATCGTCGATGCGATCGATACCGTCACCTCCAAGCTGCTCTTAGCGGAGCGGGCTAGGGACGCGGGCGTGCCGCTCATCAGCTGTATGGGGACGGGCAACAAGCTCGATCCGTCCCTCCTGCGGGTGTCCGATATTGCGGATACCCGGGTCTGTCCGCTGGCGCGTGTCATGCGCAGAGAACTGAAAAAGCGGAGGATTTTCCATCTCAAGGTCGTGTATTCCGAGGAACCGCCGCGGACCCCGCTGTTCGGCGAACCGGCGGATGCCGGGTCCGCCCGCCGCCAGACTCCCGGGAGCGTGTCGTTTGTCCCGCCGGCGGCTGGCTATCTTCTTGCGTCCGTCGTGGTGCGGGATCTCACAGGTATCCGCTAGGGCGCTCATCCGGCAATAGAATGAAAAAGACAAACCGGGCGTCCCCGATGAGCAGGGGATACCCGGTTGTTTTTTGGGGTCAGCGGAGCGGGTCCGGCTGAGAAACTCCGGTCGAGAGTGGGCTGCCATAGAAAAATCCAGTCAAGCGGGCGCGTGCAGCCTCCCCATGCGGGTTTGTGAATCAGTTGACAATCTGGTCCCCGGCCGGTATACTGAACAGGAATACCGGAGGACTCCGGTTTACAAGGAAAGGGAGGTTCGCCCATGGGATTGTCTGTCCAAAACGTGAGCAAGACGTTCGGGGAGCGAAAGGCGGTGGACGCCATCAGCTTTTCGATCGATGAGCCGGGCGTGTTCGGCCTGATCGGTACAAACGGTGCCGGCAAGACCACGACCATCCGAATGATACTCGGGGTTTTAAACCGGGACGAGGGGGAGATCACCTGGAACGGCGGACCGCTGAACCGGAACACCGTGCGGTTTGGCTATATGCCGGAGGAGCGGGGAATCTATCCCAAGGTCAAGGTGCACGAACAGCTCGTGTATTTCGGAGAGCTCCGCGGCATGTCCGCCAAGGCGGCGTCCGATGCGGCCGACCGCTGGCTGGAGCGCCTGGGCATCACTGAATACAAGACCTATCTCGCAGAGAAGCTCTCCAAGGGCAACCAGCAGAAGGTGCAGCTGATTGCGACCGTCATCCACGATCCGGAGCTGATTTTTCTCGATGAACCGTTCAGCGGTCTCGATCCGATCAACACCGATGTGTTTAAAAGCGTCATCGGTGAGCTGATCGCCGCGGGTAAATACATTGTCATGTCCAGCCATCAGATGTCGACAGTGGAGGAATACTGCCGCGATCTCGTCCTGCTCGACCGGGGACGGACGGTTCTCAAGGGCAATCTCCGGGAGATCAAGGCGGGATACGGCCACACCCACCTGTCCGTTTCCTGCAAAGAGGATATCCTCTCCCTCGCCGGGGCGCACGGACTCCGTTTGCTGGAGACCACGGCGGAGGGCTGGGAGTTTGGAATCGACGGGGACGCCCCCGCTCAAGCCTTCCTCAAAGATATGGTGGACAAGGGGATCTTTCCGGAACGGTTCGATATCCGGGAGCCCTCCCTGCATGAAATTTTCGTGGAGAAAGTGGGGGGTGCGCAGTGAGAGACGTATGGACGGTATTCCGGTTCACTCTCCGGGACGGTCTCCGGAAAAAGGCGTTTATCATTACGACGGCAATCGTGCTCGTCGTGATCCTCGTCGCCTGCATGATCCCCGCCCTGACGAGCGGAGGACAGAGCGACGAACCGCAAACGCCCCCCGCTACGACCGAACCGGCCGAAAAAAGCAGCGTCTGCTATCTCCTGGACCGTACGGGCGGCCTGCAGGGGCTCAAAGAAGCGCTGGAAACGGCCAATCCCACAGTGGATTTTCAGGCGATCGCCGCCGGCGATCTGGATGCGCGTAAGGCCGAGGTGGAGCAGCATAAAACCGTCTCGATCGTGGAAATCGCGCCAGGCGACACGCTGCCGGCCGTGACGGTGTATGTGACCGACATCCTCAGCGGCATTTCGGCCGACGGGGTGGCGGATGTGGTCAAGACCGTGTATGTATCGGAGCTGCTGGCCAAGGCGGGGGTGCCGGAGGAAACCGCGGCACTCGCGCTGATGCCGCTGTCGGCCCAGACCGTCATGCTCGGCAAGATGGACATGACCGGCTATATTCTGGGCATGGCGCTGACGATGGTCGTTTTCTTCGCGGTTTATTACTACGGCTACGGCGTGGCGATGTCGGTCGCGTCGGAGAAAACCAGCCGGGTGATGGAAACGTTGATCGTCTCCGCGAAGCCCTCCCGCATCCTGCTGGGCAAATGCCTCGGGATGGGCGTGATCGGGCTGTGTCAGCTCGGGCTGTTCCTCCTGGTGGGCGGAGCCGGGTTTACCCTGCTGGTACCGAAGGATTTCACCGTTATGGGCATGCCGCTCGCGCTGTCGTCCTTCACCGTGACCTCCGCCCTGCTGGTGCTCGTGTATTTCCTGCTGGGCTATGCACTGTATGCGATGCTCAACTCGGTCTGCGGCGCGACGGTCAGCCGCGCGGAGGACCTGAACGCGGCCATGATGCCGACCGTGCTCATCACCGTCATTTCCTTCTACGCGGCGTTCATGGTGATGTTCCTGCCCAGCGAAGGGCTCAAACGGATTGTGACCTATATCCCGTTCACCTCTCCGTTTATCATGCCGTTCCGGCTGCTCAACGATACGGTTCCCGCGGCGGACATCGCGATATCGGTGGCCCTGCTCGCCGTGTCCATCGTGATCATCGCGGCGTTGTCCATCCGGATCTATTCCGCCTCGGTGCTGCATTACGGGCAGCGGCTGAAACTGAAGGATTTGTTCAAAATGCGTGCCTGATCGATAACAAAAGGGCTGCGGCGCTGCCGGCTCTCGGAATGGCCTCCGGCGATGATCGCATGATCCGTTCCCATCAGGTCCATCCCTTATCTTATAAAACGGCATGAGGGCTTGTTCTCATGTTGTAGAAAAGGGTTGATATTCGGGTCTTCATCGAAACAGCCAAAAAGAATCCCGGCATCTTTTGATGCCGGGATTCTTCGGCTTGAAGCACATGATACCCGATGAGACGCAGTTGAACTAGCCCAATAAACCGAATCGTATCCCAAAACGGAGAGCCGGTTTACACTTTCTTCCGTGTCAGGAAAATGCCAACGATTGCCCCTGTAAGGACAAACGGCGCCAACCTGACAAACAGCCATTCAAATGCGTGAAAAGCGGCTCCGGCCACGGCGGTTTCAGGGTCATGATAATTCCAACCCAAGTAAGGACTATGGAATACGATGAAGACCGCCGAAATTATGACGATGACCGCGCACAATGAGATAAGAAGCCAATGGAGCACGTTTCGTCTGGTGATCTTCCTTTGTGCGAGCTGTAAGTTTATAACCTCCAGTTTTTCGGAAATCGCTTTTAGGTCGTCGACCTTCGACTCTATAACCGTTTCTCCAAGCAACGTGCTTACGGGTGTTTCAAGCACCTCGGATATGGAAATCAACATATCCGAATCCGGAACGGACAATCCTTGCTCCCATTTCGAGATGGTTTGCCGCACCACATTCAATTTGATGGCAAGCTCTTCTTGTGAAAGCCCTTTTGATTTCCGAATTGCCTTCATGTTTTCGTTTAACATGAGGGATGACCTCCTTGTCTTTCAGTTGTTAAAACGATTGTATAAGGAACGGCCCGTTGCTGCAAGCAACGCAGTTTAACATTTCAGTTTTATAGCCGTGGTATGCTGTTGGGTATGTTGGCGAGGAAGAACGAAAGCCCGGAAAAGGATTCTCTGCATCATCCTTTATCCAATAAAAGACAAACATCGATTTGTCGTCCTGCGCTTGGTCCGCCTAAGGTGCCTAGAATCTTTTTATAGACGAAATCGACGGGGTTTTCACCATACACACGTATCGACAACAGGGCCTCCTCTTGCCGTTTTATCGTTTTAAAGGACTCCATCCGGGACGCATGTCCCGGATGGAGTCCTTTGGTTTTTGCGTTTTTATTGCCTTTTCCGGCGGCAACACCGCAGCCCTTTTTGTTTCACAGATTCGCGTGGGCGAACAGTTCACTCAGAGAAATATCCAATCCTTTGGAGAGTTTCAGAAGCATATCCAATGATACGCCCGCCCGGGCGTTTTCGATGCGGCTGAGAGTCTCATAATTGACATCCATCAGATCCGCCAACTGCTGCTGCGTAAGCTCCCGCTTTCGACGGAAATAGATAACGGAAATTCCGAGGTTTTTATACGCGTTTATGTGCTCTTCCTTCATATTTATCACCTTTATATATTATATTTGACTTAAAATGTTGATAACATGATTTATATATGATATTCTTAACATGTATAACAAGAATATGATTGATATGTTGGATTTGTATGATTATAGATATCACCGGCACCCCCCTGACACCCGGGCATGGAGGGGCCTATTGCCTGGGAAACGGGCGGTATCTCGATCGGGACGGCCGCCCGATCGAATGCTGCTGCGACGAATGCGATTACTTGCTTTGCTGCGTGTCCGACTGGTTTCCGGACCGATGCCGCACCTGTAAGGACAGCGCCTGTCCGCATGCTTCAGGGAAACAGATGAAAAAAGCCTGATGGATATTCCATCAGGCTTTTTTGACGTCTATGTCAGGGGACGTGTTATTCGCTGTAGTCCGCGTCGGCTTTGGTGGCGTGGACGGTGCCGTGGGGATGATGGGGCGGGGCGTAGATGGAGGACAGCTTAAGCGGGCTGCGGCCGGTGTTAACGATGTTGTGCCAGGTCCCGGCCGGCACAAAGACGCCGCTGCCCCGGCACAGACACCGGCGGCAGTCCATCCGGTCCTCGCTGGCTCCCATGCACACCGCGCCCTGGCCTTCCTCCACCCGGATGAATTGGTCGGTGTCCGTGTGCAGCTCCCGGCCGATTTCGCCGCCGACGGGAATACACATCAGCGTCATCTGCAGGTAAGCGCCGGTCCAGTAGGCGGTGCGGAAATTCGGATTCTGCCGGGCCGCACAGGGGATGTCCGCGGCAAAAGGCACGGGACCGTGATCAAACTCCTGGGAAGCGTTCATCAAAAGACCTCCTTATCAGACTCTTCTTCCCAGTATATGCTGGTCCGGCCGATTTGCCTTTGGTCCATGCTGCGGCGATTCGATTGTGGAGCCAGGACTATGAATGATGCATAAATGGAATATGTTGGAGTTCCAACAGACATCGTTTGGTTTTTTCGGTATACTCATCTTATGATTTGACAAATATGGGGAATATAATAGAGTGAGAACCCCGGAAACCTCACCGCCAAACGATATCCGATTAAAAGAGGGAACACACATGACATTTGACGAATTGTATCATACCATGCTCCGGCCGGACTCTTCCGGAGGGCCGATTCCCGATGCCGATCCCCATCACCTGGACTGTCTGCTGCATCCGGAAAAGTATCCTCCGGTGCTGCATATCGGCTCCTGCGATCCCTGCAGGGAGGATGGAGCCTGTCAGAGAAGCTGTATTTTCGACGCCATTGTCCGTCAAGATGACGGGACACTGACAATCGATGCCGAACGCTGCGCGGGATGCGGCGCCTGCATCGACGCCTGCCAAAACGGTAATCTGACGGCAAGCCGCGACATTCTCCCCGCCATGAAGGCGGTAAGAGAACCCGGCAAACGCGCGTATGCGCTGATCGCGCCCGCCTTTTTGGGGCAGTTTACCGAAGCCGTAACGCCCGGCAAACTGCGCAGCGCATTCAAGGCGCTGGGGTTCACCGGTATGGTGGAAGTTGCGCTGTTCGCGGATATCTTAACCCTAAAGGAAGCGCTAGAGTTCGATCGGAACATCGTGCAGGACGGCGATTTTCAGCTGACGAGCTGCTGCTGCCCGATGTGGATTGCCATGATCCGCAAGATCTATCACGAGCTGATGCCCCATGTGCCCGGCGCGGTATCACCCATGATCGCCTGCGGCCGGGTCATCAAACGGCTTCATCCCGACGCGGTGACGGTTTTCGTGGGCCCCTGCCTGGCGAAAAAAAGCGAGGCGCGGGAGCCCGACATCGCGGGGGCGGTCGATTATGTGCTGACCTTTCAGGAAATGCGGGACATCCTGGACGCGGCCGGGATCGACCCGTCGGCCCTGCCGGAAAGCGAGAAGGACCATTCCTCCAGGGCGGGCCGGATCTATGCACGCACGGGCGGCGTCAGCGAAGCGGTGCGGAAAACCGTGGAACAGCTGAATCCGGACCGGGTTCCCTCTGTCCGGACCCGCCAGGCCGACGGTGTGCCCGCCTGCCGCGCGATGATGGAGGAACTGAAAAACGGCACGGCGGATGCCAACTTTTTTGAGGGGATGGGCTGCCGGGGCGGCTGCGTCGGCGGGCCGAAAGCCATTCTGGATAGGGAAACGGGCCGGGAACTGGTCGATCGCTATGGAGACGAGGCCTCTTATCCGACACCGCTCCAGAATCCGTATGTGATGGAGCTCCTTCGCCGCCTCGGCTTCGATACCGTGGAAGAGCTGCTGAAGCACGACAACATGTTCACCCGGAATTTTCGGTGATATGTTTGAAGAGCAGCCCCTGCACCGACAGCACCGAAACCCATTTGAAACGAGAAAGAAGGTGAGAACATGCATGTGAAGATAGACCGGGACGGCTGCATCAGCTGCGGCCTATGCGCCGCCACCTGCCCCGAGGTTTTCCGTATGGCGGACGACGGTTTTGCCGAGGTGTATGAGGACGTTACCGCGGATACCGAGGCGGCGGTACAAGAGGCGGCTGACGGCTGCCCTGTGGAAGTTATCCATGTGGAGGACTAAGGGTCTCTGCTAAAAAACAGCCCCCGGAGAGCACTCTCCGGGGGCTGTTTGTCATTGTTTTCGGGTTCGTCCATCGCACATAATCCAATAGAAAACGCCCGAATGAACGTTACATCCAGGCGTTTTTGTCATACAAAGGAAAATTCGTATGCGATCAGGATTCCGGTGTCTCTTCAGAGGCTCCGCCGGACGGCTCTGTGTTTTCATCACCGCGGTTGAAGATAAAAAATTTGCTGAAGAAATAGTTGATGATGATCACCAGGACGTTTGTGAAGACCTTGGCGAGGAGATTCTGCATATGAAGCAGATCGACCAGCAGGAGCATACCACCCATATCCACTACATACGATGCGGCGCGCGCCCCGACAAACAGGGCGAATTCCCGCATCGCCGCTTTGGCGGACGCCGTTTTGCTGCGGAAAACAAAGAGCTTATTGGTCGCGAAAGCAAACAGAACGGCGAGAATCCACGCGGCTGTGTTGCTGATGATATTGACCAGGGTTTCACCGAGTCCCGACAGGAGGAGCAGTTTATACAGCGGCAGATAGGTGACGATGTTCACCACGGTGGTCAGCACGCCGAAGACTACATAGCTGACCGTTTCCCGGTTGACGAGTTTCGGAAATCGCCGCCAGAGCCACCAAAATAGGGCGACACAAAGCAGGACAGCCAGGGATGCCGATACGTTGAGCGCACATTCCAGAACGGAAGGATGGCGTCCCGGAATCATAACCTGTATCAATTCTGCCACAACCGCATAGAGAATGCAGACGGCCAGAGACAGGCCGTAACGCGCGCGCGGACCCGCTCCCCGTTGCCGCAAAGCGTGCAGCAGCAGCAGCGCCAGGACGGCGTAACCGAGAAAAATGACGCCAGCGCAGGCAATTTTACCGATCACGGCAGCCGCCTCGGGGGAGATCCCATCCTTGAGCATCGCATTGGCCAGGGACTGCGCCGCTCCGGCGGTCATATCCAACAGCTGCAGAGTCACGGTGCGGTTTTGTACCGACAGCACCAGCATGGCAGCTATCCACAAAGCGGACGGCAGCCATATAAGCCAGGAATTTCGCTTGGTATTTTGTGTGGTTTGATCCATCATCTATCCCGCCTTTCCAGTGGGGACCGTTAGTTTTTAAACGTCTGTTCCGTCCACAAGGCCAGAGCGGCCGCCACCCCGTTTTCGGACAGGGGCAGCGTAACACGGTCGGCGGCGGCCTTGATGGGATCCACCGCATTTCCCATAGCGATGCCTACGCCTGCGTAGGTGAGCATGTCGAGGTCGTTCATGCTGTCTCCGAAAGCCAGGCTGTTTTCGCGCGGAAGATCCAGCGCTTCCAGCACCCGCCGCAGGCCGTCTGATTTGGAGCATCCGCCTGGAACTGCCTCGAAATAGTCGGGATGCTGGATCACGTGGAGTTCGGACAGCAGCGCCTGCAGCTCATCGTTAAACGGACAAAAATAGGTGAGTTTGGTGATGACCTCATCCGGATATCGGGTCAGAAAATCGTCGCCTCCACCCGTTTTGGTCCAAGAGAAGCGGGTTTTCCCCCGGGCGGCGACCTGAAACATCGAGGTTTCGCCCTCCAGCACGCAGACATCCCCGCTGCGGACGCTGTAGTCGATGACACTCTTAATGGTTTCCCTGGACAGCATCCGCCGGTGAAGTATGGTGTTTCCCAGGGTGATGTGGGCACCGGCGCCGGACACCACGCCGTCAAAGCCGATGTCCAGAACGGCAGGATACAGAAAGGCCGGCGACCGTCCGGTACAGAGAAACGCATAATTGCCCTGAAGGCGGAATGCGCGGATCGCATCCCGGTCGGCGGCGGAGGGCGGGCCGTTGCCGACAGCCAGTGTGCCGTCCAGATCAAAAAAAGCGGCGTAAGGGCCGGATACTGACGAAGCGGACATGCGGAGACCTCCTGAATGGATTCAAAGGGAGTGAGGTTTAAACGAATGAGGACAACCGCCGTCTGGACCGGCAGGCGGGTCAGACGGGATCTGCAGAAGAGCAGCGGCGTTGCCGCCGAGTATGGCTGCGGTTTCCGCGGGGGTGAAGCGCTGACACCGCAGAAATTCCCGCGTCTGTTCCACGGCGGTTTTCTGTTCTGTCCAGGGGGAATCGGTGCCGAAGAGCACCCGGTCGGGTCCGACGGTGCGGATGAAGTCCCCGAAGAGATCCCAGCGGTCAGGATGTTCGGGGATCGCTCGGCTCGTGTCGAAATAAAAATCCATCCGGCTCAATTCACGGAGGGCCTCATCCCACATCCAATCCCCGCCCAGATGGGCCAGGACGATCCGGGTGCCGGGCGCAGCCTCCCGCAGACGGACGGCGCGCTCGGGCGTACAGTGGAAGGGTGGCTCCATTCCCACGTCCACACCCGCGTGGAACACGACAACGAGACCGAGTTCCCCGGCCGCCTTCACCACCTCGACCGTTTCGGGCTCATCCACGTAACAGCCTTGATATTCGGGATGCAGCTTGATGCCGAGCAGGCCGAGCATTTTAAGGCGCTCCAGCTCCTCCCGCCAGGCGGGAGAGTGGGGATGAACGCTGCCGAAGGAGCGCAGTCCCGGCTGCTTATCCGCCAAAGCCGCGAAATCGTTAATGGAATGGGACGGCTTTGGAGAGGTGGCGATGGGAAGAATCAAGGAGATGTCCACGCCTCCCATCCGGGAAGAGGCGGCAAGGCCAGCCAGTGTGCCGTCGTGGTGGGGGCGGCTTTCCCCATATACGTCGGCAAAACGGCGGGTATTCTCCGTCAGGGACGAAAGGGCGCCCGCCGCGATTTTATCCGGAAAAGCATGGGTGTGAAAATCAATAATCACGGGATCATCTGCTTTCCATAGAGTGAGGCTTAGAAGCCACTGAAATCCGCCTGCCCCGACGCCGGGAAGTAGATAAACGGCGAGGAGGCACCCAAGACCTCTTTAACGGTACGGGCTTCCTCACCGCTGCCGATCACGGGCAGAAGCGTGGGCTGCTTCGCCGCATCGATCAGCTGGGTGCGAAGCTTCAGCTGTTCCAGAAGGCGGCGGACCGTTTCATAGGGAGCGGCTGTGGGATTCCCGATGGTTTCACCGCCCAGGGTGAGACTGCCTGAAAATTGAGAGGCGTAAACCAGCGGCGCGGCATGCGGGGCCCCCAGCACAAGGGGATTGTCGCCGAACGGCTTGGTCGCGTCACCCGTGGCGGCCAAAGCCGGCATGCTGACGATCAGGCCGTCCCCCAGCACGTCTTTCATGCTGCTGACAAACCGGGACAGCACCTGGCCGTGGGATAAGGAGGCCAGTTCCGATGTTCCGTAATCAACGCTGTATTCCTGATTGGGGAACTGAACGCCGTCAAGCAGGACGAGCGGGAAACCCGCGTCCTTGAGCTCACCGAGAAGCGCGGCCATATAGCGGTGGGACTCGGTCGAGCAGGGATTCATCCAGGGCACCCCGCCTTTGTTGACGGCGGTATCGTGCCAGACCGTGGAGGGGGAGCCTTCCACCCCGATTTTGACAGAAGCCAGGGCGTACGGCGCCACCTGGTCTTTAAAGGCATAAAGCCGGGGGACCGCCAGGAATCCTTTGTCCTTCAGATGTGCGGCCGCCGCCCGGAGGTCATCCATCGACAGAGTCGGGTTTACGGAAAAACGGGATGCCTGTGTGCGCAGAACGGCCGGTCCCTGTTCGGTTTCCGATAGGTAGAGCAGGCAGCCTCTGCTGTCCTTCAGATCAAAGACAACGCCGTTCAGCCCCGCCGCCGCAGCCTGCTCGAGCAGGCTGTCGAGTGCGGCCGTATCCGACAGAAGCGCCGTATCGATCACCATTGCGCGAAGGCTTTTGGCCGTGCCGTCGCCGGGAAGAGAGGGGTTCGGTTCGGCACTCTCGGGCGAGGGCGGGGAGAGTACGGACGAGTCGGGAAGCTCGCTTTCGGAAGACGGTTGGGAAGAGGCAGGCGCAGGGGTAAAGGGACGATCCGTCATCGCCCAGTTCGCAACCAGAACGCCGCTGCACACCGCCAGGGCGCCTGCGGCACACCATCCAAGAATTTTGAGGGGACGGGTATTGCGTTTGTGAAACACGCTTTTGTTCCGCCGGCGCAGCTTTTTCGGCATGGCCATCACCTTTCCTTCCTGTTACCATAGGGGCGAACACGGGCTGCCGGATGCCCCGCATCGCATTTATAGCAGGGAAAACACGGGAGTAAAGCCCATCAGAGCCAGGGCCAGAATGCCCAGATAGACTAGCGTCGCGGGAAGACCGCGGAAGGAGACGGGCATATCGGGGTTGTCGAGGCGCTCCATCCCCTCGGCCGTCAGCCAGGACAGGAGCAGGAATCCCAGACAGGAACCGACCGCGAAACCGACAGCCGGCAGCGGCTCGATTTTTACCTGATGATTGATGACCAGCGCTACGCCCACGATCACGTTGTTGAATGCCGCCAGAGGCAGAAGACGCTGGATGCGCCCATAGACATGGGGCAGAGCGCGTTTAGTGAGGACAGCGGCCAGCAGATAAAGAAGGGCCGCGATCAGGATCACGACGACGGGGCGAAAAATTTTCATCGACCAGCCGGTGCCGAACTGTGCCGCAAGGAGGGCATCGACGGGATAAAAGAGCAGCACGGTTAGAACCGAAAACACGGTGAGCAAGCCGCCGAAGATCCAGATATCACGGGGACGGCGGACAATCCGCAGCATGATGGAAGTGCCGAATCCCGTCGTCAGCACCAAATTCTGAATCAAGGCCGAGGTCAGCAGAAGAAACAGCATATTCCAAAACGTCTTCATTTGGCCGCCTCCTTACGTCCGGCGGCCCGGGCTGCGAGAGACTTTACCCATTTGAGGAAGGCCGCCATGAAACCGAGCAGAATGAAACCGGCAAAAGGCTCCACCGCTTCGGGAAGCCGCAGAGTAAAGCCGAGAGGAATATCCCACAGCGTGCCGCTGGCGGCCATTTCCCGCAGGGCGGACACGACACAGATCGCCAGGCCGAACCCCAAAGAGGATCCGGCCGCGTCCACCAGGGCCGCAACCGGCCGGTTGGTAACCGAAAAGCCGCCTGCCCGATAAGTGAAGATGGTGTTGACAGCCATGAGCGGCAGATATAGATACAAAGCGGCATACAGCTCATGAGAGATATACCGGTTGACCAGCGCCGCCGCGCCCAGCAGAAGAACCGACGCCCCGACCGTGTAAACCGGCGGACGCAGCCACGCGGGAAGGCGGGTCCCCCACAAAGACATGCAGAGACTGGTCGGCAGAAGCACGGCAGCCGTACAGAGGGTCAGAGCGACCCCATATTTCAGGTTAATGCCGATGGCGATGATCGGACAGAGTCCGATCGCCTGCACCAGCACGATGTTTTTAGCGAAAAAGGTGTCGAGAAACACGCCGCCGAGGCGGCGGGCTTCGGAACCCCAAGAGGTTTTTTTCATGCGAGTCCGCCTCCTTTCCGGCTTTGCCGGAACTCCCGCACGTGATAGACGAGACTCCAGCAGAAACGATCGAGCACCGGGGAAAAGGCGTTCGCCAGGAGCACACCGAAATAGGCGACGCACTCAAAGCGCCCGAAATGGCGCAGGAGCATGACGAACACAGCCGCAGCCATCCCATAGACGATCCGGGCCAGCCAGTGGCGGGGGGCCGTCACTGGATCGGTGATCAGGAACACGCCGCTGAAAAGCAGCACGCCGGCACTCATCTCCAGCATGACGCTCGTACCCGCACTGACCGACGCACGGGGGAACAGGACCGCGATCAGCGCGCAGGTGAGGAGATAGGGCAGCGCAATCAGGGGCGAGGCGGTATGACGTGCAAACAGATAGAGCAGGCAGGCGAGCAGGACGGCAATGGCGGTTGCCCCGATGGGGCCGGAAAAATCTCCCTGAAGGACGTTGAGCCACGTCAGGCTCGTGCCGCCGCCGCTGTTCAAAAGGGCATTCGGGGACTGTGCGGTGAGGACGCCCGCCGTATCCCCGAGGGGCAGCGGAGAGGTCTGACCCGCGTAAGGATACAGGAAAAGGCGGCCCGGAAAGCAGACCGTCACCACCGCGAGCCCGGCGGCCGCGGGGTTGAACACGTTCCGTCCGGTTCCGCCAAAGGGCATCTTGACCACGAGGATCGCGAAGGCGGCTGCGATGGCCGGCAGCCAGTAGGGAGACAAGGGCGACATCATCGCCCCTACCAGTCCGCCGGTGACGGCGGCCGTGCCGTCGAGCAGGGTCGGCTTCCGATGCATGAGCAGACAGCCGAAGAGCTCGCAAAGCATCGCCGTACCGATGCCGATGAACACCAGCAGTACGGGACGGATGCCGTAATAGACAAATGAAAAGACACACAGGGGGACAAGGGCGATGAGGACGTCCAGAGACAGGGCGGCGGACCGCTCGGTCAGGCGTACGTGGGGCGCATTGGCCATTTTAAGCGTCATCGTCGTCACCCCATTCGAAAAAGATGGTGCCGTTGGTGCTGGCCGCTTCCTGAACCCGCACGGCGACGTCCCGGCCGGCGGGGCAGACGTAGGAACAGGCGCCGCAGCCGTCGCAGCCCTCCGGATGGAGGGAGGCGAGGCGTTCATAGTGCATGTTTTCCAGGCGCCGGACGATTTCATACGGCAGCAGTCCCGCGTGGCAGGCGTGTACACATCGGCCGCAGCCGATGCAGCCGCCCTGGGGGAGGAGGGCCGGCCGCGTCTTCAGCGCCAGCAGACAGGTCATGCCGGGCAGAACGGGCAGTTCGTCGGACGGCGCGGTCCGCCCGGTCATCAGATCGCCGAGTATGAGATAATGGGGATCCTCCCGCAGGCCGCAGTGGGCCAGGACCTCCCGAATGGGCACCCCGAAGGGAACGGCCAGATTCTGGGGCGTGGCAACCGCGTCTCCGGCGACGGTGATCACACAAGCCGTCTGCGGTTCCCCAAAGGCTGCCGCGCGGTAGAGCGCCAAAAGGGCCTGTACCCCGATGCGGCGCAGTACCGGACCGGAGCGCAGGAGAGAGGACGGGGCATAGCGGTCCACCGGATAGCGGCGGCGCACCTGAAACAGTCGATCCTCTCCCAGGCGCTGCTGGAGGGAGCGGCGCCGTTCGCCCGGCAGGCAGACGGCGACATGATATGCGGCAGCCCCCACACAGCGCGCGGCCAGGGCGAGTCCCTGGCCGACCTCCTCGGCGGAACGGCTGAGGACCGTCCAGGCGCTGGAGGCGTAGGGCTCAGCCTCCACTCCGTCCGCGACGAGGCACCCGCATCCTTCTTTTTTCCATTGCGTGAGTTTGAAGTGCAGCGGCACACCGTCGAGCTCATCGATAATACCCGCCTGCCGTGCCGCCTCGATCACGTCGTCCGGCGAGAGACGTTCGAGATCGGCAGACTTGCCTTCCGGAGCGGGATCCCCGTCCGGAACAGCGGCGATGACCGCGCAGCCGAGCTGTCCGTACAGAGGATGGGAAAGCGTACAGACGCCTTCCAGGGTTCCCGTGACGCTGGCGTATACCGGAACGGAAGCCGGATCGTCGGGAATCCCGAGAGGCTGATTTTTCCGAATGACCGTCTTCAGAGAGGCGGCCGGGATACCCCCCTGCTCGGCGTAAGCGAGAGGGAGATAGAGGGCTCCCTTCGCCTCGAGGACGGATAACTCACGGGAAGCGGCCGGCTCCTTTAAGTAGGTCAGCCGGACACCTCGTCTTGTCTGGATAGGCATGGATACATACCGCCTTTCGTCCGGGCGTCGAAACGTTCCAGTTTTTCACCTCTTGCAAAGTGCTGGTCCTGCTAATATGATGGTAGTAGGGCAGGGGGCCCCCTGGGGCCTGTCCTCATCATTCCGTGCCGGAAACCGATGCCGTCGGTCCGGCAGAAAAGGAGGGGTACAGCCGTGAAAATGGAACAGTTGGAGAACGGCTGTTTGAAGATATTTCTGGATGACACCGATATGCAGGAGATGGGGCTGCGGTTTGAAGACATGGATTACCGCAACACCGCGACCCGGGAAGCGATCGCCCGGCTGCTGGAGGCGGCCCATACGGAGACCGGGTTTGACGCCCCGGACGGTCTGCTCGTCGAGGTGCTTCCCTTGGATAAAGGGTGTCTGATTCTCATGACGCCGAGTCGGACAGCCTCGGCGTCGGCGCCGTCAGAACGCCGACGGTTCCGCATGGTGCGGGCCGGCGGACCGTTTGTCTACGCTGTGGATGGGGTGGATCAGCTGTTTCAGCTTTGCGCCGGGCTTAAGCGGTTTCGGCGTCCGGGAGACGAGAGCTCGTTCCGGGAACCCGCTTCTTCCCTGTACAAATTCGGGAACGGATACCGGCTGATCATTTATCCGGGATTTGTCACCCCGAGAGGGATGAGCGGCATGCTTTCGGAGTTTGGCAAGCTGGTGGGCGAAGGGGATGCCGCCGCAGCTTTTACGGCGGAACACGGCCAGCCGCTTGCCATCGGCGACGCCGTCGACCGCCTGGGACGCTGTTCGTAAATCAACCCAGAGCGTGAAGGCTGTCCACCAGTGCCGCGGGATCGGGGGAATTGAACAGAGCGCTGCCCACCACCGCGACATCCGCCCCGGCCTGGACCACCAGAGGCGCCGTCGCCTCACCGATGCCGCCGTCGACTTCGATGCGGACATCGAGTCCGCGCCGGTCGATTTCCGAACGGATGGCGGCGATTTTCGGGAGCATATCCTCCATGAAGGCTTGTCCGCCGAAGCCGGGTTCCACTGTCATCACCAGCACCATATCGACCCGGTCGAGATACGGGAACACCGCCTCGGCCGGTGTCGCGGGTTTCAGGGTAAGGGCGGCTTTTTTGCCTCTCGCCCGGATATCGGCAAGCGTTTCATCGATGGGAGCGTCGCTTTCCAAATGAAAATTGATGAGATCCGCGCCGGCGTCGGCAAAAGCCCCGATCAAGCGGTGTGGAAGCTGCATCATCAGGTGTACGTCGAACGGCAGGCTGGTTAGCGGACGCAGCCGGGCGATCACAGGGGGTCCAAAACTGAGATTCGGGACAAATACGCCGTCCATGACATCCAGGTGAACCATATCGGCGCCGGTTTTCTCGACAAAAGCCATTTCCCGGTCGAGATGGGCGTAATCGCAGGTTAAGATAGAAGGGGATACTTTCATGCTCTATTTCGTTCCTTTCTGGGATCCGGCCCGGCCGCAAGCCGGGTCTTTCTTTGTATTTTACCCCACGAGGGAGCGTCCGTCAACCGGGCCGGTTTTAGGCTTTATCGTATTCGGAGATATATGATCTGTTTAGGGACCGGAGGTGAGAAGAAACGCAGGGCCATTTCAGC
>CABUNG010000036.1 GCA_902492895.1 uncultured Oscillospiraceae bacterium | reverse complement strand
GCACCCGCCGCAGACGAGCCGGGGCGCTGATGAGCAGTTCATTTTTCCAGCTGTCGATCTGGCAGCCCATCTCTTCAAAAGCGGGGAAAACCGGCGCCACATGGGCGGGTTCCGCCTCTTTGATCACCAGAGAACCGCCCGTCATGGCGGCAGCCGCCATATAGGTGGCGGTTTCGATACGGTCCGGGATGACCCGGTGGCAGCAGGCCCGGAGCTTTTCCACTCCCTCAATGACGATCGTCCCCTCGCCCGCCCCCTGGATCCGGGCGCCGCAGCTGTTGAGAAACGCGCAAAGATCTTCGATTTCCGGCTCTCTCGCGGCGTTGAGAATCGTCGTGGTTCCCGTGGCTGTGGCAGCGGCGAGCAATATATTTTCCGTGGCCCCGACACTCGGAAACGCAAGCGATATGGTACAGCCTTTCAGTTTGTCCTTGACCCGGCAGCGAAGCTGTCCCCGTTCTTCTTCGATCACCATGCCGAGCTGACGCAGAGCCGCCAGATGAAGGTCAATCGGCCGCGGTCCCAGCTCACAGCCCCCGGGGAAGGAGAGCACCGCAGCGCCCGTTTTGGCGGCAATGGCACCCAAAAACACAATGGAAGAGCGCATTTCCCGCATCAGGTCGTCGGGAATGTCGCTGCCGGACAGACCCGTGTTGTCCACCAGTATCCGATGCCCTTCCCGTGTGATTTTGCAGCCCAGATGGCGGAGGATCGCCACCGAGGCATCCACGTCGGACAGTCCCGGACAATTCTGAATTTCGGAAACGCCATCCGCCATCAGTGAGGCCGCCAGAATCGGCAGCGCGCTGTTTTTGGCACCATGGATCGTGACGGCGCCGCTGAGCCGGCGGCATCCTTCTATGAAGAGCTTTGACATCGACCGCACCCCTTCGCAATAAAATACCCTACGGAATCATCCACAGAGCATCCTATGCAAAGGAAACGGGACGGGTGAGGTCCTTACCGGCCGAGCACCTGTCGGATCACGTCGAAAATACGGTCGGCGGCGTCAAACACAGCCGCCTGTCCGGCGGATTCCCCCATTTTTTCCAGCTTCTGCGGGGAAAACACCACCTCTTGTATGGTATCCCATAAGCGGGATTCTGTCAAATCTTTTTCCTCGATGCAGACGGCTGCCCCGCGGTCGGCGAGCGCCTTGGCATTGTAGAACTGATGGTTCTCCGCCACATAAGGCGACGGGACCAGGATGGCCGGTTTTTTCATCACCGGCAGCTCGCTCATCGTCATGGCGCCGCAGCGGCAGATCACCAAATCGGCGGCTGCCATGCAGCGGGGCATATCGTCGATATAATCCCGCACCCGCACATGGATATCGTCGGTCAAAACGCCCTTTTCCTGCAGCAGGATCTGCGCTTTGTCCCAGTTTTCGCCCCGGCCCGTGCCGACCATGAATTGGAGTTTGCCCTCCTTCTGGTTGCGGGACAGGGCGCCGATGACCGCCTCGTTGAGAGGCGAGGCGCCGAGGCTGCCGCCATAGGTCAAAATCAGCGGCCGTTCGTCCAGTCCCAGCTCGCGGCGGGCCTGCTGCTTATCCACCAGCAGAAAATCCCGCCGCAGCGGGTTGCCGGTGACGATCACGTTCGCGTCCTCCGGCAGGTATTTTCGGGCGCTCTCATCGCAGATCAGGACGGCCTTGGCCATTTTGGCGAGCATTTTCACCGTCACACCCGGATAGGCATTGGACTCGTGGACCACCACCGGAATCCCCATTTTGGCCGCTTTGCGCAGAACCGGACCGCAGACATACCCGCCCGTGCCAATCGCGATATCGGGCCGAAACTCCTTGAGTATCCGGGCCGATGCGCTTCCGGCCGTTACGGCATGAACGGCGGCCGAGAGGTTCCGGCCCACGTTTTTTACGCTGAGTTTTCGCTGAAAGCCGCGCACGTCCACCGTTTTAAGGGGATAGCCGGCTGCGGGGACGAGCTTGGTTTCCATCCGGCCCTTGGCGCCGACAAACAGTATTTCCGCATCGGGCCATTTTTCCCCGATCGTGGCCGCGATAGCCAGGGCGGGATTGATATGCCCCGCCGTGCCGCCCCCGGTCATGAGTACGCGCATAGCGATTCCTTCTTTCTTATGTTTGGTGTCGCTTCACAAAAAGGGCGGACGGAAAAATCCGTCTGCCCCTATGAAATTTCCGCCGGATGTTCCGGACGGAAACGGAATTTTCCCGCTATCCGCTGCCGCGGCCGCTTTTCTTCATATGCCGGGATATCGAGAGCACGATGCCCATCTGGGCGAGCAGCATAACGAGGGAGGTGCCCCCGTAACTGAAGAAGGGCAGGCTGATACCGGTGTTGGGTATGGTGTTGGTCACCACCGCCATATTGAAAACCACCTGGATGCCGACCTGTGCGGTCAGACCGATGGCGAGCATGGAGCCGAATTTGTCCGGCGCTTTCATGCCGATCATAAACCCCCGCCAAACCAGCAGGGCAAACAGGACGATGATGATGACCGCCCCGATGAACCCGAGCTCTTCGCAGACGATAGCGAAAATGAAATCGTTTTGCGGTTCGGGCAGAAACAGGTGCTTCTGCCGGGAATTGCCGAGTCCCTGCCCCATCAGACCGCCGGAGCCGATGGCGTAGAGGGACTGAACCGTCTGCCACGCCATGTCCTTGCCGGCCTTGCTGGCCGAAAACACGGCAAAAGGATCGAGCCATACGTCGATGCGTTCCCGTTCGTAACCTTTGAAAAAGACCAGAAACGCCGCGGCCGCACCGCCGCCTCCGATGGTCACCAACAGATAGATCAGACGCGTGCCGCCCACATACATCAGCACCAATCCGATGAACAGCAGCAGCATGGTGCCGGACAGGTGGGGTTCCTTGAAGACCAGGGCGCAGGTCACGCCGAGAATGGCGATGAATGGGAGAAACCCGCGCAGAAAGGTCTTCATATTCTTGTGGTTGAGTGAAATCAAATGGGCAAAGAGCAGGATAAGACCGAATTTGGCCACCTCGGAGGGCTGGAACTGACCGATACCGGGAATACGGATCCAGCGGTGGACATTCTGAATGGCCGGCAGGAACAGCACCAGCACCAGAAGCCCCCAGGCGACGATCATGATCGGGATGGCCAGGCGGTGAAGAATATGATAGTCCACCATCGACACGAGCAGCATGATTCCCACGCCGAGGATGGCAAAAAACAGCTGCCGTTTGATGAAATAGTAACTGTCCTGCTCATACCAGTAATACGCGTAGGCGTAACTGGCGGAAAACAGGCTGATCAGCCCCACCACGAGCACCAGCATCAGCAGGATGAAAAACGGCATGTCGAAACCGGAGGACAGGGAGAAAAGCCTCAATTTTTTCTGCGGCGGTTTGACGGCGCCCTCCGGCGCCTGCAGCGAAGCGGCTTTCTGCGACACGGCTTTCTCCCCCTTTCTTGGCTGTCCTGCGCCGCTTATGACGAAGATCTAAGCGGCGCACGATATTAGTGTATTACATCCTTCTCCCGAATATACGGGAGATTTCACAGAAACTTGAGCAGCGCGGCGAGACCGCAGCCGAGGAGCGTCACGATCGAAAACACGACGACGATCTTGTTTTCGCTCCAGCCGCACATCTCGAAATGGTGATGCAGCGGGCTCATCTTGAACAGGCGCTTGCCATGGGTAAGCTTGAAATATGTGACCTGCAGCATAACGGACAGTGTTTCCGCGATGTAGACGAGTCCTACCGGCACGAGCAGGATGGGCTGGTTGATCCCGAAGGCCAGCGCCGCCAGCGCGCCGCCGAGAAACAAGGATCCCGTATCCCCCATGAACACCTTGGCCGGATGGAGATTCCACAGCAGGAAGCCCGCGATGGCGCCCGCCACGGCAGCGGCCGTGAGGCCCTGCCCGATATACTGTCCGCTGACGGTGAGGAAAAACAGGCAGGCAATCAGGCTGACGCTGCCGCACAGCCCGTCGATTCCGTCGGTGAGGTTAACGGCGTTGAGCGCGGCCACCACCACAAACACGGCAAACGGGATAAACCAGATGCCGAAATCCACCAGGCCGATAAAGGGGACATCCACCGCCGTGCCCCCCGACATATATACGGAAACCGCATAGCCTGCGCCCACCAGCAGCTGCGCGAGGAGCTTCTGGATACTGGTCAGTCCCAGGTTGCGCTTTTTGACCACCTTGATGTAATCATCGAGAAACCCGATGCCGCCGCTGCACAGCGCCAGCAGCACGCCCGCCACCAATTTGGTTTTGGCCGCATCGCTCCAGGAATCGGAGAACAGCTTGATCGGCAGAAAGAACTGGCTGACCAGAACGGCTGCCACCAAAGCGACGGCAGACGCCAGCATGAAAATCAGCCCGCCCATCGTCGGCGTTCCCTGCTTGCTCTTATGCCAGGCGGGACCATCGTCCCGGATGGTTTGGCCGAACTTCAGGCGATGGAGCACCGGGATGAGGATTTTTCCCAGCAAAGCCGACAGGAAAAATGAGACGAGCGCCGTTCCCGTCAGCAGAATCAGGGTGGTCGTATCCATGATGAACACTCATTCCTTTCAGAAACCGGATCGGGCGCCGGTTTTGGCGGAGCTTGATTCTCCAGCCGCGCAGGGGCGGTTTCTAGCCTTCTTTTATCCCGGCCAGGGCCTCGGCCACGACCTCCCGCTCATCCAAATGGATGATGCCATCGTGCAGAACCTGATACGTTTCATGGCCCTTGCCCGCCAGAAGGATCGTATCGCCGGGTTTGGCGTGGCGGATGGCCCAATGGATCGCTTCCACCCGGTTGACCACGACCGTATACGGGGTTTTGGTTCCCTCCAGACCCGTGAGGATGTCGTCTATAATAGCCTGCGGGTCCTCGCTGCGGGGATTATCCGACGTCACCACCAGATAATCGGACAGGCTCGCCGCCGCGGCCGCCATCTTGGGCCGCTTGGTCTTATCCCGGTCCCCGCCGCAGCCGAACAGCGTGACGAGACGACCGGTTTTGCACTCCCGCAGTGCCCCGCAGATTTTTTCAAGACCGTCCGGGGTATGCGCATAGTCGATGACAACGGTGAAATCCCGTCCCGTCGGCACCACCTCGGCCCGGCCTTTGACCCCGGCCGCCTGCCCCAGTGCCTCCACGACCGGCTGGAAGGGCAGACCGAGCGTCAGCGCGCAGGCGGCGGCGCCGAGGGCGTTATAGACGGAAAAGCGTCCCGGCACCGCCAGCCGGACCCGGCCGATCACCCCGGTGCCGACGAGTTCGAAATCCACCCCGTCGGGCCGGTGCCGGATGTTCCGGGCCGTATAGTCCGCCGCGTCGTTTCCGGCCGAAAACGTGACCGTATCACAGGCGAGCCCTTCCCGCATTTGGTCGAACCAGGCGTCGTCCTGATTGAGTATAGCCGTTTTGCACAGAGAAAAGAGGCGCTTTTTGGCGGTCAGATAGTTTTCCATGGTGCCGTGATAGTCCAGATGATCCTGAGTGAGATTGGTGAAGATAGCGGCGTCGAAGGAACAGCCCTCCACCCGGTCCTGATCGAGGGCGTGGGAGGAGACTTCCATCACGGCATAGCCGCACCCTTCGGCCACCATCAGGGACAGCATGCTCTGCAGGTCATAGGGATCGGGCGTGGTATGGCCCGCGGCCAGCACCCGTTCGCCGATCATGTTCTGAATGGTGCCGATCAGTCCCACTTTCTCCCCGCAAGACTCCAGAATGGTCTTGAGCAGATAGGTGGTGGAGGTTTTGCCGTTGGTGCCCGTCACGCCGATCATATGCAGGCGTCGGGCCGGGTTGCCGAACCAATTGGCACACATCCGGGCCCAGGCCTTCCGTCCGGATTCCACGGGAATCTGGCAGAGTCCCTCCGCCCCGTCCAGCTCTACCGGATGCTCCACGATCAGCACCGCGGCGCCGTTGTCCGCCGCCTGTTTGGCATAGGCGTGGCCATCCACCGCCGTGCCGCTGATGCAGACAAAAGCAAAGCCCGGCTCCACCCTGCGCGAATCGCAGCTGATGCCTTGGATGTCCAGTTGTTCCGGGTAAGGGACCGGCAAGTGGCCGGTCCCGCTCATCAGCTCGCGTAATTTCATAGGAATTCCCATCCTTTCGCATATGCTGGGTTTGGCCGGTATACCGCCGCATTTTCCATGTGCGGCGTCTTACTTCTCGGAGAAAATAGGGATGCGGCTCGCCGCCAGCTATTCCACCGTGTCCTGATAGAGCACTTCGACTCGCACTACCGTTCCGGGAGGAGCCTCGGCGGCCGCCTCGACCGACTGGGTACGGATGACCGCCTGCCCGTCCCGGTCGTCCAGGCCTGCGATCGACAGGTTCAGCCCCGCACTGACAGCGGCACTGTTGGCCTCCGCCAGCGTCATGCCGACGAAGTTCGGCACGGGGACGTTTTCGCTTTCGTTTCCGCCCTCCGTGTAGAGGACGACGGTTCCGTTTTTCGGGATGGCCGCGCCGGCTTCAGGAACCTGCCGGAGGACATCCCCGCCGCTGCCGACGATCTTCGCCTGCAGCTGTGCGCTCTGGAGCTTGTTTTCCGCGGCGGATACCGTTCCGCCGGTCACGTCGGGCGCCACCCGGTTCATCGACGCGATCTCCTCGTCGGTATACCGGGGCTCCACCCCGAGATAGGGCAGCGCTTCGGAGAGGATTTTCTGCGCGACCGGAGCGGAAAGCTGGCCGCCGTAGCGGATGGTCGTCTGCGGTTCATCGATGAGCACGAGAACCGCGAGGCGGGGATCATAGGACGGGGCAAACCCACCGAAGGAGGCCACTACATTTTTGCGTGCCCCTTCCCCCGCCGCCTGATCGGTTTTGACCGACGTACCCGTCTTGCCGGCCACGTGATAGCCGGGGACATAGGCGTTTTTGGCGCCGATCTCGACAACGCCCTCCATCATGGCGGCCATCCGCTTGGCGGTGTCCTCCGAGATGACGGTCCGGCGCACGGTCGGCTGAATATCCTCGATGACGGTACCGTTCTCGTCCAAAACCTGCCGCACGACATAGGGCTTCATCAGCTTGCCGCCGTTGGCCACGCAGGCGAGGCCGGTGATCATCTGGATGGGGGTGACTTTGAAGGTCTGGCCGATGGCGGAGGTCGCGACATCGACCGGTTTGATGGATTCTTCCACATGGTAGAGGGTGGGGGTGACCCGCGCCTCTCCCAGCATATCGATGCCGGTCGGCTCGGTAAAACCGAATGCGGCATGGTACTGGCAGAACAGATGGCCGCCGATCATGCCGCCGAGTGTCATGAACGCCGGGTTGCAGGAATGGGCGATGGCTTCGGCAAAGGTCTGATCTCCATGGCTGCGGGGATAGACGTGGCATTTCATCGGTTTGACGCCCGGCATCGTATAGGTGCCGCGGCAGAAGAAATGGGTGTTCTCGGTCACCAGGCCTTCCTGCACGCCCGTTGACGCCGTGAACACCTTGAAAACCGAACCCGGCTCATAGAACTCGGAAATGGGTTTGTTTTTCCACTGCTTCTGAAGGGCCTCCAGCACGGCGGCATTCTGCTCGTCCCCGGCCAGCAGGGCGATCTGAGCCGCGGTGTCGGGGTTGGTGATCACCCGGGGATTGTTGAGGTCGTAGTCCCCTTTGGTTGCCATGGCGAGGATGGCGCCGGTCTGCACATCCATGACAATGGCGGCGCCCCGGTTGGTAGCGGCCGTTTCCTTCACCGCGATCTCGAGATACTTCTCGGTAATCCGCTGAATGGTCTCGTCGATGGTGAGGACCAGACTGTTGCCCGCCTCCGCCTCGATGGTGCTTTCATACCGCAGATCGTTCGGCATGGCGTCTCCCCAGCCGTTTTTGGCCGTTACCACCCGGCCGGCCTTGCCGGCAAGCTGGCTGTCGTACTTGGCCTCCAGCCCTTCCAGGCCGTAATTGTCGGTGCCGGTAAAACCGAGCACGCAGGAGAGAACGCTTCCCAGCGGGTATTCCCGCTTATAGTCCTGGATTACGCGGAAAATGCCGGTAAACTGGTGTTCCTGCACCCAATCGATGAAGGTGTCGCAAAGGGCATGGTCGATTTTAGCCTTGATCACCTCATAAAGGGAGGTTTTCTTCCCGGTTTTTTTGTAGAGCGCGTCCCGGTTGATCTCCAGCAATACCGAAAGCTCATCCGCGATCAGGGTGCGGGTCGCCTCGTCCGGGATCTCGCTCGGGGCCATGATGATGGTCGCGACTTCCTTGGTCTGCGCGAGCACCTCCATGTTGGTATCATATATGAGCCCCCGTTTCGGGGATATGATGCTGTTGGACATTTGCTGTTCCATGGCCCGTTCCTGCCAGACGGCGTATTCCCCGATCTGGATGACGGCGAGCTTTCCGCCGACCGCCGCAAAGCAGAGACAGACGATCGCGAGAATGAGCAGCGACCGGCGCCACATCTGGCGGGAAGGGGCCCTGATTGACACGTCCTGTTGATGAATCTTGTTTTTCATAAACAGGTCGCCTCGTATTCTGTTTGGAATAGCGGATTCTAATGAACGGAATCCTCGTAGATGAATTCCACTTTGACCACCGTCCCTTTGGGCACCTTGGTACCGGGGGCCACCGACTGGCGGATCGATTTGGGGTCGCCGTCTCCGGCCGTGATGCCGGAGAGCTGAATATTGAGTCCCGCGGCGGAAGCGGACTGTTTGACCTGGGAGACGGTTTTCTCCCGAAGATCCGGCACGGTCGCGGTTTCGGCCGGCGTTTCATCGGTATAGAGCCAGATCGTTCCGTCCTTCGGAATGGAGGTGCCGGCTTCGGGCACCTGCCGGACCACCGTCGCGCCGCTGCCGACCACCTGGGATTTGAGGGATTTGCTCTTGAGGGAATTTTCTGCCTCGGCCGTGGTCATAGAAGTGACACGGGGCACCGTGAGGTTGAGTTCAGCAAGTTCCTTCTCGGTATACCGCGGCTCGATGCCGAGGTAGGGCAGGATGTTTTCGAGGATTTTTTTGGCGACCGGCGCCGCGACGGCGCCGCCCGACTTTTTGTTTGGTTCATCCACCATGACGAGCACAGCCACCTGCGGGTTATCCGCTGGGGCAAAGCCGCCGAAGGAGGCCACCACTTCCACATCCTGGCCGGTGGGATCGTTATCGTCCTTCATTTCGGTTTTCTCGCTTGTTCCGGTCTTTCCGGCCACCCGGTAACCCGACACATAGGCATTTCGGATGGCGCCGCCCGCCACGGCGTTCTCCAGCATGGCCGCCATCCGCTTGGACGTGTCGGCCGAAATGACCTGCCGCTTGACCTTCGGTTCGGCATTGGATACCACATTCCCGTTGCTGTCGATCACCTGCTGCACGATGTACGGCTGCATCAGATTGCCGCCGTTCGCAATGGCCGAGAGAGCGGTCACCATCTGCAGGGGGGTCACTTTGAAGGTCTGCCCGATGGAGGAGGTGGCGAGATCGACTGGCTTGATCGCCTCTTCGTGGTGATAAAGACCCGCCGAAACCAGCGGTTCACCGAGCAGGTCGATACCGGTCCTTTCGGTGAAGCCGAAACCCGTATAATACTTATAAAACAAGTGGGCGCCGATCTGATTGCCCAGCGTCATAAACACGGGGTTGCAGGAATTGGCGATGGCCTGCACGAAATTTTGGCTGCCGTGATTATTCGGGTAAACGTGGCACCGCATGGGCTTGACGCCCGGCAGGGAGTAATATCCCACACAGGTAAAGCGGGAATCCTCGCTGACGAGTCCCTCTTCCAGCCCGATCGACGCCGTGACGGTTTTAAACACCGAACCCGGCTCGTAAAAGTCAGAAACCGCTTTGTTCCGGTATTGTTCGTTACGAGCTTTGACCACCGCGGCGGCCTGCTCATCCCCCGAAAGCAGCGCAATCTGCGCCGCAACGTCGGGATCGGCTATGGTCAGGTAATCGTTGGGATTATAGTCCTTTTTCGTCGCCATTGCGAGGATGGCGCCGGTCTGCACATCCATAACAATGGCGGCACCGCGGTTTTTTGCCGCATATTCGCCGATGGCCTCTTCCAGATATTTTTCCACGACCTGTTGGATGTTCTGATCGACTGTCAGCACCAGGGAATACCCGTCTTCCGCATCCACGGTGTTTTCGTAGGGGAGCCGGGTGGGCAGCTCGTCGCCCCAGGCGTTGAGCGCGGTCACCAGCCGCCCCGGCGTGCCCGAAAGCACCTCGTCGTATTTGACTTCCAGCCCTTCCTTTGCGAGGTTGTCGGACCCGACGAACCCCAGGACACTGGAGAGCAGGTTGTTCATCGGGTATTCCCGCTTGTAGTCGGTCACCACACGAAAAACCGCATTGAGTCCTTTTTCCTGTACCCAGTCGATAAAGCTGTCCCCCACCGACTTGTCGATCTTGGCTTTGACAACTTTATACTGGGATTTCTCGTCGGACGCCTGCTCATACAGCTTATTCCGGTCCACTCCCAGCATGGCGGACAGCTCGTCGGCGATCATGATGCGCGTCTCTTCGTTCTGGATGTTCTTCGGAGACATGATCACCGTGCAGACTTCCCGGGTCAAGGCCAGAATGGACATGTTCGCGTCGTAGATCTGGCCTCGGTTGGGGGAAATGGTAATATCGCTGAGCTGCTGGGAAACGGCGCCTCGCTGCAGACGCTCGGATTGGAGGATCTGCAGAGAAAAGAGCTGCGCCGTGACGCCGCCGGAGCAGAACACGATCAGCACCACCATCACGACGAGCAGACGGCGGCGCATCTGCCGCGTGAGCGTCTTGGTAGCGCCCGGCTTTTTGGGCTCCAATTTTTTGACTTTCGCTTCGTTTGACACGTCTGATACCTCGCAGAAACCGTCGAATCGGGGCGATGTTTCCGGATAAGAAAAGGAGAGTCAAGACGCTTCCATCCCAACTCTCGACAGCCTATCCATTCCGCCCACGGCGACGTTCCTATCTCATACTTATGCCTCAATCGAACAAGTATGCCTTCTCGTAGGATAAAAGCGGGGGGCGGCAGCCGGTCAGCCGTCCCCTCCGCTGAAGAAACCGACGATGGTGTTCCAGATGGATTCCCAGAATCCGGTTTCCTCCCGGCCGTTTTCACCCGTTTGGTTGTCTGGAATCTCCACCGTGATATACGCGACCTGACCGGGTTCCATCTTCTGCATGCCGTTCTCCTTCGCATAGGCTTCCACGCTCTGCGCGGAGGTGCGGGAAGCGAGTTCGCTCTCCAGGCGTTTGGTTTCGCTGATCACCTGGTTGAGCTCCGCCTGCTTGCGGCTGATTTCGCTGTTCATCTCGGTCAGACGGATCCGGCTGGCGATCATCAGGCCGACCACAGCCACGACCGCCGCCGCACTGAGCAGTGTCAAGGCCGTATTGAGGAACGACTGGATCCGGTTGCGGCGTTTGGCTTCCTTTTCCGCTTTTTTATTGGGTTTTAAGGCCACCAGCTTCGGCTCCCGCGGTTCAAACAGCGAGAGGTCATACGCTTCGGATCCATTCAAATTGGCCATGGCGGCTGCTCCTTTCTCGCGGCGGCGCCTGAGACGCTCACCGGGTTCTTTCGTGTAGCTTCTGTATGCAGCGCAGCTTGGCGCTGCGGCTGCGCGGATTGTCTATCAATTCCCGTTCCGAAGCCGTAGCGGGATGCCGCAGGATCAGCTTCGCTGCGGGCGTTTGTCCGCACACACAGACCGGGAAATCAGGCGGACAGGTACAGCCTTTCAGCAGAGCGGCAAACCGCTGCTTGACCATCCGGTCCTCAAGGGAGTGGAACGTGATCACCGCCAGCCGTCCGCCTTCGTTCAGGCAGTCGAACGCGGCGTCCAGCCCCTCCGACAGGCGGTCGAGTTCGCCGTTGACCGCGATGCGCAGCGCCTGGAACACGCGGCGGGCGGGATGTCCGTCCCGTCTTGCGGCAGCGGGGACGGCCTCTTTGATCAGTTCCGCCAGGGCGCCGGTGGTGACAATCGGCTCCGTCTCCCGCGCCCGCACAATAGCCCGGGCGATCGGGCGGGAAAATTTTTCTTCCCCATACCGGTAAAATATGGCGGCGAGTTCTGCTTCCGGCAGCGCGGCTACGAGATCCGCCGCCGTCCGGCCGCTCTGGCTCATCCGCATGTCCAGCGGCGCGTCATGATGATAGGAAAATCCCCGTTCCGGGGTGTCCAGCTGATGAGACGAGACGCCGATATCCAGCAAAACGCCGTCCACGCCGCCGATCCCGAGATCCCGGAGCACATCACACATGTCCGCGAAATTGGCCTTCACCACCGTCGCGGGCAATCCCCGCAGACGGCCGGACGCCTCCGCCACGGCATCGGGATCCTGATCGAGCGCAATCAGACGGCCGCTTTTCAGCTTAGAGGCAACGGCGAAAGCATGTCCGCCCCCGCCCGCCGTTCCATCGAGATAGATCCCGTCTGGCCGGATATCCAGGGCGGCCATGGTTTCATCGAGGAGAACAGGACGGTGGTAGCCGCTGGTGTTCGGTTGTTCCATCTTCCGCCTCCCAGTCTCCGGCTAGTGATGATGTATAACACAGATAGGGGGGATCCCCCGGCGTACACCTAGAATCCGAGTTCCATGAACTCGGCCTCGACCTCGTCGGAAGTCATGGCGCCGATGTCGTCTTCATACGCGGCAGGGTTCCATATCTCCGCCCGGTTGCCGGCCCCGATAACGAGCGCTTCCTTCTGGAGATCGGCGTAGCCGAGCAGGTGCCGGGGCAGCAGGATCCGCCCCTGTGCATCCACCTGCACGTCGGCAGCATTGGCCGACAAATACCGCTGCAGCTTCCGGGCCTTGGTCATGGGCATTTGGGCAAGCCCTTCCTGCAGCTTGTCCCATTCCTCCATAGAATAGAGGCAGACGCAATGATCCATCACGGCCGCGGCGATAAAGGCATCGCCCAGCTTCTCTCTCAGCTTGGCAGGCACAAAAATGCGCCCCTTCGCATCGATATTGTGTTCATAGCGTCCGTAAAGCATAGCGGATTCCTTTGGGCCGTTTGAGGGCCGGTTGCAGGATGGAGAGGACGGTCATGGTGGAAAACTCGGTGGAAAGTGTTGAAATTCACCACAATCCACCACTCAGATGCACTTTTCACCACTTGAATTCATTATATAGGGTCTTATCGGAAATTGCAAGGGCTCGGTTTAAAAAAATGCGCGCAAAGTTGTGAGAGTTTCCAAGAAATTTCTTCCTTTCCCCCGTCCATTCCCCTTTCTTTTTCCTGAAACCCGGCGAACCGTCAAAAGGAGGACCCTTCCGCGTTCTTTCGGAGCGGAGGAAAAAGGTCCGAATCCGGATTGCAACGGCCGATTCGTTTCGTTTTTTTGCCAAATCTCTTGCGAAGCGCGTATGAAACGGTTAAAATAAGGCCATATGCCTACTGAAATGAGGGTTACATATGCAGCGTATTCCATTGACAGCCGACACCGTCACCTTCCATGGCCGGATCGTCCCCGAAGGGGATGGCCTCTGGCTGGGCTGGACCAATACCGGGGTTTCTTTCCGGTTTGAGGGGAACCACCTGACGTTTCAATTCGCCCAGCCGGCCGGCGGACAGGTACCCTATGTGGGCATCCTGATCGACGCCGAGCCGCGGCGGATGCTTCCGGTCAGGGACGAGCATCTGACCCTGGACATTCATCTTCGGTCTTCCGGCGTACATACTGTCCGCCTGATCAAGATGACCGAACTGCTGGACGATATCTCCTTGTTTTTGGAAGGAGTGTATTTGGACGACCAGGCCCGCCTTCTTCCCCCGCCGCCCCTGCCGTCCCGCCGTCTGGAGTTCATCGGGGACTCCATCACCTGCGGCTTCGGCAACTTGAGCGCGAGCCCGGCGGATCCGTTCTCTCCCGCGACGGAGGACAGCACCCAGACATACGCAGCCCTCGTCTCCCGCCATTTCGGCACCGATACCCATTATCTCTGCCGGTCGGGACGGGGTATGGTCAGCGACTGCGACGGCTGCCGCGCGCAGCCCATCGCGCGGTGGTTCTTTGAAACTACTCTGACCCACCCGGAACCCTGGGACTTTTCCGCCTGGCAGCCCGATCTTGTGGTCATCAATGTCGGCACCAACGACCGGGTTGGCGAGGTCCCGCAAGAGGAATTCGTCCGCGAATCCGCCGCCTTTCTCCGCAGGCTCCGTGAGGTATATCCCGCCGCCCGTCTACTCTGGGTTTACGGGCTGATGGATGCGGATTTCGTTCCCGCCGTGCAGGAGACTGTCGCCATCGCCCGTGCGGACGATCCAAAGGTGGATTTGCTTCTCCTCCCCTCGATTTACCCGCATCCGGAAGAGCAGGCCGCGTGCTATCATCCGAATCTCGCCGCCCATGCCCGCGCCGCGAGAGCCCTGATTCCGAAAATTGCGGAGCTCACCGGATGGGAGGCCGCCGTACCGCCTTCATTCTGGCCGTAAAGCCAGCCCGCCGCAAGGAGGACAGACGTGGAATTGGCCTGAACATCCGATCTCTGCTCATCGCCCTCGCCGCTTTCTTCTTTTCGGTTTGGCAATTTTTTGCCGAACGGACCCGGCGCCGACGCGAGGCGACCATCCACGCCTTCGATGAACTCGAGGAGGCGTTTTTTCCGATCCCGCGTACAAGACCCTCCCGATCGGGGACAAGGCGCTACGCTTCGCCTTGACCGGTCAACCGGAATAGAACGCCGCCACATTGGTTCTCTCCCGAATCGAGCATTTTGCCGTAGGCATCAATTCCGGCATCGACGATATCCGCACGCTTAACCGGATGGCCGGCGGATTCCTTCTGCAGGAGTACGCGCGGTGGAAACCGGTGATCGAAACCAAGCGCAAGCGGGATCCGGATCATCTCCACTACGATGAATTCGAAAACCTGTGCCGCCGTCTGGTCCAGATGCGGCGGAAAAATTCCTGATAAAAAAGCCCGGAACCTGTTTAAATACAGGTCCCGGGCTTTTTCGATGAGATGAATGGATTAGTAGTTCTCGGCCTTGAGCTGGAAATAGGCCTTCGGATGGGCACAAACGGGGCAGACGTCGGGAGCCTTGGCCCCGACATGGATATGACCGCAGTTCGCGCATTTCCAAATGACGATCTCGGGGCGCTCAAATACGGCGCCGTCCTGAATATTCTGCGCGAGCTTGAGATACCGCTCCTCATGCTCCTTTTCGATCTGGGCGACGGCTTCAAACAGCGCAGCGATCTCGGTGAAGCCCTCTTCCCGGGCCTCCTTCGCGAAACCGGCGTACATATCGGTCCACTCGTAATTTTCACCCGCGGCCGCGTCCTTCAGGTTATCCAGAGTATCGCCGACGCCGCCGTGGAGAAGCTTGAACCAGATTTTGGCGTGTTCCTTCTCGTTGTTAGCCGTCTCGGTGAACAGCTCGGCAATCTGCTCATAGCCGTCCTTCTTAGCCTTGGAGGCGTAGTAGGTATATTTGTTGCGCGCCTGAGATTCCCCGGCAAACGCAGTCAGCAGGTTGGCTTCGGTCTTGGAGCCCTTCAGATCTTTCATACATATCTCCTTCTTTCTACCGAATTCGAGCGGATTCGCCGCTCTGCCAACAGTATACCGCGAATCCCCGGTTTTCGCAAGAAAATTCTGGAAATCTCTCCTGTTCTGCCCTATTCCTGCCGCAATCGATCCGCCAGGGAAGCATCGGGGGTCACATACGCCGTTCGGTTGGTTTCGTAGATGACCATGCCCGGCTTGGCACCAGCCGGTTTTTTCACGTGCCGTGCCTCCGTATAATCGACCGGCACCTGCGCGGATCCCGCGGCGCGCGAATGGGTGGCCGCCAGAACCGCCGCCTGCTCGAGTGTGCGCTCGGGCGGAATACGCCCCTCGGTCACCACCAGGACATGGGAACCTGGGATGTTTTTCGTATGCATCCAAATATCCCCGCCCCGGGCCATCTTGGTGGTCAGGCGGTCATTCTGTACATTGTTGCGCCCCACCAGGATTGTAAAGCCGTCATCCGACCGGAAGGCGAGCGGCTTGGTGGGAGGCGGCGGTTTCTGCCGCCCTCGCTGCAGCCGCAGATACCCCCCCGCCGCCAGTTCCTCGCGCAATTCCGAGAGTTCCCGCATCGACTCCGCGCGGGACAGGGCATCGAACACCGTATCGATATACTGCAGCTCCCGCTCCCCCGCCGCGATCTGCTCGGCCAGCACCGTCTCGGCCGTACGGGCCTTGCGGTAATCTTTATAATATTTCTGGGCATTCTGAGCCGGGGAAAGAGCCGGATCGAGAGGGACACGCATCGTCCCGCAGTCCGGATCGAAGTAATTGACGAGATCGGCAAACGCCGCGCCTTTTTCAATCTGATACAGATTCGCGTTGATGAGATCGGCCCAGACCCGTTTTTCGTCCCGGCGGCCGGACTTTTCCAATTCCCTGCGCTGGTTCTGGATTTTCCGGGAGGTCCGCTCGCTGACATTGGTCAGCACCCGCAGAATATCATGAGACCGCTGTTTCATCCGTTCCGCCGCGTCTTTCTGCGCATAGAAAGCGTCGAGCAGGGCCGAAAAACTCGCCATTTCCCGGCCCGTTGCAGACAGGCCGTACTGTGTAACCGGCAAAAAGCTGTAATCGAGCGGCGTACCGTCCGGTTTCAGCAGCATATACGGCACGCGGCGCATCCCCGTCAGCACGGTTTCCCGCAGCCGGCCGAGAAAGAAAAGCAGCCGCTCCCTCTCCTCCGGCGTCAGACCGCTCACCGGAGCCGCCCGGCCCCGCAGGGCGAGATGGGCCACCTCCCGGCAGACGAGCGGCGAAAGGCCGTGGGAAATCCCGAGCAGGGCCTGCTCCAGCGGGGCGTCCCTGCCTTTGTCCAGCGCCGCCAGAAAATCCTCCGGCCGGCACTGCGAGATGTCCAGCCGGCCGGTTTCGGCCGGCGGCGCCTCGTAGCGAAGCCCCGGCAAGACCGGGCGGACCGAGGACATCTCCAGATCCACCCGTTTGATAGCATCGACGACCAGCCCTTCCCCGTCGACCAGGATGACGTTGCTGTGCCGGCCCATGATCTCCACCGCCAAGGTCAGCCGCACGACGTCGCCCAGCTCATCGAGGCAATCGAGGTCGAGATAGAGCGCCCGCTCGAGTCCCGGCTGCCGGATGCCCACCAGACGCCCTCCCGTGATCCGTTTGCGCAGCAGCATGCAGAACATGGGCGGCGACGCGGGGTTTTCCAGCGTCACATCGGTGAAATGGATGCGCGGGGACGCGGCCCGCGACGAAATATACAGTTTATAGCTGCCGCTCCGCTGCCGGAGGGTGAGCAGCAGTTCCTCTCTCGACGGCTGATGGATTTTATCCACCCGCGCGTCACGGAGAAGAGCCTCCATCTCTTCCTTAATACAGCGCAGAAACGCGCCATCGAATGCCATACCGTTGTCTCATCCTTTCGAGAAGCGTCAGCCGCCCGTATGCACCGCACGCAGGCGAAAGGTCACCGCGCCGTCCGCGCAGACAAATTCGATCTCGTTCCAGGCTCTGCCGCCGAGCTGCCTTAGATCCCCGCCCGCGCGGGCCGCTTCGCACAGGGTGTGCAGGGTTCCCATGGTTTTAGGACAGAAGCCGTCCGGGCAACCGTAGGTGCAGGCAAAGGCGTCGCCCGTTTCCAGCCCGATCCGGCAGGCTCCTGCCGAAAGAACCTCGATCTCGAAGGACCAATCCTCGACGATGGTCTTGTTCAAGAAGCTCTCTCCTTTTAAACCGTTTCATAGGGCGGCGTATCTTCAAAAGCCGTAATCTCCGCCTCGGGAAAACCTTCCCGCAGCCAAGCCGCCACGCCGTTCACCATGCAGATTTCGGTGTGATAATGCCCCGCCTCGACCATGGTGATCCCCGCGGGCAGGGCGAGCCATTCGTGATGCTTGAGTTCCCCGGTCACTGCAGCAACCGCCCCGCCTTCCTCCAGGATGGGCAGGAGAAAGTCGCCGCCCGCGCCGCTGCAGACCGCGACGTTGGAGATCATACCGGTTCCCGTCCGCATCCTAACGGCTGTGCCGAGCTTTTTGCCCACCCAAGCGGCAAAATCCCGTGGAGAGAGCGCTTTGGGCAGGCGGCCGAACCGGGTGAGGCCGTCGGAAGCGGTCCGCACATCGGCAAGACCCAAGGCCGCGGCGAGACAGTCGTTGACGCCGCCGGCGGCCCGGTCGAGATTGGTATGGGCACAGATGGCCGCGATGCCGCCCTGTATCAAAAGAGCGGGCACACTGTCCGCATCCAGAGTCCGCAGCGGGGAAAAAATCACGGGATGGTGGCTGACGATCAGCCCCGCGCCGATCCGCGCGGCCTCTCTCACGGCGGCGGGAGTGATATCCAGGGTGACGAGAATCCCATCCACCGCGCGGTCCGGACTGCCGACGAGCAGCCCGACGTTGTCGTACCCCTCCGCCGTTTCAAAGGGCGCCCGGCTTTGCAGAAACGCCAAAACCTGTCCGACTGTCATAGAAGTTCCCCCTTTTTTGGCTCTTCCGGCCACGGATTCCACTCCCCGGCCATATAGGCTTCCAAACGGTCCGCGACAGAGGCCAGCCGGACCCCCTCGTTTCGTCTCGCGGCATCCGACGCCTTGAACAGGCCGTTTGCCTGCCCCCGCAGGCGGTCCCGTATCCGGCACAGATAAACGGTCTCCCCTTTCGGGATACGGCCGATGTGGCAGAGCGCCTCGTCCGCATCCAGCCTCCCGCCGGTATAGACGGCGTCCAATACGGTGTACAGATGCCGTCCGTCCGGCACGATCTCCTCCTCCCGTATGGCAAAACCCGCGCCGAACAGATACCGGCGCAGATCCTCCGGGCGTGTCATGGGCTGGAGCACCAGATGGAGGCGGGCATCCCGGATCCACGGGCAGGCGTCGAGAATGGCCGCGATGGTTTCACCGCCCATTCCCGCCACGACGATGTCGTCGGCCTCCCCGGCCGACAGGGTGGAGAGACCGTCCCCCAAACGCACCTCGATCCGTTCCTGCAGTCCGGCCGCCTGCACATGCCGCCTGGCGGCGTCCGCCGGGCCTTCTCTCAAATCTGAAGCAATCGCCCGGGGACACACCCCGGTTTCCACCATGCGGATAGGCAGATGGGCGTGATCGGTCCCGATATCCGCCAAAACCGCGCCGGGGCGGATATGACGCGCGACGCATCCGAGCCGCGGATCGAGCATAAACCCACCTCTCCTTTCCAAACGTTACGGCCGGACCCCGAGACGCCGGAGCGCCTCCTTCAGCGCTTCGGCGACGCCGTCATAGCCGGCTTCGTTGACATGCAGCAAATCCTCGCTGTAGAGTTCTGTTTTCACGCGGCCCGCCTCATCCTCAAGGTAAGAAGCCTGGTCGACGTACACCATATCCGGATCGTCCGCCGCCGCATCGCGAAGGAGGGCGTTGTAGGCGTCCTGAAAAGGGAGGAGGGCGGCTCTGGCGGGAGCGTGCTTGAGTCCCAGAAGCACGATGGGCAGCCGGCCGGGCGCATCGTGACGCGCCCAGGCGAGCACCCGTTTGCTCAGCTCCCACACCTCTGACGGCGTATACCCCAGGGCGAGGTCGTTATCCCCCTCGTAATACAGCAGCGCCCGCGGCGCCGCCGGACGGACCAGACGGGGATAATAATAGAGCGCCTCCTCCGCCGTGCTGCCCCCGAAGGCGCGGTTGACGGGGCGGTAAGGGGCCATTTGCCGGGTCATCCAGTCCTCCCGCCAGCACGCAAAATGCGAGCTGCCGTACAGCAGGATGCATCCCTCCGGTGCCTCTTCCCGCTCCCGCATACAGACGGCTTCTTCCCAGTCGCCCGGCATCTTTCTCAGTCCGATCATCCGCGTCTCCCCCATATCCCGTCATAAGAAGAGGGCGGGCCCGGATAACCGGAACCGCCCTTCTCATTCAACCGATTTACTTCTCCAGATGGGCGTTGATTTTCGCCACCAGCTCATCGGCATTGACCCCGTGGACCTCGCAGGCCTGCTCCAGGGTTTCCCCTCTCGCGGACGGGCAGCCCAGGCAGTGCATACCCATCTCCAGGAAATAGGGCGCCGTGGTGCGATCCATATCCAAAATGTCGCCGATCAGCGTTTCCTTGGTAATCGCCAAAACGAACACATCCTTTCTGTTTGACAGCCGGAAAGCCGCCTTACCCTCGTAGTGTGGCCGTCCGTATTCCTTATTATAAGGCCGGCATGAGCGAAAAGCAAGAGAAAATTGGGTTTCCGGGCGAACTCAAGCTATTCGAGATTGCCCGTCAGGTGCATCAGCACCGCGAGAGCCGCCAGCGGCGCCGTCTCACAGCGCAGTATACGCTTGCCGAGCGTCGCGGCCCTGGCGCCGTTTTGCAGCAGGCGGTCGACTTCTTCTTTTTCAAAGCCCCCTTCGGGCCCGACCACGATCGACAACGTCCGGCAGTCCCGCCCGACCAGCTCGCCCAGAGGCTGCCCGCCTCCTTCGTAAAACACGAGGGCGGATTCCCCCGCCAGCCGCTTCGCCGCTTCTGCAAACGAGAGAGGGGCGGCCACGCTCGGGATCCGGCCCCTTCCGCATTGGCCCGCGGCCTCGGCGGCAATCCGCTGCCATCGTTCCCGTTTTTTCTCTCCCTCGCCCGGTTTCAGCCGGACAATGCTCCGCGCGGTGACGACCGGAACGATCTCACTGACTCCGAGTTCGACCGCTTTTTGAACGATCCACTCCATTTTTTCCCCTTTCGGGAGCCCTTGGTAGAGGGTGACCGCCGTATCCGGTTCGAGCGCGGTGGGGGTGTGGTAGAGAATACGGAACAAAACGGCCTCGCCGTCAAATCCCGTGAGTTCACTGAAATAATCGGTGCCCGCGCCGTCGCACAAAAAGAGGGTGTCCCCCTCCCGCATCCGCAGGGAGCGACGGATATGCACCGCGTCGGAACCCGTTACCCGCACGGTCTCTCCGTCATCCAGAGGGCGGCCTTCGGCCGGGATGAAAAAACGCGGCATTCGCCTCTCCCCCCTCTATCGTCCGGTGGCGTGCCGGCAGACAAAGCAGAGCCAGCCGCCCTGTTCATACCGCGTCTCCACGGCAAAGCCGCAGGCCGACAGCGCCTGCAGCACGTCCTCTTCTCTCGTATCGATGATACCGGAGACGATATAGGCGCCGCCCGGCTCCAAAAACGGCGGAATATTCTTAGACAGGGCAATGATGGCATCGGCCACGATATTCGCCGCCACGACGGCATAACGGCCGCTCACCTTATCCACCAGATCCCCTTCCAGGACCGTGAAACGGGGTTCAGCGAACCCGTTGAGCTCTCCGTTTTCCCTGGCCGTGCGCACCGCCAGGGCGTCGATATCCACCCCGACGGCGGATTCCGCGCCGAGGAGCAGAGCGGCGATGGAGAGGATGCCGCTGCCGCATCCCACGTCCAGGAAGCGGATGCCGGGACGAATCTGGCCTTCCAGCGCCTCGAGCACCAGGCGGGTCGTCTCGTGTCCGCCGGTCCCGAACGCCATGCCCGGGTCGATGGACAGCACTTCCCGGCCCGGCATCGGCTCCGCTTCCTCCCAGGTGGGGCGGATCAGCAGCCGCTGTCCGACCGGCAGAGGCCTAAAATATTGCTTCCAGTTGTCCGCCCAATCCTCTTCCCGCACCGTGTCCTCCTGCAATTCGAATGCGATGGAGGCGGCGGACAGATACTCCCGCAGATAGGCCGCAGCCTCGGCGGGGGCCCGTCCGGGTTCCAGATACATATGAATGCGGGTACGGGTGCGGTCCCGTGCGAGGAGATCCTCGTCTATCAGGTCGCTGTGCGCGATTTCGCGCGCCCCTTCTTCCAGATCGCGGTAATCCTCGATATACAGGCCGTGAGGCGCTGCCATCGCGGCAATGGCGGAAGCGCGGTCGGTGTCGTCCGCGTCTACGATGACGCAGAGTTCGGTCCAGTTCATATCGTACTCCTTTATGTTTTGTCGGGTCCGCAGGATCAGCCAGCAGTACCGTTTCAGGGCGTCTCAAAGCCGGACGCCCTGTTTCATCTTCTTCGCCTCGTTCTATGTAAGCACCCGGCCCGATTCCCGCTGGACAGCGGTCATCCGGCCGGTTTGGCATACATCGCTTCCCACTTAAGCAAAAAACAGATTGGGATCCTCCCGCCCGCCGCTCCATCCATCAGACAGAGCGGCTCTGCGGGAAAGCGCTTTCTCTTCAGACTGCGCTGTTGGCGGCGATTCGGCCCCCCGATATCGGCTGCAGACCGGATACGCCAGTACGCCTCCTCGTCAAAGGGTGTTCAGATACGTCTCTATAGCCGTCAAATCCAGTCCAGACTGGGTTTTGAGAAAATCCGCCAAACGTCCGGCGATGACGGCACAGCCGCCGGCTTCGTCGCTTTCGATGTTGAGAGGCATCACCGGATCATGCACGCTCAGCCTGAGCAGGAACCAGCCGTTCCCCTGATCTTGTCCGAAAGAGACACGCACCCCTTCCCGGCTATCGTCGGCCAGCTGCCATCCCTGCTTTTCCGCATAGGCCTCCAGCGCGGCCAAAATCCGTTCCCCGCAGGCCCGGAAATCCGGCTCGGTGATAGAGAAGCGGAGCTCCACGCTCTCGACTGGCTCCTGCAACGCGGCGATCAGGCTGTCGAGTGTCTTGCCTTCCTTCCGCAGACGGGCCG
>CABUNG010000035.1 GCA_902492895.1 uncultured Oscillospiraceae bacterium | reverse complement strand
CCCATAAAATCAAGGAAAACCGGCGCTAAACTGTACGCCAGTACGGCCTCAAAGCTGCCCGCCGCGCTCCCCAGTTCAGCAAACGGTGATTTTCGCCTTTGCCTCCGGGGATTCCATCCGAAACGAAACAGGAGCCATGCATCTGCATGGCTCCTGTTTTTGCGTCCCGGCCAAATGTCCGGGGCGCCCGATGGCATTTCGGAATAGTCCTTCGATAGGGCTTTCCGTTCCGGGACCCGATTGGTTTTTTATTATGATTTTGTCCCCGATCATTTTATATTTCCACCGTGTAATCCCACTCACCCGCAGGATTGCGGAAGACCGCGGCCTTTACGCCGTAGGCCTCTTCGATCCATTCGGGGGTCAGGACCTCTTCCGGCGGCCCGCTCGCGAGCACCCGGCCGTCCTTCATCAGGAAAATCCGATCGCAGGAGCGGGCCGCCTGGCGCAGATCGTGCAGCACCGCCGTCACCAGGATCCCCTCCGCGGCCGCTTCCCGGCACAGCCGGAACACCTCGCACGCGTGGCGGATATCGAGGCTCGCCGTCGGTTCGTCGAGAAGCAGACAGGGCGTCTCCTGCGCGAGGGCGCGGGCGAGCATCACCCGCTGCCGTTCCCCGCCCGACAGGCGGCTGACCGGCCGGCCCGCCAGCTCGGTGCATCCGGCCCGCTCCATGGCCCGGATCACCCGGGGATCCTCCGGTTCCGGGACCGCGAAGGCCCCGATCCAGGGCGTGCGCCCCATCGCCACCACCTGGGCCGCGGTAAAATCGAACGGAACCACCGTATCCTGATGCATATACGCGATTTTCTGGGCCAGCCTCCGGGGCGGGTAGGACAGGGTGGACCGGCCGTCCACCTGCACCTCGCCCTTCACGGGCAAAAAGCCCGCGAGGGCGCGGAGCAGCGTGGTTTTCCCCGCACCATTGGGACCGACGATGCCGGTAAACGTCCCGGCCTCCGCCTCAAAATCCACCCCCCGCAGGATGGACACCGCCTCCCCGTCTCCGGATGGCGCCGCGTATGAGAGATTGATCGCCCGAATCATGCCGCCGCCCCCTTTCACAATCCGCCCATCCGGTTTTTCTTCGAACAAAGCAGGAAAAGGAAATAGGGCGCGCCGAGCAGAGCGGTGACGATGCCGACCGAGAATTCCCGGCCCTGCAGCCCCGCCAGCCCTCTCACGAGAGCATCGCAGAGCACGAGAAATACCCCGCCCGCAAGCGCCGAGGCCAGGCACAGCCGCCGATGAGACGGCCCCGTCAGCATCCGCATCATGTGGGGCACCATCAGACCGACAAACCCGATCGGCCCGGTCACGCACACGATGCAGGCCGTGCACAGGGAAGCCAAGACAATAAACAGCAGGCGGCTGCGGCCCGCGTGCACGCCGAGGGCCCTGGCCTGTTCATCCCCGAGCAGAAGCAGGTCCAGCCGGGAGGACAGCAGCAGGGTCAGCACCACACAGGAAAGCACAGGCACCGCCATCACCAGCACGTGTTCCCACCGCCGGTTGGAGAGCCCGCCCATGCTCCAAAACATGTAGGCCGTCACTTGATATTCATTGGATACCGACAAAAGCAGCGAGGTTGCCGCGCCGAACAGGGCGCTGACCGCCATGCCGCTCATCACCAGGGTCACGGTGCTCGTACGGCCCCCATGCCGGCCGGCCGCGGCCGACACCGCCAGAATCAGCCCGACCGCGCCCAGGGCACCCAACAGGGACGCCCCCGGAAGCAGCAGCAGGGATGAAGCGCCCGCTGTCATGGCGAGCAGGGCGCCGAATCCGCCGCCGGCCGATACCCCGAGCAGGCCGGGATCGGCGAGCGGATTGCGGAACACCCCCTGCATCACGGCCCCGGACAGGGAAAGCCCCGCCCCCGCCAGCAGGCCGCACAGAACCCGGGGGAGCCGGATCGCCGTCACCACCGCGTATACGGAGGGGTCCACCGCTTCTCTTTCCAGCAGGCCGCAGGACGCGAGGATGGAGCGGATGACATCGGAGGGCGGAATCGCCGTGCTCCCCACTCCGACCGACAGCACCACGGCGACCAGAAGCGCGGCCCCGCCGATAAGCAGAATGCCGCCGATCCCCTTTTTCCGGTTCATGGCCGCGCCTCCTTTCGTCTCAAAGTGATAGCCTTATTTGAACAGGTCCGGGTAACAGGCCCGGGCGAGTTCCTCGGCCGCATAGGCCATGTACTGCGAGGTCGAGCCCCGGTATTTCTCAGTCAGAGCGATGATTCGCCCATTCTGGACGGCCGGAACCGTCTTCATGGCGGTGTCTGCGAGGATCGAGGCCTTCATGGCCGCGCCGCCGTCCTCCGTCACGGAAAAGTCCGCGCCGTAGGTCACGCCGGGTACCACCAGCACCTCCGGCTTCCATTCGTTGACCACCGTTTCCTTGCTGACGTTCGAGTAGAGCGGTGCGGTGCAGACGTTGATCGTCCCGGCCGCCTCCGCAACCGCCTGGAAGGGCGATCCCGCACCGTAGGCGCAGAGCATGCCGTCCGCGGAATAGGAGGCCTCGTAATACATCACCTTCACCCGCTCGTTTTCGGGAACATCCTTCACTTTGGCCTTCACGGCGTCCAGCTTCGCCTGCATGTCGGATACCAGCTTGTCCCCTTTATCGGCTGCGAAAAGCGCCTTCGACAGAGTCGTCAGCCGGTCCGCGATTTCCTCATAGGTTACGGGGGAGGCGAGGGTCAGCACCGTCACGCCCGCATCGGTCAGGGTTTTGGCCAGGCTGCCGTCCGCATCGTTGAAGGTATCGAGCACCACGAGATCGGGGGTGAGTCCGAGAATCGCCTCCGCCTCGCTCGCGACCCTCTTTTCCACCTTTTTGGCCGTATCGGCGAGCGCCGTGGTCACCGAAGAGTCCATGTAGGAGGATAGTCCAGCCACCCGGCCGGTATCGACGAGGTCCAAGGTCATTTCCGCTGCCCATACAGGCAGCACCACGATCTTTTTCGGAGCCTCTTTGATGGTGACGTCGCTGCCGGCGGCGTTTTTCACCGTCACCGGGCCCGCGGCGGCCGTGCTCGTCTGCGAAACCGCAGAGGAACCCGAGGAGGCCGGGCTGCCGCTGTTCGTACAGGCGGCCAAGGAGATGGCAAAGGCAGCGGCCAGCGCCGCCGCTCCGCTCCGCTTGAGGAAAGACTGCCAGAATTTCATGGGATTTCCACCTTTCGCGGACCGTCCCTTCGGGGATGGCCCAATTTGTTTCGTATCCCAGTTCCCCTGAATAAAACGGCTGCCCGCTCACTCGGAGCAGGCAGCCGTCCGGCCCGTCCCCGGATGCGGCCGGGAAACGGAAAACACGAAAACGCCTGCTCTATCGTCCGTAGAGAGGGGATCGGCCGGGCAGGCAGGTCTTCTGGCTTCCGTCCAATTCCGGCTCATCCGCCTTCCCGGTCATGAGACCAGTGGCGAATGCGACTTGACAGACGGTTACAGCGGCGGGACCGCGCGGGACTTTCACCCGCTTCCCTATTCTCCTCCGCGGATCGCCGGACCCGCACGGAGGCACCTGCTCGGTTATGTTCTGAAATACGGTTCATATTGTACGCCTTCCGGCGCGTTCTGTCAATTCCAGGCGCCAGGAAAGACTTGACTTCCTTATCGTCATCCCTTACAATACATACATATATATGTAGAATTATCCGCCGCTCTTCGGACCGGCGGTCAAGACAGAAAGGTGTGTTCATCATGGCCGACGAACGGCGTCCCGAGGCGGAAACCGCTGTGGAAGAAACCCCTGTTCTCACCCTTGATCCATTTGCCGCTGTCCAGCCTTCGCTGGAGGAGGTCAAAGACGATGCCATCGTTCCCGTCCAGCTCGACGAGTCCTCCTTGACGCCGCAGGAACGGAAAATGGTGGACGACTTTTCAAAGACCATCGACGTCACCGACTCCAATGTCATCCTGCAGTACGGCGCCGCCGCCCAGCAGAAGGTTGCGAGCTTCTCGGAATCCGCCCTGCAGAATGTCCGTACCAAGGACATGGGCGAGGTGGGGGAGATGCTCACGAATCTCGTCGGCCAGCTGCGCACCATCACGGATGAAGAGGAGGACAAAGGCTTCTTCTCGATTTTCCGCAAAGCGGGCAACAAGGTCAGTGCTATGAAGGCGAAATACGACAAGGCGGAAGTCAACGTGGAGAAAATCTGCTCCGCGCTCGAAAGTCACCAGGTCACCCTCATGAAGGACGTCGCCACCCTCGACGAGCTGTATAAGCTGAATCTGACCTACTTCAAAGAGCTGTCGATGTATATCCTCGCCGGCAAGAAAAAGCTGGAGGAGGTCCGCACTGTCGAGCTGCCCGCTCTCCAGGAGAAAGCGAGGGCCTCCGGACTTCCGGAAGACGCCCAGGCCGCAAACGATCTCGACGCACTGTGCACCCGTTTTGAAAAGAAGGTGCACGATCTGGAACTGACCCGGATCATCTCGATCCAGATGGCCCCCCAGATCCGTCTGGTGCAGAACAACGACACCATGATGACCGAGAAAATCCAGACTACCCTCGTCAACACCATCCCGCTGTGGAAATCCCAGATGGTGCTGGCGCTCGGCCTGGCCCATTCGCAGCAGGCGATGGAGGCCCAGCGCGCGGTCACCGATATGACCAACGAACTGCTCAAGAAAAACGCAGCCGCGCTCAAGACCGCGACCATCGAGACCGCCAAGGAATCGGAACGCGGCATCGTGGATATGGAGACCCTCAAAACGACGAACGAATCCCTCATCTCCACCCTGGACGAGGTCATGCGCATCCAGGACGAGGGCCGGCAGAAGCGCCGCGAGGCTGAGGCCGAAATCGGCCGGATCGAGGGCGAACTCAAGCAGAAGCTGCTGCAGCTGCGCAATTAAAGCTCCGGCTCCGGCCGGACTTTGCCGGAAATACCCGCTGGGCCAAAAGGGCCGTGTTTGTAATTTAAAAGGCCGAAAATATTGTTTTTCAAGGGACGGCGTGGCTTCGGTCACGCCGTCCCTTTTGACCAAGTGTGCAAGATGGTTGCAAAGCGGCGCAAGAGGTGTGGCCTCTTATTTGGAACAAACATCCCGGATATTCGTATGTCCGGGATGTCAGCCTTGCAGAGTGCATACTCGGGGCATGCCCCGTATAAAGTTGTGCCCTCGTTCTAAAGGATTTTGACTCAGTCCGACAAACTGGAATTTGAAACACACGGTCTTATGAGCGATTATTGCTCACCGTAGGTTATCAATAAAATCCTCCAAAAACCTTGAAAACAAAGGTTTTATCGCAGTCTGCTCCCCTTATCACTTTATACGGTTTCACACAAGTTTACCCCTGCTACGATTGCTCATAAGGGCAAAAGCAAGGGCAGGAAAATCTCATAACAAGATATAACAAAGTGTGGCAATTGGGGAATTGTGACATATGTGCGAATATATTATACTGGAGGATTTCAAGATGGACAAGTACATTTATGATGAAAATAACGGGCTTTGGTACGAACTGCAAGGAGATTACTATATTCCGTGTCTTACCTTACCAGCCGAAAAAAACAAGCCTATCGGCATATGGGGACAGCGGCATAAACGCTATCTGAAAGAGCATAGAAAGGCAACCTACACCACGCTACTGACAAGCGGTAAACTGAACAGCTATCTTACCGATATTGACGAGCAGGCAGAGGAAATGCTTTGTCGGCTGGTAAAGCAGATGGCAGAGCGTGAAGGCGTGACGGAAAAGCTAAAGGCGAATAATCAGCTTGAATGGGTACAGAGGATGAATAACATCCGCAACAGGGCAACAGAAATAGTCATAACGGATTTGATTTATTGCTAACAGACAACAGCGGCAGGATAAACTCCTGCCGCTGCTTTTGTATTAAAACCCTTGTGCCTGAAACATTCCTGCTATTTCCTCTGCGGTTTCCTGCATTCCACGCTGAAACCACACCTCAATCCAGCCGTACAGCGTGTATGCTACATATGCCCTTGCGTATGCTTCCACCTTTGAATGTTCGGGCTTCGGCCCGCATAGCCCGATAATGACATCTTTCAAAAGGTACACAAGATTTCTTTCATTCAATAAACTGTAAAAATCTCTGTGTTTTTCAAAATGTGCAAACATTAAGCCGAGCAATTCGTTTAACGCTCTGTTTTCCTTTCGGTCTGCTTCGTCCGTCCATTCTTTGAATATTTTATTGATATATCCCCGCAAAATACCCTCTTTGCTTTCAAAATTCCGATAAAACGAAGCTCTGCCGATACCGGCAAGGTCGCATAATTCGCTGATGGATATATCTCCGATAGGCTTGTCCCGCAGCAGCTTCAAAAGTGAATCCGTAATATGCTCTATGACATAAGCGTTTCTCGCTTGATTGCTGAACGGTGATACATTTTTTACGGTTTGTCTCATTTCGTCGCCTCCCATTGACATTAAGGAGTTTCGCTGATACAATAATATCGGCGAAACAGATGTATCATCTTCATGATAACACTCTGTATACAAAAAGTCAATAGGTAATGGCAGAAAGGAATTTACAGAAATGACACTAACACAAAAAAGATGGATTATTCTAATCATTATCGCCGTTGTAGCATTTGTTCTCGGCAGGCTTGCGGTCAGAGCCGTAATGAATCTTATGCTGGGCGGAACGATGTTTGGAGGTAATTTCCTATGAGCAAGACAAAGAGAGAAAAGAAGGTGAGAGCCGTGCCAATCGGAATCGGTATTTTGGTATTTGTTTTGGCTTTTGTGGGCGGCATGGTATCAAAAGTTGCAATTAAACCGTCATGGGCAAAAAATTACAGCGTTCAGTGGAGCGACGAGCTTGGAACGCTGAAAACCGATATTTCCTATGGCGACGGTGAAGCAAATAAATTTGACCTCTATCTGCCAAAGGATAACACAAAAGAAAGCTACGGCTTGGTTGTCTATCTTCACGCAGGCGGTTTTACAACAGGAGATAAAGCCGATGATAAGGAAATGCTTGCGTGGCTGTGCAGTAAGGGCTATGTAGCCTGCGGCATCAACTACACGCTCCGCACCGACGAAAACAACAAAAGCGTTCTTACACAGGCCAATGAAATCAAAGCAGCTATGCCTGTTGTCATTGAAGAAGCAAAGAAACTTGGTTATAACATTACGGAAATGACAATATCCGGCGGTTCTGCCGGAGGCTGTCTTGCCATGCTTTATGCATACAGAGACGCTGCGGAATCTCCCGTTCCCGTCAAGTTGATGTTTGAAATGGTTGGCCCATCCAGCTTCTATGCAGAGGATTGGGGAATTTACGGACTTGATCAGGATACCGATGAATCAAGAAAAGCGGCAGCGGGTTTATTCAGCGTCATGGGCGGAGTGGAACTCACTCCCGACATGATAAAAGACGGTTCTTATCAGGAACTGATGAAACCGATTTCAGCTTTCCGTTTTGTCGATGAAAATTCCTGCCCAAGTCTCCTGCTCTACGGTACGCATGACAGAATACAGCCGTGGAAGGGAGTGCGACATTTGGTAAAGGCACTTGATGATAACGGCGTTGATTATAAGCTTTTTGAGGCCACCCATTCGGGACACGGCGTTCAGAATGACAATGCTGTTATGAAAGAATATATGGAAGCGGTGGATGAATACCTCGATAGGTATATGCCTGTGAAGTAAAGGGAAGTTATAGGATATTGAGAAAAACAAGTAAGGATTAGAATATGCAAACAGAATGGATAATCTGTCCCATCTGTGGCAGGAAAACACACAATAAAATACGGGAAGATACCGTTTTGAAAAACTATCCTCTGTACTGCCCGAAATGCAGGCAGGAAACACTGATAAACGCAAAGGATTTGCAGATAACCGTCATCCAGAAGCAGGAACACTAATCAAACTATGTAAGCCGCCGATTATGGGTAACACCATAGCGGCGGTTTTTCTGTGCCTATCGGCTGTCTCTGTCAAAGGATTTCTTTCTGCATGGCTGTTGCCTACCCTGCTCCTGTAACTGTTTAAGCCTGTTTCTGACGTTCTCTCTTTCGGGCGGTTTTGGCGGTCTGCGCTTTTCCTTGACCTGTCGCTCCCACTCGGCAAGGCTGCTGGATAAGGTAGTCGGCGGGAAAAAAATTGCCCTTGTTTCGGCTCGTAAGGGCAAAAACAAGGGAAACTACATAGGGATTGAACATTCAACTGGCGGGAAGCCTTGGTATATCAGGGCTTTAAGAGGATTTGATAGATAAATCAGAATTTGACTCATACTTATTATAGCAAATTATAGCAGGAAATTGTGAATTATCTATCACAGGAGAAAAATCAGCAGAAAAACATGAAAATCTTTCGGATGTTCTATTCGTATTCAGACAGCCGCTCTTTTCCGCTCTCGTGCGGGAAGACGTCCAAAAGGGATGAACACGTTTTTTGCCATATCCTCCGCACGAATGGCGAACTTTTTGGGGGCATAGTATAAGACCCGGCGGGGATTTCACGTCCTATAATTACCAATAGAATCGTTTTCTCTTCGTATAGGGCCATGGTTTTGGTAGCCCCGGCATATGGCGGATACTGACACAGCTTGATCAACGGCGGATAGGCAGAGGATGGACCCCTCTCTCGTATCAGGATTCCACGGGTCGGACTACTTTTCTACCTAATAATAAATCCAATTCATCATAGTACGGAAACGGCACGCAGCGTGCGCGCCATAGGTCCGTGAGATTATACGGGAAAAGCCGCCTTTTGGAAAAGCGGATAAAGCCTGATGACATGCGGCTTGAGCGGCTTAAAAATAATTTGCATTTTTTTTGAAAAACGCTTGCAATTTCTATGCGCATGATGTAGAATAGACCAGCACGCCTGAAAAAGACAGGGATACCTGTGCCCTTTTCCAGGTGTGCGCGACTGCACGATATGCGATGAAGCGGGAGGTTGCGGCCGGAAGGCCGGGTATTTCCGCTGAGTATGTCCGATTTCAAACCGGGCGACAAGGACTCTCTGTGCACCGCTCTGCCTCCCGCTGCGGGCCTTTTGGGCCGTGGCGCGTGATGTCGGCGGCCACAGGACGCTGTATCCGTACCCGGACACTTGGGCGAATCCAGGATCCGGTTTTTTCTCGGCCGGGCAGGAAACACCCGGCAAGGTGTACGGTTTCGGCGCCGCCCGCCAACTCAATTTATTAAGGAGGCGTTTTTCAGTGGCAGTCAAGGAAAAAATTCGCATTCGCATCAAGGGGTATGATCACCAGCTGGTCGATCAGTCCGCGGAGAAGATCGTCGAGACCGCACGGCGCACAGGCGCCCGGGTGTCCGGCCCTGTTCCGCTCCCCACCGAGAAGGAGATCGTCACCATTCTGCGCGCGGTCCACAAATACAAGGATTCCCGCGAGCAGTTCGAGTCCCGCATCCACAAGCGGCTCATCGACATTCTCCGTCCGTCCAACAAGACAGTTGAAGCCCTGATGGGGCTTGAACTCCCCGCCGGCGTGGAAATCGAAATCAAACTCTGATTTCAGTCTCCGCATCCCTTCCTTTTTGGAAGGGGAAAACCGAATCCGGCCAGCCCGGCAGCGGTTTTGTGTGCGGGGGAAACCCCGCGGGCGAGGTCATGTTCCGAAAGCACGGGATGCCCCGCGCGGCCGGAACCAATAACCAAGGAGGTATAGACAATGCAAAAAGGCATCATCGGCAAAAAGGTCGGCATGACCCAGGTCTTCGATGAGAAGGGCAACGTCGTGCCCGTCACGGTCATCGAGGCCGGCCCCTGCGTGGTCGTGCAGAAGAAGACGGCGGAAACCGACGGCTACACCGCCGTTCAGCTCGGTTTCGGCGACGTCTCGGCCAAGCGGGTCAACAAGCCCATGAAGGGACACTTCGACAAAGCGGATGTCGCGCCTAAGAAGACCCTGCGTGAGTTCCGCTTTGAAAACTGCGACGCCTACAACGTCGGCGACATCGTCAAGGCCGACACCTTCGCCCCCGGCGAGCGGGTGGACGTTTGCGGCACCAGCAAGGGCAAAGGCTACGCCGGCGCCATTAAGCGCTGGAATTTCCATCGGCTCAAGGAAACCCACGGTACCGGCCCGGTCGCCCGCCATGCGGGTTCTCTGGGTGCCTGCTCCTCTCCGTCCCGTGTCTTTAAAGGCATGAAGGCTGCCGGCCATCTGGGCGCGGAGCGCGTGACCGTTCAGAACCTCGACGTCGTCAAGGTGGACGCGGAGAACAACCTGATCGCGGTGCGCGGCGCCGTCCCCGGCCCCCGCGGCGGCGTGGTGCTGCTCTCCGAATCCGTCAAGAAGGCGTAAGGAAGGAGGAAATCGAAATGGCAACCGTTTCTACATTTGATATGACCGGCAAGCAGACCGGTAGCATGGAGCTTTCCGACGCCGTTTTCGGCATCGAGCCCAACGCCACCGCGCTGCACAGTGTCGTGGTCAATTACCTGGCCAACCAGCGCCAGGGCACTCAGTCCACCCTCACCCGCGCCGAGGTGCGCGGCGGCGGCCGCAAGCCCTGGAGACAGAAGGGCACCGGCCATGCGCGCCAGGGATCTATTCGGGCTCCCCAGTGGACCCACGGCGGTATTTCTCACGGTCCCAAACCCCGCAGCTATTCCTTTGTGCTTCCCAAGAAGGTGCGCCGTCTCGCGATGAAGTCGGCCTTCTCCTCCAAGGTGGCTGCCGGCGAGATGCTCGTTCTCGACGACATGACCTTTGAAGAGATCAAGACCAAGACCGCGGCCAAGATGCTCACCGCGCTGGAGGCAACCAACAAGGTGCTCGTGGTGATGCCGGAGAAGGACGAAAAGGCCATCCGCTCCATGCGGAACATCCCCGGCGTCAAGACCGCGTTAGTGAACACCCTGAATGTATACGATATCCTCAACTGCGACAAGTTCATCGTCGTCAAGGATGCCGTTGCCAAGCTCGAGGAGGTGTACAAATAATGGAAGCCCGTGACATCATTCTCGCCCCGGTTGTAACGGAAAAGGCTGTCGCCGGCCTGGCGATGAAAAAGTACACCTTCCGGGTAGACATGAACGCGAACAAGATTCAGATTGCCAAGGCGGTCGAGGAGATCTTCGGCGTCAAAGTGGATAAAGTCAACACCATCCACATGAAAGGCCATCTGCGCCGCATGGGCCGGAACGAAGGCTACACCTCTGACTGGAAGAAAGCCGTCGTCACCCTGAAGCCCGACTCCAAAACCATCGAATTCTTCGACGGCATGTTCTGATCGAAGACGTCCGGCGGGTAAACCGCCGATACGCCGCTTCCCGTCCCCGGACGGGATAAAATGAGCGGGGATTCCCCGCAGGCAACGTATGGGATGCCCTTCCCCCGAGGGATATGCGGCGAAGCATCCCGCAAAGCCGGGACCCGGACGCATTTGCCGTCCGCATCCCCAGAATTAGGAGAGTGAATCGGAATGCCTGTCAAGAATTACAAGCCGACCACCCCGGGTCGCCGCGGCATGTCCGTCATGGACTACAGCGGTCTGTCCAAGGTGGAGCCGGAAAAAAGCCTGCTCGTCCCGATGAACAAGAAGGCCGGGCGGAACAGCTATGGACGCATCACCGTCCGCCATCGCGGCGGCGGCAACCGGCGGAAATACCGCATCATCGACTTCAAGCGGAACAAGCTGGATATGCCCGCCAAGGTGCTGACCCTCGAGTACGATCCCAACCGCAGCGCCCACATCGCTCTCGTCCAGTATGAGGACGGCGAGAAGCGCTACATCATCGCTCCCCAGGGCCTTTCGGTCGGCGATACCGTCAGCGCGGGCGCCGCGGCCGATATCAAGCCGGGCAACGCCCTTCCCCTGACCAACATCCCCACCGGTACTTTCGTCCACAACGTGGAGCTTTATCCGGGCAAGGGTGCGCAGCTCGCACGGTCCGCCGGCGTCATGGCGCAGCTCGTTGGTAAGGAAAACAACATGGCGATGCTCCGTCTCCCCTCCGGGGAAATGCGGAACGTTCCCCTGAACTGCATGGCCACCATCGGCCAGGTCGGCAACATCGAGCATGAGAACGTCAAAATCGGTAAGGCCGGCCGCCGCCGCCACATGGGCTGGCGTCCCGCCGTGCGCGGTTCGGTCATGAACCCCTGCGATCACCCCCACGGCGGTGGTGAAGGCAAGGCCCCCATCGGCCGCTCTGGCCCGGTTACCCCCTGGGGCAAACCCGCCCTGGGCTACAAGACCCGCAAGAGTCACAACCGGTCCGATCAGTTCATCGTGAAACGCCGCAACAGCAAGTAAGCGAAAGGAGATTCGTCATTTATGGGTAGAAGCGTAAAGAAGGGTCCTTTCGTACAGCCTGTGCTGCTCAAAAGGATTCAGGAGATGAATAAGGCCGGCGAAAAACGCATCCTCAAGACCTGGAGCCGTGCCTCCACGATCTTCCCGGATTTTGTCGGTCATACGATTGCCGTGCACGACGGCCGCAAGCATGTGCCGGTGTATGTTACCGAGGACATGGTGGGCCACAAGCTCGGCGAGTTTGCCCCCACCCGCACCTTCCGTGGCCATACCGGCTCGAAGAGCACGAAGTAAGCGGTTGAAAGGAGAGAAACGCAATGGAAGCAAGGGCGCAAGTCACCCATGTTCGCATGTCCCCTCGCAAGGTTAAAGTCGTTCTCGACCTCATCCGCAACAAACCGGTTGAGATCGCCACAGCGATTGTGAAGAACACCTCGAAGGCCGCCTGTGAGCCGGTGGGCAAACTGCTCGCCTCCGCCGTGGCCAACGCGGAAAACAACTACAATATGGATAAGTCGAACCTCTATGTTGCCGAGTGCTTCGCCTGCCCCGGCCCCATTCTCAAGCGTATCCGTCCGAGAGCTCAGGGTCGCGCATATCGCATCAATAAGAGGACCAGCCACATCACCCTTGTGCTCAAGGAAAAGGAATAAGCGAGGAGGAGGACATTTTATGGGACAGAAAGTCAATCCCCACGGCCTGCGCGTCGGCGTCATCAAAGATTGGGATTCCCGCTGGTTTGTCAAGAAGAATCAGATCGGCGACACCATCGTCGCGGATTATAATCTGCGCAAATATCTGAAGAAAACGCTGTACGCCGCCGGGATCGCCAAGATCGAAATCGAACGCGATGCCTCCCGTATCCGTGTGAATATCCACTGCGCCAAGCCCGGCATCGTCATCGGCAAGGGCGGCACGGAAATCGAGAAGCTGCGTCAGAAATGCGAAGCCATGACGGGCAAGACCACCCTGGTCAACATCGTGGAGGTCCGCAGCCCCGACCTGAACGCGCAGCTGGTTGCGGAAAGCATCGCCCAGCAGCTCGAAAAGCGGATTTCCTTCCGCCGCGCCATGAAAATGGCGATCGGCCGCGCCATGAAGCTCGGCGCCAAGGGTATCAAAACCCAGGTTTCCGGCCGTCTGGGCGGTGCGGAAATCGCCCGTACCGAGCAGTATCATGAGGGAACCATTCCGCTGCAGACTCTGCGCGCGGACATCGACTACGGCTTCGCGGAAGCCAAGACCACGTACGGACGCATCGGCGTCAAGACGTGGATCTACCGCGGCGAAGTGCTCGCCGGCGCCGCCAAGCCCCGCAAGGAAGGAGGCCGCAAGTAATGCTGCTGCCCAAAAGAGTCAAGTATCGCCGCGTACATCGTGGCCGCCTGACCGGTAAGGCCCTTCGCGGCAATCAGGTGACCTACGGCGATTACGGCCTGGTCGCCCTTGAGCCCGCGTGGATCAAGTCCAACCAGATCGAAGCGGCCCGTGTCGCCATGACCCGGTATATCAAGCGTGGCGGACAGGTCTGGATCAAGATTTTCCCCGACAAGCCCGTGACGGAAAAGCCTGCCGAAACCCGCATGGGATCCGGTAAAGGCTCGCCCGAATATTGGGTGTCGGTGGTCAAGCCCGGCCGTGTGATGTTTGAAATCGCCGGCGTGCCCGAAGAGACCGCCCGAGAAGCCATGCGGCTTGCAGCCAACAAGCTGCCCATCAAATGCAAAATTGTCAGCAAGGCCGACACCGCCTGCCCCTGCGGCGGCGAAGCGGCTCCCTTGTCAGAAACGGATGGTGAGCAGGCATGAAAACGACTGAGCTTGAGAAAATCCGCGAAATGAGCGAGAATGAACTCGACAAAAAACTCCAGGATCTGAAGGAAGAGCTGTTCAATCTCCGGTTCCAGCATGCGATCAACCAGCTCGACAATCCGATGCGCCTGAAAGCCGTGAAGAAGGAGATCGCCGTTGTCAAGACGATCATCCGTGAGAACGAGCTCAAAAGCGGCGCCGAGGCGTAACGGAAGGAGGAGTTATCGTGAGCGATCGGAATCTTAGAAAGACCCGGACCGGACTGGTGGTCAGCGATAAAATGGACAAAACCATCGTCGTGGCCATCGAGGACAATGTCCGCCATCCGCTGTACAAAAAGATCGTCAAGCGCACCGTGCGTCTCAAGGCCCATGACGAGAACAACGAGTGCCGTGTGGGCGACCGCGTTACCGTGATGGAGACCCGTCCCCTGTCCAAGGATAAGCGGTGGCGTCTGGCGGCCATTGTGGAAAAAGCGAAATAAACCTGCCGGTCGAAAGGAGGAACAACTGTGGTACAGCAACAGACTTACCTCAAAGTGGCCGACAACACCGGCGCGAAGGAACTCATGTGTATCCGCGTTCTCGGTGGTTCCGGCAGGAGGTATGCGAATATCGGCGACGTCGTGGTGGCTTCGGTCAAGAAAGCAGCACCCGGCGGCGTTGTAAAAAAAGGCGATGTGGTGAAAGCGGTTGTCGTGCGCTCTGTCAAGGGCATCCGCCGCGAAGACGGCACCTACATCCGGTTTGACGAAAACGCGGCTGTCATCATCCGCGACGACAAGAACCCCAGAGGTACCCGTATCTTTGGGCCGGTGGCGAGAGAGCTCCGTGAAAAGGATTATCTGAAAATCCTGAGCCTCGCCCCCGAAGTGCTGTGATGGGAGGTGCCGGAATGAAGACGAAACTGCATGTGAAAAAGGGCGATACCGTCCTGATTATCAGCGGCGATGACCGCGGTAAAAAGGGCAAGGTCCTCGAGGTCAGCCCCAAGGAGGGCAAAGTCATCGTCGAGGGGAGAAACATGGTGAAAAAACATGTGAAACCCCGCAAGATGGGCGATCCCGGCGGCATCATCTCCGCCGAGGGCGCGATGTACGCCTCCAAGGTCATGGTTATCTGCCCCCACTGCAACAAACCCGCGCGTGTCGGTCACAAGGATTTTGCCGACGGCACCAAATCCCGGATCTGCAAACGCTGCGGCGAAACGCTGTAAGGAGGACGAGAACCAATGGCCAGAATGAAGGAGTACTACAAGAACGACGTCGCTCCTGCGCTGATGAAGAAGTTCAGCTACAAGAGTGTCATGCAGATCCCGAAGCTGGATAAAATCGTGATCAACGTCGGATGCGGCGAGGCCCGGGACAACGCTAAGGTCATCGATGCGATCATCGGCGATCTGTCCGCAATCACCGGTCAGCGCCCCATCGTCTGCAAAGCTAAGAAATCCGTCGCGAATTTCAAGCTTCGTGAAGGGATGAACATCGGCGTGAAGGTGACGCTGCGCGGCGACAGGATGTACGAATTCCTCGACCGCCTGTTCAACGTGGCTCTCCCCCGCGTCCGCGATTTCCGGGGCATCAACCCGAATTCCTTTGACGGCCGCGGCAACTACAACATGGGCCTCAAAGAGCAGCTGATCTTCCCCGAAATCGATTACGACAAGATCGACAAGGTCCGCGGCATGGACATCTGCTTCGTGACCACGGCCACAAACGACGAAGAAGCGCGCGAGCTGCTCTCCCTGATGGGCGCTCCGTTCGCCCGATAAGGAGGGGTACACAGTGGCAAAAACATCCATGAAAATCAAGCAGCAGCGTCCGGCGAAGTTTTCGTCCCGTGAGTATAACCGCTGCAAGATCTGTGGCCGTCCCCACGCTTATCTGCGCAAGTACGGCATCTGCCGTATCTGCTTCCGGGAGCTTGCCTATCGCGGCGAGATCCCCGGCGTGAGAAAGGCCAGTTGGTAAGCAATAGCTAAAGGAGGTTGACGGAATGCAAATCACCGACACCATTGCCGACATGCTGACGAGGATTCGGAATGCCAACTCGGCCAAGCACGATTCGGTGGATATCCCCGCTTCCAACATGAAGAAGGCTATTGCCCAGATTCTTGTTGACGAGGGATACGTTAAAAGCTTTCAGGTTATCGAAGACGGCAAGCAGGGCATCATCCGCGTTGTCCTGAAGTACCAGGGGCCTTCCAAGTCCCCGGTCCTTCTGGGGCTGCGGCGGGTATCCAAGCCCGGCCTGCGTATTTATTCCAGCAGTGAGGACATGCCGAAGGTCTTAAAGGGCATCGGCACCGCCATTGTTTCCACCTCGAAGGGCGTTATGACCGATAAACGCGCCCGTAAAGAGCATGTGGGCGGCGAAGTCCTGGCGTTTGTCTGGTAAGGGGGGCGGAGAGATATGTCGAGAATTGGACGCAAACCCATTGCCATTCCCGCCGGTGTCGATTTCAAATTCGCCGACGGCGTTGTCACGGTCAAAGGCCCGAAGGGCACTCTGACCCAGAAGGTTCACCCCAATATGACCGTATCGGTTGAAGGCGCTGAGGTTCTCGTGACCCGGCCCAACGACGAAAAGGAAAACCGGTCCCTGCACGGCCTGACCCGCACGCTGCTGAACAACATGGTCGTCGGCGTGACGGAGGGCTTCAAGAAGGAGCTCGATGTCAACGGCGTCGGCTACCGTGTCGCGAAGCAGGGCAAGGATCTGGTCATGACCCTTGGCTACAGCCATCAGGTGACGGTCAGCGAGATCCCCGGCATCACGATCGATGTCCCGGGTCCCAATAAAATCGTCATTTCCGGCCCCGACAAGCAGCTCGTCGGCCAGTTCGCCGCCGAAGTCCGCGAGAAGAGGCCGCCCGAGCCGTATAAGGGCAAGGGTATCAAATACGCCGATGAGGTCGTGCGCCGTAAGGAAGGCAAGACCGGCGGCAAGGGCAAGAAGTAAGGAAGGAGTGTAGCCTCATGGTGAGCAAAAAAGACAGCAATAAGGCCCGTCTGCACCGCCATGTCCGCGTGCGCGGCAAGGTGTCCGGAACGGCCGAGTGTCCCCGCCTGTGTGTGTTCCGCTCCCTGAACCACATCTATGCCCAGCTGATCGACGATGCCAAGGGAGTGACGCTGGCGGCCGCGTCGAGTGTTGAAAAGGACTTCGGTCAGGGCGGCAACAAAGAAGCGGCTCGCAAGGTCGGCGCGCTGATCGCCGCGCGTGCGGCGGAGAAGGGCATCACCGATGTCGTCTTCGACCGGGGCGGATATATCTATCACGGCCGCGTTCAGGAGTTGGCCGAAGGCGCCCGCGAGGGCGGCCTCAAGTTCTAAGGAAAGGGAGGAAATACTTTGGCCAGATTTGACGCGAAAGAGAAAGATACCGAGTTCAAAGAGCATATTGTCGCCATCAACCGTGTCAGCAAGACCGTAAAGGGCGGCCGGATTTTCAAATTCGCCGCGCTGGTGGTCGTGGGTGACGGAAACGGCACCGTGGGCTTCGGCCTCGGCAAGGCCGGTGAAGTTCCCGACGCGATCCGGAAGGGCATTGAGGACGCGAAAAAGCACCTCGTCAAGATTTCCCTGAAGGGCAGCACCATTCCGCACGAGGTCATCGGCGCTTTCGGCGCCGGACGTGTGCTGATGAAGCCCGCCGCTCCCGGTACCGGCGTTATCGCCGGCGGCGCGGTCCGGGCCGTCGTGGAAGCGGCCGGCATCAAGGATATCCGTACCAAGGCTCTCCGTTCCAACAACCCCTGCAATGTGGTCAGCGCCGCGATGGACGGCCTGCGCCAGCTTCGCACCGCAGAGGAAGCGGCGGCTGTCCGCGGCCGTACCGCTAAGGAAATCTTAGGCTGATCGTCCGGTCGGCCAGATAACGGAAGGGATGGTACCCATGGCTAAAAAAGCGAAAGAGAACGCCCTGCAGATCAAACTGGTCCGCAGCCTGATCGGCCGCAAAAAGGACCAGATCGCCACGGCGAACTCTCTGGGACTGCGCAAAATCGGCGATACCGTGAGCCAGCCCATCAATGACGCGACCAAAGGCAAAGTCGCGAAGATCATCCACCTCATTGAGGTAACCGAAGCGTAAAATAACCGAGCAAGGAGGTGCGAACTTATGAAGCTGCAAGAGCTATCGCCGGCGCCCGGCTCCGTCCATGCGGACAAAAGAATTGGCCGCGGACACGGGTCCGGTCAGGGCAAAACCGCCGGTAAGGGCCACAAGGGCCAGAAGGCCCGTGCGGGCCGCGGCATGCGGGTCGGCTTTGAAGGCGGCCAGATGCCCCTGCAAAGACGGGTGCCCAAAAGAGGCTTTGTGAACATTTTCGCGACGACCTACGCCAATGTGAATGTGTCGGCCCTGAATGTTTTCGAGGACGGCGCCGAGATCGATCTCGATGCGCTCAAGAAGGCGGGGCTGGTCAAGAAAGCGTACGACGGGGTGAAGGTCCTCGGCGACGGTGAACTGACCAAGAAACTGAACGTGAAGGCGGCGGCCTATTCGAAAGCGGCCAAGGAGAAGATCGAGGCGGCCGGCGGAAAGGCTGAGGTGATCTGACATGTTTCAGACCTTACGGAATGCATGGAAGATTATCGATCTGCGCAAAAAGATTTTCTATACCCTGTTTATTATCCTGATCTTCCGCATCGGCTCCGCCATCGCGGTGCCCTTTGTGGACACGACCGCTCTCGCCGAGGCCATCGGCCTCGCTGCGGAGACGGCCAAAAACAACAACACCACGAACTTCATGGATTTCCTGACGCTGATGTCGGGCGGTGGATTCTCCGACGCGAGTATTTTCGCGCTGTCCATCACCCCGTACATCAACGCGAGCATCATCATCCAGCTCCTCACTGTGGCCCTGCCTCCCCTGGAGCGCATGGCGAAGGACGGCGAGGCCGGCCGGAAAAAGCTGGGGCAGATCACCCGTTATGTCACGGTAGCGCTCGGCCTGATGCTCGGTGTGGCGTACTACTTCATGGTGCGCAACAAGTACGGAGCCCTGGTGCCGGAGGCCAAGAGCGGTTTCGGCATGTGGTTCGCCGCTATTGTCATGGTGCTCTGCTTTACCGCGGGCTCCGCTTTGATGATGTGGCTGGGCGAGCAGATCAATGAAAAGGGCATCGGCAACGGCATCTCGATTCTGCTGTTTGCCGGCATCCTCTCCCGGATTCCGAGCGGTGTGCGCACCCTGTGGGCGTACTTCTACGAGGGCGGTATCAAGGTGCTGAATACGGCCGGCGGCGAAGCCGTCAAAAACATCATCCTCGTTCCCGTCGTTCTGCTGATCTTCCTGGCGATGATTGGTTTCATCGTCTTTATGAACGATGCGGAACGCCGCATTCCAGTGCAGTATGCGAAGCGTGTGGTGGGCCGGAAAATGTATGGTGGGCAGAACACCTATATTCCCATCAAGGTCAATATGTCGGGCGTTATGCCCATCATTCTGGCCTCCTCCATCGTGTCCCTGCCCTCCATCATCGCGAGCTTCATGAAGGCCGAGCATACCAACAACTGGTTCTTCAATGCGTTCAAGCAGAGCAGCTGGGTTTACATCATCCTCTACTTCCTGCTGATCATCGGGTTTGCCTTCTTCTATGTCACCATTCAGTATAATCCGGTGGAGATGTCCAATAATCTCCGTAAGAATTCGGGCGCGATCCCGGGCTATCGTCCGGGCAAGCCCACAACGGATTATATCAAGCGGGTGATTCACAAGGTTTGCCTGGTGGGTGCGCTCTTCCTGGGCGTGATCGCGCTGTTCCCGAGCCTCTTCGGCAAGTTCAGCGGCTTCTATGGCCTGACGCTGGGCGGCACCTCCATCATGATCGTGGTGGGCGTGGCTCTGGAAACCACACAGCAGATCGAAAGCCAGATGATGATGCGTCATTACAAAGGCTTCCTGGAATAAGGCCGCCAGAGCGGCTTGACGGAGGTCGGCCTTTTGAGGCCGCCTCCCGTCCATTCCGCCCGACAGCACCCGGATAGGAGGACACTCTGGATGAATCTGAGTCTGCTCGGCGCTCCTGGCGCCGGTAAGGGCACACAGGCTGAAGTGATCAGCGAAACCCTCAAAATTCCCACTATCTCCACGGGCAACATGATCCGTGAAGCGCTGAAAAGCGGCACGGAGATGGGCCGGAAGGCCAAAGAATATGTCGATGCCGGCAAACTCGTCCCTGACGATGTGGTCATCGGCATCATCAAAGAACGCCTTGCGCAGCCCGACTGCGCGGACGGCTTTATTCTGGACGGCTTTCCCCGCACCATTCCCCAGGCCGAGGCGCTTGACCGCATGGGCATCCTCATCGACCGCGTCATCGATATCGAGGTGGACGACGAGACGATTGCCCGGCGCGTATCGGGCCGCCGTGCCTGCCCGGGCTGCGGCGCTACCTACCACGTCGACTATAAACGTCCGACGGTGGAGGGCGTCTGCGACCGCTGCGGCGACACCCTTGTTCAGCGCAAGGATGACCATCCGGACACCGTGCGGGAACGCCTGCATGTCTATCATGAGCAAACCGAACCGCTCAAGAGCTATTACGCGGCGGCCGGCAAGCTGACTATCGTGGAAGGGCAGGAAGAAGTGGCCGATACCACCCGCCTGACCCTGGCCGCGCTTGAGGCTTAATCATGATAGCCATAAAAAACAGCCGGGAACTCGCGCTCATGAGAGACGCGTGTGTGGTCTCGGCCAGGGCGCTCAAGCTGGCCGGCGAGGCCGTCGAACCGGGGGTGACCACCGGGGAGATCGATCGCATCATCCGCAAGTATATCGAGAGCCAGGGGGCCAAGCCCTCTTTCCTCGGATACGGCGGATTCCCCGCCAGTGCCTGCATCTCTGTCAATGAAACGGTTATCCACGGCATACCCGGCAAACGCGTGATCCATGAAGGCGATATCGTCAGCGTGGACGTGGGCGCGTATTTAAACGGCTACCATGGCGACAATGCGGCCACTTTTGCTGCGGGGAGCATTTCCCCTGGGGCAAAGGCCCTGCTCGACGCGACGAAGGAGAGCCTGTACGAGGGCATCCGGATGGCCGTGGCGGGCGGCCGTATCGGCGACATCGGCGCCGCCGTTCAGCGGTATGTCGAGGTGCGTGGTTACTCGGTGGTACGGCAGTTCGTCGGCCACGGAGTAGGTGCGAACCTGCACGAGGACCCCAGTGTCCCCAACTTTGGTACTCCCGGCCGCGGCCCACGGCTGCTTCCGGGCATGACAATCGCCATTGAACCCATGATCAACGCCGGTACCCACGAGGTGAAAATCCTCGGGGACGGTTGGACGACCGTGACCTGCGACGGCAAGCTGTCCGCTCATTTTGAGCATACCGTTGCGATCACCCGGGATGGCCCCGTCATCCTGACGGTCGCCTGAAGGGGGTCCGGCAGTGGAAGAAAAACGAGCCTTCCGGCGGGGCGACACCACGGTGTCGCTGGCTGGTAAGGACAAGGGCCTTCCTCTCGCCGTTCTGTACGTGGAGGACGGCGGCGTGTTTCTGGCAAACGGCCGGGAACATCCGCTCGAACGGCCCAAACGAAAGAATCCCCGGCATCTGGCGGCTCCGGCCGCTGTGCTGGACGAAGGATCAATGGCAACCAACCGTGAGCTCCGCCGGGCTTTGGCCGCGCTTTATAGGCCGGCCGATAGCAGCCCCGACGGACGCGACAGTCACAAGTGGGAGGTATGTACATGTCCAAAGCGGACGTAATCGAATTGGAAGGCACCGTCGTAGAAGCGCTGCCCAACGCCACATTTCAGGTGCAGCTCGCGAACGGCCACCAAATCCTGGCGCATATTTCCGGCAAACTGCGGATGAATTTTATCCGAATTCTGCCGGGCGATAAGGTGACGGTGGAAATGTCCCCCTATGATCTGACCAAAGGGCGGATCACCTGGCGTACCAAATAAATCCATTCACACGAAATTTCCTTTGGGCCGCCGGTTTGTCCGGCGGCGTCAAACCCGATTTGTTTTAAGCGGCGCCTTTTGGGCGTGCGAAGGAGTTGGATTGTGCCTCGCTCCTATGGGCGGATAACCATGAGGGCGGCTCCGCGAATGCGGACCCTCTTCCGGTGGCTGCTCAAGTCCCAAGCCTTAGGAAAGGAATGAGTGATTAGCATGAAAGTCCGGCCTTCAGTCAAAAAAATCTGCGAAAAATGCAAGATCATCAAGCGTAAGGGCCGCATTATGGTCATCTGCGAAAATCCGAAGCACAAGCAGCGCCAGGGCTGATGCGGGCGCGTTTATTCGAAAGGAAGGATAGAATCTATGGCACGTATAGCTGGTGTTGACCTGCCCAGAGACAAGCGCGTGGAAATCGGCCTGACCTACATCTTCGGGATCGGCCGCCGCTCGTCCAATGAGATCCTCAAGGCGACCGGTGTGAGCCCCGACACCCGTGTGCGGGACTTGACAGAGGACGATGTGTCCAAGCTGCGGGAATATATCGATCACAACTTTACGGTGGAAGGCGACCTGCGCCGCGATATCGCGTTTGATATCAAGCGTTTGATCGAAATTGGTAGCTACCGCGGTGTCCGTCACCGCAAGAGCCTGCCGGTGCGCGGTCAGCGGTCTAAGACCAACGCCCGTACCCGGAAGGGTCCCCGCAAGACGATCGCCAACAAGAAGAAGTAAGCAGGAGGGATAAGAATGGCTGCTGCCAAGACCACCGCGCGCAAGGGTGCGACCACCCGCCGCCGCAAGGAACGCAAAAACATCGAACGTGGCGCCGCGCATATCCAGTCCACGTTCAACAATACCATTGTCACCATCACGGATACGCAGGGCAACGCCCTGTCCTGGGCCAGCTCCGGCGAGCTCGGCTTCCGCGGTTCCCGGAAATCCACCCCGTTTGCCGCCCAGACCGCGGCCGAAACCGCCGCTCATGCGGCGATGGAACACGGGCTGAAGACCGTGGAAGTGTTCGTCAAGGGCCCGGGCGCCGGCCGTGAGGCCGCCATCCGCGCCCTGCAGACCGCCGGGCTTGAGGTCACCATGATCAAAGACGTGACCCCGGTCCCCCACAACGGATGCCGTCCTCCCAAAAGAAGACGCGTTTAATCGACTACAGGAGGTGCAACCAACATGGCTAGATATACCGGCCCGGTGTGCAGGCTTTGCCGCCGTGAAGGTCAAAA
>CABUNG010000034.1 GCA_902492895.1 uncultured Oscillospiraceae bacterium | reverse complement strand
ACGCATTTGTCCCCCTCCTGCGTCATGGACACGGCTACGTTCCGGCTGATTTCATAGCCGGACGCCTCAATCGACACCAGCCGGCTTTACTCATTTTTCGGAATATCCGTATCCAATACGACGATTTCACAGGGTTGATCCTTTACATAAATGGTGTAAGATAGCCCCGCCTCATACGGAGGGTTTTCGGGGTGATCGTATAAAAGTTGAAACTGAAAGCTGTCCGGAGATTTTTTGACGATTTGAATAGGAGCGCTTTGCGTGTAACAGGCCTGTTGGTCAAAATCAGCCGTTGTCGGAAAAATGTCTTTTACTTTGAACGAGGGATGGGCGTTCTCAGAGGATCCGTACTTGGCCTCATATTTTTGTGACATAGAATCCTCGGCCAATCGATACCGGCCGGTCAATTTATCTTTTTCCAATCTAAGATACGGCAAGGTGAATATATTGGACATCATAAAGAAAAGCAGAAGGAGCGCCGGTAAGATAAAAAGTGAATGCAGAAAACACAGCAATACGAATACAATACACAGCAGCCCCGGTATGACCATCGACTTATCATGATTATTCTGACCATACAATATGATGGCAAAATGGACATTCGGCTAAAAACGGAGAACCTGTTGGATGTAAAACCAGCCTTTTTTCTCGTTTCCCACACCAAGGACATCGTTTCGTCAATATAAGTACCTCCTGTTCGACAAATGGAAGTCTGCGTATTGTCGTCTGGATTGGTTCCAGGGCCTTTAAATAGTTGTAACAGGTTTTAGCTAATATCATCAGGATAATATTTTAGAAAGTATGTACCAATGAGGGCAAATAAGATATATAATATTAGAAGCATAGTTTTTATAAAAGTATTCTCTTTAAATATAATCCCTAAAATGATTACGAATATAAGAATCCCAATGCCAAATTTATAACCCAAATTCTTAATTTTTATCTTTTGCTTGCAATAAGGGCACTCTTTGGCATACAAACTACTATAAAATAATAATTTGCGGATATAATTAATTTTTCTACCACAATATGGGCATTGATTATTCCTCATTATAGGATCCTCCTTAGAATTTATAAGCAAGAGTATGAACGATCGTTTACATTATCTATATAATCAAAAGCTGCTTTATATGGACCTCTCCCAGGAACAGACACAGAGTAAATATTACCTCTTCCTAAGGTTTCAATACCTTCTGAAAAGTGATAGTTAACTTGATACGCATAACAGGACCCATCTTCCTTGCTATAGTTAAATACCATGTTCACATTATAACATTCAGAACTACATGTCGTTCCATTAATAACGCTGTCTAATGAAAATATAGTTTCTATAGCAATAGCAACACTTTTGGGAATAATCTCGAAGTCACCAGCAAGGGCACTTGCATATTGAATCATAATTTCGTTACCTGTTACGGACTCAGCTCCAGGATGCTCCTGCATAATCGCACTAGATACAATAGAAAACATGTATGAGTAGGGAGGAGGCATTATTCCGCCGATTATCGGAAAGAGAGTATTCATTAAAACCCATTCGGTATAGCAACTGCCTTTATCTACTCTAACCCACATATTGATTTCTTTTATTTGAGCTGCGTATTCTGGTTGATATATACCGTTAACTCCTTTAAATTCATATTTTGTTCGGTTTTCAGGAAGTCCACGGATATAGTCAATCGCGGCTAACATTGCTTCTGCTCGTTCAGGATGAGATTCGGCGTGTAATAAATAATCATGATACAATGAGACGATTGACAAATAATCGCTTTTATTCAATACGCTTGCATCCTGTAACGCAGGCGATTTGACTTTATACTGGCATACCCTACAGTGATAGTAAGCATCAGACTCATTTAAAAACATATTATGTTTGGTAACATCCTGATAGTTGGCTCCACCACATAAAACTTTGACGGTACAAATGGCGAATTTATTTTGATTTGAACCACTGGTGGCGTAGATAGTAGTAGTACCAAGGCCGACAGCCGTGACGATTCCTGTCAGAGGGTCTACGTCGGCGATGGAATAATCGTCTGTTGAGTAGATGATCCCCTTGTTGGTTGCGTTGGAGGGGAGCACCGAAGCTGTAAGCCTAAATGTCGTCCCGATGCCTATCGTTTTGCTTGACGGAGAGAGGCACACCTGCGAAACGGGAATGGTATCGACATAGGAAACGGACAAATAGGGGATAAAGGCGGTGCTGCCGTCTGGCCTGTAATCAGAGGAATAGAAGGTATTGTAATCGTTGACGCAGGTTCTGTACTTGAGAATGAAGCCATGGTTGGAACTCGGGTAATTGTACCAATCCTTGACGACGTTGGTGACGGCGCCGCTGTCGTAGACCAGCCATTTCTCGCTGCCGGAGGGCACACTGGCTCTCTCTCCGAGATAGGTGGAGGGATCAGGCCTGTTGCTCCATTTCAGCATATAGCTATTCCAACCGCTGCCCGCCTTGTACAGCTCGATGGCGCCCATAGAGGAGGTGCCGTTCTTCAGACGGATGTGGAAGGAGGCGTTGGTCGGAGACGTACCGCTCGGCAGGGTCGGCAGGGAAGCAAGCTGCCAATAGGCGCGGTGATCCCTCAGGGTGCCGCCTCGGGAGTAGCAGCCCACGTACAGGTCACTCGAGCTATCGTTGAGAGGAGCCGTCTGGCCCTCATACACATAATTGTCGATCTGGTTCTGCTGGGCGATGGTGACCGAGGAGACGGTCGGATCGATCACGACCGGCCACACCCGCGCCTCGTCGTTCAGCCATTCCTTATCGGGCGTATAGGTCAGGACGCATTTGTCCCCCTCCTGCGTCATGGACACGGCTACGTTCCGGCTGATTTCATCCGCGGCGTCATACAGCAGCGGCGGCGCGATGTATACGACATCCTCGCCCTCATCGTTCTGCAGATGAATGCCCTTGTTCGCGTCGGGAACTGCCGTCAGCCCGTTTGTATTCATCCGGACGCAGTAGGTGTCCAGCGCGTCAGGGGTATCGATGACGACCTCCTCTTTGATTTTTCCCGGTGACATCGTATACCGCAGCGTGGTATGTTCACCCAGGGCCTGCGGATATTCCACCATGGCCGAGGCAAAGGAGACGGCGCTGATGATGTGCTGGTTGACCGCCTGGATGTCTTCGTTCAGGACGCGGACCGCCTCGTTTACCTCGGGGGACCACGTGTCTCCGCTTTCGTCCAGATCCGCCTGAACCGCCGCTTTCTGGTCGGTGAGATTGTCCAGTTCCGTCGGCGTGACTTCCACGCGGTTCTGTTCGGTCAGCTCCAGTCCGGTGGTAACCTGTGCGTCCACGGCCGCCAGCTTCCGGCTGGCCGTTTGCCTCTCGGCTGTGCGGCTGCGCTGAGCGGCGGGGATCGTCTGCGCTTCTACCGTCCAGCTGATTTCATAGCCGGACGCCTCAATCGACACCAGCCGGCTTTCGTCCGGTGAGGAGGCGTTCGCCAGAGATATGGAATGGCCGCTCTCATGGGCCGCCAGCCGCGGTCCGGCCGCCTCGGGCGCGTAGTCGATGTCGGTCCAGGTCCCGTCTTGCAGCACGTGGACCGGTTCCGGATACGACACCGCCATATACGATCCGTCGTCGCATAAAAAGTGCTTCTCATATTCTCCGCGTTTAGTCATATCCTCCTGCAGAATCACCGGAAGAAGCGGGCTTATGCCCTTTTCTTCCGCTTCTGTCTGCGGAGTCCAGGCCTCTTCCTCCGCGGTGTCGGCCGCCAGATTCCAACCGCCGGATATACCGGCGAGGATAGACAGGGAGAGCATCACCGCGATGAGGCGGGTGCCGCGCTGCCGCTGTTTGCGTTTCATGAGAACGTCCTCCTCTACTATACGCTGTTTTTCAGGCTTTGTGTACCCCTTTGTTTGCTTTTTACCTTAAAACCAATCTGCCAGTCCGCGCAGATTAACGTTATACTAGCATATATTTACGGATACATGGTGTATTATAGGCACAGAATTGTGTATTTCCGGCACAAAATATCAGGGGATACTATGGATTCTTCAGAGTCATCACGTTCAAGATAAGTGCAAAAAGGACGCGAGTCTATCCCGCGTCCTTTTTGCCGTATATCTTATTTTGACAGATTTTTCAGATCCGCATCCGCTTTTCGTCGCGACACCGCATCTTTTCGGAACTGCTGAGGGGTCAGGCCGGTGATTTGCCGAAAGAATTTGCAGAAATTCTGAGAGGAGGACAGCCCGATCCGATCGGCAATCTGCGCGCCGTTCAGGCCGGTAAAACGGAGATAATACGACGCCTCCTGAAAGCGCTGATCGCGCAGATAATCCGCGAACGTGGTGTCCAAATAGTCCCGGAAATACCGTTCGATTTGATTTTTGTTGATCCGGAACCGCTGGTAGAGCGAATCCAGGGTGTGTTTTTCGTCCAAGTGGTTGTGGATATAGGCGACCAGGGTTTTAAATTCATCGAATTTGGAGGCGGGAGCGAGCGGCTCGGGATCCTCCGGCAGGCTGTAATGATGAAATAGATGCTCCATAATCTGAATGATGTCGATGAAATACGAACGGGCACGGCAGGACCAATACCAGTCCGGCTGTACGATGAGGTTCTGTGTCAGGCAGTCGAACGCCCGGTCGAAGCTGTCCTGCGTGTCGTCTGTCAAATGGTAGATCATCTTATCCAGATCGTCAGTGAGAAAGGGGGAGAGCTGAAAGAGGGAATGCTGCTGGCACAGGTCCTGATAACGTAAATGGCGGATGGATTTGATCTGCATGTTGGCGTTGAGAAAGCTGGGATCAAAATTGATCAGCTGGACCTTGGAGGTGCAGTCGCACAAAATGCGGACGTGTTTGAGCTCGTCCAGGCAAAGCACAGCCGGCGCATCGACTGAACAGTCCGCGTCTCCAATTTGAAGGGCGGCCCGTCCGGTTTTGATATTCAGAAGACGGAAGGAGCCTTCGGCCATCACAGAAAGATCCAGATGGTCCAGTGTATAGGTTTCGATCCGAACTCGCTTGTTGGCTTTGATTTTATCCGCAGTCCCCTTCAGCGTCATGTCCAATCCCCCCTCCGTTACCATATCATAAATACCGGCATCCCGCAATAAAGGAGGCTTTTTTTCATATACTATAAATTCGACCGAGTGGTTATTGACAATCCAGAACATATGTTCTATACTGGTGAAAAAGGAGGTGGCGGATTGGAACTGATGGATAAGCTGCGGATTCTGGCGGATTCCGCTAAATACGACGCGGCCTGTACGTCCAGTGGTGTGGACCGTGAAGGACAGGCGGGTATGCTGGGTTCCGCCGTGGGCTGCGGAATCTGCCACAGCTTTGCGGCCGACGGGCGCTGTATTTCTCTGCTCAAGGTGCTGATGACCAATAACTGTGTTTATGACTGCCAGTATTGTGTCAACCGGTGTTCGAACGACGTGCCGCGCGCCACCTTCACTCCGGAGGAATTGGCGACCCTGACGATGGAATTCTATCGCCGCAACTATATAGAGGGCCTGTTCCTCAGCTCCGGCGTACTGAAGGATCCGGACACCTCGATGGAACGGATGTGCCGGGTGCTTGAGCTGCTCCGGGGTCCCTATCGCTTTGCGGGGTATATCCATGCGAAAGCCATACCCGGATGTTCGCCCGAGCTGATCGACAAGCTCGGCCTGCTCTGCGACCGCATGAGCGTCAATATCGAACTGCCGAGCGAGCGCAGCCTTAACCAGTTTGCTCCGAACAAAACCAAGCAGAGTATCCTCAAGCCCATGGCCGCCGTGCGCGACCGGGTAGCACAGAACCGGCACGAGCTTGCGGTTTATCGCCACGCACCCACCTTTGCACCCGGAGGGCAGAGCACGCAGATGATCATCGGCGCTACCCCCGACACCGATTATCAGATCATGAAATTGGCCGCCGGTCTATACAGACGGTACGCACTCAAACGGGTATTTTACTCGGCGTATATTCCTGTGGGGACCCATGCGCTGCTTCCCAAGGATCAGCCGCCGCCCCTGCTGCGGGAGCATCGCCTGTATCAGACCGATTGGCTGCTGCGCTCCTATGGTTTTCAGGTGGAGGAAATCCTCGATGAGGAGCATCCTTCTCTCGATCCGCTCCTCGATCCGAAATGTAACTGGGCGCTGCATCATCTCGACCGTTTTCCCGTCGAGGTGAACCGGGCGGACCGGGAGATGCTGCTGCGGGTGCCGGGAATCGGGGTCAAATCCGCGGATCGGATTGTAAACGCACGCCGGGCGGGATCGCTCGGTTTTGACGATTTGAAGAAAATCGGCGTGGTGCTGAAACGGGCCGTGTATTTCATCACCTGTAAGGGCCGGATGCATGACGGGACCCGGCTGTCGGAGTCCTTTATTTATCAGAATCTGACGGCGGATGTCCGGATGCGGCCGGGAACGCTCCCGATGACGCAGCCTGTGCAGCAGCTCACCTTTGCGGATCTGCCTGGGCTCCGGCCAGGAAGGGAGGAACGGGCAGCATGCCTGACGGGACAAATGTAGTGCTGCTCACCGACGGGACCTTTGAAGGGCTGCTCACCGCGGTTTCGACTCTTATGCATATCATCCGGCCCCCCGCCGCGGTCCATGCGGCGACCGCCTGTCAGCAGGAGCTGGGCCGCGGCTATCTGGAGGTGCACACCGACGACGCCAAAGCCGAGCGGGTCATCGCGGGCGTTCACAAGGGGATGGGCACCGATGGGTATACCCTGATTTGGACGGGATTCCTGTCGAATTCTGTTTACAAAGAGGATATTATATACAAATATATACGTTATGGAATGAAAATTGGCCGGGTGATCCATCAAAAGATCACGGACGAACGGGTCTTGCGCCTTCAAAAATTAGCCTCACTGGTCAACCGGGAGTCGGGGATGCTCCGGCAATTTATCCGATTTTCCAAGATGGAGGGCGGGGTGTACTACGGGGAGATCACCCCCGAACACAACATCGTCGCGACCCTCATGCCGCATTTCGTCTCCCGCTTTCAGATCCAGCCGTTTATCATTCACGACAAAACCCACGGACTGTGCGGCATATCGGATACCAAGACCTGGGTGATCGCGTCGGACGAGGACCTGCAGCTGCCTCATCGGTCGGCGGACGATGCAGCGTACCGCCGAATGTGGAAAGCCTTTTACGAGACCATCGCCATCAAAGAGCGCATAAATCCCGTCTGCCAGCGCAATCATATGCCCAAAAAGTATTGGAAGCACCTGACGGAAATGCATCTTTCCAATGCGGACCTGGACGGAGACGAGCGGCTTCCGCTGCCGTCGGACCTGTCGGCGGAACGGGTCCGCGCCCTGGCAGAGGGAGCAAGGATCCTGCCGCCGGATCCGGATGCGGCGGAATATTTATGAGCGAGATGAGAATCTGGCTCTTTCCAAATCTTTACAAATATGTTATACTGAATCAAGAATGAAAGACTCGACGGAAAAGGGGGATGAAGGCGATGGCGAAACCGGAAGCGCCGGTTCTGGAAACCGAGCGGCTGATTCTCCGCCGCCGTCTGCATCGGGATGTCCCCCGGATGATCCAGGCTTTTCAGGATGAGGAGATCCGCCGCTATCTCGGCGGACATCCCCCAAAGGACGGGGCGACGCTGACCCAGCTCGTCCGCCGCCGAACCCCCACCGAATGGACGGTCACACGGCGGGGAGAGGATCTGTATATCGGGGAATGCACCATCAACCGGGTAGTAGATGGGTATCTCGGGGAACTCGGCTACCTGTTCCTGCGGGATTATTGGGGACAGGGCTATGCCGCCGAGGCGGCTGAGGCGGTACTGGAGTACGCAGCCGGAAAGCTGCGGCTTGGGCGGATGTTCGCCTGTATCGATGCGGCCAACGGCCGGTCGGTCCGCCTGGCGGAACGCCTTGGCTTTGAGCGGGTGGCCTTTCTGCCCGAGGCCGATTTCGGCGGACGGGTGGCGGATATGTTCTACTATGCCCGCAAATTGCCGGGCCGCGAATGGCCGCAGGTGCCGTAACAGACCACAAACCCCCGATCCGCGTGCCGGACGGGGGATTTTTGCGCCATTCGGGTGGGATTTTCGTGAAAAATGCGACATTGTTTACTAATCGTTCACGGATTTTTGCCGGTACTCATTGAAAAGCCTTTTGACTCTATGCTATAATGTCTGTATCTCAGGCATGCGTCCGGGTGTGGCGCGTTCGTGCGATCGGTCAAGGAATGGGGCGGAAGCCCTTTATGTTTAAGGAGTGTCGGACATGGATACGTTTGTCGAACAAATCGTGGCGAAGAAAAAAGGGGCGAAGGAGATCGCCGTCATCGCGGGCACCATTTTTCTGATTGTCGTGCTGGTGTTTGTACTCTTTATGTTTCTGGGGTATTTCTCGCTGGTCATCGACATGCTGCTCATCTATGGGGCCTGGTGGCTGATCACTTCTCAGAATATCGAATACGAGTACAGCGTCACCAACGGGGATATCGACATCGATCAGATCATCGCGCAGCGCAAGCGCAAGCGGGTGGTTTCGGTTGCGGGCAGCAAAATCGAAACCGCCGGGCCGTACAATCCTGCGGAATTTGCGGCCCGGCATTTTGACCGGACCGTCATGGCCGCGCCGTCCGAGGCGGCGCCGGGCGTCTGGTATTTTACCTATCACAGCAAGAAGAGCGGCAGCACCCTCGTGATTTTTCAGCCGGAAGAACGGGTGATGGACGCGTTTAAAGCCGCCCTGCCCAAGCTTCTCATGCTGGATGTAAGCCGTAAATTGGCGCAGCAATAAAGGCGATCGGACACGAATGGGGCGGGCCCCCAGCGGCCGCTTGGGCGGTTCTGGGCCACGCCCCTTTTTTATGTGTTCCCGAAAGCAGCCGGACGTCCCGCCGTCGTATGACAGCGGGAGGCCATACACAGACGGAAAGGATGGACCTGGATATGAAGATTCTGACAGCACGGGATATGCGTCTGGTAGAAGCGGCCGCGGTGGCAGCGGGTCTCGATTATCCCAGACTGATGGAAAACGCGGGCAGCGCCGCGGGGCGTCTGATCCGGTCGCGGTACGAAGTGCGGGGCCGTAAGGTATCGGTTCTGTGCGGCAAGGGAAACAACGGGGGAGATGGCTTCGTCGTGGCGCGCAAGCTGATGGAAGAGGGCGCCGACGTGACGATCGTTCTGCTCTGCGGGAGGCCCGGCACGTCGGACGCTGCGGACATGTATGCACGGGCGGTCGGGATGGGGGCGGCTCAGTGCAATATAGAGACGGAACCGTATGTGGCGATGACAGCCGTGCGGGAGGCTGAGCTGCTGGTGGATGCCGTCTATGGGATCGGGTTCCACGGGCGGCTGCCGGACGCTCTGCGTCCGGTTTTCCGTCTGGCGAATCAATCCCAAGCCCCGGTGATAGCGCTCGATGTCCCCAGCGGTTTCAGTGCGGATTCGGGCGTGTATGATGAGGATACCCTCCGGGCGGCGTATACCATCACCTTCACGGCGATGAAACCGGGTTTGCTCGTCCATGGAGCATCGGAACTCACCGGACCGGTCGAAGTGGCGCAGATTGGGATCGATTCCGCCCTGCTCGAGCAATACGCTCCCAGCCAGACGATTGTGGACTGGGATATGGTGCGGGCCTGTTTCATGCCGCGCGCGCTGGACAGCCATAAGGGGACCTATGGGCGGCTGCTGACCGTCTGCGGCAGTGTGGGAATGGCCGGAGCGGCCCTGCTGGCCATGCGGGCCGCGCAGAGAAGCGGCGTGGGCTTGGTGACGGCGGCAATGCCGCGGTCCTTATATCCGATCGCGGCGGGGCAAAATCTCGAGGCGGTCTACCGTCTCCTTCCGGAAACGCCGGAAGGTCTGGTGGCGGCCGATGCGCGCCATCTGCTGCGGGAAGAGATGAAGCAGGCCACAGCGATTCTCTGCGGCTGCGGCCTGGGACAAGGCGCGTCGGTTACAGCTGTGGTGGAGGATGTGTTGGCGCAGGCGTCCTGTCCCGTCGTTTTGGACGCGGATGGCATAAATGCGGCCGCGGGGCATATACATATAGGGAAAACAGCCCGCGTGCCCGTTGTCGTAACCCCTCATCCCGGGGAGATGGCCCGGCTGGCCGGATGCCGTGTGGACGAGGTGCAGCAGAACCGGGTCGAGCTTGCCCGCCAGTTTGCCGAGGAACAGCAGGTGGTGGTGGTCCTCAAAGGGTATCAGACCGTCATCGCGGCCCCCGGCCGCTCGGCGCTGCTGAACACGACCGGAAATCCGGGCATGGCGGCAGCCGGTAGCGGGGATGTACTGGCCGGGATCGTGGCTTCGCTGATGGCGCAGGGAATGGAACCGGCTCAGGCGGCGATGTGCGGCGTGTATCTGCACGGACTGGCGGGGGACCGCGCGGCGGCCCGGCTGTCGCAGCACGCGATGCAGCCTTCCGATTTGACGGAGGAGCTTGGCGGACTGTTTTCCAAATTGGAAAAATAGGAGTTGAGCCCCTATGGTCTGCCGCATCTCGTGGAAGAGAGGCCTTGCAGCCCTGGTGTTTCTGGCGGCCGCCGTGCTCTGCCTGGTTTTGGCCATGAGCAGCTGCAAAAAGAGCGGCGGAAAAGCCGAGGCACCTGTCGTGACAGGCTTTGAATGCGATGTCAAACTGACATACCGGGATATGGATATCGCCGGGCATCTGACCCGCCTGAACGCGGGAACCCTGACCCTGGCCTTTACCGAGCCCGCCTCCCTCAAGGATATGACGATGATGTGGGACGGAGAGAACATTTCCATGAAGATGTACGGCCTGACGTTCGGCGTCGATCCTTCCGAGGTGCCGGAAAGCGCGCTGGGGAAAGGCATCATCGATGCGCTCGATGTGGCGTTCCGGGGCGGGGCGGCCAAGGGGGAAGTGACGGACGAGGGGGTCAAAACGCAGGGGGATTCGGTCAACGGGCAGTTTGAACTGCTGTCCGATCCGGACAGCGGCAGCCTGCTGGCCCTCAAGGTGCCGTCCCTCAATCTGACGGCCTCCTTTTCAAACTTCGCCGTTAAAACATCCTAATACGCGCCGCGGGGTCATCGCCCCGCGGCTTTCTCCGCTCAAAAGGGGGGCAGGGAGCTCCAATCCGGACGGGTCAGAAAGGCCGGCATTCGATCTTGCACCGGGAAGCAAAACATGCTATGATAAGATTTCAGCGTGCGGCATATGGGCCGCGGCGCTCAGAGGAGGAATGGGGATGGACAACCGGCCCATCGGCGTCTTTGATTCGGGCTTGGGAGGGCTGACGGTCGTTCGGCAGCTGCTTCGCAAGCTGCCCGGCGAGGATATCGTGTATTTTGGCGATACCGGGCGGGTTCCCTACGGCACCCGCAGCCCGGAGACGATCGAGAAATACACCCGACAGGACAGCCGCTTCCTTCTTTCGCGAGATGTCAAGATGATCATCGCGGCATGCGGAACGGTCAGTTCTGTGGCTCCTCACATTCTGCGTGAACTCCCGGTTCCGGCCATGGGCGTGGTGGACCCCACCGCCGACGCGGCGGTCAAAGCCTCCCCGTCGGGCCGCATCGGTATCCTGGGTACGCCCGCCACCATCCGTTCCGCCTCGTTTGAGCGAAGGATCCGGGAAGTCCGGCCGGAGGCCGAGGTTCATGCGGTTGCGTGCCCTCTGTTTGTTCCGCTGGTTGAAAACGGCTGGATCGAACTGGACAATGAGGCGACGGTTGCCGCCGCCAGACGGTATCTGGAACCGCTGGCTGCCAAAGGCGTGGATACCTTGATTCTCGGCTGCACCCATTATCCGCTGCTGGCGCCTGTGATATCCGCCGTGATGGGGCCGGACGTCATCCTGGTCGATTCGGGGGAAGCATGCGCCGCTCTGTGTGCGGAACGACTCGAACAAGACGACGCCTTGAACCGGACCAAGAGGGCGGGGATGTGCCATTTTTATGTCAGCGATCTGCCGGATGATTTTACGCATGTTGCCCGGATGTTCCTCGGGCGGGATGTGGACGGAGACACCGAACGGGTGGATATCGAAACCCTGACCGATGCCTGAACGGCGGGCCGGTATACGAAAACAATCGAGGAAGGCATCACATGGACGTATTGATTTCCATCACCGGAACCCAGCTCGTCGACGGGGAACGGGATACGATCGAACTAACCACGACAGGCGGCATGGATCCCGCTGAGGACGGCTGGAGACTGACCTATGAGGAATCGGCCGCCACCGGGATGGAGGGGGTCACCACCGCCATTCTGATCAAGCCCGACGAGGTTCTGCTGGAACGGACCGGAAAGATGAATTCTTTGCTTGTGCTGCAGAAGGGACGCCGTCATCAATGCAGCTACGATACGCCGTACGGCACCTTTCTGCTCGGTGTATATACGAGCGAGCTGAGCAGCACGCTTTCCCGTTCCGGCGGTGAGCTCCGCTTTTCCTATACGCTCGACATGAGCGCCGGGCTCATGTCCTCTCACGATGTGCATATATCCGTCAAGGAAGTTCAATAAACAGGAGGCCCATCCATGCAAAACGTTGTAACAGTTGCTGAAAATCAGGTGCGTGAGGCTGTGCTCCGGGCGGCGGGACAAGCCGTGGCGGCTGGGGACCTGCCGGCCGAACCGATGCCGGCCTTTACAGTCGAAGTGCCGGGGGACCGGGCGCACGGCGATCTGGCCGTCAATGCGGCATTGGTTTCCGCCAAAGCGTTTCATCGTGCTCCGCGCCAGATAGCGGAAACGCTGCTGCGTCATCTGGATCTGACCGGCACGTATTTGGAGAAGGCCGAAGTGGCGGGGCCGGGTTTCTTAAACTTTTTCCTGTCTGCGTCCTATTATGCGGCGGCGGTGAAAGCGGTCTGCGAGGGCGGAAACGCCTATGGCCGCTCGGATTACGGAGAGGGGAAAAAGGTCCTGGTGGAATTTGTCTCCGCGAACCCGACCGGCCCGATGCATATCGGCAACGCCCGGGGAGGCGCCTTGGGCGATGGTTTGGCGGCGGTGCTGGACTGGGCGGGATTTTCGGTCAGCCGGGAATTCTACATCAACGACGCGGGCAATCAGATCGAGAAATTCGCCCGGTCGCTGGAGGCCCGGTATCTCCAGCTCTATCGCGACGATATCGAGATGCCGGAGGAGGCATATCTCGGCCAGGATATCGTCGATCATGCCAAGGCGTTTGCCGTCAAGGTGGGGGACCGGTATGTGAATGCGCCGTCGGACGAGCGGCGGAGAGCCCTGGTGGACTATGCGCTGCCGCTGAATGTGGAGGGGCTGGAACGGGATCTCGGTACCTATCGGATCCGGTATGACCGGTGGTTCCGGGAATCCACCCTGCACGAAAACGGCGAAGCCCGGAATGTGGTCCGTCTGCTGACCGAACGGGGTTTTACGTATGAGAAGGACGGCGCCGTCTGGTTTAAGGCGACGGAGTTCGGTGCAGATAAGGACTTTGTACTAGTGCGTTCAAACGGTCTGCTGACGTATGTGGTTCCGGACATCGCATATCATTACAATAAGCTCGTCACCCGGGGATTCGACCGGGCGATCGATGTCCTGGGGGCGGATCATCACGGCTATGTGCCCCGGCTGAAAGCGGCTCTGCAGGCGCTCGGCGTCGATCCGACCCGGCTGCAGGTGGTTTTGATGCAGATGGTGCGTCTGATTCGGGACGGCGAAGTGGTCAAGGCCTCGAAACGGTCTGGAAAAGCCATTACCCTCGTGACCCTGCTCGAGGAGATTCCGATCGATGCCGCCCGGTTTTACTTTAATCTCCGGGAAGCGAATTCGCAGCTCGATTTCGATCTCGATCTCGCCGTTGAGCAGTCGTCCTCGAATCCGGTTTACTATGTTCAGTACGCGCACGCGCGGATTTGTTCCATATTCCGGAACCTGGAGGCCGAAGGAGTGTCTCCCCGCGATTGCACGCCCGATGAACTGGAGATGCTTTCGACTCCGGAAGAGCGGGAGCTCATTCGTTTTCTCGCCGCCTATCCGGATGAGATCGTGACGGCTGCAAGGGAACTCGATCCGTCCCGCATCACCCGGTATGCGCTCGATTTGGCCGGGCTGTTCCATAAATTTTATAACGCCTGCCGGGTCAAAGGTGAAGCGGAGCCGCTTATGCAGGCACGTTTGTCCCTGTGTGCCGCGGCCCGGACGGTGCTGAAAAACGCTTTGTCGCTCCTTAAAATCGACGCTCCCGAATCGATGTGAAGTTAGACAACATCCCCGCCTGTAAAAACAGGCGGGGATGTTGGTTTTTGAAGTTCAAGGGAAACAGGCCAAGGCTGAACCCGAAAGCTTTTATTTTGCTGTGAGAGTGTTTTCTAGGAGTCGGTGATCATGTCTATGTTTGCATCCGCACATAAATCCGATATTTGCAATTTTAAATCCGCAAACGTAAATTCATCGTATGCTTCAGGGGCTGTGATAATCTTATCCATTTTTTGACGCAATATGTCTCGGGGGAGAGATAATAAAAAATCATAAATTTGTTTGCTGCCGGGCCAATTGGGGTCCAACAGCCATATGAAAAGCGGAACAATTACATTGTCCGCCTTGGGACAGCCAATCTGAAGGATGGTCTTGGCCGCATTCTCCCATCTTTCTTTTCCGCCTTCAGCAGAATAATATTTTGATGTGTTGTTACAAGGAATTAGTTCAAGCTTTTGAGGTAATATGAGATAAATATATTCATGTGGAAGAAGATGAGAGGAAAGATAATCTATAGCATACAACTGCTCTTTTTCTGAAGCATACCAACTAAGATTATCGAATTGTTCGCGGACATATTTTCTATCGTTTGAGAAAAAAGATAGTTTTTTCAATGATGGTTTTATTTATGAAACTTAATTTTTATAATACTTTTATGCAAAATGTGAAATATATTCTCTTTTGAATATTGATATACGAAATTGAAATGTTGTTCAGGATGAAATGATTATGTCTGACATAAATGATTAAAAAACAGGTGGTTTCGGTGTTCCGAAACCACCTGTTTTTTAAAATGCTGGACGGCTGCTCAAACCTCCGATGTCGAAAGACCGGAACCATCGGGTTTTGACTGCGGAACTAGGATGTCGAACGAATCCCAAGAATGGCAACAAAAAACCCGATGCTTCCGAAAGACCGGAACCATCGGGTTTTGGCTGCGGAACTAGGATTCGAACCCAGACAAACAGAGTCAGAGACTGTCGTGCTACCATTACACAATTCCGCAATGTGTGAGAAAGCGTTTACCATTATACCGGATTTTGGCGATTTGTCAAGAGTGTACAGCACAGATTTTTCCCAATCCTCCATATTTTTATTCAAAAATGGATCGCCGGACTGCAAAAAATAAAAAAACAGGTATGAATAAGCCGCGGAACAGGTGACCGCCGGGAGGCGGTTGCCTCCCGGCGGCCTTTCGAATTGGCTGTAAAAACCTGGATTACTTCAGGCTGTTCTCGTACTGCTGGATCATCTTTTTGACCATCTGGCCACCGATCGAACCGGCCTGCTTGGAGGTCAGGTCGCCGTTGTAGCCCTGCTTCAGGGTCACGCCGACTTCGTTGGCAGCTTCCATCTTGAAACGGTTGAGGCCTTCGCGAGCTTCGGGAACCATCGTTTTGTTGCTAGACATAACTACATACACTCCTCAATTTATTTGCGGCGGTTACGCCGCTGTTTTATTGCTTGCGTTTGCATTCATTATTCTGGTTTTGAGGAGTGATTTCATACAAGTAAAATTGTGTCAATTGTACGAGTTTTTTCCAAGGAATGAACATGTGCAAATGGCCGTTATTCTTTGTCTTTTTTGGGGAGAAAATCCCGTTCCGTCCCCGCCGAACGGGACTGAAAAGGCCGGATGGGGCGCGGCTTTTTGGTGATGGCAGGTTCGAGGCCGGGGCGTCGGCCTGAGGACGGAGATTTCGGAGCGGCAGGTGCCTTTGGTGTCCCGGAAGTTTCGGAGCGTTCCGCAGTCCTGATAGGGGCCGCGTCCGGACGGTTTCTAGACGGCGGCGTTCCTTGGCTGGGCCGTTTATCCGCCGATTTGTTCGCTGCGGACTGCGGCCCGCGCGGAGTAGCCGGATGGGGAGCTGCGGACTTTTTCGTATTTCCGTCCGGATTCTTTTTCACATTGGCGGGCGCCGCGCCGTTCGGCCGGTTGTTCGGCTTTGCGTTCGGCTGGGGCGGTTGGGGTTTATGCGCGTCCGGCCGTTTGGCGTTCCGGGATTCCCGATCGGCGGGCATCCGGTTGTTTTGACGGGGCGGGCGCGGCGGGCGTTCCGGCTTGGGAAGAATCTCGAATACCTCCATGGGATAGGGATGCTTCTCGATGACCGGGACGGTTTTGCGTATGAGCTTTTCAATATCCTTTAAATACGCTTTTTCTTCAAAATCGCAAAAGGAGATCGCTGTGCCGCTCAGTCCCGCGCGGCCGGTTCGGCCGATGCGGTGGACATAGGTTTCGGGAATGTTGGGCAGGTCAAAATTGATGACATGGGAGAGCTCGTCCACATCGATGCCGCGGGCGGCGATGTCGGTGGCGACCAGAACCCGCACCTTGCCGCTTTTAAAGCTGCCAAGCGCGTTCTGCCGGGCATTCTGCGACTTGTTTCCGTGGATGGCGAGCGCCTGAACACCCGCACGGGAGAGCTCTTTGACCACCCGGTCGGCTCCGTGCTTGGTACGGGTGAACACCAGAGCTGAGCGGATCGACGGATCCTCCAGCAGATGGAGGAGAAGGCGGGGCTTGTTCGCCTTATCCACGAAATAGACCGACTGCTCGATGGCGTCGACCGTCGAAGAAACCGGGGCGACGGCGACGTGGACGGGATCGGTCAGCAGGCTGTCCGCGAGCCGGGCGATTTCGTCCGGCATGGTGGCGGAGAACAGAAGGCTCTGCCGCCGGGCGGGAAGCTGAGAAATCACCTTTTTGACGTCGTGGACAAAGCCCATGTCCAGCATCCGGTCAGCTTCGTCCAGCACAAAAATTTCCAGTTGTTTGAGGTGGATGTGCCCCTGTCCGATCAGATCGTTGAGGCGGCCGGGCGTCGCCACCAGGATGTCGATACCTTTTTGCAGGGCGGCCACCTGCGGGACCTGGGATACGCCGCCGAAGATCACGGCACTGCGCAGATGGGTGTGCCGGCCGTACGCCTCGAAGCTCTCCTGAATCTGGAGGGCGAGTTCTCTCGTCGGGGTGAGGATGAGCGCCCGGATCGGCCGGACAGAACGCCCCGGCTGATCCTCGGAGCGGCGGAGCGGATTTTTGGTCAGCCGCTGCAAAATGGGCAGGGCAAACGCCGCCGTTTTGCCGGTTCCGGTTTGGGCGCAGCCGACCAGATCCCGGCCTTCGAGTACGGGCGGGATCGCCTTTTCCTGGATGGGGGAGGGCGACGTATAGCCCTCTTCTTCCACAGCCTTCAGCAGAGAGGGCATCAGTTTTAAATCCGAAAATGTCGTGGGATTCATGCTTCACGTTCCGTTTCTTGCCGGGACTGGCCCGGTTGATCATGGGATGAGGCGCGCAGGGCTGCCGCGGCGTCGAGAAGCGCGGCATAGGCCTCGGCGGGATCGTCCAGATCCCACACCCGCCGTTCCATCGGGCAGATGCCGTCTCCCCGGCGGTTGATGATATGGGGAACCCGCCTGCCGCAGGTGTACGGAATGCCGTTTTGTTCAAAAATTCCGGCGGCGCCGTCGCTGAGCACCTCGCCGTAAACGCCTTTGGCGGTGCGGTCGAGGCCGCCGTGCAGCAACAGCAGTGCCGCGGCCTTGCCCAGGATCTTGTCCGCGACGAAAGCCCCGCGGAAGCAATGCGGATCCTCCGCCAGCCAGTCGAGCAGCGGCCGGATACCGGATCCATCCGATGTCCGGATTCGCCCGTTTTGGACGACGGCGCAGACATAACCGGCCCGCAGGGCATCTAAAGCCTGTTCAGCCTCTTGCAAAGCGGGCACCTCCTTTTTTAAGCGCGAGCATCAAGAGGGGGATAAACAGCCACTGTACCAGAATGCCTGGCCAGCCCTTGACGGCGGCTGTGACGGCCGCAATGGGGGCGGCGCCGGGAAGAGAGAGAAGGGTTCCGGCGGCGAACAGGCTGAGCGCATAGGCGAGGCGGCCGAAAAGCTGCGTGAGCAGCAGGGCAGCCGGCAGCGGCAGCCGGATCTTACGGTAACAGAGCCCCGCCGCCAAGGCATAAACGCCCAGTTCCACCATCATGAAAGGGAGCCGGGCGGGAGGCGGCATGCCGCCGATCAGCGTATTGAGCAGCGGGGTGAGGACGCCGACGGCGGCCCCGAGTGAGGGGCCGAGAATCAGGCCCGCAAGGATGACGGGAATATGCATGGGAAGGAAGATCTCGCCCGAACCCGCGGGCAGCAGATGGAAAAGAAAGGGAAACAAAACCCCCAGGGCGAGAAAGAGGCCGCCCAGAGCCAGATGTCCCGTCAGAGTCCCTCTGTGGCTGTCGATGCGTTGTTCCATAGTGTATCCTCGATTACGCTTCTGCAAACACGGGCGGAATGACTTTCATGGTGTCGCTGATGGCGATGTGCTGCGGACAGTTCCGTTCGCAGCGGCGGCAGGAGCGGCAGAGATCGGCGCGATGCCCGTCGAGAGCCGCGTAGAGACCGTCCGCTTCTTTTTTATTGACCGCGGTGCGGTTGTACGCCTCAAATACGCCCGGAATATCCACCCCGAAGGGGCAGGGCATGCAGTAGCTGCATTTGGTGCAGGGTACCAGGGCCATGGTATCGTAGACGGTTTTTGCCTGCCGGAACATGGCGTGATCCTCTGCGGTCAGCATGCCGGGACGGGCGCGGTCGGCATAGGCGAGGTTGTCGGTGACCTGCTGCATGGCGTTCATGCCGCTGAGAATAAGGCTGACCTCGGGACGGTCCCACAGAAAATCGAGTGCCCATTCGACCGGGGTGCGGTCGGGCGGCAGAACCGCCCGGACTCCCGGGGCGGGGTTCGCAAGCTTACCGCCGAGCAGGGGCTCCATGATGATGACGCCGAGCCCTTTTGCCGCCGCCTCTTCGAGGCCGCGCAGGCCCGCCTGGTTTTCCACGTCGATGTAATTGAGCTGAAGCTGGCAGAATTCCCAGCCGCTGTAGCCGTTCAGGATCTGCAGAAACGCCTCATGCGTGTCGTGGAAGGAAAAACCGACATGCCGGATTTTGCCGTCTGCTTTGGCTTTTTCGAGCCGGTCGAACAGGCGGTAGCCCAACACCTTTTCTTCATATGTTTTGAGACTCAGCGAATGGAGCAGATAGAAATCGATCGTCCCGGTCTTAAGACGTTCGAGCTGTTCGTCCAGGATCCGGTCGAAATCCTCCGGCTTCTCCAGCGCAAAAACCGGCGATTTGGTGGCGAGATGGACTTTTTCCCGGTATCCGTCCCGCAGCGCCCGTCCGACCAGAGCTTCGCTCTGCCCGTCCAAATAAAAGTACGCCGTGTCGATATAGTTCACGCCTCCGTCGATGGCGGCGCGGAGCAGGTTCACGGCCTCTTGTTCCTTAATAACGCCGTTTTCGGTTTCAAAACGCATGGCTCCAAAACCAAGCACCGAAACGGACTCGCCGGTTTTTCCAAATGCACGGACTTGCATCGGTCATCGATCCTTCCTAAACAGGCATTCTTCGTTTCAGTATAGCATGCGCATCCCGGGCCGTCAAATGCGGATTGGAAGCAAGTGGGGCGTTGCGCCCGGGCCGCCGCCCGGGTATACTATAAAAGAACGGCAGTTCCGTTCAGAAAGGCGGATCGGTATGTGGGCATATGACAGCATTTTTTATCAGATATATACATTGGGCTTCTGCGGATGTCCGGAAATCAACGAGGGAGAATCGGCTCGGCGTTTGCAGAAGGTCGCTGACTGGATTCCGCATATGCGGCGTCTGCACATCGGTGCGCTCTATTTTACGCCGGTGTTCGAATCCGACGCACACGGCTACGATACGCGGGATTTCACCCGTATCGACAGGCGGCTGGGGACGAACGAGGATTTCGCCGCGCTCTGCCGCACGCTGCACGAAGCGGGCATCCGGGTGGTGCTGGACGGCGTGTTCAACCATGTGGGCCGCGGCTTCTGGGCGTTCCAGGATGTGCTGAAAAACCGGGAAAGCTCTCCTTACCGCGATTGGTTTCATGTCCGGTTCGACGGCAACAACGGCTATAACGACGGCTTGTGGTACGAGGGCTGGGAGGGACATGACGAGCTCGTCAAGCTCAACCTGCGCAACGAAGAGGTGATCGGACATTTGCTGTCGGCTGTGGAGCAGTGGGTGCGGGAATTCGATATCGACGGACTGCGCCTAGATGTCGCCTATAGCCTGGATCCGGATTTTCTCCGCCGCCTGCGCCGCCGCTGCGATGAACGGAAGCCGGACTTTTTCCTGGTGGGGGAGATGCTGCACGGGGATTATACCCGCCTTGTGAACAACGACATGCTGCACAGCGCCACGAATTACGAATGCTATAAGGGCCTCTATTCCAGCCTCAACTCCATGAATCTTTTTGAAATCGGGCATTCTCTCGGGCGCCAGTTCGGCCCGGAACCGTGGACATTATATAAAGGACAGTATTTATTCAATTTTGTCGATAACCACGATGTGACCCGGGCGGCGAGCATCCTGACGAACCCGGCCCATCTGCCGCTGCTGTATGCGCTGCTATTCGCCATGCCGGGAATCCCCTGCGTGTATTACGGCAGCGAGTGGGGTGCAGCCGGGGTGAAGGAGGGGTCTGACCGGCCGCTGCGTCCCTGCTTTCCGGAGCCGGTTTCGAACGACCTCTCGCGGTTCATCGCCTCCCTGGCGGAAGCCCGCCTGGAAAGCACCGCGCTGCGCCACGGGGATTTCCGCGTGCTGCTCATGACCAACCGGCAGCTGATCTTCGAACGGAAGAGCGGCGGGGAACGGGTGATCGCCGCCTTCAACGCCGACGCCGTGCCCTTCACGGCTCATTTCGATGCGGGGGCCGGCCGGGGAATCGATCTGCTGACCGGGGATCTCCACGATTTCGGCGGAGGAAGCGAACTGCCTCCATACAGTGCAGCCTATTGGAAAACCGAATAACGGAGGACGGCGGGGAGACCCGCCGTCTTTTTTTTGTTTAAGTAAAAAAACGCTTGACCGCGGGAGATTTGTATGCTACTATAGAACCACCTCAAAAGGGGTTTTATTTTTTTGCGCCCAATTTTGCGCGCTGTGCCCCTGAGGGAGGCTTCAAATCATCCCGTTTCACGGGAGCTGTCGGAGGTGCCGTTATGAGAGTCAAAATCACCCTAGCCTGCACGGAGTGCAAGCAGCGCAACTACAACACCATGAAGAACAAGAAGAACGATCCCGACCGGCTGGAAATGAACAAATACTGCCGGTTCTGCCGTAAGCACACCCTGCATCGGGAGACCAAGTGAGGGAAAACCCCGCTTTGACCGCCTGATAACGTTAGATGAAAAGAGGGGTACGCATGGCTGACGAGAAGATCGTGAAAACGGACGAAAAGCCGGAGGACAAGACCCAAAAGTCCGAAAAGGACGCCAAGGCCGGCAAGAAAAAAGGCCGCGGTCTGGGCAAACGGATCGCCAAGTACTTCCGGGACCTCAAGGGCGAGTTCAAAAAGATCATCTGGCCGACCTTCCCCACGGTGGTGCGCAATACCGGCGTGACGCTGGCGATGTGCGCGGTCATGGGACTGATTATCGTCGTCATCGATTTCGGCCTGAGCAATCTGATCAAATTACTCGTGTCGTTGGGCTAATCCCCTGCGGCAATGGGCAGGGAGGCCTTTCGGATGTCTGAGGAAGCAAAATGGTATGTATGCCATACCTATTCCGGCTACGAAAACAAGGTTGCCACGAATCTGGAAACGATTGTGGAGAACCGGAAACTGCAGGACTGGATCCATGAAATCGCCGTTCCCACCGAAACCGTCGTCGAAATCAAAGACGGCAAGAAAAAAGAAGTGGAGCGCAAAATCTTCCCCGGCTACGTGCTGGTGAAGATGGTGATGACGGACGAGTCCTGGTATGTGGTGCGCAACACGCGCGGCTGCACCGGATTTGTCGGCCCCAACGGTAAACCCACTCCTCTGACCGAGGAGGAAGTCGCTGCTTTGGGCGTCGAAAAGCGCGAAGTCGAGGTCAACTACGACGTGGGCGATATGGTCCGCATCATCGACGGGCCGCTGGAGAATTTCTCCGGCCATGTCGACGAGATCGACCGGGACAAGAACCGTGTCCGGGTGACCATTTCCATGTTCGGGCGGGAAACGCCCGTGGAACTCAAGCTGGATCAGGCCGAGCTGATGGAATAACCAGACGCCTGACCGCTGTGAAGCGACGGTTTGGGGCATGGCCATCCGTGCCCTTTCCTGTGTGCCGGACACTCTTCCGGCTGTGGGAGGCAGGACCGGCCGGTCCCGCCGCCATCCACCACGATTTTTGGAGGTGCAAGTAAAATGGCTCAAAAGATTACCGGGTATATCAAACTGCAGATTCCGGCCGGCAAGGCCACGCCGGCCCCCCCTGTCGGGCCGGCCCTCGGCCAGCACGGCGTGAACATCATGGCCTTTACTAAGGAATTCAACGAGCGCACGAAGAACGATGCGGGCCTGATTATCCCTGTCGTCATCACGGTGTACGCCGACCGCTCCTTTACCTTCATCACCAAGACGCCCCCTGCGGCCGTCCTGATTAAGAAGGCCTGCGGCCTGGAGAAAGCCTCCGGCGTGCCCAATAAGACCAAGGTCGCGAAGATCACGAAGGAGCAGGTCCGGAAGATCGCCGAAACCAAAATGCCCGATTTGAACGCCGCGAGCGTCGAGGCCGCCATGAGCATGGTCGCCGGCACCGCCCGCAGCATGGGCATCGAAGTCGTCGATTGAGGCAGACCCGTTCCGGGTGGGAGGAACAACCGAGCATTCCGATTTTACCACTCAACCTTCGCCTTGTTCGCGAGGGTCCAACAGGGAGGATATAACCGATGAAACATGGTAAGAAATATACCGATAATGCGAAACTGATCGACCGCAGCACTCTGTATGAGGTATCCGAGGCTCTTGACCTCGCGGTCAAAACCGGCAAGGCCAAGTTCGACGAGACCGTGGAGGTCCACGTCCGCCTGGGCGTCGATTCCCGTCACGCCGACCAGCAGGTCCGCGGCGCCGTCGTGCTGCCGCACGGTACCGGTAAAACGGTGCGGGTCCTGGTGTTTGCCAAGGCCGATAAGCAGCAGGCCGCGACCGACGCGGGTGCTGATTTCGTGGGAGCCGAGGAACTGGTCGCCAAGATCCAGGGCGGCTGGATGGATTTCGACGTCGTCGTTGCCAGCCCCGATATGATGGGCGTGGTCGGCCGTCTCGGTAAGGTGCTCGGCCCGCGTGGCCTGATGCCCAATCCCAAGGCCGGCACCGTTACCCCCGATGTTGCCAAGGCCGTTACCGACGCCAAGGCCGGTAAGATCGAGTACCGTCTCGACAAGACCAACATCATCCACTGCCCGATCGGCAA
>CABUNG010000033.1 GCA_902492895.1 uncultured Oscillospiraceae bacterium | reverse complement strand
CGTCGACCTCTAGCGTGACAGGCTAGCGTTCTAACCAACTGAACTACCGGGCCACTTTTGCAAAACCGGACGGGATCAGGCCCCGCACCGAACGCTGTGACAGCGTCACAACGTTGTCTATTATAAGCGGAACAGGCCGGTTTGTCAACAGGTTTTTCGAAATCGGACATTCTTTATATGAGGATATGGGAGCGGCCGTTTGGAAAGCCCGCTTCGGAGGATTCTCAATTGAGTCCCTGTTCGCCCACCTGAGAGAAAAGACGATCCACTTCCGCCTGCAGGGGACGGTTTTCCGCCGTTTCCAGGGCCGGATCCTCTTCCATCAGCCGCGCAGCGGCCTCCTGCGCTTCCTTGAACAGGGGCATGTCCCCCATCAGATCGGCGATTTTGAGGTTGGGCAGGCCGTGCTGACGATTCCCGAAAAAATCACCGGGGCCCCGCAGCTTCAAATCCTCGTCCGCGATGCGGAAACCGTCGTTCGTCTCGCACATAGCCCGCAGCCGCCGGACGGCCTCGTCGTTTCTGGCGTCGGAGATCAGAATGCAGGTAGAGGCGTATTGTCCCCGCCCGACCCGGCCGCGCAGCTGATGGAGCTGGGCGAGGCCGAAGCGCTCGGCATTTTCGATGACCATGATCACCGCGTTCGGCACGTCCACCCCCACCTCGATGACGGTGGTGGCGACCAGCACCTGTATCCGGTTCGCCGCAAATTCCCGCATGACCGTCTCCTTTTCAGCGGACTTCATCCGGCCGTGGAGGAGACCCAGGGAGTAGTGCCGCAGCGGACCCGCCGCCAGCTTTTCAAAGAAAGCCGCGGCCGAAGCGAGATCGGTTTCCCCATCCTCGACCAGAGGACAGACCACATACGCCTGCCGTCCCTCGTCCAGATGACGGCGCACGTAGGTATACGCCCGTTCCCGCTTATCGCTGCCCACGGCGAAGGTGGCGATGGGCTGGCGGCCGGGGGGCAGCTCGTCGAGTATGGAGACGTCCAGATCCCCGTACAGAATCAGGGCGAGAGTGCGGGGGATGGGGGTGGCGGACATGACCAGCAGGTGAGGATTTTCCCCCTTTGCGGCCAAGGCCGCCCGCTGCGCCACCCCGAAGCGGTGCTGTTCATCCGTAATGACCAGGCCCAGCCGGGCAAACGACACCCCTTCCGACAGCAGCGCGTGGGTCCCCACCAGCAGGTGGATGCGCCCCTGTGCGGTGTCGGTGAGTACCTGCCGTTTTTCTGCGGCGGAGAGGGAGCCGGTCAGAAGGCCGACCCGGATCCCCCCTTTCTCGAGCAGGGCGGAGAGGGAGCGGGCGTGCTGTTCGGCCAAAATTTCGGTCGGCGCCATCATGGCGGCCTGGTACCCGTTCCGGATGGCGGTGAAGGCGACCCCGGCGGCCACAGCCGTCTTGCCGCTGCCCACATCTCCCTGGACCAGGCGGCTCATCGGCGCCGCGCCGCCCATGTCCCGGATACATTCCAGCACCGCGCGGCGCTGGGCCCCGGTGGGGGAAAAGGGGAGCAGCGGCCAGAACTCGTCCGAAAAATCCCGGCCGATCCGGGCGCCCGTCTCCGCGCGGGTGCGCCCTTTCAGACGCAGCAGACCGAGCTGGAGCAGCAGCAGCTCTTCGAACACCAGCCGCCGCCGGGCAACCGAAAGGGCCCGGTGGTCGGCCGGGAAATGGATGTTTTCGAGCGCATAGCGGCGGGTGCAGAGGTTGTGCGCCTGCCGCATGGAAAAGGGGAGCGGGTCGTCGTCCAGACCCGTCCCGAGCGCCGTCAGGGCGTTCGCCACCGCGGTTTCGATGACGCGGGAGGTCAGGCCCTCGGTCTGGGGATAGATCGGCCGGATACGGGCCCCGCCCTCGGCCGGTTCGATGAGGGGGGAGGTCATCTCCGCCCGGCGGAAGGTGCCGCCGACCGTACCGAAAAAGAGATACTCCTCTCCCTTCCGGATCTTGGCGGCGGCATATTTGTTGTTGAAAAGGGTGACATGGAGCACGCTCACCCCATCGGTGGCCGTGAAGCGGAACAGGGACAGCCCTTTGCGCACCCGGTGCTCCTGCGGCGCGGTCATGGCCGTGGCGCGGATGCAGCAGGGCTCGCCCGCGGGGGCGGACGCGATGGGGACGATGGCGGTCCAGTCCTCGTATTGGCGGGGATAGTGGCGCAGCAGGGTGCCGGCTGTGGTGACGCCGAGGCGGGCAAACTGCGCGGCGCGGCGTTCGCCCACCCCTTTGATAAACTGGATGGGGGTATCCAGGTTCAGATTCATGACGGCACCTCCATGGTGGCTTGATTGCGCCGGCGGAACGGCGTATACAGGGTGGAAAGCAAGAATCTGCCGCCCGGCGGTGTGTTCCGGCTTCGGATTTTCCGCATGGACTGTCAAGTTGTCCATTCCCCGCATATCGTGTATTACGGTCATAATGGGGGTGATAACCATGACCATGCAAGCGATTGTGCTGTCGGTCCAGTGCGATTTTCTCATGGTGCTCGATCAGCGTACGAACCGGACCGTACGGGTCATATTCCCGGGATCCTGCCGGTTCCGCGCCGGGAGCCGGATCTGTATCCGGTACAACGGCGTCATGACGGCGAGTATCCCGCCGCAGATTTCGGCATCCAGCATCACCGCTCTTCCCTGGTTCGGTCCTTTTTCAAATATGTGCCGGTAAGCTTTTCGCACCGCCCCGTCCACGGGGCGGTGTTCTTTTGGTTGAGGAAAGCCGTACCGGTGGAGGTAGGCCGTCAGCGATAGCTTCCAAAATCGAGCGAAACGAGTTGGGAATGAAATCGAAATATAAACACCAACGGAAGACGAAGTATGCCCGTTCGGGCAGCGGGGACGGCGGCGCAAGAGAAAGTTTTCAGTGCGTCCTTTGAGACGCTTGCCGGTTTCGGGCCTTATTGGCCCGACTCATGCCGCCAGCTTCGCTGGAGGTTTGATCAGGCGGCGCTGCGGTCCTTAAAAACGCAGACCGCAGCCGGCCGGAAGGCGGCCGCCCCGCAGCAAATGCGCCCGGGCGGCTTTTTGCAGGGATGTCCTGTCCGGATAGAGAGACGGCTGATCCGACACAAAGCCGAAAATCCGCTCCTCGGCCTGACGGGACGTTTCGTCCACCCGGTAGATCCGGTATTCCCCGGCAAATTGCCGGATACGGGAGGACGCCGGCAGCAGCCCGTCCAGATCCGGGCCGAGCAGCCAGGATGCGCAGTGGAAAAGCGGTTCGGGACGATTGAAAAACACGGCGGCCGCCGCGTAGGATTTGGCCGTTTCGTCCGGGTCCAGCCGTCCGTCCGCGGGGATGTGGACCCCAAGAGCGGGCGTCCCGGCGGCAAACAGACGGGTATCGGTCCGGACCGTTTCCGCCAGACGGATCGGTTCAAATTGGAGCCGGCCCAGACGGAACAATCGAAGCGCCGCGTGCAGGGACAGCCACCGCCATTCCGTCAATCCCGGCCGGCCCGCAGCTTTTTCATAGTCGCAGGCCCACAGGGCGATATCGGAAAAAGTGGCCCAGTATACCCTGTCTGGGATCTGCCGCTCCGCATAGACGGAATGGGCCTCGATGGCCAGACGGATGATCAGGGACAGCATGAGGAGCGGCGGATCGGGATAGGTCCCGGCTTCGGATTCGAAACCGGGATCGCCGTCCATCAGCCGCCGGGCCAGCCGCCGATTCTGGTCGGGGGAAAGCGGATACGCGGCGGCCGCCTGTGCGGAAGCGGGGGACAGGCCGATCCTCTCGCAAAACACTGAAAATTCCACTGGGCCACCTCTCAGCAAACAGGGCGGGCCCGCGGCACCATACGGCGCACGCATGGGCTCGCCCCTGCGGTTCGATTGCGTTTGGATTATTCGATGGAGATGAAGTAATAGTAAACCGGCTGGCCGCCGTCGACCAAGGTGATGTCGACGTTGTCGCCGGCCTTGGCGGTGATGGCGTCGCGGACAGCCTCGGCGTCCTCTTCCGTCATCCCTTCGCCGTACATGAGGGTGATGAACGTGACGTCCCGGCCCGAAATCCGGCGGGAATTGATCATGCTCTTGGCCAGCTTGACGGCCGCGTGATGGATGTCGGTATCCGCAAACAGCAGCTTGCCGTTTTCCAGCGCGAGGATCTCGCCCTCCTTGATGGAGTGGTTGTCGAAATCGCTGTCCCTGGCGGCGAAGGTGATGGAACCGGTCGAGACGTTGTCGGCCGCCTTCATCATGGCGGTCAGGTTCTCTTCCACCGCGGCGTCGGCGTCGAAGCTGAGCATGGCAGCGACACCCTGGGGGATGGTGCGGGTCTGGAGCACGTGCACCTTCCGGTCGGCGAGCGGGACAGCCTGTTCGGCCGCGAGAATGATGTTTTTGTTGTTCGGCAGTACATAGACCACCTTGGCGGGAGTCGCCTGGATGGCATTCAGAATGTCATCGGTGGAGGGATTCATGGTTTGACCGCCCGAGACGACCTGGCTGCAGCCGAGATCCTGGAACAGGGTGCGGAGCCCGTCTCCCGCGGCGACGGCGACAAAGCCGAATTCCTCTTCCGGTTCCGCCCGTTCCAGGGGCTGAGGCTGGTCGGCGCCTTCGGTGTCCACCCAGCCCGCGTTCGCGTGCTGGATCCGCATGTTTTCCACCTTGACGGTTTCAAACTGGCCGTATTTCACGCCCTCCGACAGAGCTTTGCCCGGATCGTTGGTGTGGACGTGTACCTTGATGATGTCCTCGTCGTCCACCACGACGACGCAGTCGCCGATGGACTCGAGATACGCGCGCAGGCGCAGGGGATCGCGGTTTCCTTTATCACGTGCAACGATGAACTCGGTGCAGTATGTAAAGGTGATGTCCGCGTCGAAAGATCCCGCGGCGCTGACGCCTTTACCCGCTGCAGGCGCTTCGGTGGAAGAATCCCCTTCGACCACCGCGCCTCCGCCGAACACATCCTGCATGGCGCGCAGAATGATGCAGAGTCCCTGGCCGCCCGCATCGACCACGCCCGCCTTCTTGAGGACGGGGAGCAGCTCGGGGGTCCGGGCGAGGGAGGCTTCCGCCTCGTCGCAGATCACGGCCCAGACGGGTTCGACCGACGGGTCCTTCGCCGCGGCGGCGATCGCCTTTTCGGCGGCCTCCCTGGCGACGGTGAGGATGGTGCCCTCGGTGGGCTTCATGACGGCTTTGTACGCCGCCTCCACGCCCATGCCGAGCGCGGCGGCGAAATCCGCGCCGCTGGCCTCGGTTTTGCCCTTGAGTCCCTTGGAGAAGCCGCGGAAGAGCAGGGACAGGATGACCCCGGAATTGCCCCGGGCGCCCCGCAGCAGGGCGGCGGAGGCGGTGTCGGCGGCTTCGCTGACAGTGGGATCCTGGAGCCGGGCCAGTTCACGCGCGGCGGCAGCCAGGGTCATGGACATATTGGTGCCCGTATCCCCGTCGGGAACCGGGAAAATATTCAGTTCGTCGACCGACTGCTTTTTCTGACTCAGACAGTTGGACGCGGAAATCATCGCGTCCCGCAATATCTTACCTTGTATCAACTTCAGCACTCCCTTGCAGGTGCGCGCCCGGCGTGAACGCCGCAGCGGTTCACCCCGATTATTCGGTTTTCATGCCGTCCACATAGACATTGACCTTTTTCACATCCAGCCCCGTGGCTTCCTCCACGGTGTACCGCACTTTGTTGACGATACTTTTGGCGATGGCGGATATGTTCATGCCGTATATGACGGAGATATGCAGGTCCACAATGAGCTTGTCATTCTCGCTGCGCACCCGGATGCCCTCGTCCGCGAAGGGACGTTTATAAAAAACCGAACGCAGCCCCTGCTTGGTGCCGCTTTTGACCATACCGGCCACACCGTAGCAGGAGGACGCGGCATTGCCTACAAGATAGGCAAAGTATTCCTGGGAGATTTCGATCGTTCCCAGATGGTTTTCGATTCGGATCATATGACAACACACGCCTTTCTATTCAGGTTTGGCGAGGGGACGCGCGGGCAGTCAGGCGTAAATCCAGCTCCCCAGATCGTGAAACACGTCGAAAGCGTGGGGGGACAGGCCCGACAGACTGCGGTGGAAGGCGGCCATTCCCTGGCGCCAGCACAGAGGGATATAGGGCAGGTCAGCTGCAAAGTCCTCGCAAAACGCGGCCAGGGTTTTGTCGCCTGCGAGATAGGAACCGTAGGCGGCCGCTGCCGGGGAATCCGCCGCGAGACCGTAGGACGCCGCGCCGCCGGGGGAGAGAAGGGCCCGCAGATGCATATCCGCACTCAGACGGATTTCCCCCAGGTACAGGTCGAACTGCCCTCTTTTCAGACGGCTTTCGTAATCGGCAAACGGCAGCTCGGTGACCGTGACCGTGATCCCCGCCCGGAGCAGCTGCTGCCGGATGAGCTCGGCGGCGGTTTTCCGGAAACGGTTTCCCTCTGTGACCAGCAGCTCGAAGGACAGTCCCCCGGCGCTATCGGTAGTATTATAACCCGCCTGCTCCAATTGTGCAACAGCTGCGGCGATATTTTCCGTTAGGTTCAAAAGATTCACATCGGCCGCGTCCGCCCATTGCGGGGGAAACGGGGAGACCGCCGGAGTCCCCCGGCCGACCAGGGCGCCGGAGACGAGCTCCTCCCGGCTGACGGCGGCGGACAGGGCGGCACGCACCTCCGTTTTCCGCAGCGCCGCGTTTTTGGAGTTGATCCCCAGAAACAGCAGATCGGGAAGCGGCATCTCCGCCGTGGCGCTGGAAGTGCGGGGAATCTCGCCGTTCGACAGTTCGCTGTAGAAAAAGGTCAGAGAACCGTTTTCCAGTCCGTGCAGCATGGCGTCGGCGTCCGGAAAATCCCGCAGGCGGATGCTCGTGATCGAACCGTCCCGTCCGGGACGGAGGGTCAGGGTATTCTCGCCGGCGCTGTACACGTACGCACCCGACCCAAGGGGCGGATCGCCGGAATCCCGCTTGACGACGGGGAAGGAGAGACAGGCCCGCCATCCCGGATCGCGGGCGGCGAGGGTAAAGACCACCCGGTCCGCGGACACCGCGGCCGCGCCCGTCACGTTGGTGAGCAGCGGCCCGTAATGCGCGGAAGCCTTGGCGGCCGTAAACGACGCGGCGACGTCCTGCGCGGTCACGGGCGAGCCGTCCGAAAAAACCGCGTCGGCGCGGATCGTGGCCACAGGCTTCAGGGGATCGGTATCGTCCAAGGAGGCCGCGAGACTGGGCCGGGCCGTGTAATCGGCCCCGATCGCCGTCAGTCCCTCATACAGCAGGGGAACGAGGTCGAGATTGGCCCGGCTCCTCGCCTGATAGGGATGAAGCGAATCCTCTTTGCTGAAGCTCAGGGCGAAGGGTGGCAGGGTCTGCACCGCCGACACCGGGGGAGGGGCGGATGCGGACGATACCGGATCGATGGAATGGGGGATGGTGGAGCAGCCGCCGAGTACGAGCACGGCCGTTAGGAAAAGACTGAGCCCGATGGCCGCTTTCTGCCGCAATCCGTTCACCTCCATCGACTGTATACAAACATATAGTATAGCCGAATTTTCAAAAAGAATCAAGACTCGCCCGGGATTCGCCCGATCTTTGTACAAAGTTTCCCGATTGACAAATCTTCTACAATCCGTCATAATACAAAGTAACGGATGTATATAGCGTTTTTAAAGGGAGCAACGCCCGCCCGGGACAGCGGCGGGCGCCCGCGCTGTGAACGAATGAGGAGGAATTCCGTATGGGATTTACGTTGGCTCAGAAACTCATCAAGGCCCATCTGCTCGAAGGCGACATGACGCCGGGCAGTGAGATCGCCCTGAAAATCGACCAGACTCTCACCCAGGACGCCACCGGGACCATGGCGTATCTGGAATTTGAAGCCATGGGCGTGCCGCGGGTCAAAACCGAGCGCTCGGTGGCCTATATCGATCACAACACCCTGCAGACCGGTTTTGAAAACGCGGACGATCACCGCTATATTCAGAGCGTCTGCAAAAAACACGGCCTGTACTTCTCCCGTCCGGGCAACGGCATCTGCCATCAGGTGCATCTCGAGCGGTTCGGCATCCCGGGCAAAACCCTGATCGGGTCGGACAGCCACACCCCCACCGGCGGCGGCATCGGCATGCTGGCGTTCGGCGCGGGCGGGCTCGATGTGGCCGTGGCCATGGGCGGCGGCCCTTACTACATCACCATGCCCCGGATGGTGCGGGTCAACCTGACCGGCCGTCTGCGTCCCTTTGTCGCGGCTAAGGACGTCATTCTGGAGGTCCTCCGCCTGCTCACCGTCAAGGGCGGCGTGGGCAAAATCATCGAATACGGCGGCGAGGGCGTGGCCGCGCTGTCGGTGCCCGAACGGGCCACCATCACCAATATGGGCGCCGAACTCGGCGCCTCCACCTCGATTTTCCCCTCCGACGACGTCACCCGCGCCTTCATGAAGGCGCAGGGCCGGGAGGCCGATTGGGTCGCCCTTGCCCCCGATGACGACGCCGTGTACGACGAGGTGGTGGACATCGATCTGTCCGCCCTGCGGCCCCTCGCGGCCTGCCCCCATTCCCCCGACGCCGTGAAGGCGGTCGAGGACATCGGGGAAATGAAGGTCGATCAGTGCTGCATCGGCTCCTGCACCAACTCGTCCCTGTTTGATATGCTCAAGGTGGCCGCCATCCTGAAAGGCAAAACCGTCCATCCGGATGTCAGCCTCTCCATCGCCCCCGGCTCCAAGCAGGTGCTCGCTATGCTCGCGGAAAACGGCGCCCTCGCCGATCTGATCGCCGCGGGCGCCCGCATCCTCGAATGCGCCTGCGGCCCCTGCATCGGCATGGGCCAGTCCCCGAATTCGGGCGGCATCTCCCTGCGCACCTTCAACCGCAATTTCGAGGGCCGCTCCGGCACGGCCGACGCCCAGGTTTATCTCGTCAGCCCCGAAACCGCGGCGGCTTCCGCCCTGACCGGCGTGTTCACCGATCCCCGCACCCTCGGCGATATGCCGGAGATCGCGGTGCCGTCCTCCTTCCTCATCAACGATAATATGATCGTCCCGCCCGCCCCGGAGGAAACGATGGACGAGGTGGAAATCCTCCGCGGCCCCAACATCAAACCCTTCCCCCAGACCGTGCCGCTCGCGGATTCCATCGCGGCCAAAGTGCTGCTCAAGGTGGGGGATAACATCACCACCGACCATATCATGCCGGCCGGGGCCAAAATCCTGCCCCTGCGCTCCAATATCCCCGCCATTTCCGAGCATTGCTTCGTCCGGTGCGATCCGGAGTTCCCCGCCCGCTGCAAGGCGGAGGGGAAGGGCATCGTCGTCGGCGGCGTCAATTACGGCCAGGGCAGCTCGCGGGAACACGCGGCTCTCGCCCCCCTCTATCTCGGGATTCAGGCCGTGATCGTCAAATCCTTTGCCCGCATTCATGTGGCGAATCTGATCAATGCCGGCATCCTGCCTCTGACTTTTGCGAACGAGGAGGATTACGACCGGATTTCCTTCGGTGATGAGCTCGTTCTGCCCGATGTCCGCCGCCGCCTCGAAAACGGCGAGGATCTGGTGCTCGAAAACCGCACGACCGGGGAAACCATCCCTCTCGCCGCCTCTTTCTCCCGCCGCCAGGTGGAGATGCTGCTCGCGGGCGGCCTGCTGAATTATACCAGAGAACAGGGCTGATCCCGACCGGCCGTCATGAACGAGGAGGTGACAGAATATGGCGAAGAGTGAGACGATTTCGATGTCGGTGGTCCGCCGCCTGCCCCGCTATTACCGCTTCTTGTACGATCTCAAGGAAAACGGCGTGACCCGCATCTCGTCCCGGGAACTGTCTTTGCGCATGGGGCTCACCGCTTCCCAGATCCGGCAGGATCTGAACTGTTTCGGCGGCTTCGGTCAGCAGGGCTACGGCTACATGGTCGAACAGCTGTACGCCGAGATCGGCCATATTCTCGGCATGGATAAGCTCTCCGATACGGTGCTTCTCGGGGCCGGCAATATGGGCCGGGCCATCGCGAACCACATGGATTTCGAGAACCGCGGCATCCGTCTGGTGGGGATTTTCGACGATTCCCCCGATTTGATCGGCCGGATGGTCCGGGGCATGGAGGTCCAGCCCACCAAGAGCCTGGAAAAGGTCTGCCGGAACAAAAAGCCGGAGGTGGCGATCCTCTGCATTCCCAAGGAGGCCGCGCCCGCCCTGGTCGACCGCCTGCTCGCGGCGGGGGTGCGGGGCTTCTGGAACTTCAGCCACTACGATATCAACTACCAGCATCCCGACGTCGTCGTGGAAAACGTCCATCTCGGGGACAGCTTGATGACCCTGTCCTACCAGCTCAAGAAAAACGGATGAAGAGAAACAAAAAGGCACCTCTCCGCGGAGAGGTGCCTTTTTTCGGTTTTTACTGGATGTCGATCTGCCTGGAGACCGGCGCCGGGGCCGGTTGGGATTTCGGCAGGATCAGCTTCAGAACGCCGTTCTCATAGGAAGCGGTGATCGAATCGGTCTGGATTCCGGAGACGTCGAAGCTGCGGGAGAAGGAGCCGTAGCGGCGTTCCCGCCGGACATAGCGGGTCTGCCCGTCTTTTTCTTCCTTCTGCTCCGTGTGTTCCGCCCGGATGGTGAGGAGATCCCCCTCCAGATCGAGGTGAAGGTCCTCTTTTTGAAATCCCGGCAGTTCGGCTTCCAGCTCATAGCGGTCTCCCTTGTCCGCGATATCGGTGCGGAATTGGGAGAACCGGGTATCCGGATCACCGAAGAAGCTTTTTTCAACATTGTCCAGATATTGGAACAGATTGCGCTCACCGCGCCCGAAAGGCATCAAATCAAACATACGTCATACCTCCTGTTGTTGTCAGCTGTCACTGTGTCTGCGTGTTGGTGACCCATGGGTCTCGCCTTCCATCTGTTTCTGTGGTTCCTTTGAACATCTTTTAGTTTATCCGCAAGTTATGACCAATTTTCAGTGAAATTATGAACGAAATGTAAATATTAGCACTCGTTACATAAGAGTGCTAATGCAAATAAATACGAAACATATTTCCCTCGGTCTCTGCTTATACTATAAAGGAATACCAGGCGAGGAGGAAAACCCATGGCGCAGACCAGCGATATATTGATCATCGGCGCGGGTCCGGCCGGACTGACCGCGGCGATTTACGCCTGCCGGGCGGGGTGGACGGTCACGGTCCTGGACAAAGGCTTTTACGGCGGGCAGGTGGCGATCACGCCCGAGGTGGAGAATTATCCGGGAGTGCTGCACGTCACGGGACCCGATTTGTCGCAGAGCATGTACGACCAGGCTGTGGAGCTCGGAGCGCATGTGTCATTCGAAGAGGTGCGGGAGCTGACGCTGGAGGGGAAACACAAAGCGGCGGTGACATCCGCCGGCCGGTATGAGAGCCGGGCGGTGATCCTCGCGAACGGCGCGAAGCGGCGGCACCTCGGATGTCCGGGGGAAGAGGAATTCGCAGGGCGGGGCGTATCCTACTGCGCCACCTGCGACGGCGCCTTTTTCAAAGGCCGGGAGGTCGTGCTGGTCGGCGGCGGCAACACCGCGCTGGAAGATGCCCTGTATCTCGCCAAAACCTGCGCGGGTGTGACGCTGATTCATCGGCGGGAGTCGTTCCGGGGAGAACGGCGGCTGGCTAGGGCGGTCCAGGGGCATCCGAACATCCGCATCCTCTATGAATCGACCGTGACCGAGATCCGGGGGGACAAAACCGTCCATTCCGTGGTCGTCCGCGATGAAAAAACGGGCGAAACCCAGACGGTCGAGACGGCGGCGGTCTTCATCGCCATTGGATACGAACCGGAAAACGGCCTGTTTTCGCCGCCGGTCCGTTTGGATAAGGCGGGGTATATCCACGCGGGCGAGGATTGCCTGACGAATGTTCCGGGGATTTTTGCCGCCGGGGACTGCCGGACAAAGCCGCTTCGCCAGATCGTGACGGCCACGGCCGACGGCGCGGTGGCCGCCTTCCAGGCGGGCGCCTATTTGTCCGCGGAAGAAGAATAAAAAGGATCCCGATCCCTTTTCCGCCTCTTCGCTCCGGATTACGGCCAAAGGGGCACTTGGTCCCTGTACCCCCGGATGGTTGGGAATGAGCGCCGCCTTCCGGCCCTTCGGCAAGAGCCGCTCAAAACCGATGACGCCTCCATGGAAACGGCAAAAGGTGCTATACCGGTATCACGAATGCGGATAGTGAAACTTATTCACTTGACTATTTCGGGCTCAGCCGCTACTGTTGATTTAGAAGCCCATTGAGGAGGAATCCGCGTGGAGGAAAAGAAGACCTGGAAAACGTATCGGAATCAAAAGGAGTTTGTCATCCGTGCACGGATGGACACCCGGTCGGTGTCAAAGCTGGACACCTGCTGCCGGATTCTGCAGACGACCCGGTCCGATATTCTGCGCAAGGGGATCGACCGGATTTTCGAGGATTTGGCCGATGAATGAGGTCCGGCCTCTATAAGGGATACCCTGCTGAATAGCCGCCGCGCCGTCCCATTTGTGGGGAGCGCTGCGGCTTTTTGCCGCCTTTTACCGGATTTTGGGGAGCAGCGGCCCCGTTCGTATGGCGGCAAGATGCGAAATATAGTTTGGTAAACTGAAAAAGAAAGGCATTGCGGGCGGGTGGACAAATCGCTATAATGAATCTTGTAACCGGCCGGTGTCGCCGGCCAACCGATTCTGATATCAATAAAAATGGAGGAAGACAAGATGGCGAAACTGAAAGTTGGCGTGATCGGCTGCGGCGGTATCGCGAACGGCAAGCACCTGCCCTCCCTGAAAAAGCAGAGCGACCGGGTGGATTTGGTGGCTTTCTGCGACCTGATCGTGGAACGCGCGGAGCAGGCCGCGGCTACATACGGCGCGGAAGGCGCGAAGGTGTATGTGGATTATCATGAACTGCTGGCGGATACCTCCATCGACGTCGTGCATGTCTGCACCCCCAACCGCTCCCACTGTGAGATCACGGTGGCGGCTCTCGAGGCCGGCAAGCACGTCATGTGTGAAAAGCCGATGGCCAAAACGGCGGCGGATGCCCGGCTGATGCTGGAAACCGCGAAGAAAACCGGCAAGAAGCTGACGATCGGCTACCAGAACCGTTTCCGTCCCGACTCCCTGCTGATGAAGCGGGCGGTCGAAGAAGGGGAGCTCGGCGAACTCTATTTTGCCAAGGCGCACGCCATCCGCCGCCGCGCGGTGCCCACGTGGGGCGTTTTCCTCAATGAATACGAGCAGGGCGGCGGTCCCCTGATCGATATCGGCACCCACGCTTTGGATCTGACCCTGTGGATGATGAACAACTACAAGCCCAAGGCGGTGCTGGGCCGGGCTTTCAAAAAACTCGGCGATCAGAAGGAGAGCGGCAACGCCTGGGGCGACTGGGATCCCAAGGAATTCACGGTTGAGGATTCCGCCTTCGGCATGGTGACGATGGAAAACGGCGCCGCCATTCTCCTCGAATCCAGCTGGGCGATCAATCTTCTGGACGTCCGGGAAGCCCAGACCACGCTGTGCGGCACGCTTGGCGGCGCGGATATGGTCGACGGCCTGCGTTTCAACCGGATCCATCTGGGCCGTCAGGTGGTCGAAAACGTCGACCTGAATGCGGGCGGCGTGGCGTTTTATGACGGGGCTTCGGCGGCCGATCCCGCTGAGCTGGAATGCTCCCAGTGGATCACCTCGATCCTCAACGATACACAGCCCCTGGTCCTCCCCGAGCAGGCGCTGGTCGTCACCGAAATCCTCGAAGCGATCTACACCTCGTCCAAAACCGGCAAAGCGGTGTATTTCGACTGAGTTCCCATCCATCGAATCGCGCGGCGCGCCCTGTCATGGGGCGCGCCGTTTCCCGTTCATGCTTAAGCGTATTAGAACCACCAGTATGACTGGTGGGAGAAAAGAAAAGCTTCAGCAACTGGTTTCCCCGAAGCCGATACAGAAACACCAGCCATTGCCGGCGATGCCCTTAACCCGTTTACGGGTGGCAGGGTGTGGGATGTCAGGATAGGATTCGATACCCCTTGAGGGGCCATGCCAGTAATACGCCCCTCAAGGGCCTTCCTATACCCTGTTCACGGGCGGTTTTGATTGGGAGAAGCCGGGAGCCAGGCCTCTGTGGAATGGACAGGGGCGTCGTAACGGCCGGGATATCCTCCGCGGCCGATGGGCGGAATAGGTCAATATAACCCTATTTTGAATAGGTCGGTCTGCCATAATCGAGGAGGTGATGCGTATGAGCAGGCTGAGAGACCTGCGGCTGGAACGGGGTTTTACCCAGATCAAAATGCAGCTCCTGACCGGCATTGACCAAAGCGATTATTCAAAAATTGAAAACGGAAAACGGTTTTACACATTTGAACAGTGCAAGCGGATTGCCCTGGCGCTGGATACCAGCATGGATTATCTGGCGGAGATCACCGATGAAAAAACGGCGTATCCCCGCAAAAGTCCGCCATAAACCCGTTTCCGTGAAGGAGTTGCCATGCCCTTTTTACCATTGACAATCGACGACATGCGGGCGCGGGGCTGGGAGGAGGCCGACGCCGTGGTGGTGACGGGGGACGCCTATGTCGACCATCCGAGCTTCGGCGCCGCCATCATCTCCCGGGTGCTGGAGGCGGAGGGTCTGCGGGTCTGTATCCTCTCCCAGCCTCGGAGCGAGGCGGATTTCACCCGGTTCGGCCGTCCGCGCCTCGGTTTTTTCATCGGCGGGGGGAATATCGATTCCATGGTCGCCCATTACACCGCCGCCAAACGCAAACGCAGCGAGGACGCCTATACCCCCGGCGGCCGGGCGGGCGCCCGCCCCGATCGGGCGGTGCTCGTCTACTGCAGGCAGGCGAGAGCCGCCTATCCCGACGTGCCCCAAATCATCGGAGGGCTCGAAGCGTCCCTGCGCCGCTTCGCCCATTACGATTACTGGGACGACGCCGTGCGCCCCTCCATCCTGATCGAGAGCGGGGCGGAGCTGCTCGTTTATGGGATGGGGGAGACCCAGACGGTCGAGATCGCCCGCCGCCTTCGGACGGGGGAGCCGGTTTCGTCCATAACCGATATCCGCGGCACCTGCTTTGCCGTTCCGGTGAAGGACTATACGCCCCGTCCCGCGGCCGAGTGTCCCCGGTTCGAGCTGGCCGCGGCCCCGACCGAGTCGGGCCGGCGGCAGTACGCGGTCTCCTGCCGGATCCAGCAGGAGGAGCAGGACGCCGTGCGGGGCAAGACCGTCATCCAGCGCCATGGGGACCGGATGCTGGTCCAGAATCCGCCCATGCCGCCCCTGTCCACCGAGGCGTTTGACCGGGTGTACGAGCTGCCCTATATGCGGGATGTCCATCCGTCCTATCAGCCGCTCGGCGGGGTGCCCGGCATCGAGGAGGTCCGGTTTTCCATCACCCATAACCGGGGCTGCATCGGCGGGTGCCATTTCTGTTCCCTGGCGTTTCACCAGGGGCGGCAGATCACCTGCCGCAGTGCGGAATCCGTGGTCAGGGAGGCCGAAGCCCTCACCCGCCTGCCGGGATTTAAGGGCTATATCCATGACGTCGGCGGGCCTACCGCCAATTTCCGCCATCCATCCTGCAAGGGCCAGCTGACCCGGGGCCTGTGTAAAAACAAGCAGTGCCTCGCCCCCGCGCCCTGCCCGGCCATGGAGGTGGACCACAGCGAGTATCTTCACCTGCTCCGCCGCCTGCGGGGCCTGCCCGGGATCAAAAAGGTGTTCATCCGTTCGGGCATCCGGTATGATTATCTGATGGCCGATCCGGATGAGAGTTTTTTCCGGGAGCTGGTGGCCCATCATATCAGCGGCCAGCTCAAGGTGGCGCCCGAGCACTGCTCGGCGCACGTGCTGGGCTATATGGGCAAGCCGCCCATCGAGGTATACAAACGGTTTCAAAAGCGGTTTTATGAGCTCACCAAGAGCATGGGGAAGAAGCAGTATCTGGTGCCCTATCTCATGTCCTCCCATCCGGGGAGCACCCTGCGGGACGCGGTGGAACTGGCGCTCTTTCTCAAACAGGAGGGGCTGCATCCCGAGCAGGTGCAGGATTTCTATCCCACTCCCGGCACGATGTCCACCTGCATGTTTTATACCGGTCTCGATCCCCTGACCCTGGAACCGGTCTATGTCCCCCGGACACCGGAGGAAAAGGCCGAGCAGCGGGCGCTGCTGCAATACTTTCGGCCCGAAAACCGGGAGAAGGTCCGGAAGGCCCTCCGCCGGGCCGGCCGGGCCGATCTGATCGGCAGCGGCCCTCTCTGCCTGGTGCCGGACGATCCTTCGGGCCGGAACCCGGGGAAGGCGTCCGGCCGCCCGTCCAAGCCGGGGAAGAAAGCAGCGGGACGAGACCGGAAGGCCCCATCTGAACGGCGCCGCCGGTCCGTATAAAGGAGAGAGCCGTGGAGAACAGGATCGCCCTGTCCTTCACGGCTTTTTTGCTGCAGGTGTATGGGTATAGATATGTAACCACCCAATCTCTTGGGCCGCAGCCCTGATTGTATCGTTGGTTCAGGTGACACGGATGCCGCCGGTTTTCATTAAGAGAAAACCGGCAAAGGGCCTGGGGTCCGGGGGAACCCCGGGAGACTTTTTGCCTTCTTTTGGGGCTCAGGCCAAAAGAAGGTGGCCCGCAGGCCAAACCTTTCTATGCACTCATGTCGTGCGGCACCCCCTTTCTTTACGCAAAGAAGGCCGGGTCGCACGCGGACAGTTACGGCCGGCCTCTGCCCCGGCCCCCGCAAATGCCTCCGTATTTGCCCGGGGCTGATAAAAAGGGAAAAGAAGCGTCAGGGGGAATCCCCCTGAACCCCCATCTGCCCCGGGCCTTTTCAGCTTTAGCTGAATGTGCAGCTTTAGCTGAAATGAGCGGAGGCCGGCCAGGAGTATGGCAATAAAAGATTCGCTCAGTGGCCGGCCTGGTTCTCTCTTAATGAGAACCTCCCTAGCGTTATCATTCAAACTAACTCATACAAGAAGGGGGCGGCCCAGGGGATTGTCTCAGTTTCCATCCTATAAAAGCAACAGGTAAGGATCTATGGATCTTCACCTGGTTTTTTATATCACGGTTTAAATTGAGCCACGCTCAATTTAACCTCGGTAAATTTGGCTAGAATAAATATGATGGGAGGTGGACGGGTGTGAATACAAGAAAATTGGCACTTGGTGACCGCAATATTGTAGGACAACGCGTTGCACAGGCCAGACAAGCGTTGGGTCTTAAACAAACCGAGTTATTGGCCAGATTACAAATCAAAGAAATTGATATCAGTGCCTCGTCTCTTTCCCTCCTCGAAGGTCAGAAGCGGCCGGTGACGGACATCGAGCTGAACGCACTGGCCGACATCCTGAAAGTGGACGTCAATTGGCTCCTGGGCCGGGAATAGAAAAACACACGGATCGGGAATCCGCCGTTTTTATACCCAATAAAGGGGGAGCCATATGAACAAATCGCGTAAACGCCGCCTGAACCGCGGCATATTCTGGACCCTGATCGCTCTTGGCAGCCTCGTGCTCATCCTGTCCGGCCTCGTCACGGTCAGTGAACAATTGAATCGCCCCTTCCTGCCCACCTGGAACCGGATTTTCGAGGCGGTCGGCCTGCGGGAGACGCCGCCGCTCTCCGATCTGGAAAACGAGCTGCGCATCGACGTCATCGACGTTGGCAACGCGGACTCGATCCTCGTTCGGAGCGGGACGAGCAGCATGCTCATCGACGCGGGGACGAATCCGGCGGGAACAGACGTGGTGGACTACCTGCACGCACAGGGGGTCCGGCGCCTCGACCTCGTGATCGCCACCCATGGGGACGTGGACCACATCGGCGGCATGGACAATGTGATCGACGCGTTCGAGATCGACACCTTCCTCATGGCCTTCATGCCGGAGGGCTTCGAACCGACGACCAAGAGCTATCTCAGCGTGCTCCAGGCCCTCGATAAAAAGGATATCGCCGTCACCGAGGCGGAACCGGGCGCGGTTTACACGCTGGGGGAGGCCGCGGTGACGATTCTCGGCCCGGTTCAGGACGCGGAAGACCGCAACAACATGTCGATCGTCTGCCGGGTGGATTTTGGGAAGCGCCGCTTCCTCTTCATGGGGGATGCGGAAAAGGAGGAGGAAGCCTCTCTGCTGGCGGCTGGCGCCGATCTCGCGGCCGACGTCATCAAGATCGGCCATCACGGCAGCCGTACCTCCTCCACCGCCGCTCTGCTCGATGCGGTGAATCCCCGGTACGCGCTGATCACCTGCGGCGCCGACAATGCGTATAACCATCCGCATCAGGTGACGCTGGACGCGCTCGCGAAGCGCCGTATCGCAAGCTATCGCAGCGACCTCTGCGGTACGATCGTGGTCCGCTGCGATGGGGACGCAATCGCATTTGAAACCGAACGTGAATCAGGAGGATGAGGGATGTATTACAGCCTGGACCGCTTTGAAGAAGATCTCGCCGTTTTGGAGGATGACGACGAACAGACCCTGACTGTTCCGCGCGCGCAGCTTCCCGCCGCCGCCCGCCCCGGAGACGTGCTGGCGAAAGAAGGGGACCGGTATGTGCCCGCCCCGGATGAAACCGCCCGCCGCCGGGACGAGATCCGCCGCCTGCAGGAAAAGCTCCGCCGGAAATGAGCCGTGCGCGGCTCATCCGTCGGATGGATGCGCGATGCGCGGGGACCCCAAAGCGATGCAATCCGGCGTAAAAGCCCGCCGTCCGGACACGATAAGAAAACAGCCGGTGCCGTTTTTAAACGGCACCGGCTGTTTGTTTCAGGCATCCGGAACCCGGGTCTGGCGGCGGTACTGGGTGGGGCTCATCCCCATGGTTTTCTGGAATGTCTGGGCAAAATAGGACTGGGAGGAGAATCCGGAAAACGAGGCGATCTGCGCGATCGAGTGATCGGTGGTGCGGAGCAGGTTCTTGCTCTCGTCCACCCGGCGGGAGATGAGATATTGGATGGGAGAGAGGCCGAAATCCGCCGTAAAGATGTGCACCAGATGGTACTTGTTCACATGGACCAGCCCCGCCAGATCTTCGAGCGAAAGCGATTCGCGGAAATGGCCGTCGATATACCGTTTGACCTGTGCACAGGCGAGATTGGCCTTTTTCGACGGCATCACCGATAACGTAAACTCGGAATGCCGCATCATGATGATCATGAGCACTTCCAGGAGATTTTGACAGACCTCCTCGCTGTAGGCCTCGTTTTTCTCCGCTTCCTGCAGCAGCGCGTGAAGGTAGGAGAGAAATTCCTGCCGGGCGGAAAGCGGCTTCTCCTTGTAGTGGAACAGGCGGTAATTCTCGTCGGCTCCGGGCTGGTCAAAGGTGAAACAGACGCCTTCGATCCCGAGGGCGATGTACTCGAGCGGGCTGCTTTGACGGGACATCTCCGTATGCGCGACATGGGGATTGACGATGACGAGATCGTGCTCCTCCACGTCGAACGTCTGGGAATCGACGAGAAACCGGCCCTGCCCGCCAAGCACATAGAAAAACTCGGAAAAATGGTGGGAATGGGGGGTGCTGTGCCAATCCCCTTCGTATTTGGCCGACGTGACATACAGCAAGCGGGTTTCAATATGATGATGGTTTTCGGTGATCGTATAGAGATGATTGCTCATGTTTCCGCTCCTCACATCCGAATACCGCGATAACCTGTTATTTTTTTGCGTTTTATAGGGATTATGACGAATATACTGTTTAAATTCAGTATACTATATATCGGATGGATTGACAAGTTGTATAAAAAATATTTTCATAAAAACCGTGTTCTATGGATATAATAGGGGTGGATTTCTCTGCCTGCTGTGGAAAATTACAATCATAAATTAAAGAAACAGGTATTTGTTTAAAAAAATTATATAAAACAACGAAAAGCGCAAGAATAATAAAAACACGAGCAAGAAATCCCTTGAACGGCAACGGAATTCCGCTATACTGAAAGAGAAGAAACCTCACACCGATCCGGAGGGCTTCCCTCCGGCGACCCCGAACAAAAAGGAGGAATATCCCTATGAAAAAAGCCTTGTCTCTCGGATTGGCCTCTCTCTTAGCCATCGGTTTGTTCGCCGGTTGTAAGGCGCCGGAGGATGACAGCGGCAGCGGCGGCAGCAAAACCCAGACTTTGACCGTCTACGCGCTCGAATCCGCTTACGGCACCAACATCTGGACCCAAATCGCCCGGGCCTTTGAAAAGGCCAACGAGGGCGTGACCGTCAAGGTGACCACCAGCAAAACGCTGGAGGACACCCTCGGCTCCGAAATGAAATCCGGCAATTATCCCGACGTGGTCCATCTGGCCACCGGCCGTCCGGCCGCTCTGACGGAGACCATGATCAAAGACAACGCCCTGCGGGACCTGACCAACGTCATGGATATGACGGTGCCCGGGGAAAACGTCAAAGTGAAAGATAAGATCCTGCCCGGCTTCCTCGACACCTCCCTGACCAAGCCGTATGCCGACGGCAAAACCTATCTGGCCCCCATGTTTTATGGCCCCTGCGGCCTCTTCTACAACGCCGGTCTCTTTGCGAGCAAGGGCTGGTCGGTGCCCACCACCTGGGACGAGATGTGGGCCCTGGGCGAGACCGCTAAGAAAGAAGGCATTTCCCTCTTCACCTATCCCACCACCGGGTATTTCGACTCCTTCTTCTACGCGATGATGTATGCGGCGGGCGGCGAAGATTTCTTCAAAAAGGCCACCACTTACAGCGAAGGCGTATGGGACACCGCCGAAGCAGGCAAACTGTTTGATACCGTCAGCAAACTGGTTCCCTACACCGAAAAAACCACCGTGGCCAACGCCAACAACGAGAACTATCTCAAGAATCAGCAGCTCATTCTGGATAACAAGGCGCTCTTCATGCCCAACGGCACCTGGGTTGTCGGCGAGATGGCGGGCGCTCCCAAGGCCGAGGGCTTCGAGTGGGGCTTCGCAGCGATGCCGGCCTTCGAGGCGGGCGGCGACCGGTATTCCTACACCTTCTTCGAGCAGGTTTGGAGCCCGAAAAAGGCCAAAAACCCCGAACTGGCGGATAAATTCATCGCGTTCCTGTATTCCGATGAGGCGGCAGATATCTTCATGAAGGCCGGCAAGGATGAATCGGAACCCAAAGGCCCCGCTATCCAGCCCATCAAGGGGATCACCGACAAGCTTTCCGGCGAGGATAAGCTGATGTACGGCATCTATGACGACGGAAAAGTCAAACCCGCTCTGGGTGCTTTTGCCACCACCGATCCCGTGGAAGGCGTCAGCATCGCGGATTCCCTCTTCTCCACCATCGACAGCGTCATGAACGGCAGCAAAACGGTGGATCAGTGGAAGAACGAGGTCAAAACCGCCAGCGATAAGCTGCGCGGCGCGCTGAAGTAAGCGGGAATTCCCGATAAGTCGTTAGAGCGGCGGATATCCGCCCGCCGTTTTCCATTTCAGGAGGTGTTTCGATGCATAAGCATAAGGGGCGCACCCGTTTTATTCTGTTCTGCGTTCTGCCGGCGACGATTCTGTTCACCATCTTTATGGTGATCCCCACCTTCCAGGTGTTCTGGATGTCGATGTTCAAGTGGGGCGGATATTCCGACGAGAAAACCTTTGTCGGTCTCCGCAATTTCCGCACGCTGATGGAAGATGGCAAATTCCTGCGTTCTTTCCAGAACACCGTCCTGCTGATCGTGCTGGTGACGCTGGTGACGTTTGCGCTGGCGCTGGTGTTTGCCGGAATCCTGACAAGAGAAAAACTGCGGGGACAAAACTTTTTCCGTGTGGTTTTCTACATTCCCAATATCCTGTCGGTGGTGGTCATCGCCGCCATCTTCAACGCCATTTACGATCCCAGCCGGGGCCTGCTCAACAGCATCATCGCCCTGTTCACCAACGTCAAAGACAATCCCATCCTTTGGCTGGGGGATAAGCAGCTGGTGATTTACAGTCTGGCCGGCGCGCTGGTCTGGCAGGCGATCGGGTATTATATGGTGATGTATATGGCCAGCATGGCCGCCGTGCCGGAAAGCCTGTACGAAAGCGCCGGTTTGGAGGGCGCGGGCCGGTTCCGCCAGTTTTTTCAAATCACGATTCCCCTGATCTGGACCAATATCCGCACCACCCTGACCTTCTTCATCATCAGCAACATCAATCTGAGCTTTCTGTTCGTCAAAGCCATGACCAGCGGCAAGCCGGACGGGGCATCCGAGGTGTTTTTGAGCTATATGTATTCCCAGGCCTACACCAACTCGTCCTATGGATACGGCATGGCCATCGGCGTGGTGGTGTTCATCTTCTCGTTTGCGCTGTCCGCCATTGTCAATGGCGTCACCAAACGGGAACCGCTGGAATACTAAGGAGGCGCCGATATGAAAACGAAACGGACTCAGCGGGGCGGTGACACCCTGTATAAAGTGTTTATTTATGTGGCGCTGATTACCTTTGTCATCACGATTCTGGTACCGGTGAGCTGGGCTTTTCTGGCTTCCGTCAAGGAGGACTCCGAGTTTTACGGCAGTCCGTGGGCGCTGCCCAAGGGCTTTCATTTTCAAAATTTCATCGATGCCTTCAATAAGGCGAACATGGGGGCCTATTTCCTCAATTCGGTGCTGGTCACGGTCATGGCGCTGGCTATGTTGCTGATTCTGGCGCTGCCGGCGTCCTATGTGCTGTCCCGCTTCAAATTCCGGGGACGCCGGGTGCTGAACGTCGCCTTTATGGGCGGCCTCTTCATCAATGTCAACTATATCGTGGTGCCGATTTTCCTCATGCTGGTGGATGGAAATAAGGGGATGGATTCCCTGCTGGAAGCGCTTAGGGTCGAGGAAGGGTCGCCGGTATACAACCTGTTCGGCAATGGCTTTTTCCTCAACAATCACTTTATTCTGGCGCTGATCTATGCCTCCACGGCCCTGCCGTTTACGATTTACCTGCTGTCCAGCTACTTCCAGACCCTGCCCAAGGATTTTGAGGAGGCCGCCTATGTCGACGGCAGCGGGTATTTCCATACCATGGTGAAGGTCATCATGCCGATGGCTAAACCCAGCATCATCACCGTCATCCTCTTCAACTTCCTGTCCTTCTGGAACGAATACATCATCGCCATGACGCTGACCTCCAAGGAGTATCAAACCCTGCCGGTCGGCCTGATGGAGCTGATGAAAGCCCAGAACGCCTCGGCTCAGTACGGACAGATGTATGCCGGTCTCGTGATCGTGATGCTGCCCACCCTCATTCTGTATATTGCGGTGCAGCGCCAGCTCACCCAGGGAATGACCGTCGGCGGGATCAAGGGATAATCGAAAGGAGGAGAGCCTATGAAAGCCCTCAAAACACTGGCTGTGCTCGCGGCCTTCGCGGCGTCGCTGGCGCTGGTCATCGCGGGGCAGATGCACGACGGTCCGCTGTGGCTCGGCGCGATGCTGCTCGGACTGGCGGGCCTTCTCGCCCTTTTGTGGCTGTATAACCGCCGGTACACCCGTGCCGACCGGATACAAAAACGTCTTCAAAAGGAAAAGGAGAGGGCGGCCCATGGAAAATAAACGCCAAACCGGACGGGTCACGATCCCCACCGACGTGGACGTGGTCCCCGAAACGCTCCAAGTCATCCGGCGTCTCGGCGCGGACGCCGTGCGCGACTGCGACGGCACCGATTTTCCGGCTGCGCTGCGGGAAGTGGATGCGAAGGTATACTCCACCTACTATACCACCCGCAAGGACAACGACTGGGCCAGAGCGAATCCGGACGAAATCCAGCAGATGTATATCAGCACGGCCTTTCATACCGCCCAGGGGGAGACCCTGCGGATCCATCTGATGGATCACCTCTATCCCGATATGCTCGCCGTCAACGACCGCGATGATATCTCCCGCTGGTGGGAGGTCATGGACCGCACGACGGGCCAGCCGGTGCCGGTGTCCTCCTGGCGGTACGACGGGGAAACGGGCGACGTCGTGATCGAGGCGGTCCCCTATCATCAGTACTCCGTCAGCTTTCTCGCCTACATCCTGTGGGATCCGGTCCACATGTACAACGCCGTTACCAACGGATGGGAAGGGGTGGAGCACCAGATCACCTTCGACGTCCGCCAGCCCAAAACGCGGGACTTCACCATGAAGCGCCTGCGCCGCTTCATCGAGGAACATCCGTATGTGGACGTCATCCGCTACACCACCTTTTTTCATCAGTTCACCCTGCTGTTCGATGAACTCGCCCGGGAAAAATACGTGGATTGGTACGGCTATTCGGCCAGTGTCAGCCCGTACATCCTCGAACAGTTCGAAAAAGAGGTGGGCTATCCCTTCCGGCCTGAGTATATCAT
>CABUNG010000032.1 GCA_902492895.1 uncultured Oscillospiraceae bacterium | reverse complement strand
TGCCGAAACGGCAGACCGGGGCTTCCCTATTCCTATCCGCGTTCCACGGCCTTTTCCATGACGAAATCGTCCATGACGTACCCTTCTCCGATATCCGTCACCTGTTCCCGCACCGTTCGGAATCCCATGGCGATATAGGCGGCGATGGATCCGATGTTCTCCCGATTCACGGTCAGGTACAGCGCCGTCAGACCCTGTTCCCGGCAGAGCCGCATCAGCAGGTCCACCGACCGATGCGCGAGCCCCCGCAGGCGGAAACGCTTGTGAATATACAGCTTGCTCAGAAAGAGCTTATCGCCGTCTGTCCGAAACGCGACGTAGCCGGCCGGCTCGCCGCCGACGGTGACGAGCCGATACTGATACCCGTCCGCGAGCTGGAGGGTGATGGCCTCCTCCGACTGAAAATGCTCCACCATATAGGTGATCTGCCCGGGGGTAAGAAGACCCGCGTAGTGTTCGTTCCATATGTCTTTCGCCAGCCCCGCGACCTCGCGCACCTGCTCGGGACTGGTAACCGGGACCCAATCCACATGTTCCCTGCTCATGATCCGCGCACCTCCATGGCTATCCTAAACAGATGCAGTATAGCACAAATCGGTGCCGGACGCAACGGCTACAGCACCATGACGAGGGTGCCGGCTGTAATCAGAATGCTGCCGATCACCATTTTGAGGTTGAATTCCTCATGCAGGAAGACGAACGCCAGGATCAGGGTGAGCACCACGCTCATTTTATCGATGGGCACCACCTTGGAGACACTGCCCAGCTGAATGGCCCGGTAATAGCAAAGCCAGGAGGCCCCCGTCGCCAGACCCGACAGCACGAGGAAGACGAGGCTGCGCTGGGTAATCTGGCCGATTCCCGCCTGCGCCCCGGTGGCAAACACCATCACCCAGGCCATCACCACAACCACCAGGGTGCGGATCGCGGTGGCCAGATTGGAATTGACATCCTCGATCCCCACCTTGGCGAGAATCGAAGTCAGCGCGGCGAACACCGCCGACAAAACCGCAAACACCAGCCACATAGAGCGTTTCCCCTCACTCTTGTCCAATTTCAGAATCCTTCCCTTCTGTCAGACCGCCGCCGGTCCCAGGGTTTCGCTTGTTTTTCCGGCGCTGCCATGCGTCCAGACCCATCCAGATCCCCGTCAGCAGCAGAGCCGCGGCGGAGAGGACCGCTCCGGTTTTCAGTCCCCGCGGGCAATAGGTCAGCCGGAACGTGTGCGCGCCCCTCGACACCGGGAGGGCGAGAAAGGCGCCGAACGCGGTCTCCGTCTCCACGGGTTTGCCGTCCAGTTCGGCCGTCCAGCCGCTGTCGGCCGGAATGGTGGTAAAGAGCACGCCGTCCTCGGGCGCTGTCAGACGGCCGGACACGGTGGTGTCGGTGACGGTCAGGTCCCCGGCCCCGCCCTGTTTCAGCCGGCCGGCCAGATCCGCAAACGCGGCCTCATCGAATCCGGCGGCAGCAGGGGCGGCGATCCATTTATCCTTCCCCCAAACCGAGAATTTAACCTCCACCCGGCCGGCCGGCTGCCGCCCGAGCTCGATCACGCCGGTTACCAGCCGGTCGTCGTAGACGTTCAGCCGCCGCCCGTTCAGATAGACGTCGGTATTTTCGGGCAGATTGTTTTGAACGTACAGAAGAACATCCTGCTCCTTGGGATTCTCGATGACAAAGGTCAGGAGACCCGAACCGTCCAGCCGGATCCGGCCGTTCGTTTCAGTCATGTTCCCGGAAAAGGCGGCGTCGACCTTGAGAGCGCTGTAATATGCGGTTTCCGTTCCCTCCAGACGGCCGAGCAGCTCATTCTGCAGGGAAAAGGGCGTGCCGTTTTCGGGCAGTTTCGGCAAAACCGCGGCATCCGCGAAATAGACGAGGGGCAGGGCGTTTTCATTCCGATATATCCTGGTATCCCCCACAACCGCCCCGGTATCCGTCAGACCGGGGCGCCGTTCCTCCGTATCGAACACATACCGCACCCCGAGGAGGGCATCGAGCGCGGACGTGGCGCCGTAATACCGCAGATAGCGGTGACTCACATAATTGGTCATGCCGAGCGCCCCCAGCAGGCGGAAGGTCCGCTGATTCGACAGGGAGCTGTAATGGCTCACCGCCGGATACCCGATCGACAGGCCGTCGTTGGAATTCCGGGCGGTCGCGTTTTCCACCCGGTAAAAGCCGTCGTCCTCCGCCACGGTATCGAGCGCCGCCATCAGGGAGGCGCCCCGTTCCCGGAAAGCCGCATAGGCGTCCCGGTCTTCAAAACCGAACTGGCCGTCCAGTCCTTTGAGCATCCGCAGAGAACTCCCCGTCAGCTCCGCGCAGAGCAGCAGGGCCATCAGTCCCGCCGCGGCCGGCCCCGCGATCCGGCGCAGCGCCGGGCGCGCGCCCTCTCTCCCGAAACAGACGAAGGCGCATCCGAGCAGCGCATAGATCCCGATGAGCAGCAGGGTGATCCACGCCACCCCGGCAAAGGGCTGCGAGGGAATGCCGGACAGCAGGGCGGTCACAGCCGCCATGCATCCGGAACTGATGAGGATCGCCGCGGGGCGGAGGCCCTGGGGCTTCGACAGGGTCCGGGCGGCGCACGTCACCAGCAGAAACACCACGGTGAAGCTGTACCGGGCGGGAAACCAGGTCGGCGGCTGGAACACATGCCAGGCCACGTCCAGATCATAAAGAAGCAGGGAGAGAGTCATGAGAAAGAGCAGGCAACCCACCCCGATTTTTTCCCGCCGCGGGATCGACCGGCTGCAGAACCAGAGGGGCAGCAGCCCGGCCGTGAGCACCCCGCAGTAGAGGTTTGCCGTACCGGTATGGGTCGCGGAATCGAAGGCGCCGTACGCCAGTTTGCCCGGAATGGCCAGCGGATTCATCGCCGCTCCGAACGTCAGGCTGAGTCCGTGGACCGTTTCATAGCCGTTTTGCAGGGAAAAGAAAGCAGGCAGCAGCACCACGGCCGAGGCACAGGCGGCCAGAAGCGCGGTGCCTACAAACGTGCCCAGCCGGATGGCCGTCCGCCGTCCGCCCTCCCAGGCCGTGAGGCACCACATCAGATACACGAGGAAGGCGAAGACGCCGACGATATAGGCGATATAAAAGTTCGCGACGAACAGCACGGCCAGCACCGCCGCCAAAGGCAGGCAGCGGCCGGGCGCCGGTCGTCCGGCGGGGGAATCGAACACCCGCCGGGCCGCGAGCAGCACCAAGGGCAGCAGCATCACGCCGTCCAGCCACATGAGGTTGAAGCAATAGACCACGCTGTATGCGGACAGGGCGTAAGCTGCTGAAAAGACGAGGTTCCAGATGCCGTCCACCCGAAATCGTCCATGCAGATACAGGGACATGGCGGCCCCCGACGCCGCGATTTTGAGGGAGATGAGGACCAGGATCCCCTCCGTCAGCAGCTCCTGCGGAAACAGCAGCAGCACGGGGGTGAAGGGACTGGCGAGATAATAGGCCCATATCCCGAGAAAATTCATGCCCATCCCGGTATCCCAGGTGAACAGCAGACTGTCGCCTTCCCGCACCATCCGCGTGAACGCCGCGAAGTATTCCACATATTGGGAGCTCATATCGGTGATCAGGATGGATTTTTCCCCGAAGGGATAAAAACCGAACAAAGCCAGCACGGCGCCCCACAAAACACCGCTGAGGACGAAGGCCCCGGCTGACCCGATCAGCGCCCGGGTTTTGGAATGTGTCATCGGCCGTCTTCCTTTTTCATACGATTAAAGGTAGTATACCAGAAAAGAACGGGCGGCGCCAGTCCCGCGGACGGGGTGTTTTCTGTCGGAAAACGCGATCTATCCATTTACTTCAGGGGCCTCGTATGCTACAATAGGCGTAGTCAGGCTCTTTTTTACATTATAAAGAGAACTAGATCGATAGAAAGGCGGGGTCCGCATGGGGCTGTTCGGATTCATCAAGGGGCAATTGATCGAGGTCATCGAGGCAACGGATTTTTCCAAGGATCTCATGGTGTTTCAGTATCCGGTGGAAAACCATGAAATCAAAATGGGGGCACAGCTCACCGTACGGGAGGGCCAGTGCGCCATCTTTGTCAACGAAGGCGTCATCGCCGACATCTACGGCCCTGGCCGGTATACCCTTACCACGGAAAACATGCCGGTCATGACCAAGCTCAAAAGCTGGAAATACGGCTTCGACTCCCCCTTCAAGGCGGAGGTGTTCTTCGTCAGCACCCGGCTGTTCACCGATCAGAAATGGGGCACGCAGAAGCCCGTCCTCATGCGGGACAAGGAATTCGGCATGATCCGGATGTCCGCCTTCGGCGTGTTCGCGTTCCGGGTGGTGCAGCCCGAAGTCTTTATGCGGGAAATTTTCGGCACCCTGTCCTCCTATTCCACGGCCGATATCACCGGATATCTGCGCCGCATCCTGGTGTCGGGCCTGTCCGACACCATCGGGGAATCGGGGATCGCGGCCATCGATATCGTCAACAGCTACGACGAGCTGGCTGCCGCCGCGGCGAAAAAGCTGCAGCCCTCTTTCGCCCCGCTCGGCCTCTCGCTGCAGACGCTCATCATTGAGAACATCTCCCTGCCCGAAGAGGTCGAAAAAGCCATCGACAAGCGCACCACCATGGGGGTGCTCGGGGATATGGGGGATTACACCCGGTATCAGGCCGCCGAGGCGATCCGGGATTTTGCCCAGAACGAGGGCAGCGGCGGCATCGCCGGGGTCGGTATCGGCCTGGGCGCGGGTGCGCAGGTCGGCCAGGTGTTCGCCGGCGCGATGAACGCCAATACGGCGGCCCCCGCTCCGGCCGCAGCCCCGGCCGCTTCGACTTGCGCGGCCTGCGGGGCCTCGGTTCCGGCCGGGGCGAAGTTCTGCCCCTCCTGCGGCAAAAATCCGCGGCCGGCCGGGCGGGTCTGTCCCGGATGCGGGGCGGATGTGCCGGCCGACGGCCGCTTCTGTCCCTCCTGCGGGAAGTCTCTGGTCTGCAAAAACTGCGGATCCCCGCTTTCGGGCGGCAAATTCTGCCCCTCCTGCGGCGAAGCGCAGGAGTAGCCTGCGGCGAAGCGCAGGAGTGACCTGCGGCGAAGCGCAGGAGTGACCTGCGGCGAAGCGCAGGAGTAGCCTGCGGTAAGACACAGGAGCAGACGGCGGCACGGGAAACCGGACGATTCATTTTCACGGAAAGGCGGATGCGGACATGGCCGAAACGGAAAACACCGCGAAGCGGGTCGCGGCGGCTGGATTTCCCTGCGAGGGCTGCGGCAGCCAGATGACCTTTGAACCCGAAACCCAGTCGATGTGCTGCATCCACTGCGGCCGGAAGGAACTGGTGCCCGCCCAGATGCTGGAGGCCCCGGAATATCTCTACGATCCCCGGACCGACTCCTACACCGCGCCCGATTGGAATGCGGTCGGCACCCGAACGGTCCGCTGTCAGGGCTGCGGGGCCGAGACGACCATCTCCTCCGCCGATATGACGGTGCAGTGTCCCTTCTGCGGCAGCGCTTACGTCGTGGACTGCGACGAAATCGGCGCGGGCTTTTTCCCCGAAACGATGATGCCCTTCCGGGTGGCGGAAAAAACGGCTTTCGAGCGGTTCCGCGCCTGGGCGAAAAAGCGGTTCTGGGCGCCAGGCGCCTTCAAAAAAGCCGCCTTTAAAACAGGCGGCATGCAGGGGGTCTATCTCCCCTTCTGGACCTATGACGCCGATCTCTACTCCACCTATACCGGACAAGGCGGACGGGACCGGACCGAGGTGCGCACCCGCACCGTCAACGGCAAAACCGAGACCTACACGAAAACCGTGACCGACTGGTATCCCATCTCGGGCAGCGGCACCCTGCATTTCGACGATCAGGCCGTCTGCGCGACGCGGAGGGTCGATCTGCCGCAGCGGCGCAGCCTCGGTGCGTTCAGCATGAAGGTGCTCGCCCGGTACAACCCCGCCTATCTGGCCGGGTTCGCGGCCCAGCGCTACGACGTGGGGGTGGGCGAAGGCTTTACCGCCGCCGCACCCGGCATGCAGAACCAGATGGTGGCCCATATCCAGAACGAGCTCGGTTACGATCACTACCGGTATATGCAGTTCAACCACCAGTTTTCCAACGTGCGCTTCAAGCATATTCTGCTGCCGGTCTGGATGTCCTCTTACACGTATCGGGGAAAGATTTACCATTTCATGGTCAACGGCGAAACGGGAAAGGTGGCGGGAAAAGCCCCTGTCAGCCCCGCCAAGGTGGCCGCCGCCATCCTGATCGGCGCGGCGGCGCTGGTGCTTCTGCTGCTGATCGTGTATTATTTCGGCAACTCCTGAAGCGGATGAATGGATCCGGATTGGTTCTGCGGCAGCCGAAACGTCCTATAGGAAGAGGAGACCGATATGAAACAACGCAAGGGACTCCTTATATTTGGCGGGATCGCATCGGCGCTCGTGTTGGCGTACGGTGTGTATCGGTTTGTCGGAACCCAGAGGGCGGATGCCCTCCTGCGGAACCATCTAACAGAGAATGGATATTCCGCAGAGGATATTCAAAGCCTGGATGTCAACCACTCCTTCCTCAACGCCATCTTGTTCGGTAAGGAGTGGACGATTCATCTCCGGTATGCCGACGAACCCGACTCCCTCTATATTTACACCGTCAAAAACGGACAGGTTCAGAGTGCCGGAGTGGCCGGAAGCACCGACAAGGACGATTTGAAACACGTGGAGTGACAGCCCACGTGCCGAGATGCATCCAAAACGGGAAAACCCGCAGAATCGTCTATATCGTATATCCTATATTAAAGGAATTCAACAGCCATGACCTCTTTATCGGTACAGAACATCGCCAAATATTTCGGTGAACAGCGCCTGTTCGAAGGCGTCACCTTCGATATCGGGGACCGGGACAAAATCGGCCTGGTCGGCGCGAACGGCTGCGGGAAAACCACGCTGTTCCGTATCCTGACGGGCGAAACGGCTCCGGAGGCCGGCGGCCTCGTGCGCGCCAAAACCACCAGGCTCGGTTATCTCGAGCAGCACGCGTGCTCGGACGGGGACCGCTCCCTGCTCGACGAAGTGCTGCTCGTTTTCGCGCCCGTCATAGACATGGAAGCCGAACTGCAGCGGATCACCGACCGTTTGGCGGGGTCCGAAAGCGGCGACGAGTCGCTGATCGAACGGCAGCATCTGCTGCGGGAACAGTTCGAGGATGCGGGCGGGCTGACTTATCTCAGCCGCACCAAAGCCGCTTTGCTGGGACTGGGGTTCGACGAAGCCGCCCTGTCCCAGCCTGTTTCATCCTTGAGCGGCGGGCAGCGCTCCAAAGCCGCCATGGCCCGCCTGCTCCTCTCCGACGCCAATCTGCTGCTTCTCGACGAACCGACCAACCATCTGGACATCTCCTCGGTCGAATGGCTCGAGGAGTTTCTGCGCGCTTATCCCGGCGGGGTCGTGGTGATCTCCCACGACCGGTATTTTCTCGACAAGGTGACGGACCGCACCCTCGAACTGTTCGGGGGCCGGCTGTATCAGACGAATGGGAATTATTCCGCCCACCGGGACGCCCGGGACAAGGACCGGGAGGTCGCGGAAAAGCATTTCAAAACCGCGAGCCGGGAAATCAAGAAGCTGGAGGACAACATCGCCCTGCTCAAGCAGTGGAATCGGGAAAAATCCATCCGCGCGGCCGAAAGCCGCGAAAAACGGCTGGAACGGATGAAGGCGGCGCTGGAAATCCCGGAGGCGGAGGCGGAGTCCATCCACTTCGATTTTACCGCCGCGATGACGAGCGGCAACGAGGTCATCGTGACGGATGCCCTGAAAATGGGCTTCGAAAACCGGCCGCTGTTTCAGGACGTGACGTTTCAGGTGCGGCGGGGGGAACGGGTGTTCCTCCTCGGCCCCAACGGCTGCGGCAAAACGACCCTGCTGCGGATCCTGAACGGCCGGCTCGCCCCTTTAAAAGGATCGGTGCGGCTGGGCGCCAAGGTCACGGTGGGGTATTACGACCAGACCCAGGCGGGGCTGCAGATGGACAAATCCGCGCTCGAACAGCTCTCCGACGCCTATCCCGATCTGACCGGCACCGAGCTGCGCAACGCTCTGGCGGCTTTTCTCTTCCGGGGAGACGACGTTTTCAAACCCGCCTCTCTCTTAAGCGGCGGCGAACGCGCCCGCCTGCTGCTACTTACCCTCATGCTCGCCCGGGACAATCTGCTCCTGCTCGACGAGCCGACCAACCATTTGGATATCGCGTCCCGCGAGGCGCTCGAGGACGCGCTGTCGGGATACGACGGCACCCTGTTCATCGTCTCTCACGACCGGTATTTCATCAACCGGATGGCGACCCGCATTCTCCGCCTGACGGAGGATGGCTGCGTGTCGATCGACGGCAATTACGACGATTACGCCGCGCGGTTTGCCCCTCCCGCCGAAGCGGACGAGGCGCCGTCCGCGAAAGCGCCCCGGGAAAACGCCTACAAGCTGCGGAAGGAGCAGGAATCCCTCCGCCGCAAAACGGCCACCCGGGTGCGCCGCGCGGAGGAGGAGATCGCCCGGCTCGAGGCGGCAGCCGCAGCGCTGCACGCAGAACTCGAGCAGCCGGAGGTGGCCGCCGATTACGAGCGGCTGCTCGCGGTCACGGCCGAATTGGATCAGACGCAGAAACAACTGGACGCCCAGCTCGAAGAATGGGAGCAGGCGCTCGCGGATATGGAAAAATGGGACGGGGATCCGTCCCTGCAGAGGTGATGCATCGATGGAAAACCTGGAAACGCTGTTCAGGGCCTTCACCTCGCAGGTGAGCATTCTGATTCTCGGGTTCAGCGCGGCTTTTTCATTTACGCAGTGCTTTTTCGGCTATAAGCTGCGTAAACTCTGGATCGTCTGCGTGGGGTTTCTCCTGGGGTTTGTCATCGGCCTTTTCGGCGGTGCCTTCCTGATCCCCCCGAGCGATTACGTCCTGCTCTTCGCCGTCCTCATCGGCATCGTGCTGGGCCTGCTGTCGGCCCTGGCGGCGATGAAGCTCTATCACGCGGGGATGTTCCTCTATTCGTTTCTGATCGTCTTTACGGCGGTGTCGGGCCTGTTTCCGGACAAGCTGTCGTGGCTGGGGCTGATTGCGGGCCTCGCCGCCGGGATCGCGGCCGGAATCCTCACTCTGCGCTTCCTGCGGCCTTTCGTCATCTGTACCACGGCCATCGGCGGGGGGCTGTCGGGTGCGCAGCAGCTGCTGGCGCTGTGCGGCGTCACCTCCCTGCCCGTGATCCTCTGCGCGGGAGGCGCGGCGGCGTTGCTCGGCCTGGTGGTGCAGTTCATTCTGAATCCCCGGCATCCCGATCACGAAGCCGACGGGTGACCGGCGCGGATTCGGAAGATTCCGTACGGTTTGGGCCGTCCGGCGTCTCGAGCGCAGAAATGCTGTCCCGAACCATGTCCCGGATGATCCGGCCGATATCGGTTCCCTCCCGGGCGGCAATGGCGGCGACCTTCTCATAGACGTCCGCGTCGATTTCCAGCATCAAGGTTTCCTCGTTTTTCATCGTAAACACCGGCCTTTCATTCTTTGTAAAGATGGATTTACAACACCAGTATAAGTCTGATTAATAGACTTTGTCAATTGTTTATGCAATTTTATATTACTTTGTGAAAGAGGGTCACCAAATGCGCTTGAAAGAACTGCGGGAAGCTAGTAAACTCACTCAAAAAGAATTAGCGGAAGAGCTCGGTTTGAAACGGCCCCGCATTACGTCATATGAAACGGGCGCCAACCATCCCGAGTATGCCGTTCTGCTGCAATTGGCCGACTATTTTCATGTGTCCCTCGATTATCTGACCGGCCGGACGGATTCGCCCGAGGCGACTCTGGCCGAGGAGGAAAGCCGGATTCTTCTGCTTCTGCGCCGCCTGCCGGCTGAGGAACGGGACGCGCTGCTGCGGCTTCTGGAGGCCATGGCGAAGCGGTAAGGGAAGAAACTCACGATTCGTATAGGATAAAAATCAAGCTGTCGGGAGACAGTCCTGGGGCCAGCGGCCCCTGCTTGTATGGGCTGGTTCAGGTACTGCGGCTACTGCCGGTTTCCCTAAAAAGGAAACCGGCAAACAACCAGAGAGTTTTTGCCTTCTTTTGGGGCTCGGGCCAAAAGAAGGTGGCCCGCAGGCCAAACTTTTTATGCACTCATGGCCGTGTAAAGGCACATGTGCCTTCGGCACCCCTTTTCTCTGCGCGGAAAAGGCCGGGCGAACGCAGACAGTACCGTCACATTCTTCCCCTGCCTGCGCAAATGCTTCCGCATTTGCCCGGGGCTGACAAAAATATAAAAGGAAAAGAAGCGTCTGGGGTATCCCCCTGAATCCCAATCTACCCCGGGCCTTTTCAGCTTTAGCTGAATGTGCAGCTTTAGCTGAAATGAGCGGCGACCGACCTAAAACCGTGCGGTTTTAGGTGTCGGTCGGAGTCCGGTCCAGCTTTCTTTTTAGGAAAGCCTCCCCGATATGGACATCCGGACGAACGGCCATACATGGAAGGGGCCCGAGGCCCCAAAAAAGCATGGCTCGTTCACCTATATACAAACTCCCGGAACGTGCGCGGCATCGCCGTGTGTTCCGGGAGTTTTTTGAAACGGACCTATTTGACGTGTGATTCAACTGGATAATATGAAAAAACGCAGGCGCCAGCGTAAGACGGCGGGGCCCTGTGGGTCGAAAGGCAGACCGATGCTTTGGGGAAAAACGCGCTCTTCCTTCTTTTTTTGTCGTCTGGATCCAGGCATACGCCCAGGGGCCTCCCCTCTTCCGCTCGGAAACAGCAAAAGCCCGGACCAACCGGTCCGGGCTTTTCTGTCGTCTGCTTATTTGTACTTCGGACGGGCGGTGTAGCTGGTGTGCAGGCAATGGTGCGCCTTATGGCCGCCGAACCCATCGTCAAAGAACTCCTTATACAGGGTTTCGATGACGGGGGACTGGTGGGATTTGCGCAGCTTCATGCCGGAATCCTGATCGTACAGGGCCTTCGCGCGCAGCGCCTTGAGATCGGTGGTGTTGCGCACGGAAGCGGGCTGGAGGGGCTGGCCGCCGCCGTTGACGCAGCCGCCCGGGCAGCACATGATCTCGACGAAATGCCAGGGAGCCGTGCCGTCCTTGATGCAGCTCATGATGTAGTTCGCGCTGGCGACGCCGCTCGCAACCGCGACCTTGACGTCCATGCCGGCGATGTTATACGTGGCCTCTTTGAGGCCGGCGGTGCCGCGCACCTCGTGGAATTCCACGGCCTCGTTGTCCTGGCCGGTGAGCCAATCGTTGGCCGTGCGCAGCGCGGCCTCCATAACGCCGCCGGTCGCGCCGAAGATGACGGCGGCGCCGGTATCCTCACCGAGGGGCGAATCGAATTCCTCGTCCGGCAGGCTCGTGAACTTGATGCCCGCGCGGTCGATCATCCGGGCGAGTTCCCTCGTGGTGATCGCGATGTCGATATCCGGGACGCCCGCGGCGTTCTGATCGTCGCGGCCGCATTCGAACTTCTTGGCCGTGCAGGGCATGACCGAGACGTTGACGATATCCTTCGGATCGATCCCCATCTTCTGCGCGTAGTAGGTCTTGATGACCGCGCCGCTCATCTGCTGGGGCGATTTGCAGGAGGACAGGTGATCGAGCTGATCGGGATAGTAATACTCCGCGAACTTGACCCAGCCGGGAGAACAAGAGGTGATCATGGGCAGCACGCCGCCGTTCTTCACCCGGCCGACGAACTCGTTGGCCTCTTCCACGATGGTCAGGTCGGCGCCGAAGTCGGTGTCGAACACCTTTTCAAAGCCGAGACGGCGGAGCGCCGCGACCATCTTGCCCTCGACATTGGTGCCGATCGGCATGCCGAAGCATTCGCCGAGAGTGGCGCGGATGGAGGGGGCGGTGGTGACGATGACGTGTTTCGACTTGTCGGCGAGGGCCTCCCAGATCTTGCCGGTGTCGTCCTTTTCGGTCAGAGCGCCGGTCGGGCAGACCACGATGCACTGTCCGCAGGAGACACAGGGCACATCGGCGAGCGGTTTCTCGAACGCGCAGGCGATGTGGGTGTCGATGCCGCGGTCGTTCGCGCCGATGACGGACACGAACTGCTGACGGCAGGCCGCGACGCAGCGGCGGCAGAGAATGCACTTGTTGTTGTCCCGCACCAGATGGGCGGCCGAGGTATCCAGTTCATACTGCGGCCGGAAACCGTCGTATTTGCCGGAATCCTCCACACCGTAGTCCTTGCACATCTTCTGCAGCTCACAGTCATTGGACCGCACGCAGGAGAGGCATTTCTTCTCGTGGGTGGACAGGATCAGTTCGAGGGTGGTGCGGCGGGCAGCCTGCACCTTGGCGGTGTTGGTCTGCACTTCCATCCCTTCGGACACGGGATAGACGCAGGCGGTCACGAGGCCGCGGGCACCGGTGGCTTCGACCACGCAGATGCGGCAGGCGCCGATTTCGTTGATATCTTTGAGAAAACACAGGGTGGGAATTTCCACCCCCGCATAGCGGGCGGCCTCCAGAATGGTGGAGCCCTTGGGCACTTCGACCGCGATGCCGTTAATCTTTACATGGACCATGTCCATTTCGGTCACTCTCCTTCCTTATTGCTTCACGATGGCGCCGAAACGGCATTTTTCCATACAGGCGCCGCACTTGATGCAGGCGCTGACGTCGATCGAATGGGGATTCTTGACCGAGCCGGAAATCGCACCGACCGGGCAGACGCGCGCGCAGGCCGTGCAGCCCTTGCACTTGTCGGCGACGATCTCGTAATGGAGCAGCGATTTGCAGACGCCGGCCGGGCACTTCTTATCCACGACGTGGGCCACATACTCGTCCCGGAAGAACTTGAGGGTGGAGAGCACGGGGTTGGGGGCCGTCTGCCCCAGGCCGCACAGGGAGTTTTCCTTGATATAGTGGCACAGGGCTTCGAGTTCGTCGATATCCTCCAGCGTGCCGTTGCCCTTCGTGATCTTGTCGAGCTTCTCCAGCAGGCGTTTGGTGCCGACGCGGCAGGGCGTGCACTTGCCGCAGGACTCGTCGACCGTGAATTCGAGGAAGAACTTCGCGATATCCACCATGCAGGTGTCCTCGTCCATGACGATCAGACCGCCGGAGCCCATCATGCAGCCCATGGCGATGAGGTTGTCATAGTCGATCTTGGTATCGATCAGAGAGGCGGGGATGCAGCCGCCGGAAGGTCCGCCGGTCTGCGCGGCTTTGAACTTCTTGCCGTTCGGGATGCCGCCGCCGATTTCCTCGACGATTTCCCGCAGGGTGGTACCCATCGGGATTTCCACGAGGCCGGTATGTTTGATTTTGCCGCCGAGCGCGAACACCTTGGTGCCCTTGGACTTCTCGGTGCCCATGGAGGCGAACCAATCCGCGCCTTTGAGGATGATCTGGGGCACGTTCGCAAAGGTTTCGACGTTGTTCTCAACCGTCGGGCAGCCGAACAGGCCCTTGACGGCCGGATAAGGCGGACGGGGACGGGGTTCGCCGCGGTTGCCTTCGATGGACGTCATCAGCGCGGTTTCTTCGCCGCAGACGAAGGCGCCGGCGCCCAGACGGATTTCCATATCGAATTCAAAACCGGTGCCGAAGATGTCCTGTCCCAGCAGGCCGGCCTCTCTCGCCTCGTCAATGGCGATCTGCAGGCGGCGGACCGCGATGGGATACTCGGCCCGGACATACACAAAGCCTTTGGTCGCGCCGATGGCATAGCCCGCGATGGCCATGGCTTCCACCAGGCAGTGCGGGTCGCCCTCGAGGACCGACCGGTCCATGAACGCGCCGGGGTCGCCCTCATCCGCATTGCAGACGACGTATTTCTGGGGCGCTTTGTTGGGAGCGCACAGAGCCCACTTCCGGCCGGTGGGGAATCCGCCGCCGCCGCGTCCGCGCAGCCCGGAATCGGTGATGATCTGGATAACCTGGTCGGGGGTGTACTCGGTCAGGCATTTCGCCAGGGCCTGATAGCCGTCCATGGCGATGTATTCATCCAGGGATTCGGGGTTGATGACGCCGCAGTTACGCAGAGCGACGCGGACTTGTTTTTTGTAAAAATCGGTCTGATTCAGCGCTTTGATATCGTCTTTCTCCACCGTCTCATCATAGAGCAGGCGGGTGACGATACGGCCCTTGAGCAGGTGCTCGGACACGATTTCGGGGATATCCTCTTCCTGCACCCGGGAATAGAAGCAGCCTTCCGGATAGACAATCATGATGGGACCGAGGGCGCACAGACCGAAACAGCCGGTCCGGACGACCTTGACCTCGTCGACGAGGCCGTTTGCGGCAATCTCCTTTTCCAGAGCTTCAATGATCTTCTGGCTGTTCGAGGAGGTGCACCCGGTGCCGCCGCATACCAATACGTGTGAACGATACATCCGTTTTTCCCTCCCGTTTTATTTCATCAGATTCGCGACGGTGTATTCCGCCACGGGATTGCCATTGACCAGGTGATCGACGATGATGCGCTCCACCTTTTCCGGGGTGACTTTGCCGTAGGTGACCTTGTCCTTGCCGGGCATCATCACTTCGACGATCGGCTCAAACTGGCACATGCCGATGCAGCCGGTCTGGGTGACGGTGACGCCGTTCAGGTGGCGTTTCGCGACCTCTTCGACAAAAGCGTTCAGGACCGGACGGGCTCCCGCGGCGATGCCGCAGGTGGCCATGCCGACCACGACGCGGGTTTCGGCATCGGTGCCTTCCCGCACGGCCATTTTTTCGCGGGCTTTCTCCCGGATGGCCTGCAGTTCTGCAATGGTTTTCATAGGGTGACCTCCTAGTTCTTGAAAGTGTGATTCATGCGGCATCAGGCGGTGCCGCCAAGGCTGTCTTCATTTTCCCTCAGGTAGCCGTCGATCCAATCCATGACATCGGGCTCGGTGAGCGGCACGCCGCCGAGCTCCGCCCGCAGCTCTCTCGTGTCCATTTCAAAGGCGCGTCCGTCCACCGTATGGCGGTAGCGGAAATCCACGTCCGGATTCAGCCGGATGAGCGCGGTCAGAGTGCCCGCCATATCGCCCAGAGGCATCCGATCGATATGGGAAAGGCCGAACGACGCGCGAAGGAGCGTCCCCTTTCCGCATGCGGAGCGGATGTCGAGCGTCCCCCCCGTCATCTCCGCGGCCATGCGGAACAGGGGGATGCCCATCCCCACCTTGCGGGTGGTGCGGGTGGTATAAAACGGATCCCGCACCCGGGCGAGCACGTCGGCGTCCATGCCGCGGCCGTTGTCCTCCACGCTCAACACGAGGGAATCCGCGGCGCTGTCCTCTTCCACGGTCAGGGTGACCAGAGTGGCGCCGGCGGAGAGGGAATTCTGCGCGATATCCAGTATGTTCAGCGACAGCTCCCGCATATCAGTCGGCGTATTTCGCCAGGATGCCGGGGATGTCGTCCACGGTCAGGCGGCCGTACACGTCGTCGTTGACGGTCAGGACCGGGGCGAGACCGCAGGCGCCGATGCAGCGGCAGGCGGTCAGGGAGAATTTGCCGTCCTCGGTGCATTCATCCGAGCCGATGCCGAGCGTTTCGCTGAGCTTATTGAACAGGTCGCCGGAGCCTTTGACGTAGCAGGCCGTGCCCAGGCAGACCGACACATTGTAGACGCCTTTGGGGGACAGGGCGAACTGCGCGTAGAACGTCGCGACGCCATACTCCTTTTCCAGCGGCACATTCATGCCGTCGGCGATCATCTGCTGGACTTCCATGGGCAGATACCCATAAATGTCCTGCGCCTGCTGCATAACCGCCATCAGACGGCTCGTATCATGCCGGTTTGCGGCAATGACGGCCTGGAGCTTTGTTTCCTGCTCCGGGGTTCCCTTAAAAGGGAGGGTGCTGATCTTTTTTTGCATCTTGCCTATTCCTCCTTACGAAATGGAAACACTGGGAATTTCACCAAACAGGACCGCGCGGGCATTTGGAATCCCCGTACTGCGCCCGCCGTTCCGTTCGAAAAAAGCTGCGGATCCACCCCCAGTTTTCGTCTCCCCGGAAAATCCCTCGCCCGGGGGATTGCGGAGGTTCCACCCCCGCGAGGCCAATAGGTTTATTATACATGACAATCGGGGTTTTTGCAATGTGAAAATAAAAACAATGTACGATTTTTCGAAAGATTTCGACCGAATGTGGGACGGGATGCGGCCGATGTTCCGAAATCGTCCGTCAAACCGAACAACCCCATCCCGCATAGGATGAAAAAGGATGCCGGAGACTTCCCGAAACGGAGAAAAATCCGAATGCTTCTTGACATCCGGTTCCAAATCGGGTAGCGTACTGTGACAGAACAAACCAGAACAAGGAGAACGCTTTATGAGCAAACCACTCACATATAAGCACACCCTGCGGTCCTGTTACCTGGGATACATCGTACAGGCGATCATCGCCAATCTGGCCCCGCTCTTTTTTGTGACGTTTCAGACGGCGTTTGCCATATCCTTTGAGCAGATCGGGCGTCTGATCCTGCTGACCTTCGGCACTCAGCTGGTCGTCGATCTGCTGTCGGTGAAATTCGTGGACAAAATCGGCTACCGTGCATCGCTTATCCTGGCGCACGGCTGTTCCGTCGCGGGGCTTGTGCTGCTGGGGATCCTGCCCCGGATGCTGCCCGACCCCTATACCGGCCTGGTCGTTTCGGTGACGATCTACGCCGTGGGTGGCGGCCTGATCGAGGTGCTGATCAGCCCCATCGTCGATTCCCTTCCGAGCGAGGCGAAAGCTTCCTCGATGAGCCTGCTCCACGCCTTCTATTCCTGGGGGCAGGTCCTGGTTATCCTGATAACGACGGTCTGCGTCGGATTGACGGGAGACGGCGTGTGGTGGGTGTATCCGCTGGTCTGGGCCGCGGTGCCGCTGTTAAACCTGTTTCAGGTGATCCGGGTGCCGCTGATGCCGCCTCCGCCCGACGAAGACAAGGTGCCGCTGCGCCGGCTCTTCTCCTCCCGCGCATTTCTGGTGGGACTGCTGATGATGATGTGTGCGGGCGCGGCGGAGCTGTCCATGTCCCAATGGTCTTCCCTGTTCGCGGAAAAGGGCCTCGGCGTGCCGAAGCTCATGGGGGATCTGCTGGGGCCGTGCCTGTTCGGTCTGCTGATGGGGGTGGGCCGGACGGTCTACGGCATCTGGGGCAGCCGGTTCGATCTGAAAAAAGCGATGCTCGGCAGCGCGGCGCTCTGCATCGTGTGCTACGCGGTGACGGTCTTTGTCCCATCGCCGCTGCCGGCCCTGCTGGGCTGCGCCTTCTGCGGACTGTCCGTCAGCCTGATGTGGCCGGGAACCATCAGCCTCTCCGCCGCCCGGTTCCCCGGAGCCGGTACCGCCATGTTCGGCATGCTGGCCCTTGCGGGCGATCTCGGCTGTTCCCTCGGCCCGTGGCTGACCGGCGTGGTATCGGACACGGTCCAACGGATCCCCTCCCTGGCAGATGCCATGCAGGGGAGCGGACTCGCGCCCGATCAATGGGGGCTGCGGGCCGGACTCGCGGTGGCGGTGGTTTTTCCGCTCCTGCTCCTGATCGGGGTCAGTTCTCTTCGGAAAACGCCAAAGAAGGCCGGGGCGGTCACAGCGCCGGAGGAGACAGGGGAACAGCGGATTTAATGGAAGACTATAGATATATGTCCACCCAGATTTCTGGGCCGCATCCCTGCTTGTATCGTTCGCCAGGGTGATAACACCGGGGAGGCTTTCCTCAAAAGAAAGAGGGGGCCCGCAGGCCAAACACGGCCAGAGAGTATGACGATATGAGATCCGCTCAGAGGCCGGTCCGGAAGTATGGCTGGTCGTAAACCCATGCCTTATTTGCTTGATGTCCCCGAAAAACTATCCAGAATTCCGTCACATGATCCCCCGAAATTTTGCGCCCGGCTTCCTTGTGCGGAGGCCGGGTTTTTGTTATACTGAAATCATGAAGCCGGCAGGGCGCCGGCCGGACCGGTTCCGGCGGACAAGCTCTGCCCGACAAGGCCGTCACGGTGAAAGGAAGGGATCCGAACATGACGGAATTCAAGCCGGGAGTCTGGGAAAAAATGGTGGATGTGCGGGATTTCATCGCCCGCAACTATACCCCCTACGACGGGGACGAGAGCTTTCTCGCGCCTCCCACGGCCCGCACCAGGGCGCTGTGGGACGAAGTCGCCGCGCTGCTCAAAGAGGAACGGGACCGCGGCGGGGTATACGACATCGACACCCACACCATCTCGGGCATCGACGCGTATGCGCCGGGATATATCGACAAGGACAAGGAACAGATCGTCGGGCTCCAAACCTCCGCCCCCCTGACGAGGGCGATCATGCCCTTCGGCGGCATCCGGATGGTGCGGGGTTCCCTCGAGGCCTATCACCGGGAGATGGACCCCGCGATCGAAACGGTTTTCGAATACCGCAAGACGCACAACGACGGGGTATTCGACGTCTACACCCCGCAAATGCGCGCCGCGCGCAAATCCGGCGTCATCACCGGCCTGCCCGACGCCTACGGCCGGGGACGGATCATCGGCGATTACCGCCGCATCCCGCTGTACGGGGTGGCCATGCTCATCCGGGAAAAGCAGAATTCCAAGAACGCGGCGGACTATCCGGTTATGGATTCGCGGGAGATCCGGCTGAGAGAAGAGCTGGCCGAGCAGATCCGGGCGCTCGAATCGCTCATACGGATGGCCGCCTCCTACGGCTATGACATCTCCCGCCCCGCGGCAGACACGAAGGAGGCCATCCAGTGGCTGTATTTCGGTTATCTCGCCGCTATCAAAGAGCAGAACGGCGCCGCCATGTCCATCGGACGGATTTCCACCTTCCTCGACATCTACGCCGAGCGGGATCTCGCGGACGGGCGGTATACCGAGGAGGAGATCCAGGAGTTCGTCGATCATTTCGTCATGAAGCTCCGGCTCGTCCGGTTCCTGCGCACCCCGTCCTACGACGAGCTGTTTTCCGGCGATCCCACCTGGGTGACCGAATCGATCGGGGGACTGTCCACCGACGGGCGGCACATGGTGACGAAGATGTCCTACCGGTTCCTGCATACCCTCACCAATCTCGGCCCGGCTCCGGAACCCAATATGACGGTGCTGTGGAGCCCCCGGCTGCCCGAGCCATTTAAAAAATACTGCGCCAAAATGTCCATCGAGACCTGCTCGATCCAGTATGAGAGCGACGAGCTGATGCGCAAAAAATTCGGCGACGACTACGGCATCGCCTGCTGCGTCTCCGCTATGCGGATCGGCAAGCAGATGCAGTTTTTCGGCGCCAGGGCCAATCTCGCCAAGGCGCTGCTCTACGCCATCAACGGCGGACGGGACGAGAAAACCGGGGTGCAGGTCGGGCCGGAGCTGCTCGCCTGCCGGGGCAGAACCCTCGATTTCGACGATGTAATGAAAAAATTCGACGCCATCCTCGACTGGCTCGCCAGCCTCTACGTCAACACCCTCAACGTCATCCATTATATGCACGACAAATACTGTTATGAAAAAATTCAGATGGCGCTGCACGACAACGAGGTGCTGCGCACCATGGCCTGCGGCGTCGCCGGGCTGTCGGTGGTGTGCGATTCCCTCTCGGCCATCCGCTATGCCAAAGTCCACCCCGTCCGGGACGAAACCGGCCTGGCCGTGGACTTTGAAGTGGAGGGGGATTACCCGAAATTCGGCAACAACGATCCCCGGGTGGACGATCTGGCCGTGGATGTGGTCAAGCGCTTCATGAGCAAGCTCAAGAAATGCCCCACCTACCGCGAGAGCGTGCACACCATGTCCATCCTCACCATCACCTCGAACGTCGTATACGGCAAAAAGACCGGTTCCACCCCCGACGGACGGAAAGCGGGCGAGCCGTTCGCGCCCGGCGCCAATCCCATGCACGGACGGGACAGCCACGGCTGCGTGGCGTCCATGATGTCGGTCGCCAAGCTCCCCTACGATTACGCGGAGGACGGCATCAGCTACACGTTTTCCATCGTGCCCTCAGCCCTCGGGCATGAGGAAGAGGAGCGGGCGGAGAACCTCGTCGGCCTGATGGACGGGTATTTCGGCGAGGGCGGTCACCACATCAACGTCAACGTCCTCAACCGGGACATCCTGCTCGACGCCATGGATCACCCGGAAAAATATCCCCAGCTGACCATCCGGGTATCGGGCTATGCGGTCAACTTCATCAAACTGACCCGGGAGCAGCAGCTCGACGTCATCCACCGCACCTTCCACACCCGGTTCTGACAAACGCACACCATCAGGGAAAGGGGGCGGGAGCGTGGAAAACGTCATGGGCCGGGTTCACTCGGTCGAGAGCTTCGGCGCTTTGGACGGGCCGGGCATCCGGTATGTCCTGTTTCTCCAGGGCTGCCCGATGCGGTGTCTCTTCTGTCACAACGCCGATTCCTGGGACGCGCAGGGCGGGGAAAAGGTCGGCTCCCGCACCGTGGTCGCGGACATCCTGCGCTACCGCAACTTCATTCAGAGGGGCGGCGTGACCCTGTCGGGCGGGGAACCGCTGATGCAGCCGGAATTCGCCGCCTCCATCCTGGAAGGCTGCCATGAAAACGGCCTCCATACCGCGATCGATACGGCGGGTTCGGTCTCCCTGTTCCACTGCCGGAAGGCGGTCGACCGGGCGGACCTGCTCCTGCTCGACATCAAGGCGGCCAGGGACGAGCTGTTCCGGAAGATCACCGGCCGGGGGATGGACAACACCCTCGAACTGCTCAATCACTGCGAAAACGTCCGGAAACCGGTCTGGATCCGGCATGTACTGGTGCCGGGGCTCACCGACGGGAAAGACGACCTCTGCGCGCTCGGGGTGCTGCTGTCGCGGTATACCTGCGTCGAGCGGGTGGAGCTGCTCCCCTTCCACAAGATGGGGGAATACAAGTGGGAGGCGCTCGGAGCGCCCTATACGTTAAAAAACACCCCCGCTGCCGATGCAGAAGACGTGGACCGGGCCCGCACGATCCTGAAAGCATACGGGCTGAAGGTGAAATAAACCGGGCGCCGGTTTCAGGCTGCAGAATACGCGGCGAACCGGAATCCGGACAGGAGTAAACCGCCATGGACAAACGGGACATATACGACTATTTGAAGGAACGCCGCATCGGCTTCGAAACGACGGAGCACCAAGCGGTCTATACCATGGAGGAACTGTCGGACGTTGTTCTCCCCTATCCGGAAGCCGACGCGAAAAACCTCTTCGTGCGCGACGACAAGAAGCGGCAGTATTACCTGATTACGGTCAAGGGCGACAAACGGGTGGATCTGAAAGCGTTCCGCCGGCAGCATGCCACCCGTCCGCTCTCCTTTGCTTCTGAAAACGAGTTGAAGGACATCCTGGGTCTGGTCCCCGGCGCGGTGACGCCCCTGGGCATTCTGAACGATGCCGAACACAGGGTGCAGCTGTACCTGGATGAAGATTTCCTGGACTCCCCGGGGCTGATCGGCGTACATCCCAACGACAACACGGCGACGGTTTGGCTGAAAACGGAGGATTTGATCGCGATTATCCAAGAACACGGCAGCCGGGTCGTGCTGTCCCGATTGGATGCCATCCCCACCTGAGGTGTATGTCCCCCGCGTGGACAGCGCCGGCCCCACCGCCTGTCAGGCGGTGGGGCCGTTTTTTACCCCGGCGGGCTTTCAGCCGCCGGATACACGTGCACGGGGCGCGTATTCGAGAACAGGGACCGTTCACCGGACCGACGGCACCCGCAAAAAGGGGAGCCGGATTTCTCCGGCCCCCCCGCATCGGCGGTCGGTCTTTTGGGTGATGCCTTCGGCGTCCGGGGACGATCCGGAGCGGGCCCCTAGTCCTGGATGTCCTTCACCGGCCTTGCCTCGATATACCCCCGGTAACCCATCGGGGACAGCTGGAACCGGGGGGCCTCTTCGGGCGCCCAGCGGTATCCGTAGACCTCGGGACGGAAGCGGCCGATGTGCTCCCAGACCTCCCCGATCGCGTCCTGAAAGGCCTCGTCGTCGTATGGTTCTCCCTGGAAGATCATCATCTTGCAGGGCGGCAGCTCGAGCAGTTCGAACCCGTCGGGAACCGGCTTGGCATAGTCCAGAGGAAGCTCCACTCCCTGGACGTACACCGATGTGCCGGGCTTTCTCAGATGGTCCGGCAGCCACATGCCGACCGGCTCGTAAAGAGCCTCCTTCACGCTCATCAGCATCCCCCAGACATCGCACCCCACTTCTTCGCAGTAGGCAAAATAGTCGGCGGCAGCAACACCCCGTTTGAGGAGCACTTTGCGGGCGGGCCGTTCGATCACCTGGACAAAAATCGACTTGGTTCTGGACTCGTTCATGCGGTTTCCTCCTTGAAAAGGATTGGCCCGGTAACGGTCGTGGGCCTTTTCGGGCAGGAAGAGGGGAATGGGCGGCGTTCCGCGGCTGTAGGCGCGCGGCGGCAAGCCGAATTGCTTGGAAAATGCCCTGGTAAAGCCCTCATGGGAATCAAACAGAAAATCGAGCGCCACGTCGATGACCTTCGGCTGTTCGTCCCGCAGCACCAGCGCCGCCCGGGTCAGGCGCCGCGCCCGCACGTATTCAAACGGGGACATCCCGGCGGCTTCCCGGAAAAGCCGCTCGGCATACCACGGGGAATACCCCGCCGCGTCCGCAATCCGCCTCAGGGTGAGGGGCTCCTTGAGATGGCGTTCGATATACTCCTGCATCGTCTGTGTCGCTTTGGCCGCTTCCTCCAATTTCATCCGTCTCACCTCCCGACTTATCCAGTATACCCGCATATCCCGTCGGGGTCTTGACCGCGATTGCCCGGTCAGAGCTTATGGATCCGGTAAAACGCCAGCAGATCCTCCTTGACGTCGGGAGGAAGGTCATGCCAGCGGACACCCCGGATGGCGCCCTCCAGTGCACACAACCGGTTATAGCAGGCAGAGGCGTCGATCGCCTGAATGCGCATCCACGCCTCCCTGGATCCGGCTGTGCGCAGTTCGTCCGGAGTCCGGATGCCGATGCTCTCGAGCTGTTCCTCCAGGATTTTCCCGATGTTCGGCAGATTTCGCAGAGATGCCACAAACGGTCACTCCTTTCATGCCAACAGTATACCACAAAAAATCAAACCCCGGACGGCCGTATAGCCGTCCGGGGTTTGATCACCGTTCCTCGCGGAAATAATTGATGCCGCAGCTCGCGGGCTGCAGACCTTCGCGCGATTTGCGCATGGAGGTCACCACCAGCACCAGAGCGGTCATGAAGAAGGGAAGCATGTCGTAGAACGCCCCCGGAATGCTCTGCACGCCGCCGGCGAGGCTTTCGATGGGGCCCCGGATGCCCGGAAACAGGTCCGCAAACACCAGAATGAGCGACGACAAATAGAAGCGCAGTACCCGCAGCGCCCCGAAAAGGAAGGAACCGAGCACCGCTTTCCCCGGACTCCACGCCGCGAATATAACAAGCGCGAGCGCGATCCATCCGAGATCCCCGACGAAATCGCTGATCCAGACGCCATTGCCGATGATCATGGAGGCATAGGCGCCGCCGAGTCCGCAGATGCCGCCGCCGAGCAGCAGATGGATGTATTTCATCCGGGTGACCGGTATGCCGGCCGCGTCCGCGGCGGCGGGGTTCTCCCCGATCGCCCGCAGATTCCGCCCCATCCTGGTGTGGTGGATATAAACCGACAGCAGGATGGCGACGGCGATCGCAAGATAGATGAAGATGTTGAAGGAAAACAGGGTATAGAGCCAGGAACCGACACCCGGGATGTTTTTTAAGAACGGGAAGCGGATATCCCCCAGCTGACCTGCGATGCCTTCCGGCAGCTTCAGCGTCCCCGTTTCGGTCCTGTTGAGCACGAATTTCCCGATAAAATTGGCGAGTCCCACCCCGAAAATGGTGAGCGACAGACCCGTGACGTTCTGGTTGGCCATCAGGGTCACGGTCAGAAACGCGTAAATCAGAGAGGACAGCAGGCCGCCCACAAACGCCGCGAGCAGGGCCAGAAGCAGGTTGTTGGTGTAGTACCCCGTCAGGAATCCCGCACAGCCGCCTATGGCCATCATCCCCTGAACGCCGAGGTTCAGATGCCCGGACTTTTCATTGACGATCTCCCCCAGGGTGCCGAAGAGGATCGGGGTACCCGAACTGAACGCCTTGACCAAAAAGAGAATCCACGTTTCCATTACGCGTCTCCTCCCTTCTCCGGCTCGGGTTTATGCCGTTTGCGCAGCACAAAACGGTAGCGGATGAAGAATTCGGCGCCGAGTACGAAGAACAGGATGATGCCCTGCAGAATATCGGAGGAATCCTTGGAAAGCTGATAGGTCGATTCCACGACCGAGCTGCCCTTTTCCAGAATACCGAAGAGGGAGGAGACCAGCAGAATGCCAAAGGGATTCAGCTGGCCCAGCCACGCGACGATGATAGCGGTGAAGCCGACCCCGCCCGCGACGCCCGCGGCCAGGGTTTTGTTCGCGCCCGTGGCCTGGACCATACCCGCGATGCCGGCGACGGCACCGCTGAAAAACATGGTGCGCAGGACGATCTTCTTGACGTTCATCCCCGCGTAGGCGGCAGTGGCCTGGCTCTCCCCCACCACGCTGATCTCATAGCCGTGCTTGGTGTATTTCATATACACGAACACGATGCCCACCAGCAGCAGGGCGATGATCCAGCCGACATGCACCCCGAACACCCGGTCGAGCGTCGCGTTGTCCGCAAACCGGGCGATCTTCGGAAAGCCCGAGGAATTGGGGTCGGCCCAGGGACCGTCCCGCAGAAAGGTGATGCAGTGCAGGGCGATATAGTTGAGCATGAGGGTGAACAGGGTCTCGTTCGCCCCGAATTTGACCTTGAAAAAGGCGGGAAGCAGGCCCCAAAGCCCGCCGCCGAGCGCCCCTGCGATAAACATGACGAAAATCAGCACGGGATGGGGCCAGTTCGCATGGAACAAGGCAAAATAAGAGGCGAAAATCGCGCCCATGATGATCTGGCCCTCGGCCCCGATGTTCCAAAACCGCATTTTGAAGGCCAGGGTCACGCCCAGCGACGTGATGAGCAGCGGGATGATCACCAGCATGGTCCCCTGGATCGCCATCGAGCTGCGGAAGCAGCCCCGGATCATCGTCCCGTAAATTTTCAGGGGATTGAAGCCGAGGCAGAGCAGGAACAGCCCTCCCGCGACCAAGGCGAGCACCAGAGACACCAGACGGAGGATCATCCGTTTGTTATTCGAGAGCTCCGCGCGTTTGACGACATGCACGAGGCTTTCTTTTTTGACGGCTTTTACATCGGCAGCTTCCGTCACGACGGTTTCCCTCCCTCCATCACAGTACCGGTCATCATCAGGCCCAGTTCTTCCTTCGCCGTGGTTTTGGCATCGACAATGCCGGATATCCGGCCGTTGCAGAGCACCATGATCCGATCGGACAGCTCGAGCAGCACGTCGAGATCCTCCCCGATGAAAATGACGGCGACATGCCGCTGCTTTTGTTCATTGAGCAGATCATAAATCGTGAAAGACGAATGGATGTCCAATCCCCGCACCGGATAGGCCGCGATCAGCAGATTGGGTCCGGAGTGGATTTCCCGGCCGAGCAGCACCTTCTGCACGTTGCCGCCCGACATCATCCGTACCGGCATGTCCACCCCGGCGGTCTGGATCTGCAGCCTATCGACGAGCTCTTCCGCCAGCGCACGGGCCGGTTTTTTATTGACGAACGGCCCTTTGTTGCTCCGGTAGGATTTTAAGAGCATGTTGTCCACCATGCCCATCGACGCGACCAGCCCCATACCGAGGCGGTCCTCGGGGACGAAGCTCATGCTGATCCCGAGATCGATGATCTCGGCGGGGGTCTTTCCGATGATATTTTCTTTCTTATACAGGATCGCGCCCTGCTTGACCTTCATCAGGCCCGCGATCGCTTCACAGAGTTCCTTCTGGCCGCTGCCGGCTACGCCCGCCACGCCCAGGATCTCCCCTGTGCGGATTTCAAAGCTGACATCGTCGAGTCCCCGGGAGCCGTCCTCCCGGTCCACGGTCAGATCGACGACCTTGAGCAGGGTTTCCCGGTCCGCAACCTCCGGACGCCCGATCTGAAGGGAGACCGCCTGCCCCACCATGCGCTCGGTCAGGTGCTTTTCGTCGGTTTCGGCCGTGCGGACGGTGCTCACGCTTTTGCCTTTGCGCAGAATCGTCACCCGGTCGCTGATCGCCATGACCTCGCCCAGCTTGTGGGTGATGATGATGATCGCGCAGCCCTGTTCCTTCATACGGCGCAGAATCTGAAAGAGCTTGTCCGTCTCCTGCGGGGTGAGGACGGCGGTGGGCTCGTCGAGGATCAGGATCTGTGCGCCCCGGTAGAGCACCTTGAGGATCTCCACCGTCTGTTTTTCGCTGACCGACATGTCGTATACTTTTTTATCCGGATCGATTTCCAGCCCGAAGGTACTGCACAGCTTTCGGATCCTCTCCCGCAGAACGGCCGGTTTGCTGTACCGCTCCTTGACGCCCAGCACGATGTTGTCCATCGCGCTGAACACCTCCACCAGCTTGAAATGCTGGTGGATCATGCCGATGCCCAGCTTCATGGCATCGCCCGGGGAGTTGATGACCACATTCCGGCCGCCGACCAGCGTGCTGCCCGCGTCGGGATGGTAAATCCCGGACAGCATGTTCATCAGCGTGGTTTTACCTGAACCGTTTTCCCCCAGCAAGGCCAGGATTTCTCCATACCGCACCGAGAGATCGATCCCGTCGTTCGCCACCACCGTTCCGAAGGCCTTGGTAATCCCCCGGCATTCGATCGCGATTTCCCCGCCTGTCGGACGTGAGTCCTTTTCTTCCGGCATCCTGTCTCCCCGCCTTCCGTCTCGTCGCCTGTTTCGTCTGAAAAAGGAAAAAGGGCGTTGGGGTTCAGCCGCCAAGCCCTTTTC
>CABUNG010000031.1 GCA_902492895.1 uncultured Oscillospiraceae bacterium | reverse complement strand
TTCCCGCAGAGCGTCGACACTTTCAAGATTCGAAGGATCCGCCGCCTCCATAGACGCAAAGAGGTTTTCCATGTCCACGATACTGTTCTGGTTGGAGGACAGCACCACCGCGTCGCCGTTCTGCTTGACGACATAAGTATACCCTTCCCCTTCAAAATTGGATACCTCGAGGTTCTGCTGAAACCGCACGGTCTCATACGTCCCGAATAGAACGCCGGTCAGAACGCCGTTGTGATAAACCGGCGCGCTGTATACGTTGATCCGCCCTTCTCCCACTTTATCGATGAGTGTATCCGAAACAGCCGTCTCCCCGCGCACAGAGGTTTGAAAGTAGGCGCGATCCGTCAAATCCAATGTCTGCCCGTCGGTTGTATAGGCTGTCCCGTCGAGTTCGATGAAACCCATCCGCTTAAATTGGTTTTCCTCCGCCACTTCACCGAGAACCGCCATCAACCGGTTCATATCCGTCTTTTCCGTTTCTCCAAGCAGCAGGGCGATGTTCCGCAGCGACTGCAGGGAACCCTGTACTTCCCTGCGAAGAGTCATGGCACTCTGTTCTGCAATTTCACTCAGGGAGCTGGTCACTTCCTCCTTAAATATCCGGCGAACGGACATGGAGAACAGCAACGCTCCACCGACAGCCACCATTACAACAGCCGCCGCGATGGCAATGGAACTGTAAAGGCCCTTTCCCTTTGTTCGCATTGTGTACCTTTTCCTTCCTGATCCGCCTCTCAACGGCAAAAAACGGGACACTGTCAGTCTCGGGATATTATACCATACTTCCCTGCTTTTGACAAAATTTTTCTTTTTTCATTTAATGACTTGTATCGGTCCCATTCCGTACCGGCTTTTCCGAAAAAAAACGGCAGGCGCCAACGCGCCTGCCGTTTTTCAGCTGTTTGTTCAAATGAGTTTTTTGGCCTTCTCCCAAAGGGATATCTGGTTTTCCATCCGTTTTTTCTGATCCGCCGTAACGCTGTTCAGCTTCGCCTTTGCGCTGTTAAGCGCCACATCGATTTTGCCGATCTGGGCCGTGTTGTACATGGCCGCCGGCTCCGGCGGAATCCAGGTCATGCTGTAGGCCGTGCAGGTTTCGCTCGCGTTGGCGAGGGCTTTATAGTAGCTGTACATCTCTTTGCCCGCGCTGCCATACAGCTTATTGCAGGCATCCAGCAGGATCTGGTCGCCGGACAGGCTGTCGTCCCACATGCCTTTTGCCGCGACGTACCAGAGCGGCCACCGCAGCGGGAAGCTCGCTCCGGTTTCCCGATAGTTCGCCAGGGGTCCCTGATCATAGAAAATGTATTCCGCGCCGTTCGCTTTCCAGAAATTCTGGTTGCGGATCGCCACATCTCCCTGGACCCACGGAATATCCTTCCAGCTCTCACGCTCCGCGGCCACGCAGTACCATTCCCAGATGGAAACGTGTTTGACCTTCGCCTTATTGATATACGAGAGGAAATTGTCCTTCCAGGAGGACTTATAGGTGTTGTGCGTAATCCCATCCCGGTTATCGCCCAGATAGAGGCCATTTTCGATCGGGCTGGTCATGCTGGTTTCCCGGCAGAACATGATTTCCACGTTCGGCTCCGTCTGGATCGAGGTCTGCGGCGCATGCCAGGTGGAATGGTAGCTCAGGATCGATACCCGTTTATCGGGATATTTCTTCGCCACATCCCGGGCTACCCGGTTGGCGAATTCGATCATCAGATCGGTATCGGACGGATACTTGTTGCATTCCGGGCATTCGCACCAGAACAGCTCCCAGCCGTCGTTGGCGGTGACGGGAATCGTCATCACGGACGGATTGCTGTCGAACTTCTCGATCACTTTTTTCGCAACCTCGGCCGCTAAATCCTTGTTGGAATAGCAGTACTGCCACCAGGTATCCGCATAGGGATCCCGCTTGCCGTTGATCATGCTGAACCATTCGGGATGGGTGGGGAAATAAATTTCCCGGCTGACAAACTGGGGCAGATAGTGTCCAAGATAGACATTGGCACCGCCCAGATACCAGCGCTGTCCGATTTCCTGATAATTTCCGTACACGTTGTTGCGGCGGCTGTTGAATTTCGGTTTATGTGTAATATCCAGCTTGCCGACGCTGATGTTCTTGACGCTGGGCACAACCTGCCAGAGCTCATCGGGGCCGAACCAGCCGCAGCCCTGTTTTTCCAGGAACATGGTGACGGCGTTCTGCGTACCGATAAAGTCCTGATCGTCGTTGCCCATGAGCACGAGATAATTGTTGACCCGTTTGAGGATCACCTGTTCGTTGTTCGGGTAGCCGGTGGGCTGCTTGATGCCGAGCTTATCCGTATACTTCGACGGCCCGACCAGGATATAATTCCCGTTCGTACGGTCGACGGAATCGAATCCGATTTTGACAGCGGCTCCCGTCATCTTCATCAGATAGCTCTGCAGATCCTCGGCCGCTGCGCGCACCTTGTCGGAAGCGTTCTGGCCGATGACGATGGTCGCTACGGCTTTTCCGTCCTTGACAATATCGAAATCACCCGAAAGCACGGGGGTGGTGGTCGGCGCGTTCGTGCTTCCCGAAGGGTCCGCGCTCGTTCCGGGATCCCCTGTGGGATCGCTCCCGGAACCGGTGCCGTCCCCCGTAGCGTCGCCGGTCGGCTCGGTCGTGTCGGTTATCTCGCTGGATCCGTCGCTCACAGACGGGTCATCGTCGCGTCCGCATCCGGCCGTAGCGAGCAGCATCAACATGGCCAGAAGACCGGCGGCCGTGCGTTTCCACCAAACAATGGAATTTGTCGTCATGTCACACCTGCCCTTTCATCGGATATGTTATACGGCTAATCAATGAGTTCCCCTGTGGCGATCACGTCTTTCGCCTTGTCCCACAGGTCCAGCTGCACCTGGAGACGGCGGCCTTCGGCCTCTCCCACCACCGGGAGCATGCTGCGGACCTGACTCATCAGCCGGTCGAGACGCCGTACAGCGTCGGGGGTATACAGTTCCCGCGGCTCCGGCGGATGCCAGGCGATGGTCTTGGCCGTGTTGTGCTCGGCAATGTCCGCGAGCGCCGCATAATAGGCAAATAAGAGGTCCGCCGCCTCGCCATACAGCTTTTTGCAGGCGTCCAGCAGCATTTCGGATCCTGTCAGGTCCTTGTCCCACATGCCTCTGGCATTGACATACCAAAGCGGCCAGCGCAGCGGGAAACTCGCATCGTCCTCGTAAAAAACATCCAGGGGACCCTGATCGTTATAGATATACCGGACGCCGTGATCCCGCCAGTACCGGTGGTTCCGCGTGATCACATCCCCCTGCACCCACGGCACGTCTTTCCAGACGGGCTGGGCGGCGGCGATGCAGTACCAGTCCCATATCGCGATGCTGGGGAAAGACACCATCTCGTTCCATTTTTCGAAGTTTTCCTTCCAAGGAACAGGATAGGTATTCTTGCTCTTTTCAAAGGTGTATTTCTGATGATAGCCGTTGTCCGGGCCTTTATCGACCGGCATAAACATGTCGGCTTCCTTGCAGAACATCACCTCGACGTTGGGCTCGACCGTCATCGGCTTCCGGGGCGGATGATAGGTGGGGAAATACGCGAGGAAGGTCAGCTTATGATGCGGGTAGCGTTTTCCGACTTCTCTAGCCAGCCGGTTGGCGAACTGCACAGCCACCTCGCTCGAAGTTCCCATTTTCCGGCATTCCTCGCACTCGCACCAGCCATGGTACCAGCCGTCATTGAGCGCAATGCTGTATTGGTCGAGGGACGGATCCGCGTCAAAAATCTCGATGATCTTCTGCGCAAACAGATGGATCAGGTCCTCGTTGGAATAACAGTACTGCCACCACTCGACGTACGGATTGCGCTGGCCGTCGAGTTCGCAGAACCACTCGGGGTGGATCGGAAAATACTCGTCCCGCGGCACCAGCCCCGTCAGCGCATGGCCCGCAACCCGCCGGACACCTCCGAGATACCACCGTTCCCCGATATCGGGATTGAACTTGAGCACATTGTTATAGCGCGAGATGAAGGCGGGCGTGTGATCGATGTCGAGATACCCGACCGTCAGCGTCGGTTTTTCGGGGATCACCTGCCAAAGCGGATCGGGGCCGAACCAGCCGCATCCGAATCGCTCAAAAAGCATGGTCACGGCAAACTGCGTGCCTTTAAACTGGTTGTCGTCGTTGCCGAGCAGCGCCAGCCGGTTGCCGTCCCGCCGGAGAATCACCCGCTCGTTTTCAAACGCCCCCGTCGGCGTCTCAATGCCCATGTCTTCCGTCAGTCTGGAAGGGCCGATGAGAACCAGATTGCCTTCCAGCGATTCGTCGTCGGTACGGACGGAACAGCGGGCGCCGGTCATGCGTTCGAGAAGCGAGCAAAAATCGTCCGCGGCTTTTTTGACCTTGTCACCGGCCGTCCGGGAGATGACCGCCTGACAGCGGCAAATCCCGTCCCGGACCAGCTCCAGTTCCGTATAATCCGCGCGCGGCTGTGAGTAAGCCAAAAGAGAGTCACACCTTTCTGGAGAGGCGTCAGCCTTCGGATGAGGTGACCGTGGCGCTGTTCGCGTCGTCCACCATCTTCTGATAAACCGGCTTGTATTCCTCGATTGCCTGAGCGATGTTCTTGCCTTCGCCGATCTCGCCGCAGATTTCAAACGCGCCGCCGACAGCGGAGTCGTAGCTGTTGGTGCAGTAGGGCCTCGACGCGAGCTCCTTATAAAGTGCCACGTGGGCGGGATCGAGTTTTTCGTTCGCCTTGGCCGTGAACGCCGCCTGACCGTCCACCAGCATGTCGATCAGCTTCCCTGCGTGATAGGGGCAGTCGGAGCCTTTGCCCATCGCCCAGCCGGCCGCCGTGATCGGCGAGACTTTGCCGGCATTGTCGGGACCGAAGGGAACCGGCACGACACCGTATTCAAAGTCGGCCAGACCGAAATCCTTGGCATCCAGGATCTGTGCGTCGACCCACTGGAAATCCATCAGCATGGCTGCGCCGCCCTTGTAGAAGGTCTGCCAGGGATCCCCGTCATAGCCGCTCCACTTGGAGGTGTAATAGGCATCCTGAATCAGCTCGAAGGAGCGCCGGAGCTCGGGCGCGTTGATGTTGAGGTTGTATTTGGAATCCGCATCCAGCTTCAGCATGGATGTCTGGTTGGCGCCGAAGAATATGTAGGGGTAGTTGGTGGCCAGGCCGAAACGCTTCTGCTTCTCATCGGTCAGCATTTTCGCGATCCGGGTCAGGTTGTCCCAGTTCCACTCCCCCGCCTCGTAAAGCTTCTGAAGATCGTCCGCGCCCTCGTTCTCGAACATCGTCTTGTTGTAATAGATCACAGCGACGTTGGTTTCCGAAGCCGCGACATAGTAGTTCCCGCCGTATTTGAACACCGAATCCATGGTTGTCTTGTGGAGATTCGGGTTGTCCATGTTGATGTATTTCTGAATCGGCTGGGTGATGCCTTTGAGCGCGAATTTCGGGTTGTTGTTCGCGCCGTCGTTGATGACGTCGATGGGATCCTCGCTCGCCGCGTTGGCCAGCACCTTGGTTTCCCAGGTGTCCCAGCCGGCGATGACAAATTCCACCGTGACATCGGGATATTTGTCCTTGAAATCTTTTACAACGGCGTTCTGCCACATGGATTCATCGGTGGAGTTGGGGTTGTGGCCGGGGATCATGATGGTGAGTTTCTTGCCCTTTTCCGCCTCCAGACCCTCTTTGCCGTCTCCGTCTTTTCCGCCCTGATCCGAACAGCCGGCCATCAGGACGCCGATCATGGATACTGCCGTCAGAGCGATCAATGCCTGTCTCCATTTACTCATAACATAACCAACCTTTCCATTATCCAACGATACCACTGCGCTCGATTCCTTCGGTAAAGAAGCGCTGTGCAACGATATACAGTACCAGCAGCGGCAGCACCGTAATCAGACAGCCGCAAGCCAGGATGGATTCCCGCATGAACATCAGCTCCTGGGCGGCGATCCCCGTCACCATGTTGCTGGTTTTCAAAAGAGAGCTCAAATTGGTCAGGTTCACGGAAACCGTGAAGGTGCTCTGGTAAAACATCGATGACAGGTAATAATCGTTCCAATACCACACCAGTGAGAACAGCATCACCGTCACAATCATCGAGGTTGCGTTGGGAAGCATGATGCGCAGAAATGTCCGCATAGGCCCGCAGCCGTCGATCATGGCCGCTTCTTCCAGTTCCGTGGGGAACCCGCGGTAAAACTGGCGCAGCATGAAAATATATAGTCCGGACCGGATTCCCATGCCCAATGCCGCCTGCAGATAAAAGACAAGGGGATTATTCAGCAGATTTGTCGTGACCGCCTTCCCTGTAAACAGTCCGATCAGGGATCCGATTCCAAAATAGTCAAAATTCTTGAACAGGGAAAATAGAGGGATGATGTAGGTCTGGACCGGCACGATGATCGTAAAAATCAACAGGCCGAAAAGCAGTTCCCGTCCTTTAAACTTGAACCTGGCAAATCCATAGCCGGCCAGAAGAGCGGAAACCAGCTGAAGAAGGACGCTGGGAATCGCCGTCACCAGCGTTTTGATCACACCGTTTGTGTAGTCCATTACATCGAACGCGATCTTCAAAGACTCCAGCGTCCAATGCTTCGGCAGCCATACCACGGTGGGATCGTAAACATCCTGCAGAGTTTTAAAACCGGAGGATACCATGAAAATAACGGGATACAACATGACAAAGCACATGCCCACCAGAAAAGCGGTGCGCAGGATTACCGTCACTGTGCGAGAGGCGGTATGGTGGATCGACAGCTTCTTGTCCCGGTATGTCGATACCAAAGACTGCAGGGAAGCCGATCCGTTTTTGGATTTTGTCACCCTTATCACCTCGCCCTTCAGGGGCCCGTGCGATTGACAGCGGGGCCGGAGGCCGGCGGGCATAACCCCGCCGGCCCGGCTCCTGTCGACTGTTTAAACGCGCTTTTTGGATTTTTTGGAAACGATCAGAGCCATACCGCTGAGAGCCGCGGCTCCGAGAACCGCGCAGAACAGGATCGGCGTCTGGACACCCGTATCGGGACCATCCGGCGTGCTGACTACCGAGCTGTTGCCGCTGTCGCCGCCGGCAGGTTTTCCGGTCTCTGTAAAGAGCGGCACCGCGTAGTCGGCCGGCGTGTGGGTAACAGGATTCGGATTGGTCTGGAGCATATACTTAGCCGTGCCGCTGCCGAACGCCGCCGTCCACATACGTCCAAAAGACACACCGCTGTCGTAAATACCGTCAGCACCCAGGTCGGCGGTCTCCATATCGAAGATCACATTGCCGTCCTTGTCGGTAATTTTTACATCGGCCAAAGAGACGTCGCCGGATGCATACCAGCCGTTGAGGGAGAAATGATTGCCAACCAAATCCGTCGACTGCACGATCATCGGATCGCCGGTGGCGGAGGTGATGGACACCCATCCGTCGGTGTTGGTATACCCATTGCCGCCGAGATTGAAAGCGGCGGTGTTGCCGTCGGAGTTCTCAATCTGTCCCATGTTGTCCACGCGGATCTTGCCGGTAATGGTCAGAGGCGCTATGTCCATCAGGCTCTTGTCATCCGCATTCATCAAAATGAGGAGCGGATTGACAGCCGGATGCTCTGGATCGACCTTCATGGTGACGATCTTGTTGGGGGTGTACGGGGTAGCCTTGGTCTGGATAATGAAATCCGATGCGGGGATCGTCTTGTCGGTCATGGCATAATCAGCGGACGACCACATAGAGGATCCGGCGATCTTCTTCATGTTGGTTTTGCCGTAGAGAGTGGGATCGTTCGCCATCGAATAGACGATGTTGTTTTCCTTATCCACAATCCGCAGATCGGCAACGGAAAGGTCTCCCTTCGCGTAAAGCAGACCGAAGATAATGTTGGCAATATCGTCGATTTTGTCGAACGTGATGTAACTGCCGTCGGCCTTTTTCAGATCGATCCAGCCGTCGGTATCGGCAGTCATGGACAGCGCTTCGTCAAGGGTGATTTCCCCGGCGTTGTCGTACGAAATATGCACAAGCGCCTGAGCAGTGCCGCCCTCAAGGGCCTCGAATCCGGCCAGTTTGATCTTGCCGACCAGCGTATAGGGACCGTTTTCAGCCGTATAATCGTCGCTCATCAGGCCGAAGCGCACGACCGGATTGATATTGCCCTTGCCGGAAACCGTGATGCTGCGGTTGAATTCATACTCCGGATCGGTGCCCGGATCGAACGAAGGTTTAGAATCCTCCGAAGACTCGGCGGAAGAGTCGTTAGAAGAGTCGGAAGAAGACTCAGAAGAAGATTCAGAGGAAGTATTCGAAGAGGGATTGGAAGACACGGACGAAGCATTGTAAACGCTGAACGTCGCCCCTTCCTGAGCTCCATACAGACTGTACGACCAGGTGTTCGTGTTTTGGAACTCCGTCATGCCGTCCAGCGTGGTATCTCCGTTGAGATCGTAGACCGCGCTGCCGTCCTTGTCGGTAATCTTCAAATCCGCAATATACATCTCACCGGATGCATACAGGAATCCGAACGCCAAACACTGCAGCCCCGCCTGATCCGACGGCGCACTGAAAGTGGTGCTCACTTCGGTATAACCGCTTTTGACACCGGCCGGAATCACGACATCTTGATTCGCGGGGCCGTCCTTGCCAAAGTTTTTGAATTCCAAAGCTCCGGCATTCCCGTTGATTCCGGCAAAATTGTCAACCTTCATCTTCAGCGTAACCGTATAGGGTCCCTTATCTGCCGGATACTGGCTAGCCGGGGTACCCAGACGCAGCTGCGGCTGAGCGTTCGTCGTCGAGGTAATCTTCAGATACCGTTTAGGAGAATAGGCTCCCTCGTCATCCGATCCGGCCAAAGCCACAAAAGACACCACAAACAGGGAGCATAACAGCGCCAGACACGCAAAAACCGCGAGCATGGCCTTGGAGGAAACGCGCAGATGCTTGCTCATTTTTCCAAACACTCCTTTTCCATATTCTGTACAGTTTTGGATAAACTGCTTATCCCGCTGCAAATGGTTTATTCCTTCGGATCGCTGTCTTCGAGTCCCATTCCCGCGGTACCTCCGGCTTCAGCCGCATGCTGGAAGGGAAGCTTCTTCATGGCGAACAGAACACCAAACGTTCCGCCGCCGAGCACGACAACCGCACCCGCCACGATGCCGATGATCGCTCCGACACCAAGTCCGCCGCCTTTTTCACCGTCCGACGGGCTCGTCGTAACACCGCCAACCGGCGCAGTAGAGGAGGTCGTGGCGGCAGTGCTTCCGGTCGACTCGGTCGTGTTTCCGGTATTCTCCGTCGTATCGGCCGTGGTTTCATCCGCCGTGGTCGTGGAATCGGCCGGGGCGGTGGTGTCATCGGGATCCTCATAGATAGGCGCTTTCGTGGTGGCGTTCGGGCTCGTCGTGGCCGCGCCCGCGTCGCCCTTGTACACATAGATCTGAGAGGCGTTGTTGCCGAAGCCCGTGCCCACGATGTAGGGTTCCGGATTGATCATGCCGATATCCCGCAGATTCGCCTTGTCCTTGCCGTTTGCTGCCGCGTCATTCATCAGCGCCTGCAGGTCAGGATCGGTATCCCAGGAATAGACGACTTTGCCGGCCGCATTCTCGACGCGGAAATTGGAGAAATACACGTCCGCTTTCAGGTAATAAATACCGAAGTCGACCAGATAGTAATCTTGCTTGACGCCGTCGATCAGGCAGCCTTTGTCCACATTGGACAGGGTGACATACTCGCCGTCGGCCCGCTTCATATCGACCCAGCCGTCGGTATTCTTCAGAATGCTGACCTGCTGCCCCTCCTGCTTGCCCTGGTTGGTCTCAAGCGTCAGGACGTTCAGGAAGCAGCTGGGGCCTTCGGTGGTGCTCATCCGCTTGAAATTCTCCACTTTGACGTCCACCTTGACGGTGAAGGGGCCGCCTGAGCCGAACTTATCCTTCTTGACAAAAAAGCGCAGGAACGGGTTGATATCGGTGCCGGGACTGGTGTTGTGGATGCTGATGATCACGTGTTCCTCGGCCGAAGCGGCGAAACCGATGGAACACAGGCCCACCAGAATCATCAGGGTGGTCAATAGGGGCCAGAGGCGTCTGCGTACTGTTTTTTTCATACCTTACCTTCCTTTTCATCAAAATTGTGGTCGACAGATGTTGCGTGCGGATGTATATCTCCATCTATTTAGGAAACTTTTTCACGGCAGACAAAATTGGCACACCGCCCCTTCTGCATGCCGAACCGAACCCTGAAATATGTACCGAGTTTGCGGAAAACCACAAAAATTGGCCGATATTGGAAAAAGCTTGGCTACGGATTGTGCGGCTGCGGAGAACTTCTTTGAAACCGTAGGAAAACGTGAAATCCCTTCACCCGCATCCGAAAATAAAAGGAACTTTTTAACTTATCTGACAAAAAAGCCAAAACAATAATCCGGTTTCTATGTGCATTATATAATATTGGCTCCAGGTTTGCCGCTCCCCATTTGACAAGTTAAGAGTCCAAATTTGCTGTGTTATTCCGTGGCATAGTAGACAAAGCGGCTCATAACGAAATTCACGATGCCGACGAGCAGCAAAATGGTGACGAAATAGATCAGTCCAATGGTGACGCTGTATTCATAGCTGCCCTTGTCAAAGTACGATTTGATGGACACCATCACCTGATTGCCATAGTCGGTAAACGAATCGATGATGGAATAGATCACCACCACCAGAATGGTGGGCGAAATCAGCGGGAAGGTGATTTTCCACAGCTTCTCCCAGGCGGTCGCGCCCTCGATATCCGCCGCTTCATAGGAACTGGGCGAAATATGGTTGACCGCCGCGAGAAGCAGAATGATCTGCACGCCGGATTTCCAGGTGATGTCGAAGAAACCGTTGACAATTGTGTTGGCGAAATCGGTGATGACCTGCGGAAGACCCAGGACCTCTGTCAACGCGTCAAAAGCCGGAAAGCTGAACATATACGCCTGCTGCTGTTCCGAAGTGGCCGATCCCGTCATCATCACCTGGGTGCGCAGTATGGTGATGACCACGCCCGACGCAATGATCACCGGGAAAAAGAACACCGCGCGGCAGAACGTCCGTCCGACGAACTTCTGCCGCAGGATCATGGCGATGAACAGGCTGAACACCACGATGACCGGCACCTGGTAGATCACCTGTCCCACCGCGCCCGCCAGATTGGGGAGGAAGGTCGCGTCTTCCGTGAACACTTTGATGAAGTTGTCAAACCCCACAAAGGTGTTCGCTCCGCCCGACAGGCTGACCTTGCTGAACGCCCAGACCGTCGTTTTGATCATGGGCACCACGAAGAAATACACGGCACCGATGAACCACGGCAGAATGAACAGCCGGCCCCACCAGGCCCGTTTGCGCTGCATCTTCGGTATGGCCATGCGCTGCTTTTTATCCGACAACAGACTCCCCTCCTTCCCGTGTCACCCGATAGCCTTTGGCATCGATCGTCTGTCCGTCCGCCTGTACGGCATGGTCACGATAGTTCACCGTGATGACCGTGCCGTCGGCGAAGGTGGTGCGGTTGACGCCCGTCTCCAGGATCTCGTGCCGGACGATGACCTGATCCGATACGCGCCGCAGGATGGGAGCGATCTCCTGATAGGCTTTCGACATGCTGCCGATCCAATCCTGATACCGCGCGCTGATGATCGCGCTGTAATCGGTCTCCTTCAGGATATCGGCGTTTTCCGCCAGGAAGCGGACCTTGGGCGAGCTGCCGGTTTCGAGAGCAAAGAGAAAGGCGCTCTGCGGATCGCTCTGGTCATTGGCGGCCTCCCCGGACAGGGGCAGAACGCCGTGCAGGACGATCTGGTAAAACGGCACCGCCGTCTTCTCGCTGAGAAATGCGCTGGACGTCGTCGGGGTATCGGTCACAAACGACGCATAGGGAAGCGCGTAGGCGTTTCCGCCCGTGACCAGCAGGTCCCCTTTCTTCGCCAGAGCGGCCAGGGCCTCGGTCCATACCGCCTGCGCGGCATCCCGTGCCATACCCTTGCTGCCGAAATCGGAATAGAGCAGTTCGGCCAGCGTATGAGTCGACAGGCCGGTGAAGCCGGATCCTTTGGCGGCGGCCAGCTTTTCACAGGCAGCCAGCACCTTGTTCGGAGTCAGCAGAAAACTGGGTGTGGAGACGTTCGCCTGCAGGGTCGTGAGATTGTAGGTATACTGCATCGCCGGATTTTTCTGGATGGACGAGGCGGCATCCGCCTTTTTGCCATATCCCCACCGGCTTTTATAGAGATTGTTGACGTTGACACCGAGGAACAGATCGCTCCCCGTGGAGGCACAGAGCTCCTTAAACCGCTCCAGTTTGCCCTGGCCGCCCAGACGCCCTTCGGCTTTGAGCTCGGTCTGGATGGCGCTGCCGGTGCCGTCCTTATTCCAGTACTGATAATCGATCAGCAGCTGATCGACCCCATTTTCCCCGAGCTCGGTCAGGATGGCGGCCGCGTTATCGTAACTGGTCAGCGGCACCACCCGTGTGATCGGGAATCCCAGGATGTATTCCTTCGCCATGACGCCGCCGAGCAATTCCACCACCAGCGGCGCCTCTCCGGCCGTGGTTTTGGGTTTCAGCCCCTGCTCCAGGAGGTAGTCCCGATAGGCTGCGGCCATACCGGTATAGGTGGCGTCCGCCCCCTCCAGGAAGGTATACCGGACCGACATCTGCGCCGCCTTGACCGGCGTCTGCTCAAAGATGCGGACCGTCTGGTTTTTCTTTTCCACCAGCACCATGTCGTAGTCGCGGTAAATGAATTCGGCATAGACATTGTTGTAAGAACACCGCTTGCCGTTGACGGCCGCGTTGATGGTCGCCCGGGCTTCTCCCTCGGTGATGATGCCGAGGAATCCGTGCCCAGAATCCTTGAGGCCGAACACGGGCATCCGGACATCCTTCGTGACCTCTCCGGCCTCCAGCCGGGTCGTGGCGGCATCCCGTCCGTAGACATACTGGCTGTAATCCTCGACGTATCCGTTGCCGCGGTTGAGCTCGATGAGCGCGCCCGAACCGTCCGGAACGAAGAGATACCCTTCCGCCGCGGCATCCGCCGCACCAAAATACGGCGCGACCGCCACCCGGGTCAGGCGGTATTTCTCGTTGGTTTCCCGGATCTCCCCGGTCATCAGGGACAGTTCCACGCCGTCGTCCCGCAGATGGACCTCCAGCGGGATGAAAAAGCCCTCCCGCTCAAATTGGAATTCCACCCGGAATCCGTCGCCGATGCGGGTGACCGACGCCCCGCCCTTGTCGACGCTGGCGGTTTTGCTGTTGAGGGGGTTGATATTGCCCAGGGAATCGGCGTAGCTGATCTGAATAAGCGACGCCATGCCGAGTTTCGCCACGTTTTGCGCGATCTCGTCCTCCTTGTAGTTTTCCGGTGTGCTGTTCCAGACACGGCCGGATTTCTCCGCCACCTGGAACCAGGTTTCCTTTTCGTTGACCCGCAGTTCCAGCCGGCTGTTGGAAGCCGCTACCACGTAGCCTTCCCCCACGTCGGGGAACGCCTCCCCCTTCCCGCTCTCTCCGGCGCCGCCGGCAGCGGGTTCGGCCGAAACCAGGGGAACCAGCGCCAGCGCAGCCGCCAAAAGCAGCACGAGTCCGCCGCGGACGAAGCGGTGCAGTGCCGAACGAATCGATTTGTCTGTCATGCGGATTCCCCCTTTCTACCGCAGGGTGATTTCGGTTCCGAGTGTAGCCAGGAACCCGACGAATTGACCGAACACGCTGTACAGGATCGCCACGATGATGACCACGATCACCATCCCCATAAAGGTCAGAAGCAATGTGGCGACGGTTTTCCGGACCGAGAACTGATGCACCTCTTTGATCGCGATGAACATGGAGAACCCGGTCCAGATGAGAACCAGCCACCGCGCCATTTCATAGAAAGCGCCTTCGTCCCCGGTGAGGACATTGCTGAGGATCACGACGACCGTCATGCCGAGGATATACGGCATCAGCGCGTAGGCGCAGAAGGTCCAGATCTCCAAAAACCGGCCCTTGCCGTCCATGATGGTGGTGATGGCCCAGTTGCACAGGATAAAGGCAATGAAAATGCCGATCGTGGAGCAGATCGTAACCATCAGATTGAACTGATCGGTGCGGTTTTCATTGAAGGTAAACCCGGTGACCTGCCGGATGAGGACGGATACCACCAGGAACGCAAGCAGAACGCCGTTCGACAGCCAGAACGAGCCGCTTTTTTCATCTTTGAGATCGGTGTAGCCGTTCAGCGGATGGAACATGCAGTACAGCGGATATTTCCGTTTGGGACGGCCGCCGGCGTACACCTCTCCTTTTTTCTTCCGGCTGATCAGCACGACGGGGACGACGATGGCGGCCACCACCAGCACCATAAACAAGGCAAAATAGTTGCGAAGCAGATCGCTCCGGTATTCCCGGAACGCCCCGGAATAGAGCTCCCGGTCGTTGCCGAGCTTGAAGTAGGTCATGGCCTGCCGATAGTCTCCCAGACCCTCGTAAGCTTTTCCCAGCCCCAGGTTGGCGAGCTCATAGTGGTAATCGCTGGCCAGAACCTCTTTCCAGGGCTCCATGGCCTCCTGGTACCGGCCGTCGCTGTAAAGCAGAGACCCTTTGCGGATATTGCGCGCGAAGGCGGTCGGATCAAAAACCGTGATGGATCCCCGTTCCCGGTCGAGCACCAGCAGCCGGTCTCCGATGGATTCGAGCGCCGCGGCTGAAGCGAAGCATCCGGCCTGATTGCCCTTTCCGCCAAAGGCGAAGAGCAGGTTGCTCTCCTGATCATACTGAAACACCCGGCCGCTGCTCGCGTCGAGGATGCTGATAAACCCCTCGTCGTCCACGACGATGTCGGTCAGCATGGGATCGTCGACGCGGTCGCCGAACACCTCGTCGGGAATGACGTTGGCGCCTTTGGCGTTGAGCTTGCGCACCTGTCCGGATTTCACATCGTTGCCGCGGCGGATCGTATAGATAAAATCCTTCTGATCGATGCAGAAGCTGACAAATTCCACCGGCAGAGTCCGCGCCAGATTCCCCGCCTGGGTTTCGGTGAGGACGTTTTTCCAAAAATAGTTCATCAGGACTTTTGCTGTCAGGGTGACCTTTTCACTCCCGTAAAAACCCATGAAGCTGCCGTCGGTATCGAACTGCAGCGCGCCGTTGTAGCAGCCGGACGAGAGAACATACAGGACACCCGCGGAATCCTCAAGCACTTTGGTGGGCAGGAATTCGAAGCCCTCCTGCACCACATTGGATGTGGGCGTGCCGATCGACCGGATCAGACGCCCCTGCGCATCGCAGATGTAAACCATCATGCCCTTTTTATCGGCCACCATGATCCGGCCGTCGGATGCGACAAACAGGCCTTCCGCCTCCTGGAATACCAGAGGTGAGCCGTCTTCCCGGGTCGGGGTGACCACCCGGTCGAGGGTCATATCCGGATGCAGCACCACGATCCGGCTGTTCCCCGCATCCAGCACATACACGTTTCCGTCGTCCGCAACAAACAAGTCCGACGGCTTGTTCAGCGCATCCACGCCGATATCCGCGCCGAAGTATACCCCGCCCGCCAAGTAGGCTGGCGAAGTGGGAACCGCCTGTTCCCAATAATCATAGGTATATTGGGGCGACGTCCCCTCTGCGGCCAGAGAGGCTGTCGGCAGCATGGTCAGCAGGAGTGCCGTCAGGGCCAAAAGCCTGCCCGCTTTTCCACATCTTCTTTTCATTGTGGCCATTCACGCCCTTTCCGCCTTTTGGGCAGGCTTTTATTTCAGACCGGATGTGCTCATGGTCTGGATGACATTTTTCTGCGAGAAGACGAAGATCAGCACCGGCGGAAGCATGAGCAGCAGCGCCGCCGCCGAGCTGACGCCCGACCGCACGATGCCGCCGGCCGTAACCTGAGACAGAATGGCCGGCAGTACTTTGAGCTCTTCCTGGAAGATCATCGACCCGCCGTTGTTGTTCCACAGACCCTGGAAGGAAAAAATGATCAGGGTCAGCCAGGCGGGCTTAACGTTCGGCATGACGATCCGGGCATAGATCGTAAACTCGTTCGCCCCGTCGATCCGGGCGGCTTCAATCATCTCGGTCGGGATGGTGGACATGAAGTTCATCATCAGATAGAGGCCGAGAGAGGACTGCAGCGCCGGCAGGATCAGGGCCCAGTAGGTATTGATCATGTGCAGCTGCGCCAGCACCACATACTGCGGCAGATAGGTCACGCTCGCGGTAAAGAGCAGAGACATGACGATGACCTGCTTGATCCAGCCGTTCCCCGGGAAGGGGTGCTTCGCCAACGGATAGGCCGCCATACTGGAGAGGATCAGATGCCCGACGGTCCCGGCCGCGCTGATGAAAAGGCTGTTGAATATGTAGCGGGAGAGCGGCACCCAGAAACTCGCCGTCATCAGATTGAGTTCGATAAAGTTGTCGAGTGTGGGATGCCGCACAAAAAACCGGGGCGGGAATATGAAAATTTCATTGAGCGGCTTGAAGGCCGTGATGATCGCGTACACGATCGGAAACACAAAGAAAATACCGAACAGCAGCAGAAACAGAAACACCAGGATGTTTCCCCAGATCGAGCGGTTGATCTGCCGCTTGAAAACGCCTTTTGCCATGCAGACCGCCCCCCTTAATCCGTACTGAACCGTTTGAGCACGGTTGTGATAACGAAATTCGTCACCATCATCAGCGCGAACAGAAAGACCGCGATGGTGGTGGCATAGCCCATTTCAAACCGGGTGGTGCCGATGTCCATGATATAGGTGACGATGGTATCGGCGCTGTACTGCGTCGTCGGGAAGCCGGCCAGGAATACGATGACCGTGCTCACCCCGAACGAGGCGCCGATCTGCATGACGGCGCTGAACAGCAGCTGCGGCGCCATGGAGGGAACCGTGATATACGCGAGTTCCTGCCAGCGGTTGCGCACGCCGTCGATGGCGCCCGCCTCGAACAGGCTGTTGTCCATCCCTTGGAAACCGGCGACAAAGGTCAGGAAGCCGGTTCCGAGGCTCATCCACAGCTGCACCACGATGAGCACCGCCATGATGGTGTTCTGATTGATCAGCCAGCCCACCGGTTCCTGAATGATGTTCATGGACATCAGCAGGCCGTTGATGATGCCGTAGGAATCGCTCGAGAACAGGAAGGCCCAGATGAAATACACGTTGCCGGACAGAACCGGCAGATAGAAGATCAGCGTCAGGAACGTCCGCATTCTCCGGCCGGTCTCATTGATGAGCCAGGCGAAGAGAAAGGATAGGATATAGCCCAGAGGACCGGTCAGGAACGCGAACACCAGGGTGTTTTTGAGCACGGTAAAGAAAATCGGGTCGTCGAGCAGCATCCGTTCATAGTTCTGAAATCCTACAAAACGGGGCATCTGCAGCATATTGAAGTTCGTGAAGCTGAGTCCCACCGACGCGAGAACCGGGATCACGGTGAAGAGCACGAACAGCACCATGAACGGCAGCATCAGAAAATAGCTCTCTTTGTATTTCCGCATGCGGTTGCCCAGGCTGTGCTCATCCCGGCGCCGCAGGCCCGCGGCAGCACCGGAACCGGCCCGGGCCACACCGGCGGTTTTTTCTTTTTTCACAGGGTAGCCTCCTCCCGTCTACTGCAGCCCAAGCTCGTTGCGCTTGCGGGCGATTTCGCGGTTGATGTTGTCGTTTTCCCGTTCAAAAGCCTCTCTGGGGTTTTTGCTGTCGTACAGAACCGAACGGAACGCGTTGTCCAGGCAGCGGGAGACGAAATAGCTTCCGGGAATTTCCGGAATCTCCTCGATATACTGCCGCTGTGTGCTAAGCGCCGCGTTCTCCTCCTTGGTCCAGGGAAGGCGCTCGAACGCCGCGAGATTCGCCGTGATATGGCGGCCGCCGGGGCCGAGGATATTTTCGACGTTGGTGGAGAACGCATATTGGACGTCCTCCGTGGTCCACCAGTCGATGAAATCCCAGCAGGATTCCGGATCCTTGGCGCTGCTGAACATCACCACGCCGGTACCCGCCCCTCCGGCGGCGCGGTTGATCTCGCCGTTTTCCTGCATGACGCCCGGAACCGGGGCCATTTTCCACTGGCCGCTGATTTCGGGAGCACCGGCCGTCAGGGTGTTGTACATATCGAAGGAGGCGATGCCGATCGGATATTCGCCGTTGCGGAACCGGGTGTAGAAATCGTAAACCAGATCGAATCCGTATTGGGTGTAGAACTCGGTCCAGGCTTTGAACGCGTCCATCGCGACATCGCTGTCAAAATTGGTATGGGTCGCGTCGTCGCTGTAGTATGTCCCCCCGTTCTGCAGCAGCAGCAGCGGAAACATATCCTTGGCGCCCATGCCGTTGTCTACGGCCGTGGCAGCCGAAATAACGGTATAGGGCAGGCCGATGGACATGTGGTTCTGCTGAAGCCGGGGAATCATCTTGTACACATCGTCCCAGGTCTGCGGGATGCTCAGCCCCAGCCTCGCCAGAATGTCGGTCCGGTAGAACATCATGAAAAACGCCTGGGTGTTCGGAACCGCATACACGCCCCCGTTAAAGGTATAGGGCACGGCTGCCGTATCGGAAAACCGGCTCATGACCTTCTCATAGGTATCGAAGCCGCTGAGATCTTTCAGGGCGCCGCGGCAGGCGAGGTTGACGGGCTGGCCTCTGGCGATGCCGATGGCGACGTCAGGGCCCGACCCCGCCAGGGTCGCCTCGATGAACCCGGCCTGTACCAGGCTGAGATTGACCGGAATTCCCGTCTTCTGGGTAAATTCGTCGGTGATCAGATCCTTGAGGATCTGCACCTGGTCACGGCCGGAATTCATCCAGACCGTAATGGCGTCCCGGCTCTCCGAATGGTCCCCGACGCTGTTGTAGTCCTCGGTAAAGGACGCGATAAACGATCCGACCAGATGCTTGAGACTGGCCCACAGGGACGATTTCGGCGACGGCAGATCGGCGTCTTTTTCGTGGATCAGGATATAATCCAGTTCCAGCGGCTGTTCGAGACTGCCGTATACCCAAGACGAGAGGGAACTGATGGTATCGCGGAAATTGGTGATCCGCTGCGGAATGGAAGCCGGTTTTTTCAGCATGCTGCTCAGCTGATCGGCCGCGCGGCGGATGGTCTCGGACTGCGTCGATTTGCTGCCGTTGAGCTCGTCATACCGGTCGGCCGCGCTGGAAAGGCGGTCCCGCAGAGAGGTCAGGGAATCGATCAGGCCGGGAATTTCCTTTTCGAGATAGTAATCCCTGTATTTGTCGGGGGTGGTGCCGGTGATCATCACCATTTCGATGTAGAGGCTGTTCATTTCGCGGTTGATTTCCTCGACCGCCTGCAGGACCTCCGCCCACTTCCCCATCGTGACTTCCATGCGGATCTCATTGTCTCCCTTTCTCAGGAAAACGGGACAGGGTTCCCCCTGATCGTCGACGATGGTCATGGTATCCCAGTTGACGCCGTACGGAAACGCCACGTTTTCATAGGCGGTGCTGGGAATGCTGCCGTTGATATACAGGCTGCGGAACGAGGACTGACCCGTCTGGAGATTCTGACGGTATTTCAGCGTTATGTAATAAAGGCCATCCTCCGGAATGTCCTTTATGTTATACGAAATCCATTGTCCCGGGGCGGACCAGCTGTCCTGCCCGATCACGTTGCGGCGGATTTTGGATACGTGATACGGTTCCGTCGCGGGGCTGGTGCGGTCATAGAGCGGATAGATCGACTGGCTGGATTTGCGGAAGGTCGTCTCGGCCTGCACCTTGAGATACCCGTCCCCGCCGATTTTGCCGGGGGCAAGGCCCTCTTCCGCATAGTCGGCGGCCGCCTGCCCGACCGTCCGGACAGCCGTCGTTCCCGTCAGGCGGATATCCTTTAGATACACGCCGTCTTCCCCGCCGCGGATCGCGAAGGTGTGCTCCCCCGCCGTCAGAAACACCTGCAGGGGCGTATTGGTGAAGAGGGACTGATCCTTGAGCTGAAAGTCGGTCCAATCGGCGACTTCTTCCTGCTTCGGAATCAGATCGTTGCCCCGCCGATCCTGCAGAATGCCGGTGGCATCTTTCCAGATCCGGCCGAGGGACACGGCCTCGCTCTGGGAATAGGGGTGCTCGCCGTCCACCAGAAACCCGATTTCGGCGTCTTTCCGGTTGCCCGTCTGATTGACATAGGCTAAAGAGATACAATAGAGTCCATCCTGCGGGACCGTCACCGTCCAGGAAGCGGTTCCGCCTTCCCCGAATTTCAGGGCGTCCTTATTCAGATAGGTCTCCCGGGAAACCGCACCGGTCAGCGCGGCCTGCTCGAGCGGCAGAGGGAGATCCTCCCCCGCATAAGCCGAGGCACCGCTTTTGTTCAGATATTGGAAATATTCTCCCTGGGTCCCCGTATCGGAAGACGCGGCGGCCCCCGTCCCCGCATGGCCGGATTCTTCCCCGGATGCGAGCAGGCTTCCCGGGATGAGAAGCAGCAGGGCCAAAAGGCCGCTGCACAAGCGTTTCGTCATAGTTTGGGAAGACTTCAACGTACTTCGCCGCCTTTCCTATTTCTCAGAGGGTTGTGAAGACTCGTATCGCCGCTGATACTCGGTCGGCGAGCATCCCATGATCTTTTTGAACACCTTGCCGAACGACTGGGCCGACTCATAGTTGAGAGAGGACGCAATCTGGGTGATCGAAGATTTCTTATACTTGAGCAGATCGAGACTCGCTTCGATTTTTTTCATGCTGACATACGCCTGCAGCGTCGTCCCCATTTTTTCTCTGAAGAGATGGGAGAGATAGCTGTGGCTGTAGCCCAGATTTTCCGCAATGCTTTTGACCGAGTCGATTTCGTAAATATTGTTGTCGATGTACCGGATGATCGAGTAAACCGACTGACCGATCATCTTCTGCCCTTCCTTCGGCACAAACACGTTCGGTTTGACGGACAGCAGCAGCCGGTAGGTCTGTACCAGGATCTGCTTGATGTAGCACTCGACCATGATGTCGTTGTAAACCGGTTTGCCGTACATTTCGTTGATCAGCATATAAATGAGGGTGCGCACGTATCCCGTGTCCCGCACCAGGTAAGACGGGGGTTTAGCGAAAATCCGCATAATGTCCTGCAAATCCCGCTGATCAAACCCCTCGATGAATTCGAAGCCGATATAAGCAAAACGCAGATTCTGATTCTTTTCCGCCACAATCCGGTGGGTTTTCCCCATCGGCACGACGTGTATGTCCCCCTGTTTGGCCGGAAGCGCCGTGCCGTCGGTATAAAAGATCCCCTGTCCCGACACCACATAGCTGATCTCGTGGCACCCCTGCAGGTGGGTCGGCATTTCGTATCCGGGTTCGGTGCTGAGTTCGCCGATCTGCCAGACTTTCACGAACTCCATCGGGAGCGGATGATCGAAATACGTCGTCTCGAATTCAAACAGCCGTCCGTTGTATCCACTTTTCAGCATGCCGCTCCCCCCTAACCGTCTTCAAGAGCCCGCCTTTCCGGATAAGATACGGGCATATTCCGAAATTTCGGGCAGCTTCCCATACAAGTTGTAATAATCCTCACCCAGATAGCAGGCAAAGCAGGTCACGCTGGAGATCCCCAGAGAATCGTAATAAGCCGCGTCCTTCGCAAGGGTTTCGGCCTGGAGCGTGAAAGGCTTGGGCGGCTTTTTCCAGCCGGAAAACAGGGAATTGTCCAGCCAATAATCGAGCGCCTGGGCGTTTTCCGTCCCGAACAGCGAGAGAAGCTCGGGCAGATGCGCAATTTCCTTGCGGTTCTTTTCGCTTGTCGGATCGGCAAGACCCTTGTCGAAGTCCCGGATCATCGGGGCAAATTCCAGGAAAATCCCCTTGTCCGGTTTCACAATTTGGGGGACGCTGTTGGTATCATGATAGGCGAGGTAGCACTGCATCGCGTCGGGGTTTTCCATCCGCAGGCCCCGCAGAATGGCGTTATAGACGAGCAGCGCCGCGTCCGCAGCGGAATACCGCTGGCACTCCGGGCAATGACACTGCGATTCCGCCACATCGTCGAGCCAAAAATAATAGCGGTTGGAACGCGGGCGGTAGAGCTTGGCCAGCTTGGCCGCGTTCTCCGATATGACCTCCAGCGCCTCCGGATTGGACACGCACAGATTGTAATCGCTGACCCGCTCCCCCTTTTCGTTCATCCGGAACCATTCCGGATGAGCGGCAAAGGCCTCCCGGGGAAGAAGCCAGGACAGCGCGTGCATCTCCATCTCGACGGTGATCCCGCGGTTTTCCAGCCTCTCGATTTCCCGACGGTTTTCGACACTCAAAAACGATTCGAGCACCTCATAAACCGTGCGCCCTTCCGAGGCACCCGGATGGATGCCCAAAAGGTCCAAATCGGTTCCCTCCAATAATTTGAACCAGTAGGGTCCAAATTCGTCGGGCATAATGACAACGCCGCGTCTGCTCAACAAATCCAATCACTCCAAACAACAAATATAGACATTTGAATGTCAAAAATCCGAAATATGTATATCACAACAAATTTCTAACTTTTACAGGGCTGAACGATCTGTCGCCGGAAAATCATGGTGCTTATTGACAATAATTCCCGGAAAAATAAAATACTTAAAAGACAATTTCCCCAACCCGACTTTATTATAATCGAAATGGGCCACAAAAAGCGTGCCATCATTTGCCGTGCTCAGTGTCTCAATTTGCTGTCTTTTGTTTGTGGTTAAAAGTGGTACAAGCCTGCCGAGTTTTGTCAAAAGCACGAATTTGGACACGCACCCTTTCCGCGGCACATGTTCCGGAGCGGAAATCCGGCATTTTGACCAGCGTTTTTACGCCCTTGTCCCGCCGTTTACACCGCAATTTTCGACCTGTCCCGCCCCCATGAGAGCGTCCGGACACAAAGAAACCGGGGGTTCGGAAAGATCTGGTCTTTCCGAACCCCCGGTTTCCGCTATTCGATTAGAAATCGGTCTTCCACAGGCCGTGCAGGTTGCAGTACGCATAGACGGACACCGGTTCATCGTCGTCCGTGATACGGAAACGGGCGATCGGCTGACCGTCAAACGGCAGATTTTTGCGCTGGCCGCCTTTGGTTGTAAGCAGGTATACCCAATTGATGCTGTGCTCTTCCGACATCGGATGCGGCACGCTGCCCACATCCACCACAATTTCGTCGCCCTCCCGTTTGACGACCGGCAGGTGCTTTTCCTGCGCCCCTTCCGATGTGTTCGCCACAAGCTCCTGCATCGGCTGGCCGCAGCACAGCAATTCTCCCCCGCCGTCATGGATGACGCCCAAAAGCGTGCCGTCCTTCTTGCACAGATAAAACCGGTGATGATCCTTCATGTGATCGCCCCTTTCCAAATCTCATCGTTATTGTATGCATATGCGCGCGCTTTATACCGCCTTCGGACATCCGGCTGTAAAGCGCCTCCCGCGAGGACACCCTCACCCCAGTCTTCTGAAGCCCGATGCGTTTGGGATCGATTGCCTCAGCCGAGAGGCCGGGGGGCCTCGGGGAATGTCTCTTTTGGCCCGCTGCTTTTCCCTTCAGCTGTACAGAAGAGAAGCGGTTTAGGCATCCGGAGCCGTTCCGCGTCCGGCTTCCCGGGCGAAAACATGCTCCACAATCCGGCCGGCCACATCCACTCCGGTACAGGCCGTGACCGCCGCCATGAAGGCGTTGGAATTGACTTCGCAGACAAGAGGGCCGTCCGGCCCGTGCAGCAGATCCACTCCGGCGAAATCGAGGCCGAGCAGCCGGCAGCAGCGGACCGCCAGCGCCGCCTCTTCTTCCGAGGGCGTATACGGCCGGGCATGACCGCCGCTGCCGATATTGGCCCGAAAATCGGTTTCTGACCGGCGCTCCATCGCCGCAGCCGGCCGATCCCCCACCACATAGATCCGCACATCCCGGCCGGCGCTGCCCGCGATGAACCGCTGAACCACAAAAGGCCGCGGCCCCATCCCACACGTGAGCGTCCGGAGTTCCTCCCCGTTCCGGGCCAGATAGACCTGCCCGCCCAGAGAACCGAAGCATTCCTTGACCACCATGGGATATCCCAGCCGCCGCTCCGCTTCCTTTAAGAATTCCGCCTCAGGCCCCGCCATGCGGTCATAGGTCATGGGGGCCACCAGACATTCCGGCATGGGGATCCCGGCGCGGCACAAAAAAAGCTGCGTCGCCGCTTTGTCGTCGCACAGCGCTACGGCATCCGACCGGTTATACAGCCGGACGCCGCAGGCTTCCATCGCCCGCGCCAGCCGGATATCCTTGTCCCAGAATAGGGCGAAATCCGCGCCGGAGAGGAGGCCGCCCCGGCCGTTCGTCACCTGCACCGATCCGTCCAGAACCGCTGTCAGGCGGGTGTTGGGGATGGGCCGCAGCGCCTCTCCCCGCTCCGCCGCCGCCCGTTCCAGCCGTTCGACCGGATCGGGAGGACCAGAAGGATTCCAGAAGCCGTTATATACGATGTATCCCGCCATCGCAAACCTCCCTCCCCGCTGTCAAGTAAAGCTGTGTTCCACTGTAGCCACGACAAACAGCCGGGAATCGAGCTTCTGCACCCGCCGTTCGATCTCCTGCCCGAGCGGCTGGTCTTCTTTATACCCATAAGGGACCACCAAATCAAAAATCAGATTGGTATGGGTTTCGCCGAACACCACCCGGAAATCGTGCAGATCCAAACGGTCGTCCATGTCTTTGAGCACGGCTTCGACCATCAGGCGCAGGGTCTCCACCCGCTCGTCCTCGGTATCGACTGGATCCATATGGATGCAGGCGAGCACCCGGAATTTCGCCATCAGTTCCTTTTCCACGCAGTCTATCATGTCGTGGCTGCGCATCATATCCTCCCGGCAGGGCACCTCCGCATGCAGGGACACCACGCAGCGGCCGGGTCCATAATTGTGCACCATCACGTCGTGCACCCCCACGATGCCCTCGTGGGACAGCACCATATCCTTGATGTTCCGGACCAGCTCCGGATCGGGCGCCTGCCCGAGCAGGGGGGACACGGCCTCCCGCACGATGGAGAACCCCGACCAGATGACAAACAGCGCCACCGCCGTGCCGACATAGCCATCGATCGCCACGCCCGTCCCCCACCCGATCAGGGAAGTGATGAGCACGACGCCTGTGCAGAGCACGTCGTTGCGGCTGTCGGCACAGGCGGCTTTCAGGGTCTCGGAATGGATGATACCGCCGATTTTCCGGTAAAAAAGCGCCATCCAGAGCTTGACGAGAATAGAAACCGCCAGAATTACAATGGTCAGAACCGTAACCTCGGTGGGCGTCGGATGGAGGATTTTGTCCACGGCCGATTTGGCCAGCTCAAAGCCCGCCACCATGATCAGCGCCGCCACCGCCAGGGCCGACAGGTATTCCATCCGTCCGTGGCCGAAAGGATGCTCTTTGTCGGGAGGGGCGGACGAAAGCTTGAAGCCCACCAGCGTCACGATGGAGGAACCCGCGTCGGACAGGTTGTTGAACGCGTCGGCCACGATCGCGAGGCTGCCCGACAGAAGGCCGGCGGCGAGCTTCGCCGCGAAAAGCAGCATATTGGCCGCAAGCCCCGAGGCTCCGGCCAGACGCCCATAGGCATACCGCACCCGGTCGTTCTCCACATCGGCACGGTTCTTTACAAAACGGCGGATCAACGCATCGGTCAGCATGTCCATCCCTCCATTCGGGCAATGGCCAGAGCCACGCCGTCCGCATCGTTCGCTCCGACGATCTCGTCCGCCTGGGCTTTGACTTCCGGCAGGCCGTTGGCCACCACACAGGCCACATCCGCCGCCCGCAGCATGGGCAGGTCGTTGAGATTGTCCCCGAACGCCACCACCCGGTCGGCGCCGAGCCGGTCTTTGAGGGCTTTCATCGAGACGTCCTTTCCGGCGGCGGCGTGGAAAATTTCCATAAACCAGTTGTTTTCCATGTAGACGTCCCGGTAGACCACCGTCTGTATGCCCGGAATCCCCGCAAGGGCCGCGGCCAGCGAGTCCATCCTCTCCCGGGTGTCCTGCATGGAAAAATAAAACCCGCCGTTTTCCGGCTCATAGGCCGGCACGATCCGGATGCAGTCGGGAAAACGGGCGTTGCGGACCTCCATGAAAGACCGTTCCCCCTCCGACGTCACGCCCGTCGTCACCCCCTGCACCTCATGGCCGTGCACCTGATACAGCATCGGCGTTTTGCCATAGCTTTCGCAGATGTCCAGAATCCGGCGGATGGTTTCCGGGGCGATATCGAGCGTTTCGACCACCCGGCGCCGCACCACGTCGTACAGCATCGAGCCGTTGCCCAGCACAAAGGGCACAGTCCAGTCGACGCCGCTCAAATCCAGCATGTTCAGCCCGATGAGAGTGCGGGCGGTGGCGGCCGTAAAATAGCCGCCCTTTTCCATTAAGCGCTGCAGAATTTCCACCGTTTTGGGAGTCAGGCGGGCGCCGGGGGCCAGCAGGGTGCCGTCCATATCGCTGATATACAGGGTTTTCATTACCGTTTCCTCACTTTATGGGCAAAATATCCAGATCCCCGTCAAGGGAGCGGAAGAGATAGTCAAAATACGGGGTGCCGTAATGATGGAACTGGCGGTTTTTCACCATCTCCATCAGCTGGCCGCGGGTCACCCAGCGGGCATCGGCGACCTCCTCCGTCTGCAGGGATAATTTCGACAGCGGCACGTCCCGCCGGAGCAGCCACAAATCACACAGGGAATTGCGGCGGCGCATCCGGCCGAGCAGCCGGAAATCGTCCGGCTTCGCCCGGACACCCAATTCTTCGGACAATTCCCGTACGGCAGCCGTCACGCTGTCCTCTCCGGCCACGGCGGAACCGCCGGTCACGGCCCAGGTATCCGGCATGAGCTTGAGGTGCGGGGCGCGTTTTTGTATAAGCAGGCGGCCTTTGGAGTCCTCGACCCAGATATGGACCACCAGATGATACTGTCCCGGGCGGAGCTTATCCCCCCGCACCAGCGTCTTTCCAAGGGGACGGCCCTCGCCGTCCAGCAAATCCCACTTTTCCATGCCAAGCGGCCTCCTTTCTCCGGCGGGTATCGGCTCATCTGCCGGAGATGACATACTCTTTATGTTAATCTATTTTGCTGGAAATGTCTACCCTTTCCTTTATAAAAACGGTTTCTTCAAGACGGGCGTTCCCGCTGTTTTTTTCGCTGCCATGCATAGTTTTGGCGGCATCGGTCCATACTAGTTTCCGTCCTCGTCCCGCCCGAGGGGAAGAAGCGCCTCAAGCGTCTGCACGGAGTCTTAGCGCCTGTCGTACACCCATTCCCGGAAGAGCGAAAAAATATTCGAAAAAGTTGGAAATTCGCTCTTGACATTCCCTGGGATATCGTGTATGATATTCAAGCAGTTCAGGGTATGCACCATTAGCTCAGTTGGTAGAGCACCTGACTCTTAATCAGGGTGTCCCGG